>ONXC01000011.1 GCA_900321715.1 uncultured Bacteroidales bacterium | reverse complement strand
TGGATCGGTATCGGCATTAACTATCAGTTCTAAGCCATATGAAAAGGATTTTCAATGTGATGGCCATCGGCCTGATGGCCCTTTCCCTCAGCGGCTGCCTTGCCGGTAAGTTCATGTCCAGCTATGCGCTTACACCTTCAGTGCACGGCGTGGCCGATATAGACCGCACCCGCGAAAAGGCGGATTCCCTCCTTCCCGGCTCAACGGCCTGGTACGACGGCCTCAAGGCCCAGGGCATCCTTAAGGACGTTTGGACTACCAGCTGGGACAACAAGAACATCCACGCCTGCTACGTACCTGCAAAGGACCCGGACAACGCCCAGGGCACCGCAATCGTAGTCCATGGCTACGGAGACAACCACTTCGTGTTCCTCTATCTTGTACGCATGTACAGGGATGAATTCAACTACAATGTCCTGTTCCCGGATCTTCAGTATCACGGTTATTCAGAGGGTGATGAAATCCAGATGGGCTGGTTCGACCGCCTTGACCTTGAAATCTGGGCAAAGGAAGCCCACAAGATCTTCAACGACGACTTCATGGTGTTCCACGGCGTATCCATGGGCGGTGCAACCGTCATGATGGCTTCCGGAGATGAGCTCCCTGAGTATGTGAAGGCAATTGTTGAAGACTGCGGCTACACTTCCGTGGTATCCCAGTTCAACAAGAACCGTAAGGACAGCTTCGGTTTCATCCCTCCGGATGTACTCCAGAGCGCATCCCTCGTGGCCAAGAAGAAATACAACTGGGGCTTCTGGGAGGCTTCTTCAGTTGAGCAGCTCAAAAAGAGCACCGTCCCCATGCTCTTCATCCACGGTGACGCCGACGACTTTGTCCCGTTCAGCCACCTCCAGAAGAACTATGACGCAAAGAAGCACGGTTACAAGGAAATGTACGTGTGCCCCGGCGCAGTTCACGCTAACTCCTTCCAGAAGGATCCTGCCGCTTACAAGGCAAGGGTACTGAACTTCCTCAAGACCGTCAGGAACATGATTTCCCTTGGAATCTATCCGGACGGCACAAACAGAGGTTATATCGTTAACAAATAGTTCTACTGAGGCCCCTCTGCCAGAGGGGTCTCTGTTTTTTGCATTATGAGTAAGAAATACGTCCTTGCCCTTGACCAGGGAACCAGTTCCTCCAGGGCCATCGTCTTTGACCACAACGGCAACATCTGCTCCAGCGCCCAGCAGGAGTTCACCCAGCATTTCCCCAAACCCGGCTGGGTGGAGCATGACCCCATGGAAATATGGTCGTCAGAGGCCGCAGTCATTGCCCAGGCCATCTCCAAGATAGGAATCAACGGCCTTGACATTGCAGGTATCGGCATTACAAACCAGAGGGAAACCACAATTGTGTGGGACGCAGAGACCGGCCTTCCCGTCTATAACGCCATAGTGTGGCAGGACCGCCGCACATCTGAGTTCTGCGACACCCTGAAGGCACAGGGCCTTGTGGAGAAGATCCGCCGTAAGACTGGCCTTATCATAGATGCCTATTTCTCCGGCACCAAGATCAAATGGATTCTTGACAACGTTCCAGGTGCACGTGAGAAGGCAAGTGCCGGCAAGCTTCGCTTCGGTACCGTAGATTCCTGGCTTGTATGGCAGCTCACAAGGGGAGAGGTGCACATCACTGATGTGTCCAATGCCTCCCGTACCATGCTCTTCAACATCAACACCCTTGAGTGGGATCCGGAGCTTCTTGACCTTCTGGACGTTCCGCTTTCCATGATGCCCAGGGTGTGCTCGTCGTCAGAGGTTTACGGTTACACCAAAACCACCATCTTTGCCCATGAGGTCCCAATTTCCGGTATTGCCGGTGACCAGCAGGCCGCTCTCTTCGGCCAGATGTGCACCGCTCCGGGTTCTGTAAAGAACACCTATGGTACCGGCTGCTTCCTCCTTATGAATACCGGCAAGGAGCCCATCCTTTCCATGAACAACCTCCTCACTACGGTTGCCTGGAAGATAGGGGACACCGTGAATTACGCGCTTGAAGGCTCCATCTTCGTGGGCGGAAGCGTAGTGCAGTGGCTCCGTGACGGCCTTGGCGTAATCAAGAGCTCCTCTGAGGTAGAGGCACTTGCAGCATCTGTCCCTGACAACGGCGGCGTGTACTTTGTGCCAGCCCTCACCGGCATGGGGGCCCCTTACTGGGACCAGTACGCCCACGGCGTCATCTGCGGCATCACCCGCGGCACAACTGCGGCTCACATTGCCCGTGCAGCCCTTGAAGGCATCGCCTTCCAGACCATGGACATCGTCCGTGCAATGGAGCGTGACGCAGGCGTGAAGCTGGCAGAGCTGAAGGTAGACGGCGGAGCATCGGCCAATAACCTCATGATGCAGTTCCAGGCCGATGTCCTTGACACCACCGTAGTGCGTCCCCGTGTAGTTGAGACCACAGCCATGGGCGCAGCGTACCTTGCAGGCCTTGCAGTGGGCTTCTGGGGCTCCCTGGAGGAGATCAAGCAGCAGTGGCAGGCCGACCGCACATTCACTCCCACCGGCGCTGACATGACCGCCGCACGTGAAGGCTGGGCCGATGCAATTTCAAGAACGATAACTAAAAAATAACTATGAATCCCGCTTTTATATTTGAATTTATCGGCACTCTGGTGCTGGTGCTGCTGGGCGACGGTGTCTGCGCGGCATGTTCTCTCAATAAGAGTAAGGCAAAAGGTGCAGGCTGGGTGGTGATTACACTTGGCTGGGGCCTTGCCGTCATGATGGGTGTCCTCATTGCAGGTCCCTCTTCCGGCGCTCACCTCAACCCCGCCGTAACCCTTGGCCTTGCCATTGCCGGCAAGTTTGGCTGGGACCTTGTGCTTGGTTATATTGTGGCCCAGATGCTGGGCGGTTTTGTGGGTGCAGTGCTTGTGTGGCTGTTCTACAAGGACCACTACAAGGCAACTGCTTCTGAACCCGACACCATGCTTGGCACATTCTGCACCATGCCTGCCATTGCAAATCCCTGGAGGAACTTCCTCTCTGAGGTAATTGCAACCTGCGTGCTTGTATTCGTGATCCTTGCAATCGGCACCCAGGGCAATGCCTTCCAGGTTGGTCCCGTGTGCGCTTCAACTGGCGCTATCGGCTCTTGGCCCGTAACCTGCCTCATCATGTCCCTGGGTATGTCCCTTGGCGCAACAACAGGTTATGCCCTGAATCCCGCCCGTGACCTCAGTCCCCGCTGCGCTCACGCTATCCTTCCCATCGAGGGTAAAGGCGAAAGCGGCTGGTGGTACAGCTGGGTTCCCGTCTGCGGCCCTATGACAGGCGCCGCCCTGGCTGCAGGCCTGTTCCTGCTGGTTTTCTAGTGTAGAATGTAAGTTACTGATACACTGTTGTTTATACAAAAATCCCTATGTGTTTTCACATAGGGATTTTTGTATAACTGGCTATAAACCAGTCAGTTGTATTCTACGGTACAACTCAGCCTTTTCGTTCCTCCTTTAGGGTGAGGCCCATGAAGAGCATGGAGAGGATGCAGGCGGCGATGAGAAGCACAAACGTGGAGTTCCAGCCCATGGACTGAGCCACAAGGCCAAGGATCCAGTTGGCAAGGAGGAAGGTCCCGAAGAAGTAGCCGAAGAAGCCCGTAAGGCCGGCGGCGGTGCCTGCGGCGTTCTTTGGAGCCAAGTCCAGTGCCTGTACGCCGATGAGCATCACAGGACCGTAGATGAAGAATCCAATGCCGATAAGGCAGATCATAACCACGGTGATGTTGTCCATGAACTGCCAGTAGAGCACCACGAACACCAGCACAAGGGCCATGAAGATGATGGTGGGAAGGGCGCGGCGGCCGTGGAAAACCTTATCTGAAAGCCATCCGCAGATGATGGTGCCGGGAATGGCGGCAAATTCATAGGCCGAATATGCCCAGCCCATTGACTTGATGTCTATGCCCTTTTCCGTAAGGAGGGTAGGGGCCCAGTCAAGGCAGCCGTAACGCACCATATACACAAACGCGTTGGCAAGGGCTATGAACCACAGGAACTTGTTGTTAAGGACGTACTTGAAGAAGATATCTTTGGCCGATAACGTCTCTTCATGCTTTTCTGAATAGTTCTTGGGGTAGTCATTGCGCCATGCCTCCACGGACTGCAGGCCGCAGGACTGGGGCGTATCGCGCAGAAGCACAAAAGCCAGCACGGCCACCATAAGCGCAACCGCCGCGGGGAAAGCAAATGTGCCGATTAGGAAGTAAAGTTCCGTGTGGGCACCGTAGAACCAGCTTCCGAACCAGATGGCTCCGTATGTGGCCATAAGGCCCACAAGGCCACCGCCCACGTTATGGGCGCAGTTCCAGATGCTCATCATGGTGCCGCGTTCCCCGGGAGAGAACCAGTGCGTCATGACTCGGCCGCATGGAGGCCAGCCCATGCCGTTGAACCAGCCCACGCAGGCATTCAGGATACCCATCACAACTATTGCAAGGGCCTTGTTATCGGCCCCTAAATACTTGATGGGAACTATCATAAACGCCATTGACAGGGCGCTGAGGATAAGCCCCAGGGGAAGGAAAACACGGGCGTTTGAGCGGTCGGAGACGCTTCCCATCAGGAATTTTGAAAGGGCGTACGCGGCGGCGTTGATACCAAGCACAAAGCCAAGTTCCGCCTTCTGGAACCCGAGGGGTGCCATGAAGGGAATGGCCAGCGAGAGGTTCTTACGCACAAGGTAGAAGCCGGCATAGCCGATGAATGCGCCAAGGAATACCTGCAGGCGCATGCGTTTGTATTTTGCATCGGCCTCCGGGCCGGTCTGGGCGGGGAGGTAAGCGGGTTGACGAAGGAAACTGAGCATTATCTTACTACTTCAATCAGACGGTCAGGATAGTTGGAGATGATGGCTTCCACGCCGCACTTTACCATACGGCGCATCTCGGCCTTGCTGTCTACGGTCCAGGGCACTACTCCAATGCCGTGAGCATGGCACCAGGCCACGTTTTTCTTTGTGACTACATGGGATTCCGGACTCCACCACTGAGGGACAAAGTCAAGATTCCCAAGGAGTTTTTCGATGTTTCCGCCGTCGAAGGGTTCGGTAAGATATGAAAGGGTTACCTCAGGCCATTTCTCATGGATGTAATTGAGTGCGCGGGTGTCAAAGCTCTGGACAATGAGTCTATCCCCAAGATTCTTTGAAAGGAGGAGGGGAATGCAGACGTCGCAGAAAGTCTTGTAATCCGGCCACAGAGTGCCTTCGCCTTCATCATCTACGGACTTTATCTCAATGTTGTAGTTCACGGGGCTCTTGGCGTAGCTTTCCGTGAAATCTATGAGCTCCGATGCCAGGGGCTTTGCCACGGCAACCTTCACCTGGTCAGGCCAGCGGTCTACGTGCCTCAGGCCTACATCATACCTTGCTATGCTGTCGTAGGGCATTGTGAAGAGGTATTCCTTGGGATCTCCCTTCTTTACAAGTGAGCCGTCCGGGCGTGTGGAATAGCGCTCATGGAAATAGGGGTCATGGGAAACCACCACCTGAAGGTCTGATGACAGATGGAGGTCAAACTCCAGGGTATTCACGTCCATGTCCAGGGCGTTTTTCATTGCGGGGATGGTGTTCTCCGGATACAGTCCGGCGCCTCCGCGGTGGGCCTGTACGTCAATGGGACCGTGAGGGGCCGATGTGCCGCATGATACTGCAGCCATTACAACAAGGGGAAGAAGAAGTTTTTTCATATTACTCAATAGCTTCTGCTAAAATTGATATTGGATTCATAACCGTGTAGCCTGTGCTCATCTCTATCTGCCATTTGCAGGTTTCGCAGTCGCAGGCAACAACGTCAGGATTGACGTTCTTTATCTGCTCAAAGAGGGCGGCGCCTATGGCCTGGGAGGACTCATAGTTCTCTTTCTTGAAGCCGTAGGTGCCGGCAATTCCGCAGCAGGCCGATTCAAGGAGCGTGAACTCCACCCCCGGAATCATCCTCAGGAGTTTCTCCGTGAAAACGCCCCATCCAAGCTTTTCCATATGGCAGGGGACGTGGTAGGCTACCTTCTTGTGGTAATCGGCCTTAAACTTAAGCGTGGCGCCTTTTTCAAGCTTCTCAAAGATGAAGCGCACGGCCATCTGGATGGCATCCCTTACCTCGGAATTGTCCACTCCAAGGAGGTTGGGGTATTCATCACGGAGGGTGAGCGTGCAGGTTGAAGATGTGGTTATCACCTTTAGCCCGGCATCAACAACTGCCTTTTTGAGTACCTCGACATTATGGGTTGCCTGCTTTGTTGCCTGCTTTGAAAGCCCGTTTGTGATGAGGGCAATTCCGCAGCACTTTTCCTTTTCAAGGAGCTGAACGCCAACGCCAAGGGCATTGAGAACCTTCACAAGGTCCTTGCCAAGCTGGGGATAGTTGTAGTTCACGTAGCAGCCGTGGAAATATGCCACCTGCTCAGGAAAAGCGGCCTGCTCCTTGCGGCGGCGCTTGAGCCAGCCCTCGAAGCTGCGGGCGCTGTATTTGGGGAAGGTACGGTGACGGTCAATTGCAAGCGTCCAGTCAAGGGCCTGCTTGGTGACTCCAAGTCCCGTGACGCCGTTAACGATAGGGGCAAACGGACGCGCCATTGTGCCCATGAAATCGGTATTGGCCAGCATCACGTCACGGAGCTTGGGGGGTTGTTTCTCGTACTTTATGCGGGCGCTCTGGATTAGATCGGCCACATCCACCCCGGACGGGCAGGCTACCTCGCAGCGCTTGCAATTGAGGCAGTACTTGAGCGCATAGTTGAAAAAGTAAGGGTCCTTGAGGCGCAGGCGCTCTCCGTCAGGGCCGGCCTGCTTGGGACCGGGGTAGAGGGGATTCACCTGCAGTACTGGACAGTATGCGGTGCACACCGTGCACTTCATGCATTCCTCAAAGTTGTGGGAACTGGAAGTATATTCCTGAAGCTTTGCCATGTCTATTTCAAGATTTGATCTACGGCCGCAAAGGCGGAATTGATTGCCATTCCGGCTGCTGAACCGAATTCCGGACGTGTGGTGCCAAGGACGGAGCCTATGGCAAAGAGGTTCTGAAGGGGAGAGCCCTCACGGTAGCCGTGGAGGGAAGGATCCGTCTTCACGCCGTATCCCATATAAGGCTGGTCTCCCGCAAAGGAAGGATTGTACCACTCATTGCGGTCTGGGGCGCTTTCTACGTCAAGGCCGAATACGGGCTCCGACACCTCAAAGGGATTACTCCTCAGGCCCTTTGAGAAATATCCGCCGGTTGCAAGGATAAACCATTTACCCTCTATGTAATGGGAGTCAAGGTTACGCGTCACGACGCTATGCACCACACCCTCATGGATGTGAGCCTCAATGGCTTCGTCGCCGGCCAGGAAAGTGCCTCCCAGCACCTCAAAACGGCGTTTTAGGAGCATCTGTGTGCGGATTCCCGGGACGGACGGGGGCATGGTTCCGGCAAACACCACCTGGGCGGGGATGCCCTGGCGGATACGGCTGGGAACGGAAGGGTCCAGAAGGCCGAAAACCTGGGGGAGGACCACTGTGTCCTCATCCTTCAGGAGCACGCGTACCTCCTGCACAACCTTCTCCCACACGCGGTCCATCTTGCGGGCAATCTGGACTGAGCGCATCTCCGAGGGCGAGAGCTGGAGCTGTTCCAGTTCCGGCAGCGAGATAAAGCGTATGCGGCACTCCATACCCTCTTTTTCAAGGCCGTCGGCAAGGAAGGAGGAGAAGAAGTCGTGATAGCCAAGGAAATTGACCACAAGGGCTTTACGGCCGATTTTTGGAGAGTCGAAAATGCTTATGTCTTCAAGTGAAAGTGCACTGGGACGGAAGGTGCCAAGAGGCATGAGGCGTACGCCTTCCTTATAGTGGACATGAATCCCCGCTTCCTGGAAAAGGGTGGAGAGGCGGGGCTCCGGGACCGTAAGGGATTCAAACGTTCCGGAGAAGAAGTGCAGGGCGTTCTGGCCGCCCGATATTATGGCCGTTGAAAGACCGGCTTTCTGGAGGCTTATGCCCGCCACCATTCCGGCAAGGCCGCCACCTACTATAACAACATCGAACTTCATAGGCCTAACACGTGTTTATAAACCCACTGAGTGTATTCCGCTTCACGGAGAGTGTCTCCCCAGCCGATGGGGAAGTTGCCCTTCCAGCGCTCCTGGAGGAAATTGGCCAGATCTTTCCTTTCCCGCTCTATGCAGCCGTGGGCCTTGGCCAGGAGACCGGCTGCGCGGCAGGCGCAGAACTCTCCCTGGCAGGTGCCCATGCCAACGCGCGTGCGCCGGCGAAGATCGGTAAGGGTGCTTACCTCAAGGCGGTCTATTGCGGCGTTGATCTCACCCACGGACACTTCCTCGCATTCGCAGATGAGGGCGTCGTCGCGGCGGTCTCCGGTGCGGAGGCGTGACGCCCTTGTGCCCATCCTGGATGCAGCAGCCTTCTGGGCCGATGAAGGGGCTTCCCATATTTTCTGGGCCACCGCCTCATAGGATTTCTCCTCACTTCCGGGAAGGGGAGTGGTAGCGGTTTCGCAGGGCTTGTCAATGCCCAGCTTCTGGCAGACGGCATTGGTTGCAATCTCTGCCATAAGCCTGTAAGTCATGAGCTTACCGCCAGTGATTGTGATGAATCCCTTAAGGCCGTCGCGCACCTCATGGTCAAGGCATACAATGCCGCGGGAGATGTTTCGGCCGGTAGGGTCGTCATCGGCCGATACAAGCGGACGGACACCGGCATATGCGCGAAGGATCCTGGTGGATGATAGTGAAGGGGCAAGCTTTGCGCCTTCCGTGATGAGGAGGGTTACTTCATCCGGCGTTACTGCAACGTGGTCGCATTCCTCGAACGGGATGCGGGTAGAGGTTGTTCCTATGACGCAGACGGTGTCTCCGGGCACCAGGATATCGGCATTTGAAGGCTTTCTGCAGCGGTTTATCACCATGTTGTTCACCCTGTGGGCAAAGATGAGGAGCGCGCCCTTTGCGGGGTACATCCCAACGTTCACGCCCGCAAGGGATGCAATGCCGTGGCCCCAGATTCCGCAGGCGTTCACGGTGACGGGGGCGTAATAATCGGCCTCCTCACCGGCAATGTTACGGGTATGGACGCCGATGATGGCGTCTCCCTCACGGATAAAGCCCGTGACCTCTGTCTGGAGGCGCACCTGGCCGCCGTGGAGCTTTGCATCCAGCATGTTGGCGGCGCAGAGGCGGAAGGGATCCACGCTGCCGTCAGGGACGCGAACTGCGCCTATGAGGGCAGGATTCACGGAAGGCTCAAGCCTTCTGGCAAGGTCAGGGTCAATTATTTCTGCGTTGATACCCGCGTTCTGGCATGCCTGGACAAAGGTTTGCTGGTATGCAAGGTCATCTTCCGGGAGGGTGATGAAAAGGCCGTCGGTCTCATCTATGCAGTGGGATGCGATGCGCCTCAGGATCATATTCTCCTCAATACATTCCCGGGCCGATTCTGAATCGTTGACTGCATACCGCGCGCCGCTGTGAAGGAGGCCGTGATTACGGCCCGTAGCGCCTGTTGCAATGTCTGAACGCTCAATAAGCAGGGTCCTGAGGCCTCTCATGGCGCAGTCTCTCTGCGTTCCGGCCCCGGTGATACCACCGCCTATGATAATTACGTCAAATTCGTTTGGATTCATAGTCTCAGTGTTACTGGGAAACAAATTTAATCAAAAAATGCCGGAAAAGGAAATTATAATGAAATTTGGCAAATCACGCAGTTTTGCGTATATTTACACATTATTTTGAAGCTAACCGCATAATAATGGATTCGGTAAAGATTATCGAAATTAAAAAGAGTGTCTTTGAGGATAACAACCTGGACGCAGATGCCCTGCGTAAAGAGTTGAAAGCCAAAGGCGTTTTCCTCCTCAATCTGATGTCTTCGCCCGGCAGCGGCAAAACCACCACCCTTATCCAGACCATAAACCGCATCAAGGACAAAATCCGTGTTGCGGTGATGGAGGCCGATATAGACTCTGATGTAGATGCCGTCAAGATCAAGGAAGCCACCGGAATCCCTTCCATCCAGCTACACACTGGAGGCATGTGCCACCTGGACGCTGAAATGACGCGCCAGGGCCTTGACAATATGCCCATGGAGGATGTGGACCTGGTTATCCTTGAGAACGTTGGAAACCTTGTGTGTCCCGCAGAGTTTGACACCGGCAGTTCCTGCAACGCCATGATCCTCTCTGTCCCGGAAGGCCATGACAAACCCCTCAAATACCCCCTGATGTTCTCCATCTGCGACGTAGTTGTGGTCAATAAGGTTGATGTCCTTCCTTACTTTGACTTTGATATGGAAAAGTGCCGTGAATACGTCCATATGCGTAATCCCAAGGCGCGCGTCATTCCCATATCGGCCAAAACCGGAGAGGGCGTGGATGAATTCGCCTCCTGGCTTCTGGATGCCGTAATAAACTGGAAAAAACACTAAAACTTACACTACTATATGCCTGAGATGTCAAAAAAGTTTGTCCCCAAGCACTTTGGCGACAAAAACCCCAATCCCAAGCTCATTAAATTCGTCCGTCACGTCACGGACAGGATTCCCGGAAAGATCAAGATGACTACGGAAGCCCCGGAATACTGGGGCCTTGCCTGCATCTTCGAGGATGAGATGGATGCCGTAACCCGTGAAGCCTCGCTGGACCTTCTCCTTGCAATGCTTCCCGGCAGCACCTTCAAGGTAAGGAAGCACTGGAGCTATGCCCAGCTTCATGAGCTTAACGCCAAAAAGCACTTCACCCCTGACGACAAATCCCTGGATGAGCTCCTGGATAAACTTGCCGTCTTCGGTATGCTGGAGTACGACTACGGAGACCATTACACAAACGGCCAGGGCCCGGATCCAGGCACCACGTTCAACCGTGAAGACCGCGTTTACTGGGTTCCCATGTTTGTTCCCGGCAGCGCAGAGTACACCAACATGAGCGTAACGCTTATGGACAAGCACCCTGAACTCGCCATGTTCTTCGAGCGTATGACCTTCCTCCCGCTGGAGAAAGTGACTCCGTTCGTTCCCATGGGCGGCAGCGGTATCGGCATGCATGTAATACCCGTGGAGAAGGCTATCTCCATGGAGAACCAGTCCATAGACATAGAGCACATCTCATACTGGCTCAAGAAATATGAAGGTCACCTTGGCGTGGGCATATGCTCCTGCCGTTACGGCCGTAAGAAACTGGACGAAGGCTGCGCGGATGACTACCGTGACTGGTGTATCGGCGTAGGAGATATGGCCGATTACCTCCGTGAAACAGGCCGCGGCCATGACATTACCTACGATGAAGCCATGGCTATCCTCAAGAAAGCCGAGGACCACGGCTTCGTGCACCAGGTGACAAACATTGACGGTGAGGGAAAGATCTTCGCTATCTGTAACTGTAACGTCAAGATCTGCAACGCCCTGCGTACATCACAGCTCTTCAATACGCCCAACATGAGCCGTAGCGCCTATGTGGCGGAGGTAGAGCCTGAAAAGTGTGTCGCCTGCGGCCGCTGCGTTGAATACTGCCCCGCAGGCGCCGTGAAACTTGGCCAGAAACTCTGCACCAAGGACGGCCCCGTGAAATATCCCAAGCACCCGCTTCCGGATGCCCTGCCTTGGGGTCCCAAGGACTGGACGGAGGATTACCGTGACAAAAACCGCATCAACTGCTACGATACAGGTACTTCTCCCTGTAAGACTGCCTGCCCTGCACACATTGCCGTTCAGGGATATCTCCGCAAGGCAGCCCTTGGAGAGTACAAGGAGGCACTGGAGCTTATCAAGAGGGAGAATCCGTTCCCGGCAGTCTGCGGCCGTGTATGTAACCGCCGCTGCGAGGACGCCTGCACCCGCGGTACCATAGACCAGCCCGTTGCAATTGACGCCGTCAAGAAGTTCCTTGCAGAACTAGACCTCAAGGCCGATACCCGTTTTGTTCCTGAGGTGAACTGCTGCTCCAATGTCCAGGACCACTGGGAGGAGAAGATAGCAATCATCGGCGGCGGCCCTGCAGGTATGTCCTGCGCCAACTACCTTGCCACAATGGGCTACAGGCCCACAGTATTTGAAAAGAATGAGGAACCCGGCGGTATGCTCCGCTACGGCATTCCTTCATACAAGTTGGACAAGGACGTCATAAAGGCCGAAATTGACATCATGAAGGAGATCGGCGTGGAAGTGCGCACCGGCGTAGAGGTTGGTAAGGACGTTAACATCCAGCAGCTCCGCGATCAGGGCTACAAGGGCTTCTACGTAGCAATTGGCTGCCAGGGCGGCCGTCTTCCCGGCATCCCCGGAGAAACCCTTCCCGGCACCACTACTGCCATTGAATTCCTCCATGACGCAAATTGCGGCAAGAAGAAGGTCTCCGGCAAGGTGGTCGTGGTTGGCGGCGGAAACGTTGCCATTGACGCAGCCCGCGTAGCAATGCGTAGCGGCGCATCGGAGGTTACCATGCTCTCCCTTGAGACTGAGGATATAATGCCCGCATCCCTTGAGGAACGCACAGAGGCCCGCGAGGACGGCGTTGTGCTCAATCCCGGCTGGGGCCCCAAGGAAGTCCTTGGAGACGGCAAGGTCACGGGCATCGTTTTCAAGAAGTGCACCTCCGTATTTGACAAGGATCACCGCTTCAATCCCACCTACGATGAGTCTGAGCTCATTACTCTTGATGCAGATATGGTCATCTTCGCTATCGGCCAGACCGTTATCCTGAAGGACCTCCTGAAGGACACCAAGGTGGAATTCTTCCGTGGCGTCTATCCCATTGCCGATAAACTCACGTATCAGACCGCAGAGCCCGACATCTTTGTTGGCGGTGACTGCTTCACCGGTCCCAAGTTCGCCATTGACGCCATCGCTGCCGGCAAGGAGGCTGCAGAGTCCCTGCACCGCTTTGTGCAGCACGGCCATATGACTATCGGCCGTAACCGCAGGGATTTCATAGAGCTTGACAAGGATAATATTGTAGTAGAGTCCTACGACAATTCTTCCCGTCAGGATCCCGGCGTTGTGCCCGTGAAGTCCAAGTTTGCAGAATATCACGGCACTCTCACTGAGGAGCAGGTCCGCAAGGAAACCGCCCGCTGCCTGAAGTGCGGCGCTTCCGTCGTGGATGAGAACAAGTGCATCGGATGCGGCATCTGCACCACAAAGTGCGGCTTTGATGCCATCCACCTGCACCGTGTCCATCCCGAGGCATCCCGCATGCGTACTTCAGAGGACAAATTCGGCGGCATCCTTCCTTACATGATCAAACGAACCGGTAGAATACTTTTCAGTAAGAAGCAAAAATAAACAAATGAGATTGTGCATTCCCAAAACCGTAGCCGCCCGCGGCTTCGTGAGCGGGAGGGGCCCGCGGCCGTAGGCCGTGGGAGGGATAGGACCGAAGGTCCGTAGTTTTGGGAATGCAGCAATCTCATTTGTGATAGTTATGCACGAATTAGGTATAGTCTTCTACATTATCAGGGACGTCAAGAAGGCGGCTCAGGAGAATGGCGTTCAGAAGGTATCGGCCGTGGTGATGAACATAGGGGAGGTGAGTACCATCGTTCCGGAGTACATCATGGACTGCTGGAGATGGGCGGCCGATAAAGAGGACCTTCTGAGGGGCGCTGAACTGAAGATCAATACGCTTCCGGCGGTGTCCTACTGCGAGGATTGCGGGATGGAGTATGAGACGGTGCGGTTTGGTAAAACCTGTCCGCACTGCGGGAGTGAGAAGACATATCTTCTGCGTGGAAATGAAGTTGAGATCAAAGAAATTGAAGTTCCAAACTAAAAACCTTTATTTATTTTTAACTTAAACCTTTAATTATGTTTTTTCAAGTTTATGGAGAGCATGCCCTTTCACAGTGGGGAATGCTGATCGTGGTCCTTCTGGGCCTTATCCTCTTCAATGAGTTTGCCCGCAGGACAAAACTTGGTGGCATCATCACCTTCCTGGCCATTCCTCTGGCCCTCACAGCCTATTTCCTGGCTATCTGGGTTGGTGTAAAGACCGGCGCACAGTGGGCCCTTGAAAACCAGACCCACGTCTACATGCAGGGCTGGTTCCACTATGCCAAACTGTATGCTGCAACGGCCGGGTGTATCGGCTTCATGATGATCAAGTACAAATGGGGTATCGGTGCAAAGCACTGGTTCAAGCCCTTCCCGTTCATCATCGTTGCCATCAATATCCTCATTGCCTGTGTCTCCGACTTCGAGAGCGCAGTGATGGGCTGGAACAAGTGGTGGCTCACCTCCGAGGGCGTATGGCAGTATGGCGGCTGGCACAATGTCATGAACGGCGTTGCCGGTCTTCTGAACATCTTCTGTATGACCGCATGGTGGAATGTTTATCCTTCCAAGGACAAGAAGGACATGATCTGGGCCGATATGACCTGGGTTTACATCCTTGTATATGACATCTGGAACTTTGCATACACCTACAACTGCCTGCCTACTCACAGCTGGTACTGCGGTATCGCACTGCTTCTTGCTCCCACCATCGCAGCTCTGCTGTGGAACCGTGGCGGCTGGATCCAGAACCGTGCAAACACCCTTGCAATCTGGTGCATGTTCGCACAGGTATTCCCTCTGTTCCAGGAGACCTTCAAGAATGGTCAGCAGTGGTTCAGCTGGGCAACCCTTCCCGTGCTTTATCCTCAGGGCACCGCTACCATCGAGCAGCTCTATGCAGCAGCCGGCGGTGAGGCCGCAGTGGTTGGCACAACCGTAGATCCTTCAGTTGTGGCTGCAAATCCCACAATGATGATTGTGATCAGCGCCCTTGCTCTCCTTACCAACGCAGTTGCTCTTGGTTACATCTTTGTACAGTCCAAGAAGCGTCACATCAATCCTTACAAGGAAGATGTCTTCGTGGATCAGAAGTACTACAAGGATGCAATGGCCCGTGCCGTTGTGGACTAATTGTCTGATAGTTAGTCACTTATGAAAAGTCGGGTGCACCGTGAGGTGCACCCGACTTCTTGTAAGTGGCTGAGGGTCAGGGCGTTCCTGGCCAGCGGCTAGCGTTTTTTGATTTTGCGGATAGGGTCGCATGTAAGGCCGATACCGAGTTTGTTGAAGGTTTTACGGTCTACCTCAGAGAGCATTACCGTGGAGTGGACCTGGGCACCCTTGAGGCCCGGAAGCTGGTCCAGGGCCAGTTTGCAGTTCTCATCGATGAGGCTCATCATGGAGATGGCTACAAGGACTTCGTCCGTGTGGAGACGGGGATTATGGCCGTGGAGGTAAGTTACCTTTGTTTTCTGGATAGGTGCAATCATCTGCTGGGGGATGAGCTTCACGTTGTGGGCTATCCCTGCCAGATGCTTGATGGCGTTAAGAAGGAGTGCGCTGCAGGGACCCAGCAGGGGAGAGGTCTCACCGGTGAGGATGGTGCCGTCTTCAAGCTCTATGGCTGCTGTGGCAACTCCGGCCTTTTCAAGGCGCTCGTGGGCCGCCACGGTTGTTTTTCTATCGGCCGTGGTGAGCTTTGCCTTCTTCATTACAAGGCTGTTCTTGTTCACCTCCGCTTCCGTGGCCTTGCCATCGGCAAAATTACATAGGGCGGTGTAGTAGCGCCGGATGATCTCCTGTTTGGAGGCCTCCTGGCACACTTCGTCGTCACTGATACAGTAGCCTATCATGTTCACACCCATGTCCGTGGGAGACTTGTAGGGGGATTCTCCGTAGATGTCCTCGAAGAGGGTGTTCATGACGGGGAAGATCTCTATATCCCTGTTGTAGTTTACGGCTGTTTCACCGTAGGCTTCCAGGTGATAGGGGTCAATCATATTTACATCGTCCAGATCTGCGGTGGCGCTTTCGTAGGCCATGTTTACGGGGTGGCTCAGGGGAAGATTCCAGACCGGGAAGGTCTCAAACTTTGCGTATCCTGCCTTGATGCCGCGCTTGTTCTCCTGGTAGAGCTGGCTCAGGCATACGGCCATCTTGCCGCTGCCGGGGCCGGGGGCCGTCACAACCACAAGGGGCTTGGAGGTTTCAACGTAATCGTTCTTGCCAAAGCCTTCATCTGAGTCTATGAGGGCGACGTTGTTGGGATATCCTTCAATGGTGTGGTGGTAATACACGCGGATGTCCATGTTCTCCAGGCGCTTGCGGTAGGCTTCGGCGCTGGCCTGGCCGTTAAAGTGGGTGATGACAACGCTGTTTACGCTGAGGTCACGGGCCAGGAATTCGTCCCTCAGGCGCAGCACATCCATATCATAGGTGATGCCAAGGTCCGTGCGGATCTTGTTTTTCTCTATGTCTACGGCCGATATTACGATGATGATCTCTAGGTCGTCCTTCAGCTGCATGAGCATCTGAAGCTTGGAATCGGGCTCAAAGCCAGGGAGGACGCGGCTTGCATGGTAGTCGTCAAAGAGTTTGCCGCCAAACTCCATATACAGTTTGTCCCCGAAGTGCTGGATGCGCTCCTTGATGTGCTCTGACTGGATTTTAAGGTATTTGTTGTTGTCGAACCCGTATTTCATAATGCCGATTGCTTTTTTCAATACGGGATACAAAATTAATCCTTTCACCTCAAATACGCAAAAAAAACAGAGGTGAAAAAACAAAAAAACTGCCGGAGCAAAAGCTCGCGGCAGTTCCGGTATATTAAATAAGGTTGAGAGTATCTACTGAAGCATGTTGCTGCGGAAATCATTGATATCCTGCTGGCTGATGCCAATCTCAAGCAGGTATTTTTCAACGCCTTCCTTGAATTCTCCGTAGCTGCCGTCATCCTTCTTTGCATAGTTCCAGATGAACTTTGCAGCGCCGTCGTAGTCTACACCATTGAGACGTGTCATCCTGGTCTTTTCTCCGGTGGAGATGCTGTATCCGGAAGGAGCGAACTGGGTGAGTTCATACTCCTTGGAGATATCTCCTTCATTCACGCCAAGGATACCCAGAACAAGCATGGCGGTGGTGCCGGTACGGTCACGGCCAAGTGAGCAGTGGAAGTATACGGGTTTGTCCTGCTTTACACAATCCATGATGAACTGCATGACCATCCTGGTCTTCTCTTTGTCGTCGCGGAGCATCTGGGCATATCCTTCGTCAATTTCAGGAGCAAGGAATATGGCGCCTTCAAAAGGACTCTCAGAAAGGAAGTCGTGGCCCTTTTTGATTTTGTTGCCATTATCATCCTTTTTATATGATCCATCGGAATTCTTCTCATAGCTCCAGCCACGGAGGTCAAGTTCTGCCTTGATCCCCTCTGCCTTTGCTTCCTGAACACCGGCTTTATTGATGGCTTCAGGCCTTCCGCCACGGTAGATCTTACGATACTTCACAGTTTTGCTGCCATCTTTGGTCTTCCAGCCGCCAAGGTCTCGGACGTTTCTGACACCTGAGCCTGATCCGGGTTTGAAGATGAGCTGGTGAAGGAGTCCGTAAGTATCGAATTGTCCGCTTGTGACAGTTTCACTGCCGTTTTTTACCTCGAAATTATAGTGGGCGTTGGGGCGGAGATTGCGAATTTCCCAGTATCCGAAAGATACTTCACTATCGGGGTCTGGGGTAAGATCATATTCTGCACTCCAGTCTCCTTCCCAGAGCTTTCCAGTGTATTTGTCGCTCTTGGTGTCTTTGGGCCACCTTACGGTATATTTAGGAGGGATGTCGCATTGGCCGGGAGAGATATAGAGCCTGGTCTTGGTCTCACCGTCATCTTCATCTACATACTGGTACTTCAGGAAATCCACTTCTTCTCCTTTTTTCATGGCCGAATAAGTATAGTCCCTCTCAGGATAGGTTATCTCCGACAAGAACTTCTGAACTATCTCGTTTGTGACAAGGATTCTGTCTCCGTCTTTTACTTCAGGAGCAACAGCGGCATCGGCATCGATGATCTCAGGATTATTATTACCCTGATTGTTTTCATTGTTCTGGTCCTGCGGCTGCACGGGTGTGCACATAACCATCACAGGGAACAGGAGCGAAATAAAAAAATGACGAATATTCATAAGTCAGATATGTGGTGTTTTACTTTTTGCAAAAATAGAAAAAAAACGTTTCGTTGTTACGGATGTGTTTCACATTTTGGCATTAAAAACATTTCGTTTGGTTTCATTTGATGATTAGTCAGAAACGAAAACGGAATCGGCCCTGTCTATGTACAGTATGCCGTCAAGGTGGTCGCATTCGTGCTGGAAGATGACGGCGGTGAAGCCCTCAACTTCCTCATCCACACGCTCAAGGGTGGAAATGTCCGTGTAACTTATGCCGATTTTGCTGTGGCGCTTCACAATGCCGCGAAGGCCTGGAACGGAAAGGCATCCTTCCGGGCCCGATACAATCTCTCCGGCAAGGGAGTCCACCTTTACGTTGACATAGGCCTCAAAGGGCTCTCCGGGCTTATCGAAGCGCTGTACAAGGATAATGCGGCGGTTAATGCCAACCTGCGGTGCGGCAATGCCAACGCCGTCCTGGGAAGGGTCGGTGACCGTACGGAGCATCTTGGTAAGGAGTGTCTGAAGTTCCGGGGATTCAAGCTCCCTGGGCCCAAGGTCCACTGACTGCGCACGGAGGATGGCTGTATCGGCCGGAATTGTTGTAACGTACATGAGGGAGTCTGATGTGCGGATGATCTCCCGTTCCCTGGAGGTCCAGGCAGAGTTGCAGCCAATGAGGCCGATACACAGGGCAAATACTATTGCAAGTTTTGTTTTCATATGGCAAATATAATGAAATTCAAGTATATTTGTGGTATGATTTCGTTTACTTGTGACTATAATGAAGGCGCGCATCCAGCTATTCTGGAGCGCCTCTCAAAGACAAATTTTATCCAGGAACCAGGCTACGGGGAGGATTCTTTCTCTGAAGAAGCCAAAAGGCTCATCCGTGAGGCAATCGGCCATGAAGAAGCGTCTGTTTTCTTCCTTGTAGGAGGCACGCAGACCAATTCCACGGTAATTGATGCCGTGATCCCTCATTACGGTGCTGTCATTGCGGCCGATACCGGCCATATTGCCGTGCACGAGTCCGGGGCTGTGGAACTGAGCGGTCACAAAGTAATAACCCTTCCGTCCCATAACGGAAAGATGAAGGCCGGGGAGCTCCGCTCCTATCTTGAGTCTTTTTATGAGGATGCCGCCTGGCCTCATATGGCCCATCCGGATATGGTGTATATCTCTTTCCCTACTGAGTACGGTACCATCTATTCCAAGGCGGAACTGTCTGAACTGCAGGCGGTTTGCCGTGATTATCAGATGAAGTTCTTCATAGATGGTGCCCGCCTTGGATATGGCCTTGCCAGTCCTCAGGCCGATGTAACCCTTAAGGAACTTGCCGGCCTCTGCGACGTCTTCTATATCGGCGGAACCAAGGTTGGTGCCCTCTGCGGAGAAGCCGTGGTTTTCCCCGGCGGTGATGCCCCGGAGCACTTTTCCACCATAGTCAAGCAGCACGGCGCCCTTCTTGCCAAGGGAAGGCTCCTGGGTATCCAGTTCCAGACTCTCTTCACTGACGGTCTTTATATGCAAATCAGCCGCCACGCCATTGAAATGGCCCGTCGGCTGAAAGACATCTTTGCTTCCAGAGGTATCCCTTTCTATATCGATTCTCCCACCAACCAGCAGTTCCCAATCCTTACCAAGGAGCAGATGGATGCCCTGGAAGGGAAGGCCCTTTTTGAAATCTGGGCCAAACTCCCGGATGGCCGATACGTCACCCGCTTCTGCACCAGCTGGTGCACAACTGATGTGTGGCTGCAGGAATTAGATGCCATTATGAACCGGTGAGCGTCAAACATGTGTTGTTCTGCTAATTACTTCCCGATGCAGAAAGTGATAAATATTGATAATCAGTGAGTTAGTGGCAGTGTGGTTCAAATATGGTTCAGAAAAAACAGGTAACACTTGTCACTAAAACGGACTAACTTTACCGTTACTTTCCGCATCGCAAATATCGCAAAAAATCTCCGGATATGAAAGAGAGGGCGGCTCCAAGATAGGGGCTGCCCTCGCATTTTTGATGGCCCGCGGTATGCGCTTCAGCGTTCCCGGGAGGTTCCTCCTTGTCCCGGTTATTTTGGGTTGTTTACTTCTTGTTTTGGTTTAGATGCGGCTCCTAAACATTAAAATTCACCGAAGTATTGTTAATAATCATAATGTTTAATAAAATCAGTTAAACACTCGGTTCGAGCCTCCCACGTGAGGAGACTCCGGCTTCTATATTGTTCCCCTTGCGGGGAGAATAACTACTTTTCAATTTGGCATTAGTGCCACCAGAATGACAAAGAACTATTCCACTGGATAACACACAAATATAACACTTTATGCTATAGATCAGGGCAAAACTTTTCTATCTGTCCATCCCTTTCCTGAACCCCGGGGCTTTCCTGCGGTTCCACGCTTTTGTAGGTAAAATGGGGAAAAATTGTGTGTGAAGAGATTTTTGTTGCATGTTTTGGGATTTTTATTCTCAAAAGTGAAATCGGAGGGGAATAAATTTGTAGCTATGAAAAACACACTAATAATCATTTCAACTATTGCCCTTTTTCTCTCCTTCTCCGGCTATGCTCAGGAGCAGAAAACCAGGAACCGCTACGGTATGCCTCTTTACGAGAAAAAGGATGGCTCTTACAAGGTAAGCAAGCCCATGATGGAAATCCTTGGTGATGATATCCCGGACGACCTGCTGGTCCCGTGCAAGATAGGCCCGGCCATTCCGGCAAAGTTCACCACGGAAGCAGAAACCATAGAGGTGGTCTATAAGTCATATCCGGACCATGACCTTAAACTCTTCATTCACAAGTCGGCCATTACCAAGAAACCCACGCCGGTAATGTTTTTCATTCACGGCGGAGGATGGTATGGCGGAAGACCTGAATCCATGTTGCCGCAGGCAAAGTATGTTGCGCAGAATTCCGGAATGGCAGGCGTGAGCATCCAGTACTCACTGTGCGGCCAGAAGGGGATAGACATTGCGGCGGCCGTGCAGGACTGCCGTGACGCCGTCCAGTTTATCAGGGACCATGCGGCCGAGTACAATATCGATCCCGGAAGGATGGGATTCTCAGGGTCGTCGGCCGGCGGGCACCTTGCCGCTGTCCTGGCCATGACAGAGCCTGAAGCGAAAGTCCTTGTGGGATGGGTTGGAGCATACATGCCGGACCGCATGCTGGAGTACTGGCCCGGTGCAGACAAACACAACCTCCGTGAGTACTTTTACAACGGAGACCAGGAAAAGCTGGCCCCCTACCTCCCGGTAAAGCTTGTCCCCACGGACAGGCAGATTCCCTGCATCCTGTTCTTCGGAAGCGGAGACAATGTTGTCCTTCAGGACCAGCCGCGCACTTTCGCTGCAGCACTTGAAGAGGCGGGGCAAACTGTCCAGTTGGAATACTATCCTTATTACACCCACGGCTTTGCCCGGTTCTCCGACAAGAATGCCGAAGTCTGGAAAAAATCCGTCAGGTTCATCAAGACATACATTTTCAAGAAATAATCAATAACGCAACAATATGAAACCACTAACTGACGCGGAATCAAGGGCCGCTTATACATCTCCACTTGCAGAGGTGCTTTCCCTTGGCAGTGAGGAGTCAATTCTCATTGGCAGTGAGGAGTCAATTCTCATTGGCTTATTTAACGCTGAAGCCCAAAACGAAGGTTGGGATGAAGAACCTTTTGTATTATAATCCTTTCGGCACCATGAAAAAGTATATCTCTGTTTTGACAATTGCCGCACTGGGTGTGCTGGCCTTGTCGTGTGCAAAAGAAATGGATGTAAATCAGGACAACACCGGAAAGAGCATCTCAAAGGTATTCACCGCAACACTTGAAAAAGACGATGATGTAACAAAGACGGAAATTCAGTCTGACAAGTCCGTCAACTGGTCTGTGGGAGACAAGATTCTTGCCGTATGGAACGGTGGCAGCAAAGCATCCGAAGCCTTGACCGAAGGTGGCGCCGGAAACAAACAGTTCATTGTGAACGGCATGGGCGGAGACGCCGCATTTGCAGTCTATCCCTCATCTATTGTCAGCACCTATGACGGTACAGATTTCAAAGTGACGGTACCATCGGCACAGGACGGAACATTTGCAAATGCCGCAATTGAAGTTGCACCTGTGTCAGGAGCCTCCTTATCCTTCAAGAATCTTGGAGGCCTTCTGAAATTTGAAATTACTGACGCAGCTGTGAGCAAGGTTATCTTCTCATCCAATGACGGCACCCCTCTCGCCGGCAACGCCACAGTCACTTTCTCTGCCGGAATTCCCACCGTGGCCGCTGTAGAGAACGGTTCAACCACAATAACCGTCAACGTATCTGGAGCCGGCACCTACTATGTGGCCGTTCTTCCCTGCCAGCAGAAAGCCGGTATTTACATTGAGTTCCAGAACAGCTCTGACGCTGTGATTGGAGAAACAATGACCGGGAAAACTCTTGCGGTTGCACGCCGCCAGATCCGCAACCTGAACACATTGTCCGTCACTCCTATCACAAAAAAGTTCTTTGTAACCGTTGCAGGAAATGGCACAAAAGATGGCTCCAGTTGGGATAATGCCGCTGATTACGCCGCACTGGTAACCCATCTTAAACAGGACACCGTTAATGGAAAGAATATCTATATGGCTGCCGGTACCTACACTTCTACCGAATCCCTTACCATAACAAATACATCCTTCTCAATCTTTGGCGGTTATCCAAGCTCCGCAACAGGAACATCCCTCGCGGGCAGAGATATTTCCGTTAACAAGACCATCTTTGACGGCGCTGGCACATATTCTATTTTCAGCACCAATTCGTCATCCATAAATGCGGTATTTGATGGTGTGTCTTTCCAAAATGCAACAAATAGTACAGGTGGCAGCGCCCTGATATTTACACAAATTGCCTCTGCAACTATTAATTCCTGCGTTTTTGAAAACAACAAGAACACTTGTGGTGGAACGGATAATGGTGGTATTGTATACTTGGCAGACGGTAATATCGCAATTAACAAATGCGTATTCTCTGGGAATGATGTGGAAAATGGTGTAGCCAGTGCTATTTACGTGGCCGGTGGTACGGTTAAAATAGATGGCTGTTATTTTAACGGTAATAAATCCAAATCCAGGGGAGTTATCAGATTGGCTTCCAATTCAAGCAAAGTGTTCATTAACAACAGCGCCTTTATAGACAATACTTCTTCTTCTGTTTGTACTGATATTCTTGTAACAAAAGGATTGCTTGCCGTAAATAACTGTAGTTTCTACCATTCAGCAACGATGCAATTCCCGAGTGTTTATAACTCTGCAAATACTCTGATTGTGAACAGTTCCCTTCAGGGCCCGATTAACTCGGCAAACGGTGTTGTATACAACACAGGAGCCAGCGCATCCTTGTACATTGCCAACAATTTCATTCTTAACAGATATAAAGTGGACCCTAAACCGGCAGTTGCCGCTCCTTCTGGTTCCGTCACATCTTACGGGCATAATGCTTTTTTCAATGCAATGCCCGCCATTAATTATACCGTAGAGAGTAGTACAAGTCATCCGGATTTCAATACGGCTTCAAGTTACCTGCTTGGGTGGAATGATTCTGAACACATACTCTGGAAGTCAAATAACACTCTCCCCGCTGGATTTACAAGAGGTACTCCTGCCAGGGTGCTGGAGGCAATCCAGGCATTTGACACGGCAAATCCTAGTGCCGGCGTTGCGACTTGGCTGAACGGAGCTTATCTGAAAGACGCTCTTGGCACCACCAGGAAGACGGAAGGTTGCTGGCCCGGTGCATATGAGGGCAAATAAGGAATAAAATGCGAAAGCTTTTGGTTATTGTGGCCGCAGCTATGCTTTGCGGCGGCCACATCTCTGCCAAAAGCGGCCCAGTAAAAGTGTGGGAAGGAACCATAGAACTGCCCACATACCGGGTCAATCCCCCGGAGAAGGCGCCGCTATTTGAAAGAGACTTTGCATATCAGAGGGCAAAGCGTTCCGTGTATCCCTACGCGATGAACGACAACCCCACTATAGAGAAAGTGGATTCTGTCCACCGCGCCCTTTACCTGGAGAACGACTACCTTAAGGTTTGCGTCCTGCCAGACCTTGGCGGCAGGCTTTTCTATGCCACGGACAAGACCAATGGCTATGAGATCTTCTACCGCCAGCACGTGATAAAGCCCGCAAATGTGGGCATGCTTGGCGCATGGATAAGCGGAGGTGTGGAGTGGAATGCCTTCCATCACCACAGGGCAACCAGCCAGTATCCGGTGGATTACCGTCTTTCCCACAACAGCGACGGCTCCAAGACCATCTGGGTGGGAGAAGTTGAAAACCGTCACGGCATGAGCTGGGAAGTGGGCCTCACCCTTTTCCCGGACAAGTCTTACATCCAGGTGACGGGCCGGTTCTTCAACACTACGGCCGACCGCAACTCCATGCTCCACTGGAACAACGTGGCAACCCATGCCAACGAGAACTACCAGATTATCTTCCCGGAAAACACAGAGTTTGGAATGTTCCACCACAAATCCAGCTTTATTCACTGGCCGGTGCCTCAGGAACCATACAAGGGTAATCCTGATTTTATCGGCCGGGATGTAAGCTGGTGGAAGAACCTTCCTTCCCTTACCGGAGACTCCGTTTTCATCTGCGACCTGCAGGACGATTTTGTGGGAGGTTATGACCATGGAGTGAAGGCCGGAACCATGCTTGTGGGAGACCACAACATCAACAAGGGTGGAAAATTCTGGACCTGGGGCCATCTGAACTATGGCCATGCCTGGGACTGCGTCACCCTTACCGACGAGGACGGCCCCTACGTGGAGCTGATGACATCGGCCTACTCCGACAACCAGCCGGATTATTGCTGGATCAATCCCGGGGAGACCAAGGAGTTTACCGCATGGTGGTATGGAATACGTGACCTTGAGAACGTAAACCGCGGAAACAGGGAGGCAACCGTAAACATGGACCTGGGCCCCGAAGGGAAAGTCCACCTTGCAGCCAATGTGACCTCCGTGAGAAACGACGCCGTGGTGCGCGTTACGCATGACGGAAAGCTGCTGTATGAAAAGAAGGTTTCCATTGCTCCGGACAAACCCTATAGGGATGACTTCATTACAGAGCCCTCAGAACTTGAGGACCCTTCCGGGGTTACGATGACACTGCTCTCTTCTGAAGGAGAGGAACTTATCAGCTATCATCCCTATGTGCATGACCTTACAAAGCCTGTTCCCGAAGGCCTGAAGCCGGTGAACCCCGTGCCCTCAAGCGTAAAGAACCAGGAGGAACTCTACTACATAGGCATGCGCAACCTTCAGTTCCACCAGGCACACGTCAACCCCAACGACTATTTCCTGGAGGTGCTGAGGCGTGATCCCGGCGACGTGCGTTCCAACACCCAGATGGGCATTTTCCACCGCAAGAACGGAGAGTACGAACTTGCGGCAAAGTACCTGAGGAAGGCACTGGAAAGGCAGACCGCCAATTATACCAGGGTGGCCGACGGTGAGGCCATGTACAACCTTGGCCTTGTCCTCAAAGCCCAGGGAAAGTATGCCGACGCCATTGATACCCTGTACCGTGCGGCCTGGGATTACGAGTATGCATCGGCCTCCTACCTGCAGCTGGCAAGGATTTCCTCCATCCAGGGGAACCGGGAAAAGGCGCTGCATGAGGCCGATATGGCTGTCCGCTACAACGGGATGAATATTGACGCCAGGAATCTGTATGCCACCCTCCTGAGGAAGGAAGGCCGCAAGGCCGATGCCATCCTGATGGCAAGAAGCGTGCAGGAACTCCATCCTCTGGACTACTATGCCTGCAGCGAACTTGTGAAGATGGGCAGCCTGTCTGTGAAGGATCTGGACGGAATACTCCAGCACAGGCCAGAAAGCATGATGGACCTTGCCGTGGAATACCTGAACAACGGTTTTGAGGATGACTGCCGCAATGTTCTCCTTGAGAGCGAGAAGCATGGCGCTTATCCGACTGCCGAGTATTACCTTGGCTGGCTTGCGCACCTTGACGGTGATTCCCAGGCCGCGCGCGAATGGTTCACTAAGGCAGAGAGCCTTAACCCCGACAGGGTGTTCATGTTCCGTCTGGAAACCATCCCCGTCCTGAGGACAGCCCTCGAGTACCTTCCTTCGTCGGCAAACAGCTGGTGCTACCTTGGCAGCCTCCTTTACCAGAAGCAGCCTGAAGAGGCGATGGCCTGCTGGGAAAAGGCCGTTGAGGCAGACCCGGGATTTGCAATGGCCCTCAGGAACATTGCCTGGGGATACAGGTTCTGCAAGGAAGACCTTTCAAAGTCTATAGAATACTACCTGAAGGCAATTGAGGCCGATAAGGACGGAAACGCCATCTTCCTCACCGAGTGCGACGAGGTGATGGAACTTGCAAATGCACCTCTGGAACAGCGTTACCAACTCTTTGCATCCCGCAGGGACCTGTACCAGAAGCGTTACGATTCCGAGACCAGGGCCATTCGTCAGAGAATCCTCCATGGAGAGTATGAGCAGGTGCTTGAACCGCTTCTGTCCCGTTTCTACAGCAGGAGGGAGCACATTGAAGACCTTCACGACATTTATGTAGATGCCTGCCTGCTTTCCGGCTTCAAGGCCTGGAAGGACGGAGACAACCAGAAGGCCCTTCACTTTATGCTCATGAGTGACGAGTATCCGGAGAATCACGGTTATGCACATCTTGAATACAGCCCCCGCGACGCCCAGGTCTGGTACAACATTGGGCTTGCCTATGAGAAGGTTGGCAATGCCCAGATGGCAAGGCAGTACTATGAGATGTCTGCAGGCGTGGAGATAAAGCCCAAGGATGCGGTCTATAACTATGAGAAGGCCCTTTCCATGAAGAAACTTGACAGCAAAGCCAAGGTAAAGGGACTGTACAGGGAAATGGTCTCACATGGCAAAGCTTCTGTTACGGATTATGTCCAGCGCTTTTTTGAGAGCTTTGACAGAGGGCCCTATGAGCAGGATGTGAATTCTGCCGCCTGGTATGAGCAGGGCCTTGGCTGGAAAGCCCTTGGAAGGAACGGAAAAGCTAAGCGTTGTTTCAAAAAATCTTTGGCCGAACGTAACGATAATTTGTGGGCAAATTACTATCTTGGTATCTTGAAATGAAGAACTGTCTGCTTGTCATATTTATGCTGACAGCATCATGTATGCGCGGGCCGGACGTTCGCGTAGAAGGCTTTGGTCAGTTGAGTGACGGACAGCAGACACATCTTTTCACAATCAGCAATTCTTCAGGAGCAAGCATGTCTCTGTGCGACTACGGTGCCCGGATAGTTTCCATCCGGGTGCCGGACCGCAACGGTTTGATGGGTGACGTGATTGTGGGCCCCGTGGATATTGGCACCTTTGAGAATGCAGACCGTTTCATGGGCTGCACAATAGGGCGTTACGCAAACCGTATCGAGGGCCCCACCGTCACAATTGACGGGGTGGATTATCAACTTGAAACCAATGAGACCCTGGACGGAGTTCCCGTACAGTGTCACAGCGGGGTCAATGGAATTGACCGCTTTGTGTGGGACGGCAAGGCTGTCTCTGACAGTTGTGTCAGGTTTACCAGGACAAGCCCTGACGGAGAAGGCGGCTTCCCCGGAAACTGCAATATCTGTGTCAGCTTCACTCTCACCGGTGACAACGTCTGCATTGTAGAGTACGAGGCCACAACAGACAAGCCAACATTTGTCAACCTGTCCAACCACAGCTACTTCAATATGAGAGGAAGCAGTTGTTATGTCATGGAACAAGTGCTGGAAGTGGAGGCCGACAGCTGCATCCGCAACAACAGCCGCTATTGCCCGGACTCCGTAGTCAGCGTAGAGGGAACGCCCTTTGACTTCCGTACTCCCCACAGGGTAGATTACAGGATAGACATGCCGGATCCACATCTTGCGCTTATGCATGGCATGTCTGCCTGCTGGATCATCCGTGACTGGGACGGGACGTTAAAAAAGGCCGTCGTCCTGTACGACCCCGTGAGCGGACGTGGAGTTGAGGTAAGGACAACGGAGCCTTGCCTTCTCACGTACACCGGGCGCGGATTCAACGGATCCATGATGGGCAAGACCGGTCCCATTGACAAATTTGCCGGAATGCTTCTGGAGACAATTCATGCTGCTGATTCTCCCCATCAGGAGCGCTTCCCCGGAACACTGCTTCGCCCTGGAGAGAGCTTCACGTCCACGACACAATTCAGATTCTTTGCCCAATGACACTTCGCTCACTGCTCATACCCTTGTTGCTGATACTGTCCGCCCCATTATACGGCGGAGAATATCAGTTTTCCCATATGGACAGCAACAACAGCACACTGTCCAACAATGCCGTACGCAAACTGTACAAGGACTCACGAGGGTTTGTATGGATTGGAACGCACAAGGGCCTGAACAGATATGACGGGAAAAGGATTACGGTATATGACAGAAATGATTTCGGCTCACCGTCCGATTTCATCAATGTAATGCAGGAAGACCGCGAAGGAAATCTCTGGATTGGCACAGACCACGGAGTTGTCATCTACAGTTATGACAATGACAGCTTCTGCACCCTGTCACAGCTGGACCCCATGGCAGGAAGCATTGATGACAGAATTTTTGCAATTGCCTGTAATTCCAAGGGCGTGATGTGGATTTCCAGCAGAGACAAAGGCCTCTTCTCCTGGAATCCCTCAGAAAGAGTACTCAGAAAGCATCCGATGGCAAGTCCCGACAGAGCTCCGGTGACCAATATTTTCAGAATTGCCATTGACCGTCTTGACGGAATGTACCTGGCGGTCCTGTATGATAATATCTATTATGCCGATGAAAACGCCACTTCTCTGCGTCCGGTTGAAGGCAGCTCTGTTTACTCCGGGGATGACATAGAGGGTCTTACTGTATCACCTAGCTCTGACGAAATACTCTACGTCGCCGGCAACCGGTCCGGGCTGTCGGAACTGAACCTGAGGACATCTACAATCCGCACGCTTTGGACTCAACCCGAAGAGCACCGTCCAACAGCCCTTACGGCTGATGCTTCCGGGACTCTTTGGATGTCAACCACCTGCGGTCTGCTTAGATGCGACCCGGCAAGCGGGGCCACAAGCCTTATGCAGTATGAGTCCTCCAATCCTTTTTCCCTGTCCAGCAGTTATGTAACCGACGCCATTCCCGACAAATGGGGAGGCCTCTGGGTTGGAACTCTATACGAAGGAGTCAACCACGCATCAACCTTCAGCAACAATTTCAGCCGTTATTATCAGACAAACAAAGGCGTCTCTCTGAGCGGAAGCATTGTTACAGGCTTCTCAGAAGACGAAAAAGGCAGACTCTGGATATCAACAGAAAAACAAGGACTGCTGATGCTTGACGGAGGAGTTCTTGAGTCCTGGTGGGACAAGAACCCGGAAATGCCCATTGATATTACTGGCGTATGTGCCGCAGATGGCTATGTATGGCTGGGAACGCAAAAGGGAGTAATTAGACTTGATCCGCGCACATTCAGGATCAAGGATTATTCCGGCAAAAAAACCGGAGACCAACGACTGGTTTCCTTCTATAAGTCAAATGACGGGCAGGTATATGCCTGCTACTCGCTTGGCGTTTCACGGTACCATTCCGCCTCAGATTCGTTCATCCCTGTTGAGTCACTGTCCAATTTCATAGTGGAGAGCATGGCCGAAGATTCCAAGGGGACAATGTGGATTGCAACATACTTTGACGGCGTTTACACTTTTGATCCCTCCAAGGATGTTATCACGGATCATTTCTGCCCGCAGACCGGGAGCGTGATACCCGGAATGGTCTCATCTGTGACAATGGACTCAAGAGGGCAGGCATGGGTGATTGGCTTCACTTCCGGTTGTTTCCGCCATGTGAAGGAGAGTGGCGGATTTGAAGAATTCAATCGCGCCAAACTCCCGTCAATGCCGAGCGACCTTCTCAGACGCGCCATTCCAGACAAGTCCGGAGTTCTCTGGATATCTTCCGACAAAGGCCTTATGATGCTGAATCCGGACAACTACTGGGCCAGGACTTTTACCGTAGAAGACGGTCTGCTGGACAATGACTTTACCAAAAGCGCCCTGAAACTTTCCGACGGATCCATGGTGTTTGGAAGCGCCAACGGTTTTATACGTTTCCGCTCGGACAGCTTTCGTGACGGGGTTCTGCCTGGCAATGTTGTCATATCAGAAATGGTTCTGCTTGGCGAAACCGTTCGTCCGGGAGAGCATTCCGTTTGCAAAGAGAATCCCGATGTGGTGGACAAGATCTCTCTTGGGCCAAGTGAAAACACATTTGGTTTCTCATTCGCCTCTCCAACGGCACCGTTCCCTGCATCTACCAGAATACTGTGCCGCCTTGACGGATATGATGAGGTCTGGACTGATGCCACCAACGGCAGAACAATAATGTGGTACAATGTCCCGCGTGGCACTTATACTCTTAAAATAAAAACCGTTGGGCTTGACGGAACTGAGCGCCCCGGACATAAAGATGTCACAGTCATTGTGAGACCATATTTCCTGGCGTCTTTCCCTGGAATAATGCTGGAAGTGATAACTCTCCTCCTGCTGATTAGCGGTGTAATAGCAATCATACTCCGGATAAGGAAAGAAAACGAGCGAAAACGCATGGACGCGTTTGTGGACAGACAAAACCGTGCAATGCTCAAGGATAAGATGACCTTCTTCACTAACGTCATCCACGAAATCAAGACCCCCCTCACCCTGATACATACCCCCATCAACAAGATGATGGCATCGGACAAACTTGACCCGTCTCTGAAAGAAGAAGCCACAATAATAAGCAACTCCGCAGACAGCCTTGATCAACTTGTCCGGGAACTGCTGGATTACGTAAGGGTTGAAGAACACGGATATGTTCTTTCCCCCACACGCTTTGATATTGTTGAACTGGCCCGCTTCCTCTGCTTCAATTTTTCAGATACTGTCCGCGACAAGAACCTCTCTCTGGTACAATCTTTCTCGCAGGAAAAGATTATCATTGAAGCCGACAAGAACGCCGTTTCCAAGATGTTGTCAAACCTTATTCACAATGCCGTGAAGTTTGCCGAATCTAAAGTAGAAGTGGCTGTTGAGGGCTATGCCGATTCAGTAGTTGTGCGGGTAAGAAATGACGGTGCCCTGATTCCGCCGGAAAGGAGGAAAGTGATTTTTGAGCCTTTTGTCCAGTACAGTTCCGAACATCAGCCATACGGCCAGAGTTTTGGGATAGGCCTTTCGTTTGCACAGAGCCTTGCAAAGTTGCATAACGGCAGTCTCACTTTGAACGAAGATGCTCCTGTAACCGAATTCGTCATCACCCTTCCCCGAAAGGAAGAACAGGTGGCCGAGCCGGACAATTCCGTGCAGACATCCGGGGTTTCAAAGGAAGCCCACCGTCATGTTATCCTTCTTGTAGAAGACAACGCGTCGCTCCTTTCTTACCTGAACAGCAAATTGAGCGAGCATTACAGCGTAGTGGGTGTCCCGTCAGCAGAGATTGCCCTCCAAGTACTTGAGCAGAAGAAAGTTGACATGATAATAACCGACGTGGCCTTGCATGGTATAAGCGGAGTTGAACTGTGCAAGAAAGTGAGCGGCAACTTCAGCCTGTCACATATTCCCATTATTGTACTGTCGGCCATCTCATCTGTTGACACAAAGATACGATGCATTGAAAACGGAGCGCTCCTGTATATTGAAAAGCCCTTCAGCATGGATTATCTGGAGGCATGCATAAAAGGCATCTTTGAAAAACGGTCACAACTCAGAGCAGACTATTTGATGCCGGAGGCCGGAATGGACATCTCAAAATACAATCTGCCAAACCAGGATGAAGAGTTCCTGAAAAAGCTGGAAAAAGCCGTACGCGAGAATCTTGATGACTCACAGTTCCAGGCAAAGAACCTGGAAGAAATCCTATTTGTCAGCCACAGTACACTTAACAGGAAAGTCAGGGCCCTGCTTGGCACTACACCAAATGATTTTATCAATATGAGGAGGCTTACGGTGGCCGCCGAATTACTGGCAAAGGGAAACGTAAAGTCCTATGAAGTATGTTATGCCGTGGGCTTCAACTCCCCTTCCTATTTTGCCAAATGTTTCAAATCCATATATGGAATGCTCCCTCAGGAGTATGCACGACAATCAAAACCCCAAGAATAATGAAAAAGAATCTGTATCCCCTGTTTCTCACCCTGCTGTTTCTCTCAGGGTGCTCATTGACAGAAACTGGTCTTCCGGACCAGCCGTCTGTCACATTGGGCGTAAGTACCGGAACTGTCAGCACAAAGACCTGGCTGGACGGTAACAACGAAGGAGACTCGCTCCCGGTATACTGGTCCGACGGCGACAGAATCAATGTAAACGGGCATAAGTCCCTGCCTGTCATTGTACCGGAAGGCGAAGCCATTTCTCATGCCGATTTCACGGTAAGAGGAGCACAGGCTCCGTATTCCGTAGTCTATCCCGCAGATATCTGTGCGGCGGACTGGGAGGGAAACGGTCCCGTCACCATTACCATCCCCAAGACGCAGGAATACTCTTCCTCTTCCTTTGGCAATGGATCGGCCATACTGTATGGCTATTCTGAGAATGAGCACGTCCAGCTCAAGAATCTGTGCGGAGCACTGCTCATTTCCCTGATAGGAGAGGATACGGATATTGTCCAGGCCTCACTCATCAGTAGCGGCAAACCAATCACCGGGGCCTTTAAGCTTGACCCCGCCGATGGCTCGCTGGAAGTTATTGAAGGTGGCAATGTGATCAACCTGCTTTCTGGAACTCAGACATTGTCAACGGCAAAGCCCGTTCCCTTCTATTTTGCCGTTCCGGCAGGTGAGTATCCAGACGGTTTCCAGATTCTCTTCACCAATTCCGAGGGCCGCCCCATGACATGCAACTGGCTCAGGATGAACAAAACTGCCCAGCCCGGAGTAACCGTTACCGCCGGAATGCTGACAGACTTTGGCACTGTTGAGTTTATGCCTGAAGGCCGTGAGGTTATTTCTGCAGAAGATTGGAAAACCATTGTTGAATCCATCGCGCAGGGACAAACCGCATGGGAGAAACAGTTCCTCTTTGACGGGACAACCATCAGGCTTGGGGCCGATATTACCCTGGAAGAGGATCTTACCATTGATTCTTTCAAGTATATTCTGGACGCCCAGGGGCACAGCATCACCAGAGCCAGCGCTGAGAATCCATTGTTTGGAACCCTTAGCGGGACTGTAAAAGACCTTGTACTTGTTGGCTCCTTCACGGGAAATACCGCTCCTCTTGCCGCCACTCTTTCCGGAGGAAAGATCTCTGGTGTCATCAACCGGATGACCTATGATTCCGTGCTTGACAACCAGGACGTGCGTGTTGGCGGTCTTGTTCAAAGCATCCAGACCGGAGTTGTTTCTGACTGCGTAAACGAGGGTGCAATTACCATCAATGCCAAAGGTGAAACCGGAAAATTTGACAGCATCATTGGCGGCCTGGCTGCAACGGTGGACGGTTCCGTCATCATTGAGCGCTGCTCAAACAAAGCCGCAATCACAATCAGCATTAACCCCGTCAGTCTTACCACCGGTTATATACACTCAAGTTTTGGCGGATTGGTTGGCCTGGCACAGTCCGGTACGGCCACTTTCACCGACTGTTCAAATGATGGTATGATTTCCCTGACCACTGTTGAGAACCCGTCACAAAATCCTGTAAGACAGTATAGCGTAGGCGGTATCCTTGGCGTGTGCGCAATATTTGAAGCATCAGGTGATGTCACGGCCAATCCCGTTGACGCCAATCCTGCAAGTGTAAGCTTTGAGAACTGCTCCAACAGCGGAATAATCAGGAACTATGGCGTATGCAGCTCGGCCTCCAACCAGTCTGGCGGCAGAGTGTGCAGCGGAGGTATCGCAGGAACCCTGTTTGGCTCCTCAACGGTTGCCGCCAGCCTCAAAAACTGCACTTCCGTGGGAGAGATTACTCCCAACACCAACTTCTTCGGCCGAAATGCTTTCGGCGGAGTCATCGGCGGACTTGTAGGATACGGCGGATGGCTGGACATTGACTCCTGCACGGTAAATGCCAAACTTGGCACAGACCTTAGGCAGTCCTTTGCCGTTGCCGGTATCATTGGCAATGTCATGACCACATTCTCTGTCAAAAACACCAAGGTCTATTCCAATCTGGCTTTCGTGGAAAGTGCCACATACACCATTGGCAATTATGCACTTGGCGTGACTTGTAATGTTGCCCGTAACATGGCATCATACATTTCCCTTGGCGGCTCGGTTATTTCAGGATGCTCTTTCGGCGGTTCTATCTCCCTTGCGAGAGTTTCCAAATACACCAACGCAGACGTGCCGGCGCCAACGCTCACCACATATACTTCCGAGACTTTCTCTTCGGCTCTGGTCAGCGAGACATATACCGGCAGCGACATCACTTTGTCTGACAACGAATACTGGAGCGGATTATGAGACGTCACATTATAATACCCGCGGCGATAATGCTGGCATTGTCGTGCAGCCAGGGAGGAAAGGTGGATTTCCCCGAGCCTCCCGACGGATACACGCTTCTCCGCGCTCAGACCGAAGCAATCGGCCTGGGCACCTCAACCACCCCCGCAAACTGGGAAAGCGGCGCCAAGATTGGCGTTTTTGGGAGTACATCCGGCAACAACGCCATGTATATTCTCAAGAAGGCCGGAGCCGGCAAGAACGAGTCAGAGTTCTACGGCCCGCTGGTTTCTGGCGCAGAAGTGTCGGCCGTCTATCCCTACTCCGAGGGATTTACGGCATCGGCATGGGCTATTCCCACCGTCATTCAGCATACACAGTATCTGAATGTTGAACGCAGCATGGCAGAGCATTTCCTCTCCATCTGCAGCGACGCGTATGCTTTTCTTGACGCAGGCGTACTCCGCTTCCATTATCCGCTTGGAATGCTGGCTGTCAGCTTTGTCCTTGACAATCTCATTGTTGTGAATTCCATGGCAATACAATCTTCCAGCAAGGCCATTTCCGGGAACGGAACGGTTTCAACAGACGGAAAGGTTACAATGGACCAGTGGGCGTCAGATTCAATAGTTCTTAACTGCGGAGAGGGTATCGGCTCCCAGGACCATTTCTTCCTGTTTGTTCTTCCTCCTGCCGTTTATGAAGACCTTACTCTAAGCGTTTACATTGAGGACGAAGGAAATGCCGTTTTCCACCTGCCACAGGTGGAGATAAAGAGAATCTCTGAAACCGGTTTTCCTGTCTCCTCCCTTACTATTTCGGCCGATGGTCTCTCCGGATTCCACACGGAGGACGGCTTCCTGGAAGGATATGCAAAAATTGACACCGGCAACCTGTCTGCTTTTGGCAGGGAAGACGGATATCTGGAGGAGGACTGATTATGAGGAGAATAGTATTAATCACGGCTGTCGCCCTGGTAGTGGGCGCATGCACAAAAGAGAGTTCCCCCATTGCTCCCGGATTATTGATTGGAGAAATCCGCGTCGGAGCCCAGCCCGGTTCTGTTTCCGTGAGTGTTGAGACTACCGGCCGATGGAAAGTGTGCGTGGACGGCACCGCCGGCTGGGTAGGGACAGACGTCATCTGTGGCAAAGACAACGGCGCATTTACCTTAAACTATGATTCAAACACATCCGACATGTCGGATATCCGTCCCTCACGCCGGGCAAGGATACTGCTCATTACAGAGGAGCAGAGCAGGTGCGACACATTGCTTCTGTCACAACGTGGTTTTGGCTCAAATCTGCCATCCTGCAAGGTGTCTGATGCTCCCGGGGTGAAGATTGAATTCCAGGTCCCCGCTTTGCGGACAATGGAAATTGCATATTGCAGTGCAGCTGGACTTGAAGCGGAAAGCGCCCTTGCCCAGTGGGCTTCATCCTTTGATGTCGTGGCCTGTGGAGATCATTTCCTGGAGCCGGAGGCCGGGACGCCAATCCCCGGGGCAGATGCCTCTGTAATAACTTTTGGCGGAATCAACTTTGTGGCTGCCGATTTCTCATCAAGCGAGAATAAGGACGCCATGTTCCGCGAACTGCTTGAACAGACTATCAACACCGCCGGCGCAGGCGCCGACTGGGTGGTTGGAGGACAGTTCTTCCACCTGTCCATGATGCAGTCCGGATATTCCAAAACTCCCGCATGGTATCCTAAGGACAGCTCTGATGCTGCTTTTGAGTCGGACAAATATGCATGGACCAACAACATGTATGATTGTCTGTGGCTCTCTGAGCAGAATTATATCAGCACCTGGACAGATGCGGAAAGCGGCCATTCATATCAGGCCGATTACGCTTATGTGTCCAGAACCATACTCTCCAAGGTAGTGGGAGTGAAACTGGCAGACAAACCTGTTTCAGCAATGGAACATCGGCCTATTGTGTTAACATTGGAATATTGAACGGGTGATGAGAAGAACAGCGCTAATATTGATATTACTGTTTGCTGCTGCGGTATTGCATGCCCAGCAGATACAGGTGAGCGGCATCGTAACGGATGAACTTGGTGAAACCGTACCCGGTGTCGGCGTCGTGGACAAAAATGCTCCGAGTCGCGCAACAATGACCGACACGGACGGCCGTTATTCCATTCTGACAACTCCGGACGCTTTTCTGGAGTTCTCCTGCATTGGTTACAACACCGTTGTGGAGCATGTTGACGGCAGGACAGAACTGAACATCACTCTCAAGGCTGCATCCGAGGTGCTGGACAAGGTTGTTGTCATTGCCTACGGAACATCCAAGAAGAGCGACCTTACAGGATCGGTTTCCGTAGTAGATGTGGAAAGCCTTTCCGGTACGCCGGTGTCCTCTGTGAGCCAGGCTCTTCAGGGCAGGGTTGCCGGAGCCGAGTTTATGTCTCAGAATGGTGAGCCCGGTGAAGCCGGAACCATCCAGATACGTGGTTCAAGGTCAATTTCGGCAGGCAATCAGCCGCTGATAGTAGTTGACGGAATTGTTGATGCCGTACAGGACCTTGGCGAAATCAACCATTCTGACATTGTCTCCATTTCCATCCTGAAGGATGTTTCTTCCACTGCCATTTATGGTTCCCGGGGAGCAAACGGAGTTATACTTGTCACTACTGACAACGGTGTTTCTCCGGCATCCCCCATCAACGTGACATTCAAGTCCAGCGTGGGTCTGTCAAAAATTGCAGGGAAACTGGACATCATGAATGCATCTGAATACGCCCAGTGGAGAAACATGTGCGCATACCAGACAGCCGGAAGGCCGGATCCAATTACGTGGAAAGCTCCTTTCCCGGATCCTGAATCTTTAGGCAGTGGTACAGACTGGATAGATGCCTTGTCACAGACTGGTATGTATCAGGACTACTATCTGGCTCTCAAGGGTGGCAGCAAAGACAACCGATACTCTATTTCCGTTGGCTGGAATGACACCAAAGGTGTTGTGAAAGGCGCAGGACACAAGAGACTGTCCGGCCTGTTCTGGAACGATGCCAAGCTGACCTCTGCCGTAAGATGGGGTCTGAGGGCAAGTTACACCGGTCAATGGACAAACCGCACAACGGCGGCCATCGGAGGAACCAACACCTCCGCAGCTATTTTCCTGAGTCCTCTTCTGACAACAGAAGACATCTGGAACAGGTATGGAGACTCTGAAAGCATCGGAGGATCCGTATTCAACAATCCTTACCTGACTCAGAAATACGCCACCAATGAATCGCAGAAGACTGTGTTCTCGCTGGCACCCTGGCTAAGGGCAAAAGTGAAACGCTTTACCATTCAGACTCGCCTGTCATATACATTCAATGATGCTTTAACAGGAACATATTATCCCTCGTTCCTTCCTGTTGCGGCAGCAGACCAGACAGGAGGATCGGCCAGCAGGACAGACGTGAAACAGATTAAGCTTCTGTCCGAGACAACGGTTGAGTACAAGCTGAAGAAAAAGGGACACGACCTTGACATGCTTGCCGGCTTCACTGCAGAACAGCAGAATGTTGACTATGCTTCCAACCGCGGAACCGGTTATCTGGATGACGGTCTTACCTGGCACAACATGGCCGGTCTTCAGGATCCCGCCAACCTTCGTGTGACCAGCTATGACACTTATAAGACAAAATTATCTGTCCTTGGAAGGGCCAACTGGTCTTACCGTCGCAGATACTATGTAACGGCGACATTCCGTGCCGACGGGGCTTCCAACTTCTCCGAAGGAAGGAAATGGGGACTGTTCCCTGCCCTGGCTTTGAGGTGGTCCATTTCCAACGAGCCATTCATGAGTGAAGTTTACTGGGTAAACGACCTGTCGCTTAGACTAAGTGCCGGCCGCTCTGGTAATGATGCCGTATCACCTTATATGACCATTCCCACTCTGTATGCTGCTCCTGGAGACTGGGTGTTTGGCAACGGGGTAAACCTTGCACAGACTCCTTCCAAACTGCCAAACAGCAATCTTACCTGGGAAAAGACAGACGCTTTGAATGTGGGAATGAACATCTCTGTATTAGGAGGCAGGATTAATCTGGAGGCCGAAGGATATCTCTCCAGAACATCCGATCTGCTTCTTGCCATGAGGACTACGCAGACCACCGGTTTCACCACCTACTTCACAAATGCCGGCGCAACATCCAATGCCGGTGTGGAGTTTACCCTGAATACCGTAAACGTAAGAGCGCGTTCATTTACCTGGAGCACTACACTGACAGTTTCCCACAACCGTCAGATGGTTGTCGATGCCGGCAACGGCGGAGAAGCCGTGCCTCTGTACCTGAATCCACGCAATCCTACTCAGTACATGTACGCCTATAAGGAGGGTTATCCCGCAAACGCTCTTTGGGGCTATCAGTACGAGGGTGTGTGGCACAGCGAAGAAGAGGTTGCCAGGAATGAGATCACCCACAAATGGGCGTCTTCAATCAGGCCGGGCACCAAGGGAAGCAACGTTGGCCGCACCAAGTATGCAGACCTCAATCACGACGGAATTCTTGACGAGAACGACTACGTATACATTGGCAGTGCCGATGCCGTTGTCTACGGCGGCGTGCAGAATGACTTCAAGATAGGAAGAAGACTCAATATCGGCATATACTGGGTGTATTCCATAGGCGGCAAGATTTATAACCTCTCCGAGCTATGGATGGGATCCGGAATTTCTGCTTACAACAAGTACAGGTATATGCTCCAGGCATGGGATCCGGACTTGAGACCGGATTCAGACATATCCCGCCCCACATTCAATGACACTATGGCCAGTGACCGCATTGTCCATGATGCTTCTTACCTAAGACTCAAGACCTTGTCAATAAGCTACGACTTCCCCGTTAAAAAGCGCAGCTTAATAAAGGCCTTGAATGTGGGAATCTGCGGCGAGAACCTGCTGCTTTTCAAAAACTATAACGGATTTGATCCGGACGTGAATTCCTCTTCCAACATTTACCGACTGGACAACGGATCATATCCGCGTCCTATGACTGCCGTTGTTAACGTTATGATAAAGTTCTGATTATGAAGGCGAAGATATTGTTATACGCTGCTACTGCCGCCCTTGCAGTGAGCGCCTGTTCTCTAAAAGAGAAGGTGGACTCATACTCCACACGTGAGACATATTACAAGTCCGAGGCCCAGATAATCACCGGCCTCAACGGTTGTTATTCTCCGCTGAGGGGTATTATCGGCAATCAGTTCTTCCAGATGACGGAATGTGCCGCAGACTTGATGATGTACAACGTCTCCACCGACTATAACTCCAACTGCAATATCTCTCCAGACAGGCCTGGCATTGGCAGCACTGTATGGAAGAACGGCTATAACGGAGTGATGCTCTGCAATGAGATGGCCGATGTGATAAAATCTGCAGTAGATGAAGGCCACATCACCGCCAAACAGTCAGAGAAGCTTCTCGCAGAGACTTATATCCTCCGGGCAATGTACTATTACCTCCTTACCTGTACGTTTGGAGATGTCCCGTTCTACACATACCCTGTTACGGAAGAAAACCGCGCCACTGTAGCCAAACTCCCACGCATGAGCGCAGACAACACCAGAGACTATCTGATTGACCAGCTGATGGAATACCTTCTTCCTGCAGAAATGGGTAAAAAGGAAGCTCTGCAACTTGTCCGCTCTTATGAAGGAGACAGCAACTACCGGATGGGGGCTGCAGTTGGTTTGATGCTGGCCGGAAAGATGTGCCTCTGGAACAAACGATGGGAAGACGCTGTAACCGTCTTCACCGTGCTGGAACAGATTTACGGAGACTTTCGGGCAAATCCCTCGGGGTTTGGCGAAGCCTATCCTTTGACCGATATTCCTTTCTCCAGGAAATGGACAGCAGAGTCAATTCTTGAGATGGGTAATATTGTGGAGGCCTACGGCGTTCAGTTTTCCGGTAAAATTGCCAGTATGTGCATGCCTCTCAGAACAACAGGCAACACGGAAGATCCTGAAGCCGCCGTACCTGTTTCTGACATTTACAACGGTATTGCAATCCCGGAACTTGGCAGCTTTGCCAGGACATCTGTATCGGCCCGCCCTACCGCATATTATTACCAGCGGCTGATGCCGTATGGCGGAAAGGACCTCCGCAGCGGAGAGTATTCCGCAGGAGCCAATATTGCCCGTGGCGGTTCCGGAAACCTTGCATGGAGATGGATGGGGTATTCACCTTCCGACAATACAAGGGAAAAAGCATCGGTGCTTTGGTTCACCACCGTCAGCTCCAACGGCAACAACCGCCCTTGGCTGGGAAACAAATTCTGGTGCTACGGTATGTACAACTATAAGGACAGCAACAATTACAAACTGTTCCGTTTTGCAGGCGCATTGCTTGGCAAGGCGGAGGCTCTGCTTATGCTCGGCGACATGGATGGGGCCTGCGACTATTTGAACATTACCCGCACCAGGGCCGGGTTGGACAAGCTCACCCCGTCGGCCGTAGGAAACAATGCCAGCGCCCTGATGGAGGAAATCAGGATGGAATGCGCAAGAGAGCTTTTTGGAGAGTTCCAAAGAAAGTTCGATCTTGTAAGATGGGGTATTTGGTACGAAAGGACACAGCTGTACAATGACGGAACCTACATACAGGAGTTTATCCGTCCATGCCACAGGTATTGGCCAATTCCTTCCGACCAGGTTACATATTCGGGCTATGCCCTTGACAATAAGGAGTATCTGCAATGAAAAAGTACATAATCATATCTCTCATTGCCCTGCTTGCGCTTTCCTGTGAGAAGGAAACATACAAGGCAACTCTGTATGGACTTGGATGTGAATACCCGGTTAAAGAGGTTGGCAGCGAGGCCGGAAAGGCCGTCTTTGAGGTTCTTTCAGACAACGAATGGACTGCCACAATCTCTTCCGACGATTCATGGCTATGGTTCACTGACAATCCGTCTTCTAAAGAGATTGTGCTTTCAGGAGACGTGTCGCTTTGCGTCTCTTACCAAGCAGACAGGGGCGTCAGCCGCGAGAGCGTCATCATTCTTACAGGCGGAGATATCCGCGTTGAACTGATCCTGAAGCAAAAGGGTCTGCTCCCTCTGGCTCTTGACATTGTACAGAAGAATGTTCTTGTGCCCGCTTCCGGCGGAGAATACTCTGCAAGGATACGCACTCTTATGAATCCGGACCTTTTCCTGATTGAATCCACGGAACCCTGGATCAGGCATCTCCGTATAGAAAACAACGACGTCCGCTTTGACGTTGATGCAAACTATCAGGACTCTCTGAGGACGGCAACAATTATGATAAGCAGCGCCAGTCTGAGCGGCCAGGTATGTGTAAGCCAGGCTTCGGAAAAGTCTGTCTGGACATACGCCGGGGTGAATGAAGTAAAGACTCTCAAGACTTCTGCCGGAGAGCTTGTCATAAACTCTCATATTCTTCTGGAAGGCGTTGTCCTGAATGACGACAGTGAAGGTAATGGCGCTGAAAACAGAAATGTATCGTCAGTTATTCAGGATTTGTCCGGTTCATCCTCTGCCCTCTATCTTGCCAACGATGACAACACGTCCGGAATCAGGGTAGATTTCTCGTCGGCCGTCTATCAGAAGGTTTCCCGCTTTGACCATGTGGCCATTGACCTGTATGGGGCAACTCTGACCAGATATCAGAAGCCGCTCAGATATGTCCTTTCCAATGTGTCCACAGATGCAATAATGGCATCCTCGGAAATGGTAGGATTCACCGCCAAGTCAAAACACATCGGCGATCTTGCCGAAGACGACATCTACACTCTTGTTCGCATTGACGATGTGGAGATTCCAATTGGCAAAGGTCCTTTCCTTCCCCTTGACACCAGACAGGTTTCCATAATGAACAAGTATCCCATGGTGCTGCTTGACAATAATGGAGACAATATCTACATGTGCGTGAACACAACATGTTCTTGGGGTAGAAACGGGGAGGCCATGCCGCTTGGAAGCGGGTCTGTAACCGGAGTCATAGTCCATGAGCATTGCGACAACTTTGAATGGGATAAAGATGCTCAGAACAGGATGCTCTCAGAAGGTCTGGCCCTGGATTACATCACAGATATCGGGGACATCGGCTATTACCAGATCCGGCCGGTCCACAGGGAAGATGTCCGGCTTGCCAATGAACGGGACAACAGCTTCTCGCAACTTCTCTGTGAATACACCAGATTCATTGCAAATGCCGATTCCACCGCCGTCCTGCCAACATACTCAAGCAACGGCAACCTTACTGCCAGGAAGGGCTCCGCTAATGGAAGGATAATTCCAAAAAGGGACTGGAGCCGATTGGATACCTCCAACTATGGAATGTGGTCCATCACAGAAAACCAGGCATGGAGCTGCTCGGCATGGACTACGTCAAAATACTGGTGCGTAGAGTTCTCTACCGAAGGTATAGATCAAACCCACAGTCCCATGTCTGTCCAGTTTGGCATTGTTAATGGATACGGTATGAGATGCGGTGCGCCAAGATACTGGAGAATGGATTATTCCGTGGATGACTCCGACTGGATTTCTGCAGGAACGTTTACCGTTCCGGATTTCGCTCTCACTTCTGGCCGCAGGAACTGGCAGACCGCAGGACACAAATACATCAGCATCACTCTCCCTGATGATGCCGAGATTTGGGATAAGGCAAAAGTCTGCGTGAGACTGATTCCAATCTCCAAAGCTGCAGGTACCGGCAACTCTTACGACGGTGGCAGTATTGACAGCGTTGAAGACCAGTCGAGTAAATGCGACAACTCATTGAATTATTTATCTGTTAGATATAACAAGTAGTAATGGACAGAAGAAAGTTTTTGAAAAATACCGCCATCGGCACCGGAGCATTGTCCCTTCTTGGTCTTGGTAGCGTTGCGCAGTCTTGTGCCGTCCAGAGAGAGAGATCTCACGTGCCCAGTCAGGGTTGGGTAAATGAACCCGCCCGGCAGATTCCTGTCATTGGCTCTGTGGATGTGCTCGTTGTTGGTGGAGGGCCTGCAGGCGTGGCTGCTGCGGTGAGCGCTGCCCGTTGCGGCGTATCCGTGATGCTGCTTGAAAGATACGCATGCCTTGGAGGCCTGTGGACAGGCGGAATTGTTACACCGGTCCTTTCCACTCACGGTCTTCACAAAAACGGGAGCTGGACAAAGTGCGTGTACGGCTTCTCCAACGAGATATGCGGCAGGCTCTTTGACCTGGGCATGGCCTTCAATCCCAAGGACCCGTCTGTAGATCCCGAGGCCGCCAAGTATGTGATGGACCTGATGATGGATGAGAACGGAGTCCAGGTGCTCTATAACTGCACCGCATCCCAGGTAGTCATGTCCGGAGACAGGATAGACTGTGTCATCCTTGAATGCAAGAGCGGAAGAGTGGCCGTAAGGGCAAAGGCCGTTGTAGATGCCAGCGGAGACGGAGACATATTCTCCCGGACGGGAGACCCCTTCCGCGTGCAGAAGAACGACATCGGCGCAATGTGGAGAGTTGGCGGCATAGAAGAATCCGTGAAGCTTGGGACCAAACTACCCGGCAAGGGCGTGAGACTTCTTCACATGAAGGGAGAGACAGACCAGGATGGCCTGGACGTATTCAACATTTCAAGACTTCAGCAGAAGCACCGCAAGGTTATGTGGGAGCGCACCCAGGAACTCCGTTCGCGTGAAGGATGCAGGAACGCCTTCCTCCTTGAGACCCCGGGCCAGATAGGCGTGAGGACAACCCGTGTGCTTGAGGCAATGCGCACCGTCACGCTGGAAGAATCGATGACCGGCGTCAGGTATGACGACGCCATTGGCTTCAGCGGAGGATCGGCCACCATACCGTATAAGGGCAGGAAGATTACAAAGAAAGAAAGGCCCATCTGGCAAATCCCTTACGGGGCCATTGTTCCCCAGAAGACTCCCAACCTTCTGGTTGCGGGCCGATGCTTCGGCTTCGATGAGGGCCTTACCTGGGATGCCCGTGAGATTGCAACATGCTTTGTGACCGGCCAGGCGGCGGGAGATGCCGCGGCGCTTACTGTGACAAGGTCCAATAAGGCGCAGGACATGGATATTGCCGCCCTTCAGGAAATACTGAAAAAGCAAAATACACTTCTTGAGATATGAGACAGCTCTTATTGTCGCTGGCATTGCTGATGGTGGCAATCCCGGCATGCACAAAGACCGTCAAACCTGCCAGATACACGGTGTCCTGGTCAACTCCCATCCCCGTGGTAAGCGGCGGTTATGCGCGTGTCCACAGGCTTAACGACGGGCGCCTGATGCTGGTCTATTCCGCATCGGGCAATGCCTACGCCATGTTCAGCAGTGACAATGCTGTCACCTGGAGCGAGCCTGTAATGGCAATGGAGAGCTTCACCGCAAGCAACGAAAAGGGAAGCGTATTGGTACGCTGCTCCAATGCGGAATTCGCCCAGCTGTCAGACTCCAATCCCTATCATCCGGGAAGAATCATCTATGCGTCCAACCTCAGGCCGGTAGATTACAGGACATCTATCCATCCGCTTTCCATAGTGTGCTCCGTTTCAGATGACGGCGGGAAGACATGGAGCGAAAAACGTACGGTCTATGCTTCCAGAACATGGGATGTTGATGCCTCCAAGGGGGCATGGGAACCCTTTGTACTGGAACTCCCGGACGGAAGGGTGCAGGTGTATTTCACAGACAACACTCCCTACTATGCCGTAGGTGACAACCGGAGCAACAATATCTCCGTTGTGGAATCTTCTGACGGCGGAGACAGTTGGGGCCCTGAAAGGATAGTCTGTCACACCCAGGGCGGATGGGACGGTATGCCCGTGGTGACCATCCAGGACGGATACATGTACCTTGTTGTGGAGCACAAGAATGAGAGAGGCTCCAAGTACGCCATGGAAATACAGGGCATGTCCTGCACTCTGGATGAGAACTGGCCGGAGGAAATCAAGCTTGGCGACGCCAGACGTTTCTACCCCTTCAAGCCTAAGGACGGAATATACTGTGGCGCTCCTTACATCATCCACACAGACAATTACTTTGTAGTAAGCTGCCAGTCTTCCGAGGGCGCAGACGAGCCCTTGAAAGACGACCACTGCATCCCCGCGGTGTTCGTGATCCCCATCCCGTCATCGGCCTCTCCCATATTTGGCCCCATGACGGAAGCACCTATAGCGGTAGATATAGACCAGACCAAGTACAGCGGACTCTGGAACTCCCTCTGTGACCTTGGTGACGACTGCATCTTGCTTGTCACCCAGTACAGGGGTACAATTGTCACGGTAAAAGGCAAAATACAGAAGAAATGAAGCGATTATTGTTTTTGGCGGCGTTTGCCGCATCCTTGATAAGCTGCTCGGTGACAGGAAAGCATGCCCAGTGGACAGTGGAGCAGGCCGGGCAGTGGTGGGACCGGACGCCGTGGCCGGTTGGCTGCTGCTATGTTCCCACGTATGCGGTAAACCAGCTGGAAATGTGGCAGGCCGATACCTTCAACCCCGAGGTGCTTGACCGCGAGTTTGCCATCTGTGAACAGATAGGATTCAATACCGTAAGGGTATATATGCATGAACTGCCATGGCTTCAGGACGCAGAAGGCTTCAAGTCAAGGATAGACAGTCTCCTTACCCTCGCGCACTCTCACGGCATAAAAGTGACGTTCACTTTCTGCACCAACGGCGGCGGTGAGGGTGAGACCGGCCCCCAGCCCGCTCCCCTGGAGGGCGTCCACGGAGGAGGCCGATGGGTCCACAGCCCTTTGGACAGGTATTTCTTTGACAGGGACCAGTGGCCTCAGTTCAAGGCCTATGTGCAGGATATTCTGAGAACCTTCGGGAACGACTCCAGAATCCTCTACTGGTGCCTTTACAATGAGCCGGAGAATATCAAGGACGGGAGAGACTGCCTTGAGTTCATGAAAAACATGTATCAATGGGCCTGGGAAGTGAGGCCGTCACAGCCACTTACTTCTCCCATCTGGATCCGTCCCGGCCAGAAAGGTGAGCTTACAAAGCTTGACATGGTCTCGTTCGTGTGCGAGAATTCAGACATCATTTCTTTTCACTGCTACTATCCTCCCAAGGAACTTGAAACCTTCATTTCAATGCTCAGGCGTTATGGCAGGCCGTTGATCTGCCAGGAGTACCTTGCAAGGAATTTTGGCTCCACCTTCCAGGACTGCCTCCCTATTCTCAAAAAGGAAAAGGTGGGCGCACTTAACTGGGGACTTGCAGAAGGCAAGTGCGAGTACCGCTTCCCCTGGGGCCACAAGGCATCCGACGGAGAGCCGGACGTCTGGTTCCACAGCATCTTGTGGAACGACTACACGCCATACAGCCAGTCGGAAATTGACTTTTTGAAAGAAACAATTAAAACGAATCAATAATGAAACAGTTCTCAGTATTGGTCCTGGCTGTTCTGATGACGGCCTGCGGACAGCAAGCTACAGACTGGGCTCCCGCCGGAGAACATATTAAAACCGCATGGGCAGAGCAGATTAACCCTCAGAAAGTGCATCAGGAGTATCCCAGGCCCCAGATGGTCAGAAACTCCTATGTAAACCTGAACGGCCTGTGGGACTATGCCATCGGCCCTAAGGGCGGAGAGACAATGCCTGGCGCACAGGGGCAGATACTGGTGCCATTCCCCCTTGAGTCTTCCCTTTCCGGCGTAGCCGGCAGCCTTACCGCCGATGACGCCCTCTGGTACAGAAGAGAGTTCAAGCTGCCCGGGAAATGGAGGAACAAGGATGTCCTGCTTCATTTTGATGCCGTTGACTGGGCCTGCGAGCTGTGGGTGAACGGGCAGTATGCCGGTTCTCACCAGGGCGGATATACGGCCTTCAACTTCAACATCTCTCCTTACCTTGATAAATCGGCCTCTCAGGAGATAATCCTGAAGGTGCTTGACGCTACGGAGACCGGAGACCTCCAGCCCAGGGGCAAGCAGACCTTCAGCCCCTCACGCGGCAAGATCTGGTATACCCCGGTTTCCGGAATATGGCAGACCGTATGGATGGAGGCCGTGTCCAAGGAGGGCTACATTGCAGACTATCAGCTCACAAGTTCCGTTGAGGAAGGAAGTTTCACCGTTTCTCCCAAGCTGTGCGGCGAGGGTCAGGTAAAAGTTGAACTCATAGAAGGCGGGATTGGCTACAATCCGGAAAAGCCTGGCAGCAAGGTCCTTGCAAGCGTCATTGCCGATGGCTCTCCGGCCGTCCTCAAAGTCCCGGAACCCAGGCTCTGGTCTCCGGACAGCCCTTACCTGTACGGCCTCAGACTCACTCTCCTGAAAGACGGCAAGGTGATAGACCAGGTGAACGGATATACCTCGCTCCGTGAGATTTCCATTGCTGGCGGTGAACACCGCCGCCTGGCTCTCAACGGTGAGCCGCTCTTCCAGTTTGGCCCGCTGGACCAGGGCTGGTGGCCCGACGGCCTCTACACCGCTCCCTGTGACGAGGCCCTAAGATATGATATTGAGAGGACCAAAGAATACGGTTTCAATATGATTCGCAAGCATATCAAGGTTGAACCTTCCCGCTGGTTCTACTACTGTGATATGCTTGGCATGCTGGTATGGCAGGATATGCCCTGCGTGAGCAACTACAAGAAGAGGGACGACTGGGCTCAGGGGGCCGATGTCTATGACGCCGGCAATTCTGACCAGCTCTCTCCCCAGGCCAGGGAAAACTTCATAAGCGAGTGGAAGGACATCCTTGACCAGACCAAGAAGTTCCAGTGCATCGTTGTGTGGGTTCCGTTCAACGAGGCCTGGGGACAGTTTGACACAAAGGCCGTGGTGGATTTCACAAAGGCAGAGGATCCTACCCGTCCGGTCAACATGGCTTCCGGAGGCAACTGGATTTCCGGCGGCGTTGGAGATATCCTTGACAGCCATCACTATCCCCACCCCCAGATGAGGATCTGGGATCCGGAAATGGTTAACGTCCTGGGCGAATACGGCGGTATCGGCCTTATTGTGGAGGACCATACCTGGGAAACCGGAAAGAACTGGGGATATGTGGAACTTGGCACCTCTGAAGACGCAACCGCCAAATACGAGGAGTACGCCCGGATGCTGATTCCTCTTGTCCGTGAGGGCTGCGCCGCTGCCGTTTATACCCAGACTACGGATGTGGAGCGTGAGACCAACGGCCTCATGACCTATGACCGGAAGGTGGACAAACTCATCCCGGCCCGCGTAGCTGCTGCAAACCGCAGTGTAATCACTTGCCGATGCAGTGGTGGGCGAAGATGTTGTGGAGGACTTGCTCCGGGGAGAGGCCAAGGTCCTTGCCAAGGATGAGGTTCACGGAGGCGATGGCGGCGCGAAGATCCTCAGCCACTAAATCCGTTGGGATGCCAGTGCGGAGAGCTTCTGCCGTGCGCCTCAGGGAGGAGGCTGAAGATGTAAGCGCCTCATAGTGCCGGAGGTTGGTGACAAGGGTGCCGGATTCTGCCGTAAGGAGCGCCTTCTCAGAGGCAAAAAGGGCCGATTTCAGCTTCTCAAGCCCCAAACCGGTCTTTGCAGACAGCGCGAGTATATTTGCCTTAATATCAAACGATGTAACAATATTGTTAGTCATTGTAACAAAATTGTTAATATCGCAATTCGATAATTTATCGGCCTTATTTAGAAGGAGAAATACTGAGGCGGAGGAGCCTGAAATCTTGTCCATGATAAGCCTTAGATCGGCCTGGAAATCTGCGGATTTTTTGCTTGAATCAAGCACTCCAAGGATCACTTCCGCAGCGGAAATTTTACTGTAAGTTCTCTCAATTCCTATCTTTTCCACGGTGTCTTCAGACTCCCTGATTCCGGCAGTATCTATGAAGCGGAAGGAGAGCCCTTCAATCTGGAGGATTTCCTCGATTGTGTCCCGGGTGGTGCCTTCAACGGAGGAGACAATTGCGCGTTCGTCTCCAAGAAGCGCGTTAAGGAGTGAACTCTTTCCGGCGTTCACTGCACCCACTATTGCTACCGGGATTCCACTTTTAAGCATGTTGCCCTGATGGAAGGAAGCGGCCAGTTTCTCAACGTGGGAGAGGGTTCCTTCCACAAGGCAGATAAGCTTTTTCCTGTCGGCAAACTCCACGTCTTCCTCACTGAAGTCAAGTTCCAGCTCAAGCAGGGAAGCCATCTCAAGGAGCTGAGTCCTCAGACCCTCCAATTCCTTTGAAAAGCCACCCCTGAGCTGGTTCATTGCAACGCGATGTGAAGCTTGAGTAGTGGATGAGATAACATCGGCAACTGCCTCTGCCTGAGCAAGGTCCATCTTTCCGTTAAGGAATGCGCGTTTAGTGAATTCCCCTGGTTCAGCCATACGGCAGCCGGCTTCCGTCAGAAGCCTTATGAGTTCAGATACTATATATGCCGATGCGTGCGTTGAGATCTCTACGGAATCCTCTCCGGTGTAGCTGTGCGGGGCACGGAAGACTGAGACAAGGACGGTGTCAAGAAGAGTTTTGTCCGATGCGTATACACTACCATAATGGATAGTGTAACCGTCTTTCTTAGAGATACTTCCGGATTTTAATGAAACCACTGCATCAGCTGCACGGAAGGCCTCCGGACCGCTTACTCGTATAATGGAAATTGCTCCGGTACCTGGTATGGTGGCCGGAGCAACTATAGTGTCTGAATACAGATTCTTCATTAATCGTACCTTGAGAACTTGGACATATTGTCAATGAGGTCCTTGTTGGTCTTGAATTCATCCATGTGCTGCTGCATCCAGGTCATGGCCTCTACGGGGTTCATGTCGGAGAGAAGCTTACGGAGGATCCAGATGCGGTTGTTGGTGTAAGCATCATAGAGGAGGTCATCCCTACGTGTGGATGAGAGAACCAGATTGACGGCAGGGAAGATACGCTTGTTGGAGAGGTTGCGGTCCAACTGGAGTTCCATATTGCCGGTGCCCTTGAATTCCTCAAAGATAACGTCGTCCATCTTGGAACCGGTTTCCGTAAGTGCGGTTGCAAGGATGGTGAGTGAACCGCCGCCTTCGATGTTACGGGCAGCACCGAAGAAACGCTTGGGCTTCTGGAGGGCGTTTGCGTCCACACCGCCTGTGAGAACCTTGCCGGAAGCAGGCTGAACGGTGTTGTAGGCGCGTGCAAGACGTGTGATGGAATCCAGGAGGATAACTACGTCGTGGCCGCATTCAACCAGCCTGCGGGCCTTATCCAGCACCATATTGGCAACCTTGACGTGGCGCTCTGCAGGTTCGTCGAAGGTGGAAGCAACAACCTCTGCCTTGACGCTGCGCTGCATGTCAGTAACTTCCTCAGGGCGCTCATCAATAAGAAGCACAATCTCATAAACCTCAGGGTGGTTATCGGCAATTGCATTGGCGATAGCCTTGAGGAGCATGGTCTTACCGGTTTTTGGCTGAGCCACAATGAGGCCGCGCTGGCCCTTGCCGATGGGCGTGAACATATCCACAACCCGGATGCTCTGGTCTTTTTCATGACCGTGGCCAAGGAGATTGAATTTCTCTGTGGGGAAGAGGGGAGTAAGGAAGTCGAAGGGGACCCTGTCACGGACAAATTCCGGGGTACGGCCGTTTATGAACTTGATGCGTACCAGAGGGAAATATTTGTCTCCTTCGCGGGGAGGACGGATTTCACCGGTGACGGTGTCTCCGTTCTTGAGGGCGTTCTGCTTTATCTGCTGCTGGGATACGTAGATATCGTCAGGGCTATTTAGATAATTGTAATCTGAAGAACGCAGGAAGCCATAACCGTCTGGCATGATCTCCAGCACGCCAGTTGCCTCTACGGAGCCTTCAAACTCAATTCTCTTTGGCTTTTCAGGCTGCTTGGGCTGCTCCGGCTGTTTCTGTTCCTGGCGGGGCTGCTGCTCAGGCTGCTTATCTACTGCAGGCTTATCCTGGCGCTTTCCTTTCTTACCCTTTTTGCCGGGCTCCTGAGCCGCGGGCTGCGCATCCTGATTGGCTTCGTCCTCCTTAAGGTCTTCGAAAAGGTTCTGGATGAAGGTTTTGGGGGCTTCTGCTGCAGGTGCGGCTGCCTGAGGAGGGGCCGATTCTCCCTCTGCGGCGGCAGCGGCCTTGGGCTTACGCCCACGCTTTTTGGGAGCGGGCGCCGCCGAATCATCGGCGGGCTTTACCTCTGGCTTAGCAGCAGCGGGTTTTGCTTCTGGTTTGGGCTCCGGTTTTACTTCCGGCTTTGGATCGGCCTTTACGGGCTCTGCCTTTTGAGCCTCTTTCTTGGGCCTACCACGCTTTTTGGCAGCGGGCTTTGGTTCTACAGGTTTTTTGGATTCAATCTCTGCTTCGGTGTCCAGAATGGCGAATCCCAGGGTAGGGAGGTCCATCTTTGCGGCACCTTTAATATTAAGTTTTTCACCAAGCGCTCTGAGTTCTGCTTCGCTCATAGCGTTTAATTCTGCTAGTTTATGGGGCATAAAAATGTAGAATATATTTCAAGTAAGGATGGCATCCCGAACGGAAAGCCAGTGCAAAGGTAACAAAAAAAACGATTACTTCAACATGTTATCCATGTAAGAGTCGGATTTTTTGAATCTCAGGAGATCGGCAAGGGCCGATGCATTTGCGGCAATACGGAAGCTGTAGCTCTTCCACTGGCCCATAGGCACCCAGGAGAGGGCGATATTGAAGCAGTGGAGGTCATAGGTGGCGCTGAGCTGGGTGGTTGTGAACCTCATGGCCATTATGTCGAAGCCGGAGGTGGCCTGGATGCTCAGACGCGGCGTGAGCTTGATGTTTCCGCTCACATTGAGGGTTTGGGTGAAGCGCTTGTTCTCAATTAGTTCCTTGGTGGTACTCTGATAGGTGTAGCTCTTGGAATAGTTGAAGCTATAGCTGAAATTCACGCTCCAGGGCGCGTTGCTGTTCATATAATATACGTATCCGCCCGGGATATATTCTCCGGTGATGGGGTGGTAGTATATGCGTTCATATGAAGCCGTTGCCCCGGAACCGCCGCTGCCGCTTCCTCCGCCCTTGCCGGAGCGGGTGCCGTCGTCTCCGTCCGTTGCGCCCTTACCGTTGATGGCATAGGAGGCCGACAGGGATGCGTTGGTGAGCCTTGCAGGCACGCCGGTTGCCACGATGTTGAGCTTATTGATCTTCTTTCCCTGCTCGTTGATGGCGTAAGGGTCAAAGTTCAGGTTACCGCTGATGCTGACTTTGTTGAAAAGCCTTGTAGAGGCCGATATTCCGATATTATTCATCCTCAGGGAATCGGCCAGGAAGTTATAGCTGGTGTTGATGTTCAGCTGGTCCAGCAGCTTTACCTTCTTTGAACCAGTACCGGTGGTGTCACGCACATCCCTTACCTTGGCTTCAAGGTTGTTGCCGAATGACAGGGACATAGTGGCGCTCTTACCCCTTCCGGGAGGGGAGGCGTTATTGTGGTTACCGCTGATACTGTATATATTGTACCAGGTTACGTCGTGGAAGGTGCCTCTCTTGTCGTAATACGGGTCCAGAGTGCGCCAGCCGTTGAATGCCGTACCTTTTTCCGGAGAGAAGCTGAGGGACATCGAGGGCGTTATCACATGGCGTATTGCCTGTACACGCCGATGCTTTCCAAAATTGAACATACCGTATATACGGGTGCTCATGGACATGCTTCCGGAATACGTGTGCGTCATTCCAAAGCCGTTGAATGCCGTTCCGGGGTCACTTACAAGCTTTTGGGCTATTACCTCCTGTCCGTTCTTGTCCGTTACCATGATGGGGTTTCCGTCTGCGTCCAGTTCATTTTCCAGATGCTGTTCACCCTTGGAGAACATCCAGTTCATGCCATATGAGATACTGGGCGTTACGTTGATGTATTTGAACAGCGTAAAGTTTGGAAGGCCGATCTGGAAGTTGTGGGTCATGCCGTTGGTGAGTTTCCCAAGCGCCTTTATGGCCAGGGAATCTCCAAATGCCTTCTCACGGTATGTCTTGTTGTTCAGTTCGTCGATAATGGTTACGTGATTGCCGGTCTCGTCCATCACGAAGTCCTGAAGTTCCCTCATCTTGAAGTTGATACGGTTCTGGAAAGAGGTGGAATAACCGAACGAGATCTTCTCATAGAACTGCTCCTTTCCAACCCTGGTCTTACGTTTGAACGGGTAGAAACGCGTTACGTTGAAGGTGATGTTGGGGAGGGTGAAAGAGTAGCTGGAGTCCCTGGAGTTCTGGTTATGGAGGGCGTTGATGCTCAGGTTGAACTTTCCGTTCCAGTTATGGGAATAGGAAATGGATGAACTGATCTGGTTTTGCTGGGCGTCCGTCACGCTTCGGGCGTTGTAGCGGCTGTTGGACGGGCTGGAGAAGTTCACGGATGCGCTGAAGGTGGTTCCGGGATGGGCCTTGGAATCCTGGGTGTGAGACCATCTGAGGCCGAAGTTACGGGACTGGACGAAGTCCGAGCTGCCCTTTTCACCGGCCTGGTCATTGGAGTAGGTGAGGGAGATGGATCCGTTGAACTTGTAATTGACCTTGTATCTGGAGTTAAGGTCTATGGCCCATGAACCCAGCGTGTAGTAGTCTCCGGTGACTGAAAGGTCGAAGTAGTCTCCGAACACAAAGTACATACCCGCATCCCTGATGTAGAATCCGCGGGCCTGCTCCTCACCGAAAGTGGGCATGAGCATACCCGTAGCGCGGGAAGGCTTCTTTGGAACAAAGCCGAAGGGGAGGATGATGGGGAAGGCGGGGACATCCGCTATCACCGGCCATGCCGGGCCGAAGACCGTCTTCTGGGACGGCTTTGTGATTACCTTTGCCATGGTGAGGTTAAGGTAATAGTGCGGATGCTCAAGGTCACAGACGGTGTACACGCCGTTACGCATGTTGATGGACTTGTCCGGCATCATCTTGATCTTCTTGCCCTGGAGTATGCCCTCGGCCTCCTTGGTGACCATATTTGTAATGCGTGCCTTGCGGGAGTCGAAGTTGTAGTGGAGCTCATCCATCTTGTATGTCTGGGCGCCTTCCGTCATTTCCGGGAGGCCCTTCCACTCACCCGTGAGGGTGTCTTTCTGGCCCCTGGCATACACGGTATTGGCATCCATGTCATACTCTATGTAGTCTGCGGTGAGCTTCATGTTCTCGTACTGGACAGTTGCGCCGCCGTAGTAGTAGATCATGCGTCTGCCGCCGGAAAAATCCGTGATGATGGAGTCCTTGGCGGTAGAGAATGCGGGGACTTCCAGGGAGCTCTTGCTCAGGAGGTCCAGGGAATCGGCGCGTAACTTTGAGATGGAATCGGCCCTTGCAACGGAGTCTCTCTTTGCGCGGAAAAGGCTGTCACGGCTTGTGGCCGATGAATCTCTGACGGCCGATATCAGGCTGTCAAGGGAAGCCTTGGCAACGGAATCCGGTGCCTGGCGGAACACTCTGGCATGGGCACAGGGGGCCACAAAGGCCGCACACAGTGCCAGGGCAAGAAGATATTTCCGCAAATTCCCTTTCATTCAGGCAGATTTTTTGCTATATTTGTGCAATATATAAAACTTACAAAATTACTATTATTTCCAGAATTTACAAAACCGCCTCCAAGATGAAGCTGCGTTTTAGCCATATCATAGCCGTAATTTCCGCCGTCTTACTTGCAATTCCCGTACCCGCGCAGGAGACGGCCATGCGCCTTAGGACCGTAGTCATTGACCCCGGACACGGCGGCAAGGATGCCGGATGCGTAAGCCGTGACCAGAAAACCTATGAGAAAAACATAGCCCTGGACATCGCCAAGCGCCTGGCCCAGAAGATATCGGCCTCATATCCGGACGTAAACGTAAAGATGACGCGCTCCGATGACCATTTTGTAGAACTTGAGAACCGCGCCGTCTTTGCAAATAAATCAGGGGCCGATCTTTTCATTTCCGTGCACGTGAACGCCGTTGACGGCTCAACCGCAGCAAACGGCTATTCCATTCACTGCCTAGGACAGTCCAAGAAAAAGGGCAACGACCTTTATTCCAAGAACCTGGACCTTGTAAAGAGGGAGAACTCCGTTATCAAGCTGGAGAAGAACTATGCCGCTACTTATCAGGGGTTTGACCCCGACGACCCTTCGTCTTCCATCATATTCTCCCTCATGCAGAATGCCCATCTCGGCCAGAGCCTTGAGTTTGCCGCAGATGTTGCGCAGGCCATGGAGGGAGGTCCCATCAAAACCAACAGGGGAGTATCCCAGGACCCTTTCTGGGTGCTCTGGCGCACCGCTATGCCGGCCGTCCTGATAGAGGTTGGCTTCATGACCAACCCCCAGGACCTTGCCGTACTTCGCTCGGAGATTGGAAGGGACCAGATAGCCCAGAATATCTACAAGGCTTTCCGCATCTACAAGGCCAGGTATGACAGGGAAGAGATTGCCGATCAAGTCGGCAATGACACTCCGGCAGAGCCTTCCGTCACTCCCGGCCCAGACCGGGAGTCTCCTGAAGTAGGGCAGCCCAAGGTCCTCTACGGCGTTCAGGTCCTGGTTTCTTCCAAGGACATGAAAGACTCGGATCCTTTCTTTGCCGGGTACAAGCCCATGAAACTTCCTGCTGGGAAATTAGTTAAGTATGTGGTGGGTGTTTCGGAAAAACTTCAGGATGTGAAGAAAAATTATCCTTCCATTCAGAAAAAATTTCCTGATTCTTACATTGTGAAAGTAGAAGATGGCGCAACTTCTCCAGTCAAGTAAGAATGTGGAAACGTTTCCCACACAGAAGTGCTTCTGACAGGGGTTAAAATTTGCTATCGGTTCTTATAAAAATTCAAAATTAGATGTTTTCCGATATGCTGAAACAGGGCATTTATACCTTTGTAACTCATTGATAATCAATGATGCAGAAAATTTGTTGTTTTAGACCCTCGCAGCATTAATCTAAACATAAAATTTTTAAAAAACAATAGCAAATTTGGTTTTTTATCAGAAAAATTTCAACCATCTTTGCATTCCAATTGACACTAATCCCCGGATGGCAGACCAGGAAAGACATATCGCCGTATGGAATAACTGTCTGCAGATCATTGCTAATAACATTGATCCGCAGCAGGTATCCACTTGGTTCAAGCCCATCCGTCCGGTTTCGCTGGACGGGGCCCGTCTTACCGTGGAGGTGCCCTCGGATTTCTTCCGCGAATATATAGAAGGTGCGTACAAGGATCTTATCCGCCTCACTATCCGCCGCGCCATCGGCGCAGACGCCCAGCTGTACTATCTGGTGCGTCCCGTCCAGAACAGGCAGGGGATGGTGCTTCCTCAGGAAGAAGGTTCAGTACCCGGGAACAATCCCATTTCCGTTCCCACTTACCAGCCTGCTGGCAATCCCGGCCCCTTCGTATTCCCCGGCATCAAGCGCGTTACCATCAATTCACGCCTCAATCCTTCCTACTGCTTCGGCAATCTTGTAGAAGGAGACTGCAACAAGATGGGCGTCAGCGCGGGAGAAAGCATAGCCCAGGCGCCTGGAAAGACTCCTTTCAATCCGCTGTTCCTCTTCGGAGGCCCCGGCCTTGGAAAGACTCACATCGCCCAGGCTATCGGCATAGACATTAAGAAGAATTTCCCGGATCAGGTGGTTCTTTACGTGACTGGCAATGAATTCAAAACCCAGTATATGGATGCCGTGAAAGGCAACCGCATAGTGGATTTCATAGCCTTTTACCAGAGGATAGACGTCCTTATCGTGGACGATATCCAGGACCTCGCAACCCCGGGAGCCCAGAACAGCTTCTTCAATGTCTTCAATCATCTGCATGGCAGCGGGAAGCAGCTCATCTTCACAAGTGACCGCGCTCCCGCAGACCTTCAGAACTTTGAGGAGCGTCTCCTGTCACGTTTCAAGTGGGGACTGTCAGTTGAGCTTTCAAGACCGGATTATGCCACCAGGGTCAAGATGTTGAAGTCACGCTCGGAGCGTGAGGGCGTGGCACTGGAAGAAGAGGTACTTGCATACCTTGCTTCCCGCATCAAAACCAACTTCCGTGAACTTGAAGGCACCCTTACATCACTTGTGGCGTATGCTACGCTGGGTCACAGCGATATTTCCCTGGACCTTGCACGTACGGTAACAGGTAACATAGTAGGGGAAGAGCACACGGATGTCACAACGGATCTCATCCTCAAGACAGTGTGCGAATACTTCAATATCACCAGGGATCAGCTTCTGGCTCCTACGCGCAAGCGTCAGATAGTCCAGGCACGTCAGATTGCAATGTATGAATGCCGCAATCTCATTCCCAACTGTTCGCTGTCCACAATTGGCGCAGAACTTGGCGGCAAGGACCACGCAACAGTGGTACACGCCTGCACAACTGTCCAGGACCTTGTCCAGATAGACAAACAGTTCCGTCAGTGGGTGGAAGATATTGAAAGTATGGTGGTTGTGCCCGTAGAATAAGGGCAAAACAAAGTGCCGCACTTTTTGGTGCGGCACTTCTTTTTATGCAAGGTCCAGCGGGTTCCGCTTGAGCCATGTGATTACGGCCGATATCTCCTTATAGAAAGGCGTGTCTTCCAGAATAACGGGCTGGATGGCCCGCACGGCATCATATGCACGGCGGGATGCAGAGCACAGCTTATCCTTTATCCCAAGGATATCAGTTGCCTGGGCAAGGGCAATGTAGTGGATGGCCATTACCTGGAATGAATTCTCAACAACCTGACGGCAGAGGAGGGCGGTATTTGTGCCCATGGAGACTATGTCCTGGTTGTCGTTGTTGTTGGGGATGCTGTGTACGTAATTTGGCATGGCAAGGGTCTGGCACTCTGCAGTAGTGGAGGTTGCAGTGAACTGGCAGGCCTGCATGCCGTAATTGAGGCCCAGCTTACCCATGTTCAGGAACGGGGGCAGGATGCCGTTGATGCGGTCATGGAAGAGGTAGTTGAGCTGCCTTTCCGTGAGCATAGTGAGACGCACAAGGGCAATCTTCACCTTGTCTTCCTCCAGAGAGATGTAGTCTCCGTGGAAGTTGCCGCCGTGGTACACGTACTTGGTGTCAGGGTCCACGATTGGATTGTCACACGCGGAATTAATCTCGTTCTCAAGTACTTCTGAGGCCGATTGGAAGGTGTCATATATTGGACCGAGGATCTGGGGAGTGCACCTCAGGGAATAGTAGGCCTGGACCTTCTTCTCAAAAACTTCCTCCTTATGGCCGCCGTTGTAGAGCTCAATCTCACGCTTTGACAGGCACTTGGAATCGGCCGCAAGTTTCCGGAGACGTGCGGCAATTACCTGCTGCCCCCTCTGGCGGCGGCACTCATTCAGGGCCTCAGCCATAAAGTCGTCGTAGGAACCCGCTATCTCGTTCATCCAAACCGCTGCAAGGGTGGCCCAGTCCAGGAGGATATCGGCCTGGAACTGGTTCACAAGGGATATGCCCGTCATTACGGAGGTGCCATTTACTGCCGATAAGCCCTCCCTGATGTGGATCTCCATGGGTTTGAGGCCGCACTGGGCCAGAACCTCTCCGGTGGGACGCCACTCTCCCTTATAATGCACTTCTCCTTCTCCAATCAGTGCAAGGGCTATGTGGGCAAGCTGGACAAGGTCTCCGCTGGCCCCCACGCTGCCGTGGCGGGGGATGAAGGGGTAGATGCCGTTATTCAGGAAATTGGCCAGAAGCCTTATCACATCAGGATGCACACCTGAGCGTGCCTGGAGGAAGGTGCCGATGCGGGCCACCATAGCGGCCCTCACGGAAGCGTCTCCAAGGGGCTTTCCGGCGCCGGTTGAATGACTCCTTATTATATTATATTGGAGATCCTTCAGGTAATCATCCTCCACGCGCCACTGGGCCATGGGGCCGAACCCCGTATTTATACCGTAAATGACTTTATCTTTGTGGAATTCTTTGAGGAAACGGTAACAGCGCTCAACTTCCTGCATAGCCTTTTCCGGCAACACAAGTTTTTCTCCGCCAAACACTACGCGGCGCACATACTCCGTAGAAAAATACTTCATAATCTGTTCAAAATGTCATGCAAATTTACTAACTTTGACAAAATCTAACAAGAATCAATATGAATTCCGCTTCAGTTCTTGGTTTCTTCAAGGAAATCACCGCAATCCCCAGGGAATCAGGCCATGAAGGCCCTATCACCAAATATCTCCAGGACTTTGCCGCAGCACGCGGTCTAAAGTGCAAAACGGACAAAACCGGCAACGTGGTAATCACAAAACCCGCTTCCAAGGGCAAGGAGAATGTTCCCACCCTTGTTCTCCAGGCCCATCAGGACATGGTTTGTGAGAAAAACGCCGGCTTTGAGTTCGACTTCCTCAAGGACCCTATCCCGTATGAGATAGAGGACGGCTGGATGATAGCAAAGAATACAACGCTTGGGGCCGATGACGGAATTGGTATTGCCGCCTGCCTTGCCCTTCTGGACGGAGATCTCCCCATGGGCAGGCTGGAGTGCCTCTTTACCATCTCTGAAGAAACCGGAATGGACGGCGCGTTTGCCCTTGAGCCCGGCTTCTTTGAAGGGAAAACCCTCATCAACCTTGACTCTGAGGATGAAGGCCAGCTGTTTGTGGGCTGCGCCGGCGGAATAGACACCACCGCCACCTTCAATTTCCACAGGGAACCCCTCAGAAAAGGTTACAAGGTGCTTAAGATCCGCGTCTCAGGTGCCCAGGGAGGCCACAGCGGAGACGATATAAATAAGGAAAGGGCAAATGCCCTCCGCCTCCTTGTGCGCTTCCTCTTCACGGAATTGCAGTATGACTTCCAGCTTATCGGCCTTGATGGCGGTAATAAACCCAACGCCATCTGCCGTGAGGCTGAGGCCTTAATTGCCGTGCCCGCTGATGAGATTGATGAGATGAAAGAGGACGTAGAGGCGTTCTCCAAGCTTCTGGAGGCAGAATTCGCTTCCTCAGACCCTCTTGTAAGGGCGTCCTGTGAGAGTGCATCGGCCTCAGAGAAACCCATAGAGGAAGGGGATGCCGCAAATATCATTGCAACCCTTCTTGCCGTCCCTCACGGGGTAGAGCAGATGTCCGTAGATATCCCCGGCCTTGTGGAAACTTCCTCAAACCTTGCTGCTGCGCACATTGAGGGAGATACCCTTAAGGTCATAACCAGCCAGAGAAGCTCCGTTGTGAGTGAGCTCCATGCCATGGCAGAGCGCGTGGAAGCCTCCTTCTTCCTTGGCTCCTTTGACGTAGAGCATCACGGTGAATACCCCGGCTGGAAACCCAACCTCAAATCACATATCCTGGAAGTATCAGTAGAGAGCTACCGCAGGCTGTTCAATACAGAGCCTGAGGTAAAAGCCATCCACGCAGGCCTTGAGTGCGGTCTTTTCCTTGAGAAGTTCCCGGACCTTGACATGATTTCCTTCGGCCCCACCCTCCGCGGCGTCCATGCTCCAGGAGAAAAACTGGAACTCTCTTCGCTGGATAAGTTCGTTGCACATCTTCAGGACGTAGTGCTCAGTTTCAAATGATACAGATAGCTCCCTCAATGCTCTCGGCAGATTTTCTGCACCTTGAAAAGGATGTAGAGCTTGTAAATAAGTATGCCGATATCTTCCATCTGGATATAATGGACGGCACCTTCGTGCCCAATATATCCTTTGGGTTCCCCGTGGTGGAAGCCATTGCAAAGAAGGCCACAAAGCCCCTGGATGTCCACCTTATGATAGTGAATCCGGAAAAATACGTGGAGCGCTTTGCAAAGGCCGGGGCTGCCATGATCAGTTTTCACTATGAGGCGGCAAGGGAAAATAGCGCTGCCGTGATAGAGCTTATCCACTCCTATAATGTAAAGGCCGGCATAGTGATTAACCCAGACTGCCCCGTGGAATCCATCTTCCCGTATCTTCCCATGGTAGACTTTGTCCTTATCATGAGCGTCTTTGCAGGCTTTGGCGGCCAGAAGTTCATCCCGGAGTCCCTTGAGCGTATCAGCGCGGTGAAGGCGGAGCTTGAGCGCATTGGCCGCCCTGAGGTTCCCATTGAGGTAGATGGGGGAGTGGGCCCTGAAAATGCGGCCCATGTAGTAGGGGCTGGAGCCTCCATACTTGTTGCCGGAAGCGCCGTTTTCAAGGCCCCGGATCCTCAAAATGCCATATTATATATGAAGGGGTAAAAATTTTTCAAAAAAAGTTTAAAAAAGTTTGCAAATTAAAAAATAGTTCGTACCTTTGCAGTCCCGCTTGATGAAAGCGGGATTTTTACGCAAAAAGATCTTTGAAAAGACTGAAAGGAAAGTACAAGCAAGCAATAAACGAGCGTCAGTTTCTTTTATAGGAACTAAAGCGTCAGGGACAAGCTTAGATTTATAAAAAAATATACAATGAAGAGTTTGATCCTGGCTCAGGATGAACGCTAGCGGCAGGCTTAACACATGCAAGTCGAGGGGCAGCGTGGAGTAGCAATAC
>ONXC01000021.1 GCA_900321715.1 uncultured Bacteroidales bacterium | reverse complement strand
CCCAGATGAAGGAAGCGGTTGCCAAGTACGTCAAGCTCATCACGGACAACGGTGGTGAGGTTGTGTACCAGGAGGATTGGGGCCTGCGTCAGCTCGCTTATCCCATCCAGCACAAGACCACAGGTTTTTATTACCTGATTGAGTTTAAGGCAGACTCACAGTTCGTTGCCACTCTTGAAACCCAGTATCACCGCGATGAGCGCATCATCCGCTTCCTCACCGTCTCCCTCGACAAGGATGCAGTTGCATACGCAGAGCGTCGTCGCGCTAACAAGGCCGCCAAAGCCGCTCCCGCAGCTGAGGCTCCCGCAGCAGAGTAATTAGGAGGATAACATTATGGCAAACGAAAACAAAGAAATCCGCTATCTGAATCCCCCTACCGTGGAGGTTCGCAAGAAGAAATACTGCCGTTTCAAGAAGGCAGGTATCAAGTATGTAGATTACAAGGATCCTGAGTTCCTCAAGAAGTTCCTGAATGAGCAGGGTAAGATCCTTCCCCGCCGTATCACCGGTACTTCCCTGAAGTTCCAGCGCAAGGTTGCCCAGGCTATCAAGCGTGCACGCTCCCTGGCCCTTCTTCCGTATGTTACTGACCTTCTTAAATAATCTGCCTTATGGAAATTTTACTCAAGAAAGATGTAGCCAACCTTGGCTATGCCGGTGAAATTGTAAAGGTAAAGGCCGGTTATGGTATGAACTACCTCATTCCTCAGGGATTCGCAGTTTCAGCAACTGAGTCCGTGAAGAAGCAGCACGCAGAGACCCTTCGTCAGCGCGCTCACAAAGAGGCCAAGCTTGTTGCAGATGCAGAGGCTCTTGCAGCCACCGTTTCCGCACAGGTTCTGGAAGTGAAGGTAAAGGTTTCCGAGAGTGGCAAGCTCTACGGCAGCGTTACCACTATGGACCTTGAGCAGGCTCTCGCCGCCAAGGGCCTGAACATTGACAAGAAGGACATCACCATCCTCGCCGGCGAGGTGAAGGAAGTTGGTGAGTATGAGGCCGCTGTAAAGATTTACAAGGCTATCAAAGCAAACTTCAAGTTCAATGTAGTTGCTGAGTAATCAGCCAGATTGCCGGTCAAGCCGGCAATGACGAATAAAAATCCCGCTCGGTGAGAGCGGGATTTTTTCTTATTCTAATGGTAGAGGAGTTGCGTCAGGGTTGGTATAATTGTCCATATTGTAGTGGAGTTCCCATTTTGCGATGGGGATTTCCTTTGCACTCCTGACTGAAACCAGGCCTATGCCGTCTTTTACGTTTTCCGGATAAATCTGGGGAATTCTCACCAGGGGAAGTTCGGACAGAGTGTTATCCAGATTGTCCCCAAGGGCGAAAGTAGGATTATCGGCCATGTACCTGAGCGTCCAATAATCATCGCGGTTCAGGGCCGATATCCTTGCAGCAAAAAGTAGCGACCCAGTATACGTTTCCGGCTCAATCACCGGTGGATAGTTGGGATAGTTGGTATAGTCTATGAAGATGTTGCTCATGCCGTGAAAGCCCAGAAGCCTTTTTTTGCTGTAAAGAGTTATGTCACAGTAATCATTGTCTCCAAATGCATCCGAATCCACCACAAACATCCTCGGGTATTTCTGAAGCGGATAGGGCTCCATGTCAAGTTTCAGAATAGTCAGGCTGTCGTCCATCAGCACCTCCTGGTTGTTGTCTCGTATTGCGTACTGTCTGGTGACAAGTTGCACGATGTAGAAGTTGTCGGTATCCGGATTCCGCCGGATCCTTACTTTTACAGTGCTTCCTGCGGGAGAATACCGTAGGGAATATGTCGCGTCCAATATGCTGCCCTCCGGTTCCGGAAGCCCGGACACTGATACGGATGCCGCGCCTGAACTGAGCCTTATTGTGTCTGATGCCTTGATAGCTTTGTCAAAGTAGGCAAATCCGTCACGCCTTACGTGTGCGGTGTCGGAGGGACCTTCCCCAACGGACATTATTACAACGGCATTCTCCATTGGAATTGTCCGGTTCACTTCTGAGCCGGTAATCTGGACCTTGTGCTTGGTCTCGGCAGTATTCAGCCTTGCGTTCATGCATATCACGGTATCCTCTCCTCCGGTTGAAGGGAAATAGTCGTGAGTGCAGGATGATGCCAGGGCAAGGATAAGTGGAATATAATGGTATTTTCTCATTATCTGAAGTTTCTTGTAAATGATATTGTGGGGATGAACATGATATATGAGTACGTCCTGAGGAAGGGCGTGCCGGGAAGCATGTCCGGATAATAGGAGTCGGAACCAATGACAAAGTCTGTAGTGTATAGACGCTGGAAGAAGTCCGGATTCTGGGCACCGTAGAAGTTGTAAAGTCCGAATGTCCATACCCTGTCTCCGTTTTTCATGGGCTTCCTGAGGTTTACGCTGATATCGGCCCTATGGACTGGAGGCAGCCTGTAGTTGTTTCTTGAAGAGGCATATTGTATATTGATGACAGAGTCTTCACTTCTTGTTTCGTCATAAACATTAGCCTCCCTGAGGGGCAATGTGATTGGACTGCCGGATGCGAAGGTCCAGGCCATGGTAATGTCCACCGTCTCGTTTACGGCCCAGGTAGCGCAGAAGTTTATCCTGTGGCGCCTGTCGGTAGAAGAGGGAAAGGGCATTCCGTTGTTGATGCTCCCGACAGGATAGACTCTGGTACTCCCGGACAGTGTGTATCCAAGCCATCCGGTGAGGGCGCCGGAAGTTTTCCTTGCCATCAGTTCCATTCCCATTCCGCGGCCTTTTCCGGAGGCTACGCTCCTGGCCCAATCGGCCTGGCTGGTGCCAAGGGTGGCGTAGGAGTTCAGATAATCTACAACTCCGTTCTGTAGTTTGTAGAATAGTTCGGCCGAAAATTCCCAACCGGGGATGCCTTCATATCGGCCGCAAAGGCTGAACTGGTTGGAAATGAGCGGAGGAACACTTCCGGAAACAGGATGCCAGGAATCAGTGGGGAATGAACTGTATCCTGACGGGATACGGTGGAAGTACTGCACCATGCGGGAATAGCCGGCATCGGCCTCCCAACCGTTTCCGGAAGTCCATTTTACGTAAAACCTTGGCTCCGGACGCACCCATGTAGCCCCCATTGAATTGAACAGGCTTAGCCTTAGACCGGGATTGACGGAAAGTCTGTTCCCGATAGGAACTGATGCCCCTGCATACACTGCGGCCTCATTTGCAGGAACGGTTTCAGGTTTTACTACCGTAGAAGGAATGCTGGTACTGACTCCTTCCGGATCTGTTTCGGTTTGAAGTGACGACAAGCCGTCGCTTCCAAGGAAATGCCTTGAAAATTCTCCGCCGAAGGAGAAGATTCCAAGCGACCAGTCTGTCCTAAGCATGATGTCTGTCTGCGAAGTGGCAGCTCCAAATTGGAGTTCCTTTCCGGAGTGGATGCCGTCCTTATTATACTCCCAGCGTGAGTCTGAGTACGTTTTCATCCTTGCATTTGAGAGCGCAAGGGTTGTTCTGCCCGTTTCTGAGTGCATCCAGGTTATACGTGCCATGGATGTGCCCCAGCCATATCGGTTTTTGTCGTATTGGTTTGTCCGGATGTCATATGCAGCATAGTTTTCGTCGTAGGTATGCTCATATTTGTACCAGTTCTCGTGCATGTCAAAAAAGTCGTAGCCGTTGTATCCGGAGAAGGTAATCCTGTCCCTTTCCGTGACATACCAGTCCAGGCGGGCGTTGATGTCATAGAACCAGTAGTTTCCGGCCTGATCCATTTTTGCCGTAACAGGCTGGGCCAGGAAGGTATGAAGTATTCTTCCGCTGGCCTGCAGGGATAGTTTTTTGCCGATAGGGCCGTCGGCGTAGAATTTATCGGCAAGAAGCCCCACGGAGAATCCTCCGCGCCATTTTTCCCTGTTTCCGGATGCCGACTGCAGATCTACCACTCCTGAAGCACGGCCTCCATATTTTGCCGGGAAGTTTCCTTTCCAGAGCGTAGCGTCGCCTACTACTTCGGCCGGGAAGATGGAGAATAGCCCCAGGAAGTGGTCGGGCTGCATTATGGGAACTCCGTCCAGGAGAATCAGACTTTCGTCGGAATAGCCTCCGCGGACGCTGATGCCGGAGTATCCTTCCGCGGCGGCCTGGACTCCGGGAAGCATCTGCAGCGTTTTAAGTACATCCTTTTCTCCAAGCAGCACGGGCGCCTGCTCTACTGTGAGCCTTGTTATCCCAAGTGCACCTGCCTCCGGATGTGTGAGGATGGGCATCCTCCAGTCTACAACTATGGATGAATCCAGCAGTTCCACTTCTGAAAGTATGCTCATCTCCTCAAGAGAAGCCGACTTTTTCCTTTTCAGTATTACCTGCCGTCCTTTGATGACGTATTCAATCCCGCTGTCTTCAAACAGGCTGCAGAGATCCCCCTGAAGGCCTTTGCCCTCTGGTTTCTTCCCCCGGCAGGATTGGTAAACAGGCAGGGAAGAGTCGTAAATATAGCTGATGCCATAGCGTTGCCTTAATATCTCCATCCCTTCTTTGAGTGTGGACTGTGCGTCCAACTGGATACAGACGGCAAGGCTTAGCAATATAAATAAAATCTTTTTCATTGTTTCTGTTTTGTAGAAATGCACCTGTAACGGAATGTTTCCCTGCCTGAGACAGCGGTAAGTGTAATAAAATCAAAGTAATCAGTGTCTCCGCTTATCACAAACAAGTCTCCTTCCAGGCCTGCACTGATATTGTCAAACCTGCAGTAAGTTGCATCATAAGTTGCATCATTATGGCTATCTGGTGTTGTTCCGGATAATATGAAAGAGAAATTCCCTTCAACATTGACGTTGTAATAGAATTGAATCACGTCAAGAGAATAACCTCCCGGATTATTGTCGTTAAAATCCCCGTAATAGAGGTAGGCATTGATTTGTGTAGGGGTATTGAGCTTGAATGCCGGGTATATTATTACGTGGCTTGATGTCTGAAAACCCAGAGGTGTGCCGGAAAGGAGCTCCTCCAAAAACGAGGGATTTGCAATGCCGTCTCCATCAAGGTCCAGTGGTGCCCCGTCCCATTCGGCAGATTCCAGGGCATATACGCCGCAAAACTTGTCTACGGCATTCTGGGCGGTCCAGCCCATTGGTGGCTGGGGATTTCTGTCTTTGGTGCAGGAGATCACGGCAAAGATTAAGGCCGAAATGATAATTGCTCTTTTTCTCATTTCTCTATCTCTATTTCAACGTCCAATGCGGCCTCAATGAGGTCTACAATTTCTTCCAGGCTTTCTGCCGGGAACTCTGCGGTGAGTTTTTTGTGGGTTTTTGCGCAGTTCAGTGAAACTCCGTAGTACTTGGAAAGATCTGCAAGAACCTTCTCAAGGGGAGTGTCGTCATACACAAACCGAACTGTCTTCTCCGGCTTGTCTCCTCTTATGACGGCCTTTTCTCCGGCAGTGACCACTATGCCCTCGGAGTCTTCAGTGAGGGCGAACAGGACCTTGCCTTCATAGACTTCAAGCGTATTCCCGCTTAACTGAAATACTGTCCCCAGCACTTTTACATAAGCGGCTTCGCTTTTGACCGTGAACGGTTTTCCGTCCATTTTCTCTACAGAGAAGAGCGCTGTGCCGTCAAGGGTTACACCACGCGGATTGAGCCGAGGTTTGAGGCTGAGCCTTGAACCCGGCTGGAGCTCAACCCTGCTCCCGTCGGGGAGGGTGAAAGACTGTGCCACATCGTAGGCCAGATACTCTGTGGTATGGTTCTGGTAACCCCAAAACAGGAATGTCGCAACTGCTATGGCCGCGGCGGCATAGAGCCAGGGCATTATGCTGAATGTGCGACGTTTTACGCCACACACCGCCCGGTAGCCTTTTCTCCAATCAAATACGCCCTCTTTGAAATGGGTGAGTACAAAGTCAATGGATTTCATAGTTGTCAATTGTTTCTGCTTGTACGATGCGGGATGCCCCTTTTAGTACTATCAGAAAAATAATAAAATGAAGTCCAGGCTTGCCGGAACGGTTTTTCTGAGGGCCTCAAGTGCCTTGGAGATGTTGTTCCTGACTGTGTTCTGGGAGATTCCCAGTTCCTGGGCAATATCGGCATAACTCATACAGTCTCGCTTTGACATAACCAGGCACTTTCTCCTTTGCTCCGGGAGTTTCTCTACTGCATCCCACAGTCTTGAATCCTCCATACTCCTGTCAATGGCATCCTCCATCGGCAGGTCTTCAGGCAGTTCTTCCATTGGTTTCCTGCTCCTGAGCCACATAAGTGAACGGTTTCTCACAGATGCGTACAGGTAGGGGACAGGCTTATCGGCCTTGTGGCTCAGGAGCGCCGTGAAGCACTCCTGAACTATATCCTCCGCCGCATCTGTATCCAGGGTGAACCTGAGGGCATAGAGGCACAGCGGGCGATAGTATTCCTTAAACAGTTTTTCCAGTTCCATTATATATAGGATGCCGAAAACAGAAAAAGTACTATTGCGGGTCACAAAAAAAGGTTGATTTTACTCAACCTTTTCATCTTTTTTATCTTCCGGCTTCTCTTCCGGCTTCTCCGGTTCATCCCCGTGGGAGTCCTTGTACTTGAAGCGGCGGATCTTCTGGGTGGCGGTTTTCTCGAAGGGCTCCTTCATGGCATCTACCTCTCCAATCTTGGCGTTCTTTCCAACCTTCTTGTTCACCCAGTCAAGGATGGCTTTCTTGCGGGCTTCAAGTTCCTCGAACCACTTGTCTTCGGAGGCCTGGTTCCAGTCAATTGCATTGTCCTGGAACTTCACAAGGGCAACAAGCTTGCCGTCACGTTCCATCACAAGGGACTCCTCGACGCCCTCGATGTTGTTGATAACCTGCTCGATCTCCTCAGGATAGATATTCTCTCCGGAAGGACCCAGGATGGTGTTGTTGAGGCGGCCCTTGATGTAGTAGAGGCCGTTTTCGTCCATACAGGCTACGTCGTTGGTGTGGAACCAGCCTTTGTCGTCCATAACCTGGAGGGTGCGCTCAGGGTCCTTGTAGTAGCCAAGCATGACGTTGTCTCCGCGCACCACAATCTCTCCCTCACCGTTTGCGGGATTTACGTTGTCAAGGCGTATATCCACCCTGTATGAAGCCGGGCCGATGGAACCGATGTGCTTCTTTTTGTTCACCATTACGTTGCACACCAGGGGGGAAGTTTCCGTGAGACCGTAGCCCACTGCGTAAGGGAAGTGGCAGTCAATGAGGAACTGCTCCACCGCGGGATCAAGTTTGGCGCCTCCGATTCCGAAGAACTTGAGCTTGCCGCCGAAGGTGCGGACAATACGCTTGCCGATGAACCAGTGCAGGATGTGCGGGAGGTGTTTATCGGCCCAGGAGAGTACGCGGCTCTTCTGGATGGTGGGCCACACGCTGTTCTTTATTACCTTCTCTATGATAAGAGGTACGGAGCACACGATTGTGGGGTGCACCTTCTTCATGGCCGCCAGAAGGATGGTTGGTGTGGGCGGCTTCTGGAGGGTGTAGCACGTTGCGCCAACGTAGAACGAGTACAGCGTTGAAACGTTCATCTCATATACGTGAGCGGCGGGAAGGATGCTCAGGAAGCGGTCCTTCTTGAACGCGGGCTCTGCCTTGAAAGATGCCGCAAGGTTTGCGCATATGTTGCGGTGGCTGAGCATCACGCCCTTTGCCTTTCCGGTGGTTCCGGAAGTGTAGATTATGGCGGCAAGGTCATCTGGCTGAGGATCCTTCACCCAGCCGTTGCACTTGAAGTCTTGGTCGTCCTTCTTGATGAACTCGAAGGTCTCTATGTCAATGACAAGTGTGAGCTTCTTCCTGCATTCCTCGCTCAGTTTCCCCATCATGCGCTGGGAAATGAACAGCACTTTTGACTCAGAGTGGGTGAGGATATTGGTTACCTCGTTCTCGGAGACATCGGCCAGCATGGGGACAACTATACGGCCGTAGGCGGTGGCGGCGAAGAAGGCCACCACCCAGTTGGGCATATTCTGGGAGAGGATGGCCACGCGGTCCCCGTGCTTGATCCCAAAGCGCGTGAGGCGCATGGAAAGCTGGTTCACCTTGCGGCGGAAGTCCTCGTAGGTGTACTGCTGGCCGCCGTCCACGTACTGGTAGGCGACTCTTTTTGCGTAATTGGTTGTGGCGTAGTCAAAGACCTTGTGCAGGGTAGTGCACGTGTTCTCGCGGGAGCGGTACTTACGCCATGCCTTGTACGGGCTCTTGATTTTCTTTGCCATAAGGTTTTTGGGTTTTAGGATTTCTTTTCAGGGACGGCGAACTGATCCTTGTGATAGCCCTGGATGCCCATGGGACGGTAGTGGTCGTAGATACGTTCCATATCGGCCTTGGGGTCATCGGTGAGCTCGAAGGGTTCGCCTACTGATATTTTCTTACGGCCCCAGTCGTAGTATCCAAGATATACGGTGGCACCGGTTTCACGTGCAATGAGGTGGTAGCCGCTCTTCCATCTTTTTACAAGGGAACGGGAACCTTCCGGAGCCAGCGCAAGGTGGAACTCCGGGACGTCTTCCATAACTTCTATAAGGCTCTTTACCGTGGTGGCGGGACTTGAGAGGTCTGTGGGAACTGCGCCGCAGGCCTTGAGGATGGGACCAAGGGGCCACACGAAGAAACTCTTCTTGACCATTATGTGGGCCACTTTGCCAAACTGGGTGTAGAAAAGGTAACTCACAAGGAAGTCCCAGACGGTGGTGTGGGGGACACCAAGGACTATTGCCTTTTCCTCCTTCATGGGGCCGCCTACGCTTTCCCAGCCCATTTTCCTGAGGAGCCAGCCGCAGAACTTTGCCCAGCGGGGACCTACGGTAGTCTTGACTTTAGTTTTCTTAGCCATAGTTTAGATATTTACGTCTTCCAGTTCCTTTTCAGAGCGGAGATTGTCCATGATGAAATGCTGGCGCTCATAGGTGTTGATGCCCATGTAGAACTCCATGATGTCCTGGATGGACTCTTCATCGGCCAGTTTTACTGTGTCTAGGCGCATCTTTTCCCCGATGAAGTCTGCGAATTCGTTGGAGGAGATTTCTCCAAGGCCCTTGAAGCGGGTGATCTCAACGCCGTTTTTGAGTTTCTTGGCGGCGGCGTCCCTCTCTTCCGGGGAGTAGCAGTACATGCGCTCCTTCTTGTTGTTTACGCGGAAAAGGGGAGTCTGGAGAATGTACACGTGGCCTCGGCGGATAAGGTCCGGGTAATACTTCATTATGAAAGTAAGGACCAGCATACGGATGTGCATTCCGTCGTCATCGGCATCAGTTGCAACAATTATGTTGTTGTAGCGGAGGTTGTCAAGATCCTCCTCCACGTCCAGGGCGGCTATGAGGAGGTTCAGTTCCTCGTTCTCCGCCACCTTCTTGCGGCTTTCCTTGAAGCAGTTGATGGGTTTTCCCCTCAGGGAGAACACGGCCTGGGTGTTGGCGTCACGTACCTTTGTGATGGTTCCGGATGCGGAGTCGCCCTCCGTTATGAAGATGGAGGTCTTTTCCCTGAGGTCTTCCTTGCCCTTGGCCACTTTGTCGCAGTAATGATAGCGGCAGTCACGGAGCTTACGGTTGTAGACGGCCGTTTTCTTTGCCCTTTCGCGGGTTTTCTTCTGGACACCGGCAATTTCCTCACGTTCTGCCTGTGAAGCCTTGATCTTGTCCTCAATGGTGGGGACTATGTCCATATGCATATGGAGGTAGTCGTTGAGGTTCTTGGCCACAAAGTCGTTCACAAAGGTGCGGATGGTGGGACCGCGGTCTGTGGAAGTGGTGCCATCGGCCCCCTTCACCTGCTTCTCCCACATGTAGGTGCTGCCGAGTTTGGTCTTGGTCTGGCCTTCGAAGATGGGCTCCTGGATTTGGATGGAGATGGCGCCCACAATGCCCTGACGGATATCCTCCGGCTTGTAGTCCTTCTTGTAGAAGTCCTTGAAGGTTTTGGCTATGGCTTCACGGTATGCGGCAAGGTGGGTACCGCCGTCACGGGTGTTCTGGCCGTTTACAAAGCTGGAGATGTTTTCTCCGTAGCTGTTGCCGTGGGTGAGCACTATCTCTATGTCCTCTCCTTCAAGATGGATGAGAGGGTAGAGGGGAGTCTCGCTCATGTTCTCCGTAACAAGGTCCAGGAGGCCGTTTTCGCTCTTGTAGGCTACGCCGTTGAGGTTCAGGGTAAGGCCCTTTTTGAGGTAGGAGTAGTTCTTGACCATGGTTTCCACAAATTCCATGTGGAAGCTGAAGCCGTTGAACATCTCTTCATCCGGGGTGAACTTGATGTAGGTGCCGTTCTTCTCATTTGAAGGAACAATGGCGCTTTCAAGGAGTTCTCCACGGCTGAAACGGGCGTAGGAGCACTGGCCGTCACGGTATGATGCCACGTAGAATTCTATGGACATGGCGTTCACGGCTTTGGTACCAACACCGTTCATACCTACCGACTTCTTGAAGTTGGTGTCGTCGAACTTACCGCCGGTGTTAAGCTTTGAAGTGGCGTCTACCACCTTGTTGAGGGGAATTCCGCGGCCGTAGTCACGTACGCTCACGGTCTGGTCCTCGATGGTGATATCTATGCGCTTTCCGTAGCCCATGGAGAACTCATCTATGGAGTTATCCACAATTTCTTTCAGAAGCACATAGATGCCGTCTCCCTGACGGTCACCGTTTCCCAGGCGGCCGATATACATGCCGGCACGTCTGCGGATATGTTCGTTCCATTCCAGGGTCTGGATGGCGTCGTCGTTGTAGGTGGTATTAGTAATCTCTGCCATAATCGTACAAAATTACTAAAATTCCGCGAAAACTCAAAGAGTAACGCCACAGGGGGTAACGTAGGCAGATAGTAAAACGGCCAGAGACATAAGTCACTGGCCGTTTTACTGCGAAGCCTCTCAGAGGCTTTATGCCTCAGAGATGGCTTCGTTAGGGCAGGTGCCTTCGCAGGCGCCGCAGTCGATGCACTCGTCTGCGTTGATTTCATAAGCGGCCTCACCGGCGGTAATTGCTCCAACGGGGCAAACCTCTGCGCAGGAACCGCAGGAAACACAAAGTTCGGGATTAATTTTTCTTGCCATTTCTACTGTATAATTTATATGTGATTAATTTCGTGTTGGCAAAGGTAGGCATTAAATTTGATTTTGAAAACAGTTGTGACTAACTTTGTGCGTATGAAAATGATGTTTATCTCAATAATAGCCTCACTGGCGCTCTCTACCTGCGGCAGCGGAAGGTCTCAGGCGGCGGCAATTGCCTCCGTGGATTCCTTTGTGGAGATTGATGCTACGGATATGGCCGATGAACCCAAGGCGGTTGTGGAATGGGACAAGACCGTTCACGACTTTGGGGATGTTTCCGTATCTGACGGCCCTCTTTCCTGCAGTTTTACCCTTACAAACAAGGGCACGGAGGCCATCGCAATCTTTGAGGTTGTGTCTTCCTGCGGCTGTACGGGAGTTGATTTCCCAAAGACAAAGATAGAGCCGGGGCAAAGCGCCACTATATCGGCCACATATAAAAATGAGGATGGTCCCACGGCCTTTGACAAAACCCTTACGGTATACATTTCCGGCATAAGGCGGCCGGTGATTCTCCGCCTTCGCGGCGTGGTCCATCCCAAGAAACAGTCCCTGAGCCAGCTCTATTCCCCCGAGAGGCTCGGGGATTTGGGTCTTAAGACGCGGGAGTTTAAAACCGGTAACCTCAAGCAGGGCCTTTCCGTGAGTGAAACCGCAAATGTGGCTAACCTTGGAAAGAAGCCCCTTAACGTCACTTTTACGGACATTTCCCCGCAACTTAAGGTAAGCGTCAGTCCAAACCCTATTCCTGCCGGAAAAACGGCCCAGATAGCTTTTACCGTCAGTTCCGATCCTTCGCTTTACGGGCTTAACCTGTATAAGGCAACGCCGGTCCTTAACGGGGTTCCGGCCGCGGGTTCCATTGAAGTAGCCACCTGGACGCAGGAAAACTTTGCCCTCTGGAGCAGGGAAGCCATAGAGAAAGGCGCCATCCCGGCCTTTGAGATGAGCACCGTAAGTCTTGGGACGGTAAGGTCGGGTTCAAAATTATCGGCCTCTTTTCCCCTCACAAATAACGGAAAGTCCGTCTTCCACGTTTTCAAGGCCGATCCTGATTCCCCGGCACTTGCCGTAGAGTCCCTTCCTGATATCGGCCCCAAAGGAAAGGGGAAACTGGTCTTTACGCTTGATACTTCCTCCATTCCGGAAGGAGACAACGTGATAATGATTACGCTTACCACAAATTCCCCCCAGAGGCCCCTTATCAATCTCTTTGTTACATGCGTGGTTGGCCAGTAAGTAATTGACGCATAGCGAGTTAATAAAAGTCGGGTGCACCTGCAAGTGCACCCGACTTTGTGTAAGTGACTGACGGAGAGTCAGTTGCGTGCCAGGCCGATTATTCGGCCTCGGCCGTTGCGGCTGGCTTCATCACAAGCTCTATGAAGTTTTCCTGTGAGAGGATCTCCTGAGCCAGGGACTTGATTGAATCTGCGGAGAGATTGTTTATGGCGTCCTCGTAGGCGGCGTCACGGTCTACTCCGTAGGTGAGGTAGAGCTCGATGGAGTTCAGCCACCAGTTGTTCCTCTGACGGCTTTCCGGGAGATTCTTCTGGAGGTTGAGCTTGGCTGCAGCCAGTTCTTCCTCTGTGGGACCTTCAGCAGCCAGCTTCCTGAAGCCTTCTATTGAAAGTTCACGGAGGCGGTCGCAGAGGGCGGGCTTGCAGTCGAAGTAAACCTCATAGACTGCAGTCTGCTTGGGACGGCGCTCAAGGTTACCGGAAGCGCTGGCGCCGTAGGTGCCGCCTTCTTCCTCGCGGAGGCTTTCAGTGTAGCGCATATCCATAATATAGGAGATGGCTTCCATTGCGGCTTCTTTGTCGTAGGAGAAGTCAAGATCGGCGCTGTACACCTGCAGGACGGTGCTCTTGGGAGTCTGCATGTCTACTTCAAACACGTTCTCCACCTTGCCCTTCACGATGTCCTCGCGGGGGTCAACCCACTTCAGGGCTTTCTTACCTTTGGGCAGAGAGCCGATGTATTTCTCCACGATGGGCTTGATGGCCTGGATGTTTACGTCGCCCACAATCACAAGCTTGGCTCCGGCTGCATCGGCAAAGAGCTTCTTCCAGTTCTTCTCGATGGTCTGAAGGCTTGCGCGGTCAAGTTTCTCGGGGGAGAGTACTTCCTTACGTGCGTTTCCTCCATAGATGGTGCTGTAAAGCTGCTGCTGGAGCTTGTAGTTGGGCTGATTGACAAGGTTGGGAAGGATGGAACTTATCTGGTCAATACTGTTCTGCCATTCCTCGGGGTCGAACCTGGGATCCATTGCAAACAGATACAGAAGCTGGAGGGCTGTCTCAAAGTCCTTCACGGTGCTGTTTCCGTTGATGCCGTTCTCAAGCTGGTCAAAGTAGGGGGTTACGCTGAGGTTCTTGCCCGTAAGCATCTTGGCCATGGTGGTGCCGGGGAATGATGATACGCCGCTGTTATTCATGAACAGGCTGAAGATGTTCTGATCGAAGGATGCTATATCGTCCGTAGGGACAAGGCTCAGGCCGCCGTCCTTATAGTAGTTGAACAGGATCTGGTCCTTGGTGAGGTCTGTGGGATAGATATACACCTGGACGCCATTCTTGAGGGTCCATTTGGTAGAGCCATAGATGGAGATCTCCGCCTTCTTAACGGGTGATCCCTTGAGTTTTGCCGGATCAAGGAAGGCTTCGGGGATATCTTCCCCTTCAAGGGCCGATATCTCGGATGCGTTTACATCGGCCATGACCTTCAGGAGCTGCTCAGCGTTGGGAGTGGCGATACCTTCTTTCTCTGGACCGGAGTAGACCAGGACGAGGTTGTTGTCGGAGAAGATCTGGGCAACCACCTGGCTTATCGCCGCGGCGTTGAGCTGCGAGAAGAGCATCTCTACAAGCTGCTTTTCGTCGGCGGGCTCAAAGATGGGTTCCTTGTCAAAGAAGTTGTCGAGGATGGGGCGTACGAACTCCGGGTTCTTGCGGGTCTCGGCCTTGTTGGCGCGGGTCTCCATCATGGAGAGGTAATCGGCCTTTACACGGCTGAACTCCGCGTCAGTGATACCGTAGCGCTGAAGGCGTACAAGTTCCGTGTAGAAGTCCTGAAAACCGCCAAGGATGTTGTTCTCCCTGAGGGTCACGTCACCCTCAACTGCGTCAATATCCTCGTAGATGAGGCTTGAGAAATAGAAACTGCCGCCGAGGTACGGTGAATCCGGTTTGGAGGTGATGTCCTGGAACCTTTCCCTCATAACCAATGTGATGACATCTTTGATGACGTCATTGACCTGACCGTAGACGGTGGCGTTGATGGCCTCGGGGGCAGCAGGGCTGTGCCAGATGACGCTCAGTTCCGGGGAAGTGGCCTCGGGATCCGTGATGATGCCTACGCGGGGAACAGCGTGGTCCTCTATCTCAACTATGGCGATGGGGGCGGGGTTCTCCTTTGCGGGGATGGCTCCGAAGATTTCCTCAATCTTTGCCTTTGTGCGCTCAACGTCCACGTCTCCGACCACTACCACAGCCTGATTTCCGGGATGATACCATGTGTGGTAGAACTCTACCAGGCTCTCGGGCTTGAAGGTCTCAAGATGCTCCTGAGTGCCGATAAGGGTGTGAAGGGCAGGCTGGGTGCCTTCTCCGAAATAGTAGGGGAGAGAGCGCTCCATTGCGCGCCAGCTGGCGTTACGGCGGGTGCGGCGTTCCTCGATTATGACTCCGCGTTCCGCGTCAATCTCAGAGGGTTCATTGAGCACATAGTGTGAGTAATCGGCCAGGATCATCAGGCAGCTGTCAACCACGCTCTCACGCTCTACTGGGATGTTGTTGAGCATGTACTTGGTCTCTTCAAAACCGGTGGAAGCGTTGATGTTACGGCCGAATTCTGCGCCTATTGAACGCAGGTAATTGAGGATGCTCTTTCCGGGGAAATGCTCAGTGCCGTTGAAGCACATGTGCTCAAGGAAGTGGGCAAGACCGTCCTGGGAAGGGTATTCCTCCTGGATAGCTCCTACGTCAGTTGCAAGATAGAATTCCGCGCGGCCCTTGGGGAGCTCATTATGGCGGATGTAGTAAGTGAGACCATTGTCAAGATGGCCGATGGTCACCTGACCTGAGTTGGGAAGTTTGGGCATCTGGCCAATCATAGCCTCCATCTGCTCGCGGGAAGGTTCCTGCGCGAGCAGAGTGGCGGCCATAACTGCCAGAGCAAGAAAACTAACTAACCTTTTCATTAGCTCTGAATTATTGATGTTGAACTATTTGCCTGCAAGGCGTTTGTAGGTATTCAGACGGACCTTTGCGAATTCCTCGGTCTTGGAGAGGAGTTCATCGGCCTGATCCGGGAACATCTTGTAAAGTGATGCAAAGCGTACCTCACCCTTCAGGAAGTCCTGGAACTTGGTCCAGTCGGGTTCCTTGCTGTCAAGGGTGAACGGGTTCTTGTCTGTGCCTTCAAGGGCGGGGTTGTAGCGGTAGAGATGCCAGTAACCGCACTCAACGGCCAGCTTCTCTTCCTTCTGGCTCAGACCCATACCGGCTTTGAGGCCATGGTTGATACAGGGGCTGTAGGCGATGATGAGGGAAGGTCCGTTGTAGGCCTCGGCTTCCTTGATGGCGTTGAAGAACTGGACGGGAGATGCACCCATTGCTACCTGGGCAACGTAGACGTAGCCGTAGGAGATGGCCATCATACCGAGGTCCTTCTTGCGGATCTTCTTACCGGAGGCGGCGAACTTGGCGATTGCGCCGACGGGGGTGGCCTTTGAGCTCTGACCGCCGGTGTTGGAGTAAACCTCAGTGTCGAGGACAAGGATGTTCACGTTCTCACCGCTGGCAAGGACGTGGTCCAGGCCGCCGTAACCGATATCATAGGAAGCGCCGTCACCGCCGATGATCCACTGGCTGCGGGCAACGATGAAGTGCTGGTACTCTACAAGCTTCTTGCAGGTGTCGCAGCTGCATTCCTTTGCAAGCGGAATGATCTTGTCTGCTACCTCGCGGGTTACAGCGGGATCCTGGGGAGCCTCAAGCCACTTGGCTGCAAGTGCCTTGATGTCCTGGCTGCAGCAGTCGCACTCAAGAGCCTGCTTCATGAGACCGGTAACGGTTTCACGGGCGCGGTCCGAGCCAAGCTTCATGCCAAGGCCGAATTCGCAGAAGTCCTCAAAGAGGGAGTTCTGCCATGCGGGGCCGTGGCCCTGGGCGTTGGTGCAGTAAGGGGAGGCAGGGAAGGAGGCACCGTAGATTGAGGAGCAGCCCGTTGCGTTTGCAATCATCATGTGGTCTCCGAAGAGCTGGGTGATGTTCTTTACGTAAGGGGTTTCACCGCAACCTGCGCATGCGCCGCTGAACTCGAACAGGGCCTGTGCAAACTGGGCGTTCTTCATGTTGGCCTTCTTGTCAACATATTCCTTGTAACCCACATGCTTGTTGAGGTAGTCGAAGTTTGCCTGCTCTGCTGTATCGTCAATATAAGGAACCATCTTGAGGGCCTTTTCAGGCTTTGCAAGACAGACATCCACGCAGTTGCCGCAACCGGTGCAGTCATCGACTGAAACTGCAAGGGCGTACTTGAAGTCCTTGAGGTTGGCCTTGCCCTGGGCAAGCTTGAGACCTGCGGGAACCTTGGCGGCCTCTTCTTCTGTGAGGAGGAACGGGCGGATTGCAGCGTGAGGGCAGACAAATGCACAGTTGTTACACTGGATACACTTCTCTGCATCCCAGGTGGGAACGTTAACGGCTACGCCGCGCTTCTCAAAGGCTGCGGTACCGTTGGGCATGGTGCCGTCTGCGTAAGGCAGGAATGCGCTTACGGGGAGGGTGTCGCCGGCCTGGGCGTTCACGATATCGGCAATATCCTTAACGAATGCGGGGGCCAGACGGCCCTTGCCCGGGTTCTCGAACTTGGCGGAGATGTTTGCCCACTCTGCGGGAACCTTGATCTCTGTGTACTCACCGCCGCGGTCTACTGCAGCGTAGTTCATGTTAACCACGTTCTCACCCTTCTTGCCGTAGGACTTCACGATTGCGTCCTTCATGTACTTCACGGCGTCCTCTGCGGGGATGATGCCGGTGATGCGGAAGAATGCGCTCTGGAGGATGGTGTTGGTACGACCTCCAAGGCCGATCTCTGCGGCGATCTTGGTGGCGTTGATGATATAGACCTTGATGTGCTTGCGGCCGATTGTAGCCTTCACATTGTCAGGGATGTTCTTGATGGTCTCCTCTTCATCCCAGAGGGAGTTGAGAAGGAGGGTGCCGCCTTCCTTGATGCCCTTCAGGACATCATACTTCTTAAGGTATGAAGGAACGTGGCAGGCCACGAAATCCGGGGTGTTCACAAGGTACGGGGCCTTGATGGGGCTTACGCCGAAGCGGAGGTGTGAGCAGGTGTAGCCGCCGGACTTCTTGGAGTCATAGTCGAAGTATGCCTGGCTGTAGAGGTCCGTGTGTGAGCCGATGATCTTGATGGTGTTCTTGTTGGCACCAACTGTACCGTCACTGCCAAGACCGTAGAACTTGCACTCTGTGGTGCCGGGCTTCACGATTGAAACCTCGCTCTTGATAGGAAGGCTCTTGAAGGTTACGTCGTCCACGATGCCGATGGTGAAATCTGCTTTGGGCTCCTTGGCGTCAAGGTTGTCATATACGGCAACAATCTGGGCGGGAGTGGTGTCCTTTGAGGACAGACCGTAACGGCCGCCGATGATAAGGACGTTGTCCTTGCCCTGGAACAGGGCCCTGACATCCGTGAAGAGAGGCTCTCCAACTGCGCCGGGTTCCTTTGTGCGGTCAAGTACGGCAATGCGGCGGACGCTCTTGGGAAGGACTGAGAAGAAGTACTTCTCACTGAAGGGCCTGTAGAGGTGGCAGGTGATGAGACCGTACTTGCGGCCGCGGCCTGCGAGGTAATCGATGGTTTCCTTGATGGTTTCGGTTACTGAACCCATTGCAACGATGATGTTCTCTGCGGTGGGGTCACCATAATACTCGAAGGGACGGTAGCTGCGTCCGGTGAGCTCAGAGATTTCACCCATGTAGCGGGCTACGATATCCGGAACTGCATCGTAGAACTGGTTGCGGGTTTCCACTGCCTGGAAGTATACGTCTCCGTTCTGGGCGGTACCGCGGGTTACGGGAGCGTCAGGGTTCAGGGCGCGCTCACGGAAGCGGCGGAGAGCTTTTTCAGATACCATCTCACGGAGGGCGTCCTCGTCAAGGGCCTCGATCTTCTGGATCTCATGGGAGGTACGGAAACCGTCAAAGAAGTGCAGGAACGGGAGGCTTGACTTGATGGATGCAAGGTGTGCAACGGCTGCAAGGTCCTGGGCTTCCTGGACGGAACCTGATGCCAGCATGCAGAAGCCGGTCTGGCGGCATGCCATGACGTCCTGGTGGTCTCCGAAGATGGAGAGGGCGTGGCTTGCAAGGGCGCGGGCGCTCACGTGGAATACGGTGGGCAGCATTTCACCGGCAATCTTGTACATATTGGGAATCATCAGAAGAAGTCCCTGGGAGGCGGTGAAGGTGGAGGTGAGGGCACCGGCCTGGAGAGAGCCGTGAACGGCGCCTGCGGCACCGGCTTCACTCTGCATCTCCGTTACTTTCACGGTCTCTCCCCACAGGTTTTTCTTACCGTGGGCCGCCCACTCGTCTATGTTCTCTGCCATAGTTGAGGAAGGCGTGATAGGGTAGATGGCTGCGTGCTCGCTGAACAGGTAAGCAATGTTACTGGCGGCATAGTTACCATCACAGGTGATGAATTTCTTTTCTTTTGCCATAGTTTGAAATGTGGTTAATATTATTGTTGTTAATTATTGAATTCCTTCTATTGCTATTTCCTCCGTGGCTATGCGGCCCACGAGGCCTTGCAGGACAGTTCCGGGGCCGATTTCCACAAAGCGTGCGGCGCCGTCTGCTATCATGTTGCGAACGGTCTGGGTCCAGCGGACTGGACTTGTGAGCTGCTTCAGGGCATTCTCCTTTATCACCTCAGGGTCTGTGGTGGGAGCGGCGGTCACGTTCTGGTAAATGGGGCAGCGGGGCGCCTTGAACGGGGTGGCCTCGATGGCCTTTGCAAGCTCTACGCGTGCGGGCTCCATGAGAGGGGAGTGGAAGGCTCCGCTCACGGGAAGCACCAGGGCACGCTTTGCTCCGGCTTCCTTGAGCTTTGCACAGGCCTCTTCCACGGCCGATAATTCTCCGGAGATTACAACCTGTCCGGGGCTGTTGTAGTTTGCGGGAACAACTCCGGGGATGCCGGCGCAGATGTCCTCGATCACGCTGTCTTCAAGTTTGATGACTGCGGCCATGGTGCCGGGGACTTTCTCGCAGCACTTCTGCATTGCGGCTGCGCGGGCGGCAACAAGGCGGAGACCGTCTTCAAAGCTGAGCGCACCGGCGGCAACAAGGGCGCTGAATTCTCCAAGGGAGTGGCCCGCAACCATATCCGGCTGCTGAGCCTGTTCCATGGCAAGGATGGTGGAATGGATGAAGATGGCTGGCTGGGTTACCTTTGTAGCCTTGAGGGCATCGGCCTCTCCTTCAAACATTATGTCAGTAATGCGGAAGCCAAGGATTTCGTTGGCCTTTTCAAACAGCTCCTTGCGGGAGGGGTAGAGGTCTTTGGCCATTCCCGGAAATTGGGAACCCTGGCCGGGGAAAATATATGCTGTCTTCATTAAATACGTATAAGCATACAAAGATAACAATTATTTTTGGCTTTTGAAAACAATTGTTGGGGATGCAAAAAAGATGACCGCCCGTTGGGGCAGTCATCAGAGCGATGTACCTCTGCTCGGAATCGAACCGGGACCAACGGAACCGGAATCCGTTATTCTATCCTTTAAACTACAGAGGCAAGGGACTGCAAAGTTAGAAAATTTTTTTGGAAGCCGTGGCCGATTTTGATATATTTGCAGATACGAACCACAAAAATCACTGTATATGAACCTTTTCAGCCCTGAAATCAAGTTGGAGAAGCAGCTCCAGGCCCAGATTTATAATGCCCTTGAGGGGGACGTCGTGAACTTTATCCTTTCAAATGCCGGTGATACCCCGGATGACATCTATCACAGGAGTGAGATGGAGGGCCAGAGCATGAAGGTGGACAAGGACGTGATGGGGGATTTTTACAGACTATGCATGGACGTGAAGGCTCGTCTTGGATTCAAGGATCCCGTAGACTTCTACATCACCGGCAGCCAGCAGGTAAACGCCTGGTCCCTTGCGGCAAAGACTGAGGGGAACGCGCACATAGTGAACGTGTACTCGGGCCTTTACAACCTTATGAACGAGGATGAACTCCGTTTCATCGTGGGCCACGAACTCGGG
>ONXC01000002.1 GCA_900321715.1 uncultured Bacteroidales bacterium | reverse complement strand
GGCCTTGCCGCAAGGAGCGTCATCCAGTATGTTGGCACCATAGCCCTGGCGGTCATTCCGGCGCTCCTTCTTCTCACTATGCTGGTCTTCTCCATCATAGAGAATCCCGTCCTGGATACGTCTGGGCTGAGACTTGAGGGCTTCCTCTGGACTATCGGCCTTATCCTTGGGGGTGTTGTTTTCTTTACATCGGACTCCTCCGATGTAGGATGCCTGCCTTCCCTCATTGCAGGGGGTATCCTTGCGGCCATAATCTGGGCCTTGGTAAGGTTCCTGGGCGGGTTTATCCTGTATATGTTCGCGGCCATTGTGCTGGCGGCGCTCATTTATTTCAGCATCAAAACCATCTTCAATCCCAGCCCTTATGCCCGTCAGGCCAGAAAGTTCACTAAGCCCGGCTTTGACGAGCAGGTCCTTGAACCGCTCTACTACGCTTTCAGTAACGAATCCTCCTTTGACTCCTCCCTTAACGGCGCATTCGACGATGACCAGATTGCAAACTGGAATTACGACATTAAGCGGCGCCGCCGCTTTGTGCTTATTTTCATAGCCGTGGTGTGGGTGCTCTTCGGATTCAGTCTTCTGGTCCCAAAGAGCGAGCGTTTCGGGCGCCTTTCAAGGCCCATTCTGGAGAGATTCGAGAAGGCGGTCCCTAAGGAAACGCCAAAACTTCTTGACGTGGAAAGCCTCGAACCCGGTGTCAGGGGTGAGGAAGTGAAGGTGATGCAGGAGTTCCTTAAAGAGCAGGGTTATTTCATCGGAACGCCCAGCCCCACCTACGGCCCGGCAACAAAAAAGGCCGTTCAGAAGTTCCAGAAGGCAAACGGTCTTGAGGAAACCGGTATTGCCGATTCAGAAACCATTAAGTGCATTAACAAATTAGCATATGACTTGCAAAAAATGCGGACAGAATAACCGTCCGGAGGCCAAATACTGCAGGTTTTGCGGAGAGCCCATTGCGGTTGTGGAGAGCACGCAGAAGGGGCTCATTGCAAAGGATTCGCTGGTTCCGCAGCTGGAAGAGCTTGATAAGAAGCTAAAGGTTGCAAAGGCTAACCTTGGTAGCGGCACCCGCATTGGCATGGACTGCCTCATCCTGGGGGATTCCGGTACCGGAAAAAATTTCATCGCCCGCCTTGTGTCTTCCAGGATAACCGCCGCAGGCGTCGCTTCTCAGGCGCCAAAGGTGGTGGATGCGGCCGATTGGGGAGAGTTCGCCGGGGATTTTGAAAAGAACATAGGCGCCCTCAAGGACGGCATCCTTGTCATTACCAATGCCCAGAAACTCCTTCCCACCACAAGGGCCAATGAGGTAAACCAACTGGATAAACTCTTTAACCGTATGCACGGCGCCGAGGGCGCGCCCATAGTGCTTCTTTGCGGTATGCTCAACGATATGCTGGAGTTCCTGGAGCACAACAAGGCGGAGCGAAGCCTCTTCGAGTTCGAGTTCAAACTGGACACCTTCGGCATAGAAGACCTTACAAGGCTCACGGAAGAACTCTGGGAGGAGAAGTACCACGTGAAGGCATCAGAAGCCGCTCTGAATAAACTCCAGTCCCATTTTGCCTGGTATATGCGCCAGAAGGATGTGGGCTACAGCAACGGCCACCTCTCTGAAATGGTGGCCGAAACCCTCTTCGTGAATGCGGCCTCAAGGGGCAGCAAAACCATTGAGGAGCAGGATATCGACTCAGATAAATGCTTCGTTCCAAAGACGGAGGAAGAGATCCTCGCGGAACTTGACCAGTATATCGGCCTTAAGAGCGTAAAGGATGAGATCCGCGCCATTGTGAGGGACATCAAGGTCAAGAAGAAGGGTGGAATGAAGGAAAAACTCCTTAAGGACCATTATCTTTTCACCGGCAATCCCGGCACGGGAAAAACCACCTTCGCCAGAAAATTCGGGGAGGTTCTCAGCGCCATCGGGGCGCTGCCTACAGGCCAGTTTGTGGAGATCTCCGGCAAGGATTTCATCGGCCAGTATGTAGGAGACTCGGAGGCCAACGTAAAGAACTACGTTAACAAGGCCATGGGCGGCGTCCTTTTCATTGACGAGGCCTATGCCCTCAACGGCAGCGCCGGAAGTAATGGTAGTTTCGGGATGGACGCCGTGAATACGCTTCTGAACCTTCTTGAAAACCGCAAGGGAGAATTCGTGTGCATCATGGCGGGCTACACAAAGGAGATGGCGGAATTCGTGAGGATGAATCCCGGCATCCCGTCCCGCTGCAACGTCACCATAGAATTCCCGGATTATAGCGCCGCGGAACTGGAGCAGATTTTCAGGATGTACCTGGTCCGGAACGGGGAGACCCGCGGCGGTGAACCGGTCCGTTTCACCCTTGACGCCAAGGCCGATGAAATGCTCCCGAAGGTTTGCGAGAGGATGTACCTGAGGCGCACCGACACCTTCGGGAACGCCCGCGAGGTGAGAAATCTCTTTGACAAGGCCGTCAAGAGGCTGAGAGCAAGGGGAGCGGAGGATGACGTAATAACCTACGCCGATCTTGTGGGTGAAGAGGCCACAAAGGAGATCTCCGTGGAGGACGTTATGAAGGAGATGGATCAGTTTGTGGGTATGGCATCCGTAAAGGACGCCATCCGCCGCATAGCTGGTGAAATCACCGTCCAGAAGCGGCTCATAGAGATGGGGGAGGGATCGGAAGGCCTTACCAAGTACAATATAATCCTTACCGGTAACCCCGGAACGGGAAAAACCTCCGTGGCAAATACGCTGGGAAAGATCTTCTATGCCCTTGGCGTCACGTCCACGGACCGCGTCACAAAGAAGGAACCAAAGGACATCATCAGCCAGTTCAACAATGAATCGGCCAAGGTGATGGACGCCGCCATAACGGAGGCTATGGGCGGCATCCTTTTCATAGACGAGGCCTATGGGCTGAATCCCGTGGACAATACCGGCCAGGGTACCAACCCCGAGGGCAAAAAGGCTCTGGAGACCCTCATGACGCGTATGGAGAACGAGGCCGGAAAGTTTGTGGTAATCTGCGCGGGTTATCCAAAGGAGATGGACGATTTCCTGAAGGCCAACCCCGGGCTCCCGCGCCGTTTCTCCCACCGCATCCATATTGATGACTACACCGCCGAAGAACTTCTGGAAATCTATGAGCGCGCCGCAAAGGCCAAGAAGTTTGGCTTCACCCTGGCCGATGAATCGGCAAGGATGAAGGCCCTCAATATGTTCCAGAATATGGTGGCTATGAAAACAGAGCGCTTTGGAAACGCCGGCGAAGCCATCAAGAAGGTGGCCGAGACTAAGACCAACATCAACAACCGCCTTATGGCCATTGAAGAGTGGACGCCGGAAGTCCTTGCAAGCGCCCGCCTTGCCTTCCAGGAGGACATCCCTTACGAAGAGCCGCAGAAGGTGTCCATAGATGAGTGCCTCGCGGAACTTAACGAACTTATCGGCCTTGAAGGGGTGAAATCCTCCCTTACAAAACTTGCGCATACCATAAACAACGAGATTGAAAGCGCCCGCCTGGAGGGCCGCCGTCCGGAGATTCCGCTGGGGCATTACCTGTTCCTTGGCAATCCCGGCACCGGCAAGACCACCGTAGCGCGCCTTATGGGAAAGATCCTATATTCAATGGGCGCGTTGCCGTCGCCCAAGGTGGTGGAAGTGGACAAGAGTAAACTTGTGGGCCGATTTTTAGGTGAAACCCCGGCCATCACATCCAACGTCATCAATTCGGCAATGGGAGGCATCCTGTTCATAGACGAGGCCTATCAACTCTCAAGCGAAGGTTACAACGGAGGCGCTGGAGGTTATGGAAAAGAGGCTCTTGAAACGCTCCTGAAAAGGCTGGAAGACGACCGCGGCAAGTTTGTGTGCATAGCCGCCGGCTACTCCTATGAGATGCAGTCCTTCATTGCCGCCAACAGCGGCATAGAGTCCCGCTTCCCCCGCCGCAACTGGATTACCTTCGAGGACTACACACCGGATGAACTCTTCCGGATCTTTATGCTCTATGTAAAGAAGCGTGGCTATACGCTGGATCCTATGGCAGAGCACGCCGTGAAGGCAAAACTCACCGGGCTTTACAATAACAGGGAACGTACCTTCGGCAACGCCCGTGAGGCCCGAAACCTCTTTGACGAAGTAAAGGGCAACCTTGCAGCGCGCCTTGCCGAAGACGGCGGCGCCCATACCCCAGAAGAACGTAAAACCATTATGATGGAGGATGTGCTATGATACAGTGTCCAGATTGCAGGCAGATGATCCCTGACGACAGCGCCTTCTGCGACCAGTGCGGAAAGGAACTCAAATGGTGCCCGGAGTGCGGGCGCCCCAAACGCGGCACGGAGTGCCCCGTCTGCGGCAGTGACCTCATCCCCGGCCGCAAATACCTTGCTTCTCCCGTCACACCCGGCCCCGACCGGGTGTCTCCCGGCCCTTCCGTCACACCCGGCCCCTCTTCTGTCATTTCGAAATCTCCTTCAGCTCTCGTTGGCAACGGCTGGCGCCTCGCCCTGCAGGAGGGCTCCTTCGGTCGCCGTGGAGGCATATGGCCGGAACTCTCCTCCTGCCCTTACGTTTCCGGAAATCACGGTAAGATTGTAAAGTCCGGAGCCGACTGGGTTATTGAAGACTCTGGTTCCACCAACGGAACCTACGTGAACGGAGCCCGTATCCAGCGCCAGGCGCTGAAAAAAGGAGACCGTGTAAGGATAGCAACCTTAGATTTTACTGTGGAATGAGACTGAGTATCCAGGCTATCTGCTTCAAAGGCCTTGTGAGGGACAACAATGAGGACGCCCTGTCCATCGGCGGTTTTTTCCTTCGTGACGACACCTCCGAATTATCGGTAACAACTCCGGAGGAAGGCTTTTTCTATCTTCTTGTTTCCGACGGTATGGGCGGGCATGAAAGGGGAGAGGAGGCCAGTGAGTTCACCTTGGAGCAGATTCAGGAGCGTTTATCGGCCCGTGAAATTACGCAGGAACGCTTTGAGGATGACATCCGTGAGGCTGTGGCCGATATTTCCCATACGCTCAACGAGAGGGCTTATGCCGATGGCCAGCAGCGCCCTATGGGCTGCACGCTTACCGGGGTTATCTGGCACTACGGCAAAACTTATCTTGTGAATGCCGGCGACAGCCGCACCTACCGTTTCAGGGACGGCTTCCTGCGGCAACTTACAACGGACGAAACTGAGCGGGGGATTACCGGAGATAATAACGCCAGCAAACTCCTTCTCAACTGCATCGGAGGCGGCTGTGAGGGCTATCTCCGCATAAGCAGCCTGGACGGAAAACTCCTTCCCGGGGACATACTCCTGGTATGTTCAGACGGCCTTTCAGATATGGTCTCGGACGATGCCATAGAGGAGGCCCTTGCAAACGGCGCCACCGCGGAAGACCTTTTCAATATGGCCTGCGAAGGCGGCGGAGTGGACAACATTTCCATCATCCTTGCTTCTATCAATTGATATATGAGATCCTCTATTATAATAATCTTCCTTATTTTCCTTGCAACGGCAGCGTATGTCGCCTGGCATCTGTGGAGACTCACGCCCGGGACGTGGGTGGTGAAGAGCATCGTTGCCGGCCTTTTCCTTATCTGGATGGCGCTGGCGTTCGCTAGTATCGGCCTAAGGAAAAACGCTTCCATAGGCACCATAACGGCCCTTTATGAAGTTGGACATCCCTGGATGATAGCGTATCTGTATCTTCTGATTGCGTTCATTCTGGCCGATATTGGAAGGCTTGTCAGGCTCATCCCCAAGGACTGGCTTAATTCAAACTGGTACACGCTTGCTGGCCTTCTTGGAGTCATTGCAATTGCCCTTGTCCTTGGCGGAATCCACTACAAGCATAAGTTCAGGGAGGAACTTACCATAAAGACGGATAAGCCCCTTGAGAAGCCTCTCACGGTGGTTCTTGCCAGTGACCTTCATCTTGGTTACAGCAACCGCAGGCCGGATCTATCTCGATGGATAGACCTCATTAACGCGGAGGATCCTGACCTTGTGCTTTTTGGCGGAGACATTGTGGATATCCAGTTGAGGCCTCTTCTGGAGGGAGATTATGCAAGCGAATTTGCAAGGATAAAGGCTCCTATGTATACGGTTCTTGGGAATCACGAGTACATAAGTCAGGAGGAAGAGGCGGAAAAGTTCCTTTCCGCGGCCGGAATAACGCTGCTCAGGGACTCTGTGGCAAGGGTAGGGGACATTACTATCATAGGGCGTGACGACAGAAGCAATCCTGGCAGGAAGGCGCTCAGTGAACTGGCCGATTCCCTAAAAGGTTTCACTATCCTCCTTGACCACCAGCCGTTCCATCTGGAGGATGCAGAGGATGCCGGGATTGACTTCCAGTTCAGCGGCCACACGCACCGCGGGCAGGTATGGCCTCTTTCCTGGGTGACGGATGCCATGTATGAGAAGTCCTGGGGGCATCACACACGTGGCAACACGCGTTATTACGTGAGTTCCGGCCTTGGCATCTGGGGTCCCAAGATCAGGATATGTACCCGCTCGGAGTACCTTGTGCTGCATATAGAATAGTTTCAGTGTGGGGCTCGGTTGCCTTTCCCATCTAAGTCACGTTTGGGACTCATTTCTTGACTAAGATTGTCAGCGGAGACGATCTTAGTCATGTTTTGCGGGCATTTTGTGACTAAGACCGGAAATAGTTGTATCTTTACAGAAGAAAGAACGAACTAGCCAAACTATGAATATACTTGTCATCGCAGGCAGTCCCAAGGGCAAGGACTCAATCACCCTGCATACCTGCCTCTACCTGGAGAAGAAGTTCCCTCAGCACCGCTTCAGTTACCTACATGCGGGAGCGCGGGTGAAGGCCCTGGAGAAGGACTTCTCTCCGGCCTTGGAAGCGCTCGGGGAGGCCGATATGCTCCTTTTCTGCTACCCGGTGTACACCTTCCTCGTCCCTTACCAGCTTCACCGCTTCATTGAGTTGATGAAGGCCTCCGGGAAGGACTTCTCATCGAAGATGGCCACCCAGGTGACCACCTCCAAGCATTTCTACGACATCACGGCCCACCGCTTCATAGAGGACAACTGCGCCGATATGGGGATCCGTTTCCTTGACGGGCTGTCGGCCGATATGGACGACATCCTCTCGGAGAAAGGGAGGAAGCAGGCCACGGACTGGCTGGAGTTCTGTCTCTGGAAGGCCGATAGGGGACAGTTCAAGGAACACGTTGCCCCGAAGGCCGCATACAGCCCGGGGACCGTCACCGTCCCTTCCGGGTCATCGGCAAAGAAAGCCGGGCGGAAGGCCGTCATAGTGACGGACCTCCTTCCGGGGGACGACCGTCTGAAGGGGATGATAGAGCGCTTCGTGTCGGTCTTCCCCTACGGGACCGACGTCATCAACATAGAGGACTTCCCGTTCCAGGGCGGCTGCCTGAGCTGCTTCAACTGCGCGTCCACTGGCAGGTGCGTCTACAAGGACGGCTTCGATTCCTATCTCCGTGACACCATCAACACCCACGACGCCATCCTCTATGCCTTCCGCATCAAGGACCACTCTATGGGCTCCCGCTTCAAGATGTACGACGACCGCCAGTTCTGCAACGGACACCGCACCGTCACGATGGGAACGCCCTTCGGCTACCTGGTGGAAGGGGATTACGGGTCGGAGGAGAACCTGAGGCTCCTCCTGGAGGCCAGGGCTCAGGTGGGCGGGAACTACCTCGCAGGCGTGGCGACAGATAACGGTGACGCGGACTCCAGGATAGACACCCTTGCCGCTACGGTCGCCTATGCGATGGAGAGGCAGTACAACCCTCCGCAGAACTTCCTCGGTGTTGGTGGGATGAAGATCTTCAGGGACCTCATCTACATGATGAGGGGCATGATGCGGGCCGACCACAGGTTCTTCAAGAGCCACGGCCAGTACGACTTTCCCCAGAAGAAATGGAAGACCTCGATGATGATGTACCTTGTTGGCTGGATGATGGGGAACAGAAAGCTTAAGGCAAAGATGGGGGACAGGATGAGTGAAGGAATGATCGCGCCCTACAAGAAGATACTGGAGCCGTAGACTAAGATTGTAAGCAGAGACAATCTTAGTCACGTTTTGCAGGGATTTTGTGACTAAGACCGGGAAATAGTTGTATCTTTACCGGAGATTAATTGCCAGCACACCTGTTATGATTGACGACAAGATTCTGAATGAACTCCGTGGTAGGGATATTGTCCTTTTTGTGGCCGACAAGGACGAGATATCGGAGGATGATGTCCGCTTTCCGGTGGTTTATACCGGGATGGGAAAGATGCGTATGTTCAGCGCCCTGGTGAAGTGGGAAAAGGCGCATCCTGGGGAGAAGCCGCTGATCCTCAATATCGGCAGTGCTGGATCGGCCCGATATCCCATAGGGGAGATGCTATGCTGTACCTCTTTCACCAACGGAGGCAGTGAACTCATCTACGACAGGATTGAGATTCCAGGAGATGGCGCATCGGTTTTCTCCGGTGACTACTTTATGAGCACCCAGACCTTCAGCCCTGAGCAGGTGAGGACCCTTTCCGGTCAGTATGACCTCTTTGATATGGAGGCCTACGCCGCCGCTCTTTTCTGCAAGGAGCACGGATTCCAGTTCTGCTGCCTGAAGGCGGTGTCGGACAATCTGGACGGAAACCTCAAGGACTGGCGCGCAATCCTTGCGGAGATCCGGAAGCAGTTTACGTCCCTTCTGGGGCAGATATAATGCGCTATGGAATACCTGTCAAAGCAAAAATATGACGAAATTGCCGCCGAACTGCATCATCTTATCGGCGAGGTTTACCCAAAGGTGAGAGAAGACCTTGCGGAGGCCAGCGCCCAGGGGGACCGAAGCGACAATGCCGGTTACCGTGAAGCAAGGCGGATCCAGGGTAAGACCATAAGCCGTATCCGTTTCCTGCAGAAGATTCTGGAGAATTCACGTGTTATAGACCCTGACTCACTTCCAAAAGACAGAGTAAGCCTTCTGAGCCGGGTGGAATTTACCAACCTCACCACAAATGTCCGTATGACTTTTGAGATAGTGAGCCCCCACGAGATGGACCTTGAAGCTGGGAAGATTTCTCTGAAATCCCCAATAGGCGCCGCCCTGATGGGGAAGAAGGTGGGAGAAACAGTGGAGGTCCGTGTCCCCTCCGGAATCCTTAGGCTAAGGATTGACAGTATCACACAGTAAGAGTGAAACGGCATTTCACAAAATAAGGGAGAGCCGGGTGGATTCGGAGGCCGAAGGCCGACAAGGGGGTGTTTGAGGGGGCGCAGCCCCTTCAATATAGTGAAACGGCATTGCACAAAATAAGGGAGAGCCAAATTTTTGGCTCTCCCTTATTTTGTGAGGACACGCAGATTTGAACTGCGGACCTCTTGCCTGTCAAGCAAGCGCTCTAAACCAACTGAGCTATGCCCTCAAAACGGACTGCAAAGATAGGTAAAAAATTATGATGTGCAAAATAATTTTGCCTATATTTGCACATTGACCAGTTAGATATGAAAAGATTTTTCACAATAGTTGCGTGTCTGCTGCTTTCCGCGGTGGCCTTTGCGAAGGATTATTCCGAGTATTACAGGAACCTTCCCATCTCCCTTACCGCTCCGGCTCTTCCCCAGATTCCGGAGTATACGGTTTCTCTTTCAGATTTTGGCGGCGTGGGAGACGGCATCACGGATAACACGGAGGCGTTCACCAAGGCAATATCGGCCCTTAATAAGGCCGGCGGAGGGCATCTCATTGTGCCTGCAGGCATTTTCCTCAGCGGCCCTATCAGCTTCAAGGACAGGATTGACCTTCACCTTGAGCGTAACGCCATGCTCCTTCTGAACCCGGACAAAAAGGCTTCCCTCAAGGACGGAAAGGTGGTGCCATTTATCACCGCCAGCAAGCGCAAGGACATAAGCATCACCGGAGAAGGCTTCATTGACGGAAACGGAGAATGGTGGCGCGGCGTGAAACGCACCAAGGTTTCCGACACAGAATGGAACGCCTTCAAACGTATGGGCGGAACCGTCACCCCCAAGGAAGACCTATGGTATCCGTTTGATTTAAAGGCATTTGACAATATTGCCGATACATATGCTGCCCAGGAGAAGATGCGCACCCATATGATCCGCTTCACGGACTGCGAGCGTATTCTTGTTTCCGGTGTCACCATTCAGAATTCCCCCAAATTCCACCTTGTGCCCCAGCGCTGCAAGGACGTGACCATAGACGGGGTTACCGTGCGCTGCCCCTGGAACGCCCAGAACGGAGACGGAATAGACCTTATGAACAGCCGTAACGTCCTTGTGGTGAATAATTTTGTGGATGTGGGAGACGACGGTATATGCCTTAAGGCCGGCGCCGGCGAGGCAGGCGTCAAGGCCGGTCCCTGTGACAACATCCTCATTACCCGCAACAAGGTTTTCCATGCTCACGGCGGCTTTGTGATAGGGTCTGAGTTCTCTGGCGGAATGAGTAACATTGTTGTATATGACAACACCTTCTCCGGCACTGACACCGGCCTTAGGTTCAAGAGCGCCCCGGAGCGCGGAGGCGTTACTTCAAACCTCTGGATTTCAGATATTTATATGACCGATATCCAGGGTGAGGCCGTGGTGTTTGAAACCTCCTACGCAGACCGTCCCGTTGGCCGTGACGACGCAGTTGCAGCCAGGACCGAGTCCTTTGTTCCGGAGTTCACGGACATCCATATCTCCAATGTTGTCTGCCGTGATACGCGTATCGGCATAAAAGCATCCGGAACCCTCAGGATGATCCATGGCATCACCCTTGAAAACTGCATCTTCTTCTATACGGAAGAAGCATCCCTTGTGGATGATCCCGGGATGCTTCTTATGAAAAACGTGAGTTTCTCTACCTACAGGTAATCCTCAAAATACTGCGTAACCTTATCCATCAGGTGAATCCTGTTGCGGCCAAAGACATTGTGCTGGGCAACAGGGTAGGGGAAGTAGTCTACAGGGATGCCGTTATCTATGCACACCTGGATGAAACTGAGGCTGTGCTCCCACACAACGGTGTCGTCCACGGCGCCCTGACAGATGAGGAGTTTGCCCTTCAGATTTGTGGCCTTGTTGATAAGGGATGTGGCCTCAAAGCCCTCAGGATTGGTCTCAGGGTTATCCATGTAGCGCTCTCCGTACATAATCTCATACCATTTCCAGTCTATGACGGGGCCGCCTGCAACGCCCACCTTGAATACATCGGGGTAGGTGGTCATAAGGCTTATGGTCATGAAGCCGCCGTAGCTCCAGCCGTGAACGCCAACGCGCCCTGAATCCACGTAGGGGAGCTCCAGAAGGCGACGGATACCCACCATCTGGTCTTCCATCTCTGCTTTGCCGCACTGGCGGTTGATGGCCTTCTCAAAGGCGGCGCCGCGGTTTGATGTGCCGCGGTTGTCCTGCACATACACAATGTAGCCCTTCTGGGCCATGAGCATTTCCCACATACGGATGTTTCCAAGCCAACTGTCCTGGACCATCTGACTGTGGGGGCCGCCATAGACGTAAACAATGAGGGGATATTTCTTGGTAGGATCGAAGTCCTTGGGGTATATAAGCCTGTAATAATTTTCAAAGTTATTATCGGCCGATGGAACGGTGCCCACTTCTACCTTGCAGGAGGCGTATCCCTCCAGGGGATCCTTGCCCTCAAAAAGACATTCATTTTCCTTTCCGTCCGTTGAGCGCTTCCACATCTGAGTGGGCGTGGAAGTGTTGGACCAGATGTCAAGGAATTCCTTGCAGCCGGGGTACAGAAGCACGTTGTGCCAGCCCCGGCCAGAAGTGAGCTGGACGGGTTTGTAGAACCCCGCCTTCTTGACGGCGTTCTTCCTGGGAATCTTCAGCCTCATCTTGTAGAGGTGGTTCTGGACAGGAGAATTTTCGGCCGATGTATAGTATACATAGGTGCCGTCGTTGTCCAGATACTCAACGTCTGCGCTGGCGGTAGGAAGTCCTTGGATAGCGCCCAGGGTATCGGCCAGATAAAGATTCCTGAAGCCGTTACGGTTGTCCGTGCGGTAGATGAATACGTCCGTGCGGCCCTTGATGAAGCGGATGGGGTCCTGGGGCTCTATCCAGGCGTCATTGTCCTCAGTGAGGATGGTGCGGACAAAGGTGCCGTCGGCAGCCCTGTACATGTTGAGGCGCATATGATGCTGGCTGCGGTCCACAACCTGGGCGTAGACGTACTTTGCATCAGGGCTCCAGGCTATGTTTGTGATGTAGCGTTCCTCTGAAAAGTCCGTCACGTTAAGCCACGCGGTCTTTTTGCTCCCAAGGTCAAAGATGCCCACGGAAATATGCTCCGAGGCCATTCCGTTCATGGGGTAGTACAGCTCCTTGAGGGACCCGGTGCGGGTTTTTATGTCAAGGAGGGGGAACTTTGTCACCAGGGTCTGGTCCTTGCGGTAGAAGGCCACCTTTGTGGAATCCGGTGACACATACCAGCCGGCGTCAATACCAAATTCATTGCGGCTTACGATTTGGCCGTAAACTATGCCGGAGTTGTTGGAAATGGCTATGTCCGTGACTTCTCCTGAGAGGTTGTCCTTTACGAAGAGGCTGTACTCATCCTGGAACACGGTGAATTTACCCTCTCCCTTTGACGGAATTGCGGGGTACTTGTCACGTGGAATACGGCTGTAGCCAACTCCCTTGTAGATGGCCTCTTCCATGGTGAGGTCCTTGCCGGGATGCGCCTCACGGATATCCAGGACCCTGTTCTGAGCAAAAAGTGCGCTGCCCGCAAGGACAGTGCACACTATAGTGAGAAGATGTTTCATGCTGCTAGAGGAAGAACGGTTCATCTACGTTGATTTCTCCGGGTTCAAGGGTTACGTGATCTACAACCGATTTTTCATAGCCTCTCCAAGGGAGGGCGCCCTTGTACTCCTTGTAGTGGACGGTTACCTTGGAGCCGGTGAGTTTTGTGAGTTGCTCTGCCACATCCTCATCTTTCACTGAGAACTTGAAGGTCTTGGACTGGACGGTGCCCTGGGAGTTCTTGCTGCCGTAACCGGTAAGGATTATCTCACCTTCATAGGTTTTCCATAAATAACCCGTATAAGTGAGGGAATTGAGTTCTCCAGTTTTGGTTCCGTCTGAGAATACCCACCAGAATTTGAAATAAAGGAAGCCTGCGAGGGCAGCTACAACAAGGAGTCCGGCCAGACATCCTATGGTTTTGCCAGTGTTTGCCATTTTGTCATTTTTGTTTTCACAAAGATAGCAAAAAATTAGTATCTTCGTAAACACTAAAACTTACATCTATGTTCGATCTTGCAATTCTAGGCGGCGGTCCTGCCGGATATGTGGCTGCAGAAAAGGCTGCCCGCGGAGGTTTTTCAGTTGTGCTTTTTGAAAAGAGGGAACTTGGAGGCGTGTGCCTCAATGAGGGCTGTATCCCCACCAAAACCCTCCTGTACAGTGCCAAACTGCTGGATTACGCTCGTCATGGGGATAAATACGGGGTTAATGTGGCCGATGCATCCCTGGATTTCCCGGCCGTCATGAAGCGCAAGGAAAAGGTGGTGAAAAAGCTTGTCGGCGGTGTCCGCGTTCGTATGAGGGAGGCTGCCGTTGAGGTTGTGAAAGCAGAAGCCGTCATAAAGGGCGCCATCCCCGGAGGCTTTTCTTTGGAGGCCGATTCTAATGTCTACCAGGCCGCCCGCATCCTTGTGTGCACAGGCTCTGAGGCCGCAGTGCCGCCAATCCCGGGGCTGGCGGAATCACCCGTTGTAGTCACAAACCGTGAGCTTCTGGGGCTGACTGAAATACCTCAGAAACTGGTTGTGATAGGAGGCGGCGTAATTGGGATGGAGTTCGCTTCCTTCTTCAATTCTATCGGTACCCAGGTCACTGTGATTGAGATGCTTCCAAAGATCCTTGGGCCCATGGACAATGAGATTTCAGCAATGCTCCAGGCCCAGTACGCAAAGAAAGGTGTGGAGTTCCATCTTGGCTGCAAGGTGGTTGCCGTGGAGGGAGATGAAGTGGTCTATGAGACCCCGGAAGGAGAAACCTGCCGGGCCCAGGGAGACAAGATTCTTCTCTCCGTTGGCCGCCGCGCAAACATCCGTGGAATAGGCCTTGAAAACATAGGAGTTGCCGTTGAACGGGGCATAGTGGTCAATTCCCGTATGGAGACTTCCGTTCCCGGCGTTTATGCCGCCGGTGATGTTACCGCCTTCTCCATGCTTGCCCATACGGCTTCCCGTGAGGCCGAAGTAGCCGTTTCAAATATGCTTGGAGTGCCGGCAGAAATGAGTTACAAGGCCATTCCCGGCATAGTCTACACCAATCCGGAGGTTGCGGGTGTGGGGCTCACGGAGCAGGAAGCCGGCCCTGACGTCAAGGTCCTCAAACTCCCTATGGCTTATTCAGGCCGCTTTGTTGCGGAAAACGAGAGGGGAGAGGGCCTCTGCAAGGTGCTTGTATCGGCCCATAATAAGGTTGTGGGCGTCCATATGCTGGGTAACCCTTGCTCGGAGATTATCCTCTCTGCGGCAATAGCGGTGGAAAAGGGTATGACCGTCCCTGAACTCCTTGAGGTTGTGTTCCCGCACCCTACAGTTGGTGAAATACTGAAAGAAACTCTTGGGGCGTGACGCCTTCAAAGTAATCCTGAACGGGCTGGGAGAGGACGTCTTCCAGCCTTTTTCCTATAAGGGCGGCGGAGAGTTCCAGAGCCGATCGGCTGCCGATAAAGTCGCCGGTGAACTCCAACTCTGAGAAGACGCCGTGGGTGAGTGTGTAATGTGCAGTAACGGTGCCGCAGGGGAATTTCTTTGTGGATTTGAATTCAGTCTTGGGAGAGCGTCCGTAAATCCACTCCCAGGTGCTGAACTTCTCCTTAGCTCGCTGCGTTATTTGTGCCTTCTGAGCCTCTGTGAGGCTGATTTCCTGGGATCCATCGGCCAGAATCCCATGCAGCGCATCACGGAATTCCTCCAGCGTTTTGAACTGCGGAAGAAGCGGCTTTAAGTTGCACACGCGGCTGCGGACGGATGCAATTCCGGCTGCGGAAAGTTTGCTTCCCGGAACTGCCAGCGCCTCAGTGAGCGCCTCAAAATCCACGTCCCACATAAGCGTTCCGTGAATCATCATCCGGTCTTTGCTGAGCCTTTTTGCCCAGCCGGAGCATTTGAGTCCGTCTACCATTATATCATTGCGCCCGGTCCTCTCTGCGGGAAGGCCCAGGCGGCGCAGGGCATCGGCCATCAAATCATAATAACTTTCAACCTCCCGTGCCGGCCCTACGATGCTGTAGTTGAGATTTCCAAGGTCATGGTACACCGCCCCGCCGCCGGTGACGCGCCGCGCTAACTTAATGCCATTGGCCTCAAGATAGGGAAGATTCACCTCCGCGTACGCGCTCTGGTTAAGGCCGATGATAACCGCCGGCGCATTCTGCCACAGGCAGAACACGGCGTCCCCGCGGAGCCCCTCCAGGAGGAACTCATCGTGCGCCATGTTCCAGTGGGCATCAGTGCAGTTATTGATGAGGTATCTCACTGTGCAATTACCCCGCTGCCAAGCATTTCCTCTCCGTCATACCACACGGCAAACTGGCCGGGAGAGATGCCCCTCTGGGGGTGGTCGAAGAGAATGTAAAGACCGCTTTCACGCATGATGAGTGTAGCGCTCTGGAGCGGCTGACGGTAGCGGATACGTACGCGGTAGCGGCGGGTTTCTCCGGGCTTCATGGTAAGGTCTGTGCGTATCCAGTGAATTTCTTCTGGATTGACCTTGAGGCAGAAACGGCTGAGTCCCTTGTGGTTATGCCCTTCTCCAACATACACGCGGTTGGCCTCAGTGTCCGTTGCAATCACAAAGACCGGGTTCTCATGCCCACCCACGCCAAGTCCTTTCCGCTGGCCGATGGTATAGAACTGCGCGCCCTCGTGACGGCCAACTATTACACCATAGGGGTTGGCCTTGTAGCGGGTTTTCTTAATGTGTTTCTTACCGCTGCGGTAGGTTTCCGTTTCAAAAGTGATATTGTAACTCACCGGTGTGGCAAGCCTGTCAAGGTCTTCGTCCGGGAGACTGATCTCCTTGTACGGACTCTCACCAAGCGGTTCTCCGTCGGAGGTGAGAATCTTCTCTTCAGGAGCGTAGTGAACGGTGCGCTCCAGGCTGTTTCCCGGCTTCAGAAGGCCTGTAAGGGTGCCCTGCTGCCACTGGTAGAGAGGGTCATGGGCATAATAAGCGTCAAATACCTCCACTATGTCTCCTTCCACGGAGGCCAGTTTCTGCTTAAGGAACGTGGGAAGGTCCACCTTTCCCACGAAGCATATGCCCTGGGAGTCCTTTTTCTCGGCCGATGGAAGATCCGCTTCCTTTGCTATGCGCCTTACTTCCGGCTTCACTATGTCACCGATAGGGAAGAGCGCCGTTGAGAGCTGCTCCTGCGAAAGCTGGCAAAGGAAGTACGTCTGATCTTTGTTGGGGTCTGCGCCCTCCAGGATGCGGAAAACCGTTTTTTTGTCATTCCCGGCCTGACCGGGGATCTCCTCCTTGCGGCAGTAGTGCCCCGTTGCCACGTAATGGGCCCCGTATTTCCGGGCAATTTCCCAGAAGGCGTCAAACTTGATTTCTCGGTTACACAGCACGTCCGGATTTGGGGTGCGGCCCTTTGAGTATTCCTCAAACATATAGTCCACAACCCTCTGCCGATACTGCTTTGAGAGGTCCACGAAGTAGAACGGAATTCCAATCTTGCGGGCCACCATCTCTGCCACAAAGCGGTCCTCCTCCCATTCACAGTCTCCATGAAGGGTTGGGTCTGCGTCGTGCCAGTTCTGCATGAACATGGCAAACACATCATAACCCTCCTGCTTGAGCAGATAAGCCGCCACAGAAGAGTCCACGCCGCCGGAAAGGCCCACGCATACTTTTATTTTGCCCTTGTCCATAATTCTTCACAAAAATAATGATTTTCCCCGGTCTGTACAACTGCCAGCACGTGATGAAGCCCCAAAACCCGCAATTCCGGTCTTCAACGGATGCTCCAGCACGTGGTGAGGACCTGAAACACGCAATTCCGGTCCTGAAGAGATGCTCCAGCACGTGATGAGGCCCAAAAAACCGTAATTCTGGTCTTCAACGGATGCTCTAGCACGTGACCAAGCCCCGGTGTTCAGACAAAACAATACACTAATTGAAACATAATTGTGCATTTCTGAGTGATTTTCATTTTCAAAAACGCGCCTACAGATATGTCAAAAGCAATTATTGCAAAATAAACGTTTAACACTTTTTTAAACGGATAATTATTTGGATATTTGTGGCGCGGAGCGCATTCATAGCAAGTTTTTTTACATAAAACAGATTTTGCTATGGATTCAAGACAAAAACAAATCTTAGAGTATCGCTCTTACCCAAACGGCTATTATCATCTTTGCACGGACGGCTGGTCCGGCGGCAATTTGTTCAACACTATTGGACAGTTTGCCTTTGGAATGTGCACCATTGCCCTTCTTACATTAAAATTCGGAGTTAAGATCATTTCATTTGAACTTATGCCCAACCATATCCATATTGCGATATGCGGTACCGGTGAGCAGTGCCTTGACTCTTTCTTTTTCATTATGGAACGTATCAGAAAGCGACTCAAAGAAGATGGAAACTTGGTACCTCCGGACAGTTATTGGTTCAAACTGGTTCCAGTAGAAAACAGAAGTGCCCTGAAAGACCTGATAGTTTATCTGGCCAGAAACAAATATGAGAAGGGAGAATGTACTCCGGTAGGTCATTTATGGGGAACCGGATACCTTGTATATAACCAGTTTGCCGATTTCATTCGCGGAACCAAGGTGAAAGATATGAAAGTGAGGGATATTGAGAAAATTGTTGGTTCCAGGATCAAATTGCCGTCAGACTGGGAGATACATCCGCAACTTGGCATACTGCCTGCCAGTTTTGTAAGGACAGACAAGGTCCTGGATCTGTTTCCTACCGTAAAAGATTATATGGCGGCTCTTGTGAAAGAATATGAAGCGGTTGTCAAGATCTCAAAAACGGTAGGAGAATCAGTAACGTGGAGTTTTCAGGAGGCAAAAGACATCACTCTGCGGCAACTCAATGATGATTATCCCGGCTTCTCTGCAGATAAGCTGACAACAGAACAAAAAGGAGAACTTGCCGTGAAGGTGAATGCCCATTACGATATAACTCCTTATCATCTTGCCCGTGTCCTGGGCGTTCAGGAATACGTCATCAAGCAGTTCCTCAATTCAAAAGATTATGGCCGACGAAAAAAACCGGGCATCTGATGAGGCCCTAAATCACGTAATTCCGGTCCTGAAGAGATGCTCCAGCACGTGACGAGGACCCAAAACCCGCAATTCCGGTCTTCAACGGATGCTCCAGCACGCGATGAGGCCCTAAAATCCGTAATTTTGGTCCTGGAGAGGTGCTAAAGGGGGAACAGCAATGATTAAGTGTAAAGTCCGCCGTTGATGGAGATGGTTTCCCCGTTGATGTAGCCGGCATCGGCCGATGCAAGGAAACCGACAAGGGCGGCAACCTCTTCAGGTTCTCCAAAGCGTGCTGCGGGGATATCCTTTTTGAGGGCGGCTTCATCAAGGCCTTCAACCATATCCGTGCGGATGAACCCGGGAGCCACGCAGTTCACGGTCACTTTCTTACGCGCAACTTCCTGTGCCAGGGCCTTTGTGGCGGCAATCATACCGCCCTTTGCGGCAGAGTAGTTGGTCTGCCCCGGGAGGCCCTTAAGGCCGCTGAGGGATGCCACGTTTATGATTCGGCCAAACTTCTTGAGGAGCATGGGCTGAAGCAGTGCGCGGGTTACGTAGTACCATGAGTTGAGGTTGGTATCAATTACCTTGGACCATTCGGCCGGCTCCAGCCAGATAAGAAGATTGTCCTTCCTGACTCCGGCGTTATTCACCAGCACCTCTATGTATTCACTGGGGTGTGCGGCCTGCCATCCGGAAATTGCCTCCTGAACGGCCGCAGGATCCGATACGTCAAAGCGGAGGAGCTCTCCGTGGCCTTCAATGAGGTCAAGGGTTTCCTTTGCTGCGGCATCGTTGGAAACGTAGTTGATGAGCACCTCATAGCCCATCTGGAACAGTTTGACGCATATTGCGCGGCCAATTCCGCGGCTTCCGCCAGTTACTAAAGCATATTTCATAATTGAATCATTTTACAAGTGTTCAGGGCCGATATCGACGTCCCGAGGATTCCGTGAAGCCCCAGGTTCTGGCCGGTAAGGAAGAGCCAGGGAAGGGGTGTCTGGGCCGATATGAAATCAGCGTTGGATGCCTTCTGGATGCCATATCCCTGGTTAAGCTGGGCGTGGTATCCAAGAATCTTCAGGCCAGGGAGCCGCACCGCTGCGTGGGCTATCATCTCCTCCGGATTTCCAGGACCAAAGCACAGAAGTTCCAGAACATTAGTTCCAGGCTCATCAAAGTGGATCATGAGGGAATCATTGAGGAAAATGGCACCGCTCTGCCACTTGACGCACCCCGGCTCCATAAGGCAGTGGACGGAGAAGATATCGGGGCCGTTCTGAAGCCGTGCAATTCTCTTTATATAAGCCGGCCTCACATGGTCACGGACCAGCCCCATGGTTACTGCGGGGTGGAGGTCGGAGATAATAGCATCGGCCTTGAAAGAGCTGCCGTCCTCACATGTAACTACCTGGTTTTCAATGCCCGATACTTTTTTGCCATAGCGGATGTCTAGGCCATCGGCAAGCGCCTTTGAAAGGGTGGTCCCGCCGCCTTCGAGGCGCCAGGTGCTTCTGGCAAAAGGCCCCAGGATGTGCTCCATCTCAAAATCGGAGCGGGTGTTCAGCCTCAGGAACCCGAGGCCTTCATCGGCATCGGCCCTGTACCACGGAAGGTCCATGAGCCCAAACGGACGGAAGATCTTTTCCAGCGGTTCTCCCGGGGCCAGGCCGCCCACTGAGTGGAAGCCTCTGTCGCACATTGCACCCTCCCACTCAAAGCCGTGGAGGATGCCGCCGGGAAATGAATCGGCCTCAAGCACCGTGACGGTAAAACCCCTCCGCGAGAGAATCCTTCCGCAGAGAAGCCCTCCAAGGCCGGCGCCTACTATGACAACGTCCTTAGGCATTCCTTATGATAAGGGTGGAGTTGGTTCCGCCAAAACCGAAGGAATTGGAAAGGAAGGTATCGAAGTGGGCGGGGATGGTCTCCCCGGGGATCCAGAGGTGGCAGGAATCTTCGTCGGGATTCTCGAAATTGATGTTGCCCGCGATGAAGTCGTTCTTCATCATAAGGATGGAGTAGATGACCTCCGATGCCCCCGCCATCCACATCTCATGGCCGGTCTGGCTCTTTGTGGAAGTGATGGGAACGGTCTTTTCTCCAAGTACGCGGAAGAGGGCCTTGGCCTCGTTGGCGTCTCCAACGTGGGTGGAAGTGGCGTGCGCGTTCACGTAGCCAATCTCCTTCATGTCAATGCCCGCACGGCGGATAGCCATCTCAAGTGAGCGTGCCGGGCCGTCCACGTTGGGAGAAGAAATATGGTCTCCGTTGGCGCTGAAGCCATATCCCAGGACCTCCGCAATGATTGGAGCGCCGCGCTTCACGGCATGCTCATAACTCTCAAGGATCACTGTTGCAGCGCCGCCTCCGGGCACAAGGCCGTCACGGTCACGATCAAACGGACGGCACGCCGCCGCGGGATTGTCTTCGCGTGTGGAGAAGGCCGATATACCGTCAAACGACCCCGTTGCCGCCATATTCACTTCCTGTGCGCCGCCGCAGACCACCATGTCCTGGAGGCCGTTCTGGATAAGGAGGGCTCCAAGGCCGATAGCATGAGAACCACTGGCACATGCACCAGAAACTGTGAGGTTGATGCCCTTGAGGCGGAAGATAACGCCAAGGTTCATGGTAACTGTGGAGTTCATGCTCTGGAAGATGGCACCTGCTCCGCAGAGCATAGTGTCGTGCTTCTCGATGATCTTTGCAACTGATTTGTAGACGGCGTCTGCGGTGGAGTCATTTCCGTAAAGGAGACCTACCTCATTGGTGTCCAGGTAATCCTGATCAATTCCCGCCATATTGAGGGCGTCACGTGTGGCGCAGTATGCGTAAAGGGCCGGTTCCGGCATATAAGCACGCTGTGCACGTGGGAGTTCCTTCTTGAGGTCCGGGGCCGGGACAAACGAAGTGAGGCCGCTGCGGAACCCCATTTCCTTACGTACAGGATCCAGGATTATGCCTGATTTACCGTTGTATAGTGATTCTTTTACTTCTTCTAAGGTTGTTCCAAGGCAGGACCATATGCCCATGCCGGTAATAACTACACGATTCATCATTTGAATATAGATTTAGGGCTGCAAAGATACTGATTTACTGGGAGAGTTCCAACCAGCGCATCTCTGCGGCGTCAAGTTCATCCTGGAGGGTGCCGTATCGGAGTGAGGCCTCCTGAAGTTCCTGGGCCGATAAAGTGCCGGAGGACAGTCTGGCCTCCAGTTCCGCCTTTTCCTGTTCCAGGGTCGGTAGGCGCTCTTCCAGGGCCTTCAGTTCCTGCTGCTCTTTCCAGGAGAGCTTCTTTGGAGCGGCGGTCTTAACCTTTACTGTTGCCCCGGAGGGTTTATCATCGGCCTTCTGAGCGGCCTCGTAATCCTTTATGAAGGTGCGATACTCCGTGTAATTTCCCACGAAATCCTTCACCACGCCGTCCCCGCAGAACACGAAGAGGTGGTCCACGAGGCGGTCCAGGAAATGGCGGTCGTGGGAGACGATGATAAGTGACCCCTTGAACTCCTGAAGGTATTCTTCAAGTATCTCCAGGGTCATGATGTCAAGGTCATTGGTGGGCTCGTCCAGGATGAGGAAGTTTGGCTCCTTCATCAGGATTGTAAGAAGGTAGAGTCTCCGTTTTTCACCTCCTGACAGCCTCTCCACGGGGTTATTCAGCATATCGTGCGTGAAGAGGAACCTGCCCAGAAGATGGGTGTCGTTAACGGTTTCAAGAACGGTCTGGCCCGGCTTGAATTCCATCCCGGACTGGTGGTAGTATCCAATCCTCAGGGACTCCCCAAGGTCCACAACACCCTCCATGCGGCCTCCAAGTTCCGGCTTCCAGCCGCCCGTGATGAGGTTCAGGAAAGTGGTTTTTCCGGCGGCGTTCCGCCCCACTATCCCAACGCGTTCATATCTCTGGAAATTGTACGTGAAGTCCTTCAGGTAGCACTTTCCGTCCCAGTAAAAACTAAGGTTACGGCAGTTTATGACCTTGTTGCCAAGATAGGTGCCCTTGATCTGGGTCTCTGACATATCCACCTTCTTTGTGATGTAGGTGTCCTCTGCCCTTTCCTTAATGTCCCTGAAGGCCTGCTTGCGGTACTTGGCCTTTCCGGTGCGGGCGCAGGGACTGGCGTGCATCCACTCCAGTTCACGGCGGAACAGGTTACGCACTTTCTCCGTCTCCGCGTTATAGTTGTCTATCCTTTCCTGGCGCTTCTCAAGGAAATTCATATAATCTCCGCGGTAGATGAAGATGCCCCCGCGGTCCATTTCCATTACTGTGTTACAAACCCTGTCCAGGAAGTAGCGGTCATGTGTAACCATGAAAAGAGTGCACCTGGAGTGCTTCAGATGGCTCTCCAGGAACTCTATGGCGTCTATGTCAAGGTGGTTGGTGGGCTCGTCCATTATGTAGAAATCGGCCTCTGAGGCCAGCATCCTTGTGAGCGCCACGCGTTTTACTTCTCCGCCGGAGAGATCCTTCATCAGTTTGTTCCTGTCCTGAAGGCCAAACTGGTCCAGAAGACGGTTCACCCTCAGTTCATACTGCCAAAGATGGTCCTGGTCCAGATCCCGCGTCCACTCAATGGAATCTCCCATGATCTGGTCAAAGATGGATTTCCCTGGGTCATAGGCGTAATCCTGCTCCAGGAAAGCTATGCGGATGTCCTTCAGGAACAGGACCTTTCCGCCGCTGTCGGAGGAGTCTTTTCCCGCAAGGATCCTGAGGAGAGAAGTCTTTCCCGTGCCGTTTGGGGCAATGAGGGCAACCTTGTCCCCCTCATTGATATTGAAGTCAATTCCCTTGAACAGCACCTTGGGGCCATAACTCTTGGAAATGTTCTCTATTTGCAGATAACTTGGCATAATGCACAAAGTTACACATTTTTGGCGTGATAGTTGCTGCTGAAAGATTAAAAAGGAGGCATTGATTATGAAACACTTTCTGCTCATACTATCACTTTTGATGTCTGTTGTCTGCGCTTCAGGCCAGGGATATAGACATGACAACCATGATTTGCATAATAGGCAGGCGCCCCAGATGCAAAGAGGGAACCATAGGAAGGGAGACCGCCCCAGAGAAAGGAATCTTAAGGTCAAGCGGCGTGTGGACAGGAAACACATGGACAGGGAACAACCCAGGACCATATCCAGGAACAGGGCGGAAGTCCGCTGTGTAAAAGACTGGCAGGAACTCTGGAACGGCCGCCATGTGAGGCTTCTTAACGGCAGGGTGTCTGTGCTTGAATATGATGGAGACACCGTTGTGAGGGGAGATGAAGTGGTTCTCCTTTCAAACGGCTGCTACAAGGTTAGGACAGGTGATATCTGGCGTGTCTATGACAGCCACGGAAGCACCACATCCATCTCTGGACATGAGATAATTGCCTGGCCCAACGGCCTCTACTGTGTCCGCTTCAGTGACTTCTGGAGAGTGTACGATGAAGACGGAGACCGTCTCACCAACGTATGGGGAGATTCCGTAGAGCTTTACGGACGCAATCTGATTCACTGCCGCCGCAGCGGCCGTTCATTCTACTACGATTTCCATGGTAACGAGAGAAAGTAACACCCTTTCCACCCCCAGCACGGCTCCAAAGCAATTTGGGGCCGATTTTTATTGTGGCTACGTGCTGGAGCATCCGTTGAAGACCGGAATTACGGGTTTTGGGTCCTGGCCGGGTGCTGGAGCATCCGTTGAAGACCGGAATTACGGGTTTTAGGGCCTCACCAGGTGCTGGCGGGGCTGAGACGAGGCGGCGCGGTGAAAAATTACACCTCCCGGTGATTGTAGGCCTTCAGGGCACCTCTTATCAGCATGAGGCTGCGCTGGAGGTCTTCACGGCACAGGACGTAGGCAAGGCGCACCTGGTTGCGGCCAAGGTCCGGGTTGCGGTAGAAGCCGGCGGCGGGGGCCATCATCACGGTTTCACCGTCCATGCGGAAGTCCGTGAGGCACCAGCGGCAGAAATCCTCGGCATCGGCCACAGGAAGGCTGGCAACGGTATAGAACGCGCCGTGAGGCATGGGGGAGTACACTCCCGGGATGCTGTTGAGGCCCTTTATGAAGAAATCCCTCCTGGACTTATACTCCTTGTAACTTTCACGTGAATACTCCTCTGTGCCTTCAATTGAGGCTTCGGCCACAATCTGGCCAAGCAGGGGCGGGCTCAGGCGTGCCTGGCAGTATTTCATCACTGTGTCGTAGACAAGGCGGTTGTGTGTTACTATCATACCTATGCGTATGCCGCACTCCGAGTAGCGTTTGCTCACTGAGTCAATGAGGATGGCGTTATCGGGAATGCCAAGGCTCATCACGCTCACGTAGGGTTCCTCCGTGTACACAAACTCACGGTAAACCTCGTCGGAAATAAGATAGAGGTCATGCTTGAGGACCAGTTCCCTGATCTTGCGGAGGTCTTCCGGAGAGTATACCGCACCGGTGGGGTTGCCGGGATTACAAAGCAGGATGGCACGTGTCCTGGGAGTGATGACCTCCTCAAAAGCTTCCATGGGGGGCAGCTTGAAGCCGTCCTCAATATATGAGGTTACGGTTTTTACCACTATGCCGGCCGTAACAGCAAAGGAGATGTAGTTGGCGTAGCCGGGCTCTACCATGATCATCTCATCGCCGGGGTTCATGCACGCAAGGAAAGTAAGGAGGATGGCCTCCGAGCCGCCCGCGGTGACAATGATGTTCTCCGGTGCGATGTCCGTTATCCCGAACTTTGCATAATAGCCCACCATCTTCTCCCTGAGGCCGAGAAACCCTTCCGAAGGACTGTACTCCAGCGTTTTCCTGTCAATTGCCTTGAGTGCATCCAGGGCCTTCTGCGGGGTTGGAAGATCAGGCTGGCCGATATTAAGGTGATACACTTTTACCCCCTGACGCTTGGCTTCATTGGCAAGCGGGGCAAGTTTACGTATGGGTGACGACGGCATCTCAAGGCCGCGGCGTGATATCTGTGGCATATCTTACAGGATTCCGAGCATACGGCTGCGGACAAGCAGGGCGGCTCCGGTAGGAGCGGCCTTCTGGCGCAGCTGGGTGAGTTTTATGGATGTGTCTTTGTTTGCGATGTTAAGGACGTGGCGCTTGATGGCGGTGCGGATGGGGAGCATGAGGTAATCTCCTGCAGCAACGGCAACCTTTCCGCCAATAACCACCAGTTCCGGGTTGAAGATATTGATAAGGCCGGCAAGGCCGCGGCCAAGATTGAGGCCAAGTTTCTCCACAACCTCAATTGCAAGGCTGTCCTCGTTCTTGATGGCCTGGAAGATGTCGTTGATGTTCACCTTGCCATCGGCCTTGAATTTTGCCGCAAGGGAAGAAGCCCTTCCGCCCTGGAGTTTCTCCACCATCTTCCTCACGAGGGCGCTTCCGGAAGCACCTGTTTCCAGGCAGCCTACCTTGCCGCACCTGCACATGATACCGTTGTCAAGGAGAGGGAAGTGGCCGAATTCTCCGCTGTACCCGGAGGTTCCGCAGTAGAGGCGTCCGCCAAGGATCATGCCCATGCCAAGACCCCAGCTCACGTTCACATAGAGCATGTTCTTTTCCTTGAGGCCGCCGCCCAGGTACTCTCCGTAGGTCATGGCGCGGGAGTCGTTCTCAAGGACCACATGAAGGTTGAGGTCCTCCTGGAGGATTTGGCTGATGGGGCGTTTGTCGTCAAAGGAATACAGGTTTGAATAGCCTGTGACGGGGTTTACGCGCCCCGGGATGCTTACTCCAAGACCCATGAGTTTACTCCACGGGATGTCTGTCCCGCTCATGAAGTCACGGATGGATGCCGCCAGCCTGTGGACGGATTCCTCATTGGCTTCAAGGCTCATAGGGATGTCGTCCTTGAAAACCTTCAGCCCGCCCTTGAAGTCAGTTATGGCCATGCTGGCGTGGGTGTTACGGATGTCAACGCCCATGAAATGACCGGCCTCGGGGTTGAGGCCATAGATGGAGGGACGCCTGCCGCCGGAAGTCCCGGACTTGCCAAGATCTATCATGAAGCCCTCCTCCATAAGTTCACCTATGAGCTTTGTGGCTGTGGGGACGGATGCGCCTATGGCTTCACTTATGGCCGATATGCTATGTTCACCATGCTCTATGCACAGATAGAGTATTTGTTTTTTAAGAAGGGAGTTCTTTGTATCTTTTTTCTCCAGGAACGTCTCTCTCATGGCTTAAATTTTATTAACTCTGCAAAGATAAGAAAATATTTTTAAAAATAGTGATTAGAGAAAAAATATGTATCTTTGTAACCTATTATGTTTGTGAAACTGAAGAATTGGCTGAGGGAATACCGCCTCTCCCTAAGGATGAAGATGACGCTGTCTTTCAGCGCCATAGCCGTTGTGCTCCTGATGTCCAGCGTAATCTCCATACTGGAGTACAGGCACATGTCAAATTATGTTTCCACCATGATCGCCAGTGACATCCGCAACATCCACGTTACCCAGAACATGGTGGACGCCGTGGATGCATACAACCTCCGGATGCTGGCCGTGATTGGAGACGACGGCCTTAACTCCCTGCCGGATTTCAACCGCACTGAGTTCGTCAGCTACTGTGACTCCCTGCGCCAGTCCTTCGTGGCGGGTCCTTTGGCCGATTCCGTGGTGTACGCATATTCGGCCTATATGCTTGCATCACTTGAACTGGAGGATGTCCTGGAATCCAATTTCATAGACTCCCGTGACTGGTACTTCAACCGCCTTCAGCCCCTTTTCGGCCGCATGAGAGGGTATCTGGACAAGCTCAGCGGCGCAATGTACGCAGAACTCCAGCAGAATTCCGCAGACTTTGACCGCGGCTTCTACCGCAGCATAATCCCCGGCGCCGTGGCTGTGTCCGTTGCCATCCTCCTGGTATTCATGCTGCTGTTCTACATCATGGTTTACTACGTGAGGCCAATATACGGAATGCGCAACGCCCTGAGGGACTTCCTTCAGTTCCGTCACCGCTACACCTATGAGTTTGAAAACTCAGACCAACTTGGCCAGCTCAATGAATCCCTGACCAACCTCACTGAGGAAAACCGCAACCTGAGGCGACGCATCTCAGAAATGAAGGAAAACGGCAAATGAACCTGAAGGTAATATCCAGGAACGTGGGTATCGCGCTTGTGGTGAGCGCGCTGTTCATGCTGCTGTCCGTGTTCGTATCCCTTGCAAACGGGCAGGATAGCGCCCTGGCGCCCCTTCTCATCAGCTTTACCATCACCTTCGCGGTGGGCATTTTCCCTTTTATCTTTGTTAAGAAAACTCCACACATAAGCCTGAAGGACGGTTACTGGATCATCTTCCTGTCCTGGCTTCTGGCCTTTGTGTTCGGCTCCCTTCCGTATGCCCTGTGGGGCGGCCCTTTCACCGTCATAAACGCCTGGTTTGAGAGCGTTTCCGGTTTTACCACCACCGGCGCCACCATCCTTGAAGACGTGGAGGCCCTTCCAAAGAGCCTTGTATTCTGGCGGGCGTCCACTCATTTTATCGGAGGCCTGGGAGTTGTGGTGTTCCTGCTTCTGATCATCCCTACGTCTTCTCCTGTGCGCCTCAGGCTCACCAACATGGAACTTTCCTCCCTTTCAAGGGACGACTACAGGACGCGTGTAAACAAGACGGTCTCTATCTTTGCATGGGTTTACATCGGCATTTGTGTGGCTGCATTCATTGCTTATCTCCTCTGCGGGATGTCGGCCTTCGATGCCATCTGCCACGCCTTCAGCGTATGCGCCTGCGGCGGGTTCTCGTCCAGGAACCTCTCCATCGGGGCCTTCAGCGGCGGGGCTATCCCAATAGTCACCATACTGTTCATGTTCCTGGCCTCAATCCATTTCGGGATCATATATGTAGTCATTGTGACTCGCTCCCTCAAGCCGCTCAGGAACTCCGTTCTCCGGTTCTATATTACCGGACTTGTGGTAGTTTCCATTGTTGCTTCCATCGGCCTCAAGTACTCAGACCTTGGCCTTTCATGGGGCAAGGCTTTCCTTGACGGCACTTTCCATGTGGTGAGTTACGCTTCCACAACGGGTTTTGGCATAAGTGACAACTCCGTGTGGCCAATTCTCCCGTGCTTCATGCTCATCCTTGTGAGCCTGGTGTGCGGCTGCGCCGGTTCCACCACCGGCGGCCTCAAGGTAGACCGCGTGATGGTTCTTTTCAAGGCCGTGCATATGCAGAACCTTAAAACCCTCAATCCTTCCTCTATCTTTGAGGTAAGGATGGGCCGCCGCATTCTCCACGACGAAGATATCTATCCCCAGGTGCTCTACATAGCCCTTTTCTTCCTCCTCATAGGCTTCTCAACCGTGCTGTGTCTCCTCCTTGGAGACCCCAACAACCACGCGCTTCTGGGGTCCATCGCTAGCCTTACCAACGTGGGGCCTTCGCTTGGGAGCATAGGCTCCATGGGAAACTACAACGCTGAACCATCGGCCCTGAAATTCGTTTTCTCTGCCGATATGTTCCTTGGCCGCGTGGAGATCTATCCTGTCCTGGCGGTACTTTCCAGCATTATCAACCCCAAGTCAAAGTGATGCTCACCAGGGAGGGGTTTCTGAACGATGCTTTTCTCCGCTGGTTCCCTTATGAGCCAACGCCCTGCCAGTATGCCCTGTTGCAGAAAGTTGCGTCTTTCCTTACGTCAGACGACGGCGATATCCTGGTTGTGAACGGCTATGCCGGCACGGGCAAGACCGCAGCACTGGCATCTGTCATCAACGCCCTGGCGGAACTTGAGGTGAAGTGCGTTCTCCTGGCTCCTACAGGCCGATCCGCAAAAGTGCTGTCTTCCTATGCCGGCCGTCCGGCGTCCACCATCCACAAGCATATCTACAGGCAGAAATCCTTTGGGAACGACGGCTTTGGGCAGTTCTCGCTTATGCCCAACAAGGCAAAAAATACGCTGTTTATTGTGGACGAGGTGTCACTGATTGGAATTGAGGCAGGGGAGAAGGGGTCTGCCTTCGGGTCCGGAAACCTGCTGGAAGATCTTGTAGCGTTTGTGCGCTCCGGCGTAGATTGCCGCCTCATCCTTGTTGGAGACAATGCCCAGCTGCCGCCTGTGGGCCTTGACGCGTCGCCCGCCCTGAGCCCGGAATACATGTCCGGAATAGGCGGAGTTTCCTTTGCTACGCTCACAACCGTTGTGAGGCAGGGGGAGGGCTCCGGCATCCTTGTTAATGCTACCCGCCTCAGGGAAAAACTGGCGGAGGGTGAGGACCCAGTGGGCCTTGATGAACTTGGCCTAGTCACAAAAGGCTTCCCGGACATTGAGAGCATAACCGGAAGCGAACTTCTGGACGCACTCTCAGACGCCTACGGCAAGTTCGGGGAAGATGAAGTGGCGGTCCTGTGCCGTTCCAACAAGAGGGCAGTGCGTTACAACGCCGGCATCCGCGCCCAGGTGCTGTATCGTGAGGAACAGCTGGTGAGGGGAGACAAGCTCATGGTTGTGAAAAATCACTATCTGGAGGGCCTGGAAGGCACGGATTATATAGCAAACGGAGACATAGTGCGCCTGATGAGAATCCGTCATTTCGAGGAGCGCTACGGCCTTCATTTTGCCGATGCAACCCTTGCGCTTCCGGATTACGGCAACCAGGAAATCACGTCCAAGGTGCTGCTGGATACGCTTTCGTCGGAATCGGCCTCCCTTACCTATGAGCAGTCCAATGCCCTGTATCAGGGCGTCCTGGCCGATTATTCCCACCTCTCCACCAAAAAGAAGCGCTATGATGCCGTGCGGGAAGACCCCTACTACAACGCCATCCAGCTTAAATATGCCAGCGCAATCACGTGTCACAAGGCCCAGGGCGGCCAGTGGCAGTGCGTGTTTGTGGATAATCCCATTTGGCAGGATTTCCTTACGGCCGATGACCTGAAATGGCTGTACACAGCCTTCACCCGTGCGGTGGATAAACTCTATTTAGTCAATTTCCCGTCCTCGCTCTTCAGGTAACGCAGCCAGAACTCCCGGCTGGCCTTTGTGTCATGGGCGCCCTGGTAGCCGCGGTAGCCGTGCATTCCGTCAGGGTAGATCATGAATTCAAAGGCCGATCCCTGTCTCTGGAGAACGTCCATGAGCTGGAGGGTGTTCTGGAAATGGACGTTGTCGTCGCCGGTGCCGTGGGTTAGTTTAAGCATCACCTTATCTGAGCCGTACTCTCCGGGATAATCCTTCACACGGCGTATTACGGCAGTGTCATTATAGCCGTCCGGGTTGTCCTGAGGGGTGGACATGAAGCGCTCCGTGTAGTGAGTGTCGTAGAGAGTCCAGTCATAGACTCCGCCCCCCGCAATGCCGTAAGGATAGTACTCAGAGGCAGTTGTCACAAGGAGCGTTGTCATTGTGCCACCAAAGCTGAAGCCTTCCACGCCAATTTTATCGGCCTTCACGTAGGGGAGACTGCGGAGCCATTTGGCCCATTCCACAAAGTCATCCACTTCCACCGTTCCAAGGTGTTTGTAGATTGCATCAAGGCCCTCGCGGCCGTTGTGGCCCGCGGCGCGGCAGTCTGCGATCAGTTCAATTATACCGTTTTCACGGAACCAATGGTAACGGGAGGGATTTATCCAGCGGTCATGGACCATAGGTGAATCCGGGCCGCCGTAAATGTCCACGTGGACGGGGTATTTCTTTTCCGGGTCAAAGCCTTCAGGGTAGATGATCACACCAGGGAGTTCCAGGCCGTCAACGGTTATGCTGACCAGTTCTCCGTTGCCTTCCGGGGCGGTTTCATCTCCTCCTTCCAGGACCTTGTACTTGCCTTTGAGGTCATATTCCCTTTGCTGCCATGGCGTTTTGAGGTTGGATTCCATGGTTTTGAAGTGCTTGCCGTCTTCCGTGAATTCTGCCGCCAAAACGTTCATGGAAAGGTCTGAAAGGGGTGTAATCTTCCCCTTCTTTGTAACCTTGTAAACGTTTTTCCTTACGTGGGAATCACGCTCTGCGATGAAGTAGACCGTGCCGTTTTTATCGGCCTTAAGGAGCTGGATTCTCCAGTTGGGGCCGTCCGTAAGGCGTTTGAGGGTAAGGCCGTCGTAACTGAGGAAGTAAATCTGCTGCCAGCCTGTCTCAAAGCTTCGGACCATATAGAGGCCCTTGTCCGTGAACAGCATGCCCTCAATCCAGTCCAGCCAGGTGGGGACCTGTTCATGGTAGATCTGTCTCTTGCTGCCGTCATCTGCCTTTACGGCGTAAAGGTCAAGGGTGTTCTGGATGCGGGGCTCTCGGGAAACATAGAGGGTCTTACTGTCTGCCCCCCAGAACGGTGTGCCGAAGTACTGGTCCTCCTTCTCGTCAAAATCGGCCCAGACTATGCCGGCGTCTTCCACGCTTGCAAAGCCTATACGTACCTCAGGGTTGCGCTCCCCGGCCTTGGGGTAGTGAGTGCGGCGGAGGGTTCCGTCCTGTCCGAAGGGCGAATAGATGGGGAACATGGGCACCAGGGTGTCGTCAAAGCGGTAGAACGCTATGGTCTTGGAATCAGGGCTCCACCAGAAGGCGCGGTATTTTGAAGGACGTCCAAAGATCTCCTCATAATACACCCAGCTGGCGTATCCGTTCATTATGGTCTCCGTTCCGTCGCTGGTAAGACGTGTTTCCTCTCCGGATGCCACGTTCTTTACCCAGAGGTCATTGTCGCGGGTAAATGCAATATGAGTGGAGTCCGGGCTGAAAGTGGGGTTGAGGTCTTCAGCGGCGGCTGTTATGGCGGTCAATGCCCCCATTATGGCCGATATCAGTAATAGTTTCATCTTCATAGCCGTAAAGATAAGCAATAATTTTGTATTTTTGCAGTATGCAAAGCGACTACATATGGGATCCGCTGCGGCGCAAGAGCGTACGCAATACGCCGGAGGAGGCCGTGAGGCAGTGGTTCATCTCCGTGCTGCATGAGGGCATGGGGGTGCCGGAGCATATGATGGGCTCTGAAGTTGCTTTCAGGCATGGCGCCAAGGATTACAGGGCCGATATAATTGTCTACGACCGAAGCGCCAGGCCCATAATGATAGTGGAGTGCAAAAGGCCGGAGGTGGAGCTTAGCCAGGAAGTTGTGGACCAGGCCATACGCTATAACAATGAGCTTGACGTGAAGTACGTTGTAATTACAAACGGAGAGAAAACCTTCATGTTCAAGCGCGTGATGGGCGGCTGGGAATTCATGCAGAAGGCCCCAAGGTGGGAGGATATGCTTCAATGACAAAGACTGAAGGGTATTTAGATCACGCCATATTCAAGTTGGTGGGCAGTACGGCCAGGGAACTGGGCGTAAGGGCCTTTGTGATTGGCGGCTACGTCCGTGACTGCTTCCTTGGAATCCCCAATGACGATATAGACATAGTGGTGGAGGGCTCCGGAATAGCCCTTGCCGAGGCAGTTGCCGCAAAGTGCGGAGCAAAGGTGTCCGTTTTCCGGAACTTTGGCACCGCCATGCTGAAGTATAAAGGTATAGAGGTGGAATTTGTGGGTGCCCGCAGGGAATCCTATGACCGAAATTCCAGAAAACCCGTTGTTGAGGACGGTACCCTTGAGGAAGATCAGCTCCGGCGTGATTTCACCATCAACGCCATGGCGTTTTCCCTTCAGGAAGATGACTTTGGCGCCCTCGTAGACCCTTTCCACGGCATCAAGGACCTTGCCGATGGAATCATCCGCACTCCGCTGGATCCTGAGCAGACGTACTCAGATGATCCCCTCCGTATGCTCCGCGCCATCCGCTTTGCCACAAGGCTGGGCTTCACCATTGTCCCGGAATCCCTGGACGCAATGAGAAGGATGGCCGGCCGCCTTAAAATCCTTTCCCGTGAGAGGATAGTTGAGGAACTGGACAAGATGCTCCTCACGGGTAAGCCTTCCAGGGCATTCCGCCTTATGGATGAGACAGGGCTTCTGGAGCAGTTCTTCCCGGAACTTGTACGCCTGAAAGGTACGGAAACAGTAGACGGCAAAGGCCATAAGGAGAACTTCTCCCACACCCTTGAAGTGCTGGACAACGTTGTCCTGTTTGAGAAGGAGGAAGGCCGTGAACCAAATCTATGGCTCCACTGGGCGGCACTCCTTCACGATATTGGTAAGCCCATCTCCAAGCGTTTCGTCCCCGGCCAGGGCTGGACATTCCACGGTCATGAGGTGGTTGGCGCCCGCATGGTGCCCCAGATTTTCAAGTCCCTGAAGATGCCCCTCAATGAGAAGATGAAATACGTCCAGAAGCTTGTGGGGCTGCATCTAAGGCCCATAGCCCTGGTGGATGACGGGGTGACGGACAGCGCTGTGAGAAGGCTTCTCTTTGACGCCGGTGAGGACATAGATGACCTCATGCTCCTTTGTAATGCCGATATAACCTCCAAGAATCCCGCAAAGGTTGCAAGGCTTCGCCGGAACTTCGAGCTTGTCAAGGAGAAGATGGCGGAGGTAGAGGCCAAGGATGAGATCCGCAATTGGAAGAACCCCATCAGCGGGGACTATATAATGGAACTCTTCGGCATAGAGCCGTGCAATACTATCGGCCAGCTTAAGGAAATGGTTAAGGAAGCCATCCTTGACGGGGTTATCCCCAACACTTTTGAGGATGCCGATGCCTTCATGCGCGCCCGCGCCGCGGAACTGGGACTTTTCCCGCATCATGATTGACAGGTACATAGCCTATATCCGTGACGTCCGGAGATACTCTCCCCGGACGCAGGCTCTCTATGCCGATGCCCTTACGTCATTCAGTGAATGGTGTGGGGGAGAGCCGGATCTCATTCCGTCAAGGATAAGGGAGTACGAGGCCCATCTCATCGGCTCCGGGTACAAGCCCCGGACGGTGCATCTTCACCTTAGTGCCCTCAGCGGGTACTGCAATTATCTTATAAAGGAAGGAAAGATGACCTCCAACCCGGTGAGGGGAGTGAAGCGTCCAAAGATGGAAAAACGCCTTCCTGAGTACTACAGGGAGAGTTCCATGGATGAGTATCTGAAGGAATCGGCCCATGCGGCAGGGGAGGAGGAACTCACTCTCCTTGAGAGCCTGAAGCCGAATGAACCCCTTTTTGCAGAGCTTTACAGAAGGCGCCTCAGAAGGCTCATCATAAGCATCCTTTACAGCACCGGAATCCGCCGCGCGGAGCTTCTTTCCCTCACGGTAGGCAGCGTGGATTTTTCCCGCGGCACACTTCGCGTAGTTGGAAAAGGAGATAAAATGAGAGAAATTCCTCTCATTACTTCTCTAACTCAGGAAATTTCACTATATTTGAAAGCAGCAAGCATGACTGAAGCGTCCCGTACGCCCCGTGATCCGCTTCTTGTGACGGAAAAGGGTACCCCCCTTTATCCGGAATACGTGGACAGGGCGGTCAAAAAGGAACTGGACGGCTACGGCATCACAGGGAGGAAATCCCCCCACGTGTTAAGGCATTCGCTGGCAACGGCCCTGTTGCAGGAAGGCGCAGACCTTAACGCAATCAAAGAGATGCTGGGCCACGCAAACCTTGCCGCCACGGAGGTTTACACCCACAATTCAGTCGCACGGCTCAAGCAACAATACTTAAACGCCCATCCAAGGGCAAAAAACTCAGGTAAAAATGATTAACGTTAAGTCCCTCAAGTTCGACGCAGACGAGAAGCTGCTGGACTACATCCAGAAGAAAGTTGGTAAAGTAGAGAAATTCTTCGACAATCTAGGAGACATTGACGTCACCCTTTCCCTCCTTCCGGACGCAGAAAACAAGTGCGTGAAGCTCCAGACCCGCATCCCCGGCGAGGATCTCCTTATTGAACGGAATGCCCGTACCTTCGAAGAAGCCGTAACAGACGCCGCAGATGCCCTCAAGGAGCGTATCGTACGCGCCAAGGAAAAGAAATTCTCCAAATAACGTGGCAGCCCAGAAGGGTTACATAGAGACCTCCCGTCAGGTCCAAAACATACTTGAAGATGTCCGTGGAGGCATCTTCAAGTGTGTATATCTGCTTATGGGAGACGAACCCTATTACCCTGACCTTGTATGTGACGCAATCCTTGAGAACTGCCTTCAGGACTGGGAAAAGGACTTCAACCAGACGGTTTGCTACGGCGGTGAGGTTGACGCAGAAACCATAATCACGGCCGCCAGACGTTTCCCCATGATGGCAGAGCGCCAGCTTGTGGTTGTGAAGGAAGCCCAGCAGATGAAATCCCTGGAGGAGCTCGCGCTGTACTGTGAGAACCCTCTTGACAGCACAGTGCTGGTGATTCTCATGCATGGAGCATCGGCCGATAAACGGAAATCCCTTTATAAAACCGTCCTCAAAACGGGCGTTGTGGTGGATTCCCCGGCGCTGAGGGATTATGAGGTCCCGCGCTGGATTCAGGATTACTACCAGGGGCTTGGACTTAGGATACACCCGGAAGCATCGGCCCTCCTGGCAGAAAGTGCCGGCACAGACCTTGGCAAAATTGCCGTAGAAACTGAAAAACTCCTCAAGAACCTCCCGGAGGGCGTAAAGGAGATTTCCGTTGAGGACATTGAGAAAAACATAGGCATAAGCCGGCAGTACAGCATCTTTGAGCTTACAAAGTGCCTCAGCTACCGGGAAAGCGCCCGTGCGCTTACCATTGCCTCCCATATCGGGGAGCAGCCGCGTTTTATGCTTCCTATGGCCGTGGCACCGCTTTTCACGCACTTCAGCCGCATCCTTAAATATCACGCTTTACTGCCTTCCCGTCCCTCGCAGGGGGATGCTGCAAAGGCACTGGGCGTGAATCCTTATTTCCTGAAGGAATATGACGCGGCTGTGAGAAATTATCCCCTCCAGAAATGCCAGACGGTGATTTCTCTCCTTGCGGAATATGATTACAAGGGTAAGGGCGGGGATGCCGGAGAGGCCACACCCTCGGAACTTTTAATAGAGTTAGTAGCAAAAATCCTATCATAGAAGATGGCAATAATAGAAGTTAAGAACGTAACCAAGACCTTCGGGGAAAAAGTGGCACTGGACAATGTGTCGCTGGAAATCCCGGAGGGCAAGATCTTTGGCCTCCTTGGGCCAAACGGAGCGGGTAAAAGTACCCTCATCCGTATCATAAACCGTATAACCATTGCCTCTGAGGGCCAGATCCTCTTCCAGGGACACCCCATCACGGAGGCCGATGTATCACGTATAGGCTACCTCCCGGAGGAGCGCGGCCTTTATCGCAAGATGAAGGTAGGCGACCAGGCAATGTATCTTGCCCAGCTCAAGGGCATGAGCGCCCGTGACGCCGCCGTGGAGCTTAAGAAATGGTTCGTCCGCTTTGATATAGCAGACTGGTGGAACAAGAAGGTTGAGGAACTCTCCAAGGGTATGGCCCAGAAGATTCAGTTCATCACCACAGTGGTCCATAAGCCCAGCCTGATGATACTGGACGAGCCTTTTTCCGGCTTCGATCCCGTTAACGTGGACCTTATCCGCAAGGAAATCCTGAGGCTCAAGGACGAGGGCGCAACCATCATCCTCTCCACCCACAACATGGAGTCCGTAGAGGAACTCTGTGAGAACATTGCCCTCATCAACCATGGCAAGCTGGTTGTTACCGGCGGCACGGATGAAATCCGCCGTCAACACGGTGAGGACAACGTTGAGATTGAGTTTACGGATGACACCCTGGCTCGTCGTAACATTGTTGTAGCGCGTCCGGATGTAAACGCCAAGCTAACGGAGCTTATCGGCCAGGGAGTAACTATCAACTCCTTCAAGGAGGTTATCCCGCGCATGAACGACATATTTATCAAACTGGTTAAAGGAGAGGAGGAATAGGCCATGATGAATTTCAAGAAATTAGGCATAATCATAGAGAGGGAGTATCTGAACAAGGTTAAGAAGAAGAGCTTCCTCCTTATCACTTTCCTTGCTCCAATCCTTTTTGCAGGCATCTGCATCCTTCCTACCGTCATCATGATGGGCACCAAGGAAGAGGCCAAGAAGGTGGGCGTGATAGACCGTAGCGGCATTGTGCTCCCTTACCTGGAAGACAACGATGTCACGCATTATGTAGACCTTGGCCCGGATGCAGTTGCAGATAGCCTGAAGTCAAATCTCAAGGCTGCAGGCGTGGATGTGCTCCTCAACATTTCTGAACTTGACCTTGAGAGCCGCAGTGTAAAGGCCGATTGTTATAGCGAGAAACCCCTTGGCATGGATACGGGCTCAATGATTGAGGACCGTATAAATGATGCCGTGGAGGCCTACCGCATAGAGCAGAGCGGCGTGGAAAACCTTGAAGAGATCATGGCCGGCGTCAAGTCCAACGTGAAGCTCCGCAGCTACACCATTGACGAATCCGGTAAGGAAACCATCTCTGAATCCGGCATCTACATGGCCCTGAGCATGATTCTGGGTATGGCCATCTATATGTTCATCGCCCTGTTCTCAGGTATGGTCATGAGCTCCGTCATTGAGGAGAAGAGTTCCCGTGTGGTGGAGGTCCTGGTATCATCCGTGAAGGCAAGCGAACTCCTGTTTGGCAAGATCATTGGCGTTGCCCTTGTTGCCATAACCCAGTTCCTCCTCTGGATCCTTCTTACCGGAATGCTCCTTGGCGTTGCCATGGGAATAATGGGGAAGGATAAGATCATGGGCCTTATGAGTGACGATCCCACCACGGAGATGGTCCAGCAGATGTCTCCGGATGTGAATCTCCCCGGTCAGCTCACTCTTGAAGACTCCCTGAAGGCCGTTACGGACACCACTTCAGTATCGGCCGGAGAACCTTCCGGGATGGAGGTTATCATGAGCACCATCGGCAATATCAATCTTGCTCAGATTGGAATTGCGTTCCTGTTCTTCTTCATCTTCGGATACCTCCTGTATGCGTCCCTCTTTGCTGCAATCGGCAGTGCCGTGGAGAATGAAGGAGACAGCTCACAGCTGCAGCTTCCCATCACCATCCCGCTCATGCTTGGCTTCTTTGTGGCCCTGTATGCCTTCAAGGCCCCTGACAGCCAGCTGGTGTTCTGGTTCTCCATGATTCCTTTCACCAGCCCCATCGTGATGCTTGCACGTATCCCTTTCAGCGTGCCCATGTGGCAGCTTGTGCTAAGCATTGTACTGCTCATTGCCACCTTCGTGGCGTGCGCCTGGGCATCGGCCAAAATCTATAAGGTGGGTATCCTTATGTATGGTAAGAAATCTACTTTCAAAGACCTCTGGAAATGGTTAAAAATGAAATAGATGGCCGGTCGGTGCCGGCCATGACACGGCTAAAGCACGTCATACCCGGCCTGACCGGGTATCTCCTGATTCTCGCTGCCTGTGCCCCCAGGGTGGAGTACCGCCTTGTGCCCATGGACGGCCACAGGGCTGCCGCCCAGCCAGTAACGCTGGAAAACCAGTCCACAGCGCTTGGCACATTTGAGGATGACATCTATCTCACTCCTTCCGGCGTCCGCTATGATGAAGATAGCCCCGTTGCAGAGGTTGCGGAGGTCCTCATGGAGGCCCAGAGGCGTCTGGCACCGCTCAAGACTGTTATCGGCCATAGTGCAGGGGAGTATCAGAACCTGAGGACAGACCCGGATCTTCCTCTTGGAAACCTCTTTGCCGATGCCCTGAGGGCCTACGGCACTGAGCTTTTCAAGGTGCCCATGGACTTTGCCGTAACAAACTTCGGCGGCATCCGCGTACCCATGCCCAAGGGAGCCATAACCATGGAGGACATTTCTTCCATGTTCCCTTTCAAGAACTACGTGTGCTATGTGAAGATGAAGGGATCGGCCCTAACGGAATTGTTTGAGCAACTTGCCGGCACAAAGGCCTTCCAGGCTACTTCAGGCGCCACAATCCGCGTCAAGGACCATAAACTTGTGAGCGCCCTTGTTGGCGGTGAACCCATTGACCCGGAGCGCATCTACAACGTCACCACCATAGATTTCCTTCTGGACGGCGGTGACAAACTGAATATCGGCGCCCTGGCAGAGGACGTAACCCTTTCCACCGTGCTTCTGAAGGAAGTGATGCTGTGGTATGTGAAGGGCATGGAGGCCAAGGGAGAGGTTATTGAAGCCAAGGCCGATGGCCGCGTAATAATGGAGGACTAGGAGTATGAAAAAGATAGTTTTTGTATTTGCTTTCGCTGCTCTTCTGGTAGCCTGTAACCGTGGCCCCGTGCTCACAATACTTCATGTGAACGACACCCACAGTCATCTGGAGCCTGAGCGCACGGGTGAATTTGCCGGCATGGGCGGTGCCCTTGAACGTGCAGCATACATTGATTCCGTCCGTAAGGCCGATGGCCCGGAGAATGTCCTTCTTCTCCATGCCGGAGACTTCAGCCAGGGGTCGTCCTATTTCAGTGAGTTTGGCGGAGCGGTTGAGGTGGAGATTCTGAATGAACTTAAATACGATGCAGTCACCCTTGGCAACCATGAGTTTGACAACGGCATAGAGGCCCTTGGAGAGCGTCTTTCAAGTCTTGAGGTACCTGTGGTTGTTTGCAACTATGACTTCTCTCCCTTTGAGATGGGGAAGTACGTGAAGCCTTGCGTTGTTGTGGAGAAGGCCGGTCGCCGCATAGGTATTATCGGCGTTCTCTGCAGCCTCAAGGATATGCTGGCGGGTGATATTGCCAATCGTATCCCGGAGTTTGACATGATCCCTACGGTCCAGAAGTATGCCGATGAACTGCGTCCCCACTGTGATCTTGTCATTGCCCTTACGCATATCGGCTACACGGAGCATAACCCCGGTGATATCACTGATCCTCAGCTTGTTGCCGCTACCCGCGGAATTGACCTTGTGGTTGGTGGTCACTCCCACACCTTCCTGGATAAACCTGAGTATGTTAAGAACCTTGATGGCAAGAAGGTCCCCATTGTCCAAACCGGCTGGATGGGCGTGAATATGGGTGAGATCCATATCCGGTAGGGCTGTCAGTCAATCAGAATCCTCAGTGATATCCCGGCTGCGGGACGGAGGGCCTGGGTTAATTCTGCGGTAAGGGAGAGGTTGAGGGAGAGGCCGCCAAGGTGGAAATCGGCCCCGAGGGCGGCGTGAAGGAAGGCCCCTTCAGCTGAGTTTGATGCCCTTGGGATAGCAAGGCGGTAACCGAGGTTAAGCGAGGCCGACGGACGTATTGCCTTTCCTTCAGGCAGGAAGAGATAATCGGCCCCAAGCCAGAGCAGAGGGCCATTGGCCGATTCATACTGCTTTACGCCCTCGTAGAAAGTCATAACGCTGCGGAATCCGCCAAAGCCGCCTGTGAGTCTCAGATGCTCCAGAAGGTCATATGAAATGCCTGCCTCAAGGGTGTATATCAGGTTTGAGGGATTATCTGCAGAACCTGAACCGATTATGCAGGACGTGCCGCCGCCCAGAAGGAAATGCCCCCTCTGCTGGCAGAAGGCCGATATACACATGAGACTGACTGCCAGAGATGCGGCTAACCGCTTGATTGTGGTTTTCATAAGCATTATTGGATTTGATTTTCAGGAAGCCAGAAGGAATCTGTATCCCCATACGCCTGGCCTATCCTGTGGGTATTTACTATGTCTTCTTCCTTAGAGCTAGCCGGGGCAGTCCCGTCAAAAGCAGCATGGACGGTGTTGCCACTGAGCCGATAGAAGGGGATTGAGGGAGTGTACAACTTAAGTTTCTCGCGTATATCGCGCCTGGGATCATAGTAGGCAGTTGCAGTATAAGTCTGCTTGTGCATGGCGGCCCCGAAGTAATACATATAGTAGGAGGGGTCTCCGGGGGAATTATAAGTTGTCTGGAATACCTGCGAGACACTGATTGCGTAGCGGGTATCATAGCTGTTCAGCTTATTCATTGTAGATTTCTTCATCCTCCAGAAGAAGCGGATTCTGGTGTAATCTCCCAGCGCAAGGTAAGTCTCTCCGTCCGGGAATGTCTTTATTGACGGATTGTTCCTGGGATTTATGCTGGCTGTTGAGAACTCGAATTCCGGCTGGTTCCAGTAAGCCACATTCCTGAAGGAATACACGAAGTCTGCGTGGAAGCCGTTGTGCCCCTGACTGCCGATAATCTTGGTCTCAACCCTGGGACCGGCGTATTGGAGTTCGTAATATGCGAGCTCACCCTTTGATGTGACCGTCTTTGGCGAGGAGTACACCACCACCTGGTTTTGTGTGAGGCACTGACGGGCATCCAAAGAGTATTCGCAGTCCCACAATGTGCCTCCAGAGTGGTCTGTAGCACCGTTTACATAGTTATTACCATCATGCCACCAGTGCTCCGCGGCGCAGGTCTCCCTGTAGAAGTTTTCCGAGGGATTGACCGCATTGATTCCGGTTTTTGCCGATGCCGTAGTCCTCACGCAGTATCTTAGCGTGACAGGCATCCCGGTCTTGTCCAGAACAAAGATGTATGGTATGAAGCGTGACAGGTTGCCGTTGTTGTATGGCGTTGTAAATGAACTGAGGTAACTGACCTGGCTGAACTGGTATCCCGCGTAGATGATATAATCACGTATGACGTCCACGTTACCCCAGAGCATGGTCACCGAGTCTGAGGTCCTTGAGTGGGTTATGGTGCCTCCAATCTGGATGGCTCCGTAGTTCCTCAGGTCATTTGCCACTCTCAGTCTTTCCACTTCGTGGGGATTATCTTCGTAGACAAAGGAATACGGTGCAAAGCTGCCCTTGGATGTTCTCACATTACCGTAGGAAAGCACTGTGGGCTGGTTTGAAGCCAGATATGGCCAGTGATAGGAGAAGTCCTGCGTGGTTATGTAATCCGATGTGCCGTCCAGGACTATCTCATAGGTATGTGGCGTGAAATCACCGCCCGGGAACCACTCACAGAATGGATTTGTCACTTTGAAGTGGACCGGGTTGGAGCATACCAGGACGCCGGATTCGGACCGCAGTTCAATGCTGGGACTGAACGTCTCTGATATGAATGTGCATGTGCCGTCAACGTTGGAGTGGAAGCCTTTCTCCTCTAAGCGGCTCCAGTTTTCAAGGTATGCCGACATCTCATAGGTGCGTGCGATTCCGGATGCGGACCGGACGCTGAATGTGAACCCGCTTTCCGTAGTAAGCTCAAGTGATCCAAGAGCAAGGTCCTGGTCCTGGATGGATATGGCGCTGCCAAGTGCATCGGTGAACTGGAAATAGCCCTTGACTTCCTCTCCAGTGAAGGGAGTGTGGTAGATCGGCCCTTCGTCGGCGCCGGTGTCAAATCCGGAAAAACCGTTATTGGCATACGGGCCGCTTGTGGATTGGATGAATTTTATGGCGGGACGGGCTATGGTAACGTTGAAGGTGTCATATTCTGCCCCTGTGGAGGTGTTGTAGAGCTTGAAATCCGCAACGCCATCCCTTGTTGCCAGTACTACGAACTGCCTGTTTACAACATCCTGGGTCCCGTTCACGCTTGTGCGATAGGTGGGATTGGCGGCGATTATTCTTACATCGGCCGTAAGCCCCTGTAACCCCAGGTTGCTGAATGCCGCCTCTATCCGTTCCTTCTGGACATCACCCATCCCCTCCATACTCTCCGAGCTGCAGGTTACTGCGAAACGTTGGAAGGCATAGTGACTCTCAGCTACCGTAGTGGTTATGTTTATGGGGGAGATAATCTGCACCGTAGCCATATCAGAGATATCGCCGGTGCTGTTTCCGCCCCTTATTGTATAGGATCCGTCCGGAGCGTCATCGGCTGCCTTGAAAACGGCCGTGCCGCAGCTAGGAAAGCTTGTTAGATGCTCTGTGTTCTCATGAAAGGAATGGCTCTGATATACCAGCCTGTCATTCTGCGGAAGGAATGCCAGCTCATGATTCTCCAAGGTGGTCTCGAAGGGAATGGACACGGTGCCGCCCGGAGCTGAGCTGATGGGCGCAGTGTTTGTCCAGAGGAAACCGTCCTGCGGCACCCCAAGCTTGAGGACAATTGAACGGAAGGTGTTCCTGATAATATTGAAGCCTGTTTTCATGGCCGATCCTTCCGTAGAATCCAGGTATATCCTGTATCCGAAGCGCCGCAGACCATATCCCGGTTTTGTGGCCGCCACATTCACTTTAAGGTATGAACAGTTCTGTACCTGAGACCCAAGGTCAAGTGCCACGGAGCTCCACCTGTCTGCACTTCCCTGGACCCCCTGGCAATTCTCCAGAAAATAGTACGTGACACTCCTGGAGCGGCCGCCTGAATCGCGGAAATTCAGCTCTGCTATATCGGCTCCCGTAGAAGAATCCACTGCGGCAAGTTTCACTGGATCCGTCTGCTTGAATCCGGCGCCCGTCCCAGTGTAGAAGTAAGGCACCTGCGTATTGGAACGTGCTCCTGTGACCCCGGCGGCAGTAACGGTCCATCCCTGGAGGGCCCAGTCGCTCACGTCCAGGGTGATGTTGAATTTGGCAAAGAGACGCTTAACTGGTATGCTCATGCTTGGGGCATCCGGGTCCAATGTCACTGTGACTGCTCCTGTCATTGGCATATTGTCAAGGTCTGCAAGATCTTCTGCAGACTGGCAGCTGAATTGTAAGGCAGCAAGATTGGCTTTTGTGTACCGCCCCTGTCCGCCGGCCCATGCGTCAAGCTGCTGCCTTATATCATCTGCGGCATTCACCACGGCCAGCACCTCTACAGGGGTATCGGCCGGAAGGGTCCAGTCAAAGGATTTGCTCTGCGTATGGATGGCCGCCGGCACCCCGTTCACCGTACACGGATTGCCGGCGCCTGCCCCAGAAGCCTGGAAGGCAAAGAGGTAGGCGTCAGAGAAGTATTCAATGTCGTCCGAGGCCACTGACTTTGTGCTTTCGGACGCCCCCATCTCAATGGAGGAGAAACCCACGTGAACTCTGGCCAGTTTTGATGCTCCATGGCATGATGGGTCCTTGATGCCGGATTCAATCTCCCGGCATCCTGTGGCAACCAGTATGGCAATCGACAATAGCGGTATCAGGGTGTTTTTCATCTCTTCTTCTAATCCAGTGTTATGCTTCCGGCTCCGTCCCAGCCGTCTTCAATGACCGGAGTGAGGCTTACCTCAATGACGTCCGGGTCTATGTCAATGATTTCGGGGTCCTTGGAACCACGTCCGTGGATAATAACGTTGGAGGCGGCGTAGATATGGTTACGTGTCATTTCCGGTACGGTGATGGCGTAATAAACTATGTCTGAATCTATAGAAGCCTCAATGACAAGCCGTGTGCAACGCCTTGTCCAGGCATCCATGGTCTGCACGTCCTGGGAAACCGGAGCAGGGTTGGGGAAGGCATAGAAAGAGTGGTTTCCGGTATAAGGACTTCCGGCCGAGATGGCGGTATTGATGCCGATATCACCAAGGATGGCATCTATGCCGGCTTCTGCCATTTCCCCACGGTGCCATCCTCCGGTGTTATACCAGGCAGAACGTGTGGAGGATAAGCCGGAGAATGAGTAATCGTCTCCGTACAGCGTTGTCCTGTAGGCGTTTGTTACATAAACTGAACGGAGCGTAAAAGTCTTCCCTGCAAGGGAGGGCTTCTCTGAGAAGTCTACCTTAAGCCCACGCAGATCAATCCTGGAAACAAGTCTTCGGACATTGATGGTTACGTCAGTATCAGTTTGCGGGAGGCGTACGATGCCGGTGCTGCCAAACATCAGCAGTGATGATGCCCGGTTGTCTCCAAGGTAGGCTGTCTTACGCGTAAGGTCCTTCGGGTTACGTACCCTCGAAGGGTCAAAGGCTCCTACGCCGGATTCCGGGTAATTGACAATGGCGTAGCATGTATAGTTCCTGCCGGCAGCAAGTCTTAAGGGAAGGGGACCTCCTGATTCTGAAGTCTCATAATGGAAACTCCCGCTCTCATCGTCAAAGGCAAAGATGCTCCATCGGCCTATATTCCTCTCATCCCCGTCAGTGACTCCTGTAACTTTTGAACCCTGCTTACCCGAGGCTGAAAAAACTACTGTCACAAGGAGTGAGTCCGGCTCAGAATACTCTAAGTCCGTTTCTTGAGGCGTGTAAGGTACGGCGCATGCCGTGCCCGACAGGACTGCCGCGCATAGGAGCGCATATAATGCAAGATGATGTTTCATATGGTTTGCTATTACTCAGAGTCCGTACTGAAGTTCATGTTCACCCCAGGGGAAAACCCCTACGTTTACGGTGGTCTCCTCAAAGTCAATCTGAATATTGAGGTCTGGGAGGTTCTTTTCCGTCCAGGTAATCCCGCCTTTATCCCGCAGTATCTCATACAGGTTGTATGATGTCTGGAAGTCCCTGTATTCGTACAGTCCTTCCCGGGCGTACATCTCCAGGACAAGGTCCTTATCGGCCTGACGGGGGAGAGTGAACTCAAAATGGCCGATGCCCGTTTCCTGAGGCGTAACCTGGAACGGCCCCCTCACAGGCACTCCGGTGAGGGCGTCAATGCCGCAGGTGTTTCCCCTTACGGTAATCCAGAAGGGGAAACGGCCTCCTGCGTGCTCAAATGTTTCGGCGCCAAGGTACTGCACGGTAACGTGCGCATACTCTTTTGTAAACTCTACCGGGACGGTGAAACTCTCCTCCTTAACTTCCGCCAAGTATCCGAATCGGAAAAGGGGCGTGTAGTCACTGCCGATAGGAACAGTCCATTCGGAGCCGTTCCTGACCAGCCCTTCCTGCCCCATCAGGCCGTATCCCTTCACGGCTGCGGTGCCTCTTACCGTGAAGAAGAATAGCCTGTCGTCAATGTAAGCGATGCTGGTTCCGGCCTCGTCCATAAGCCTTTCCTCTGGATGGGCGTACACCGTTGCAAATACTCTCGCATATTGCTGCAGGCGAGAGGCATCGGCCACATCAAAGAAGAGAAAGCTTGGGCACATGGTCCTGTCCTCCAGCACCACGGCGCGGCAGGAGGCAAGAAGAAGGGAGAGAGCAAGGATTCCGCCCCGGAGAGTTCTAGAATTCATAGGATAGGTTGGTGGTGCCGTTCCAGGGATCAACTGTGATATTAGGCTGGATGCGTCCTGCCTGGATGTCATCGTCCTTGTCGTCGTTGTCCTTGCCAAGCATGGTGATGTCAATGTTGGTGATACGGTAGATATTATTCGCCAGGAGGACGGGAAGGTCGAAGACGTAGAAGGTATCGGCATCAAAGTCGCTGTAGCCTGCCGCCGCTTTCACATGGGCCTTTATGACAAGGCGCGTGTGCCTTTGGTTGAAGGCATCGGCGTGAGAGTCTCCCACCGTACGGTTAGGGAAGGCAAAAAGGTGACGGCCGATGGTGGTAGGGATGCCGATGACCCCGCAGGGAATGCTTGCCGAGTCATATGTGACATCAGGGGCACCGCTTGTCTGGAGGGTTCCTTTGTTGTACCAGTTGGCGTAATTCGTGTGGGTGGCGTCCTCGATTGGGAGGGGAAGGACGGCCGATTGGGCAGTTCCGGTGAGCCCGCTAACGCCCAGACGGGCCTTCCCGACCACGTTCTTGAGGTATATCTGCTCTATGTTGAAGGTGCCTCCTTCAAGGTCTGTTCCGGTAAAGTTGACGGTTATCTGGTCCAGCTGAATCATGGAGGCAAGCCTCTTCACGTAGACGTTGACAGCCTGGATCTGGGTGTCCGTCCCTGCAGTTCCGTTGTCTCCGTACTTACCCACGGTGACGGTGTTCTTGCCGGACATCACAAGAGAAGAAGGAGTGTTCATGGAGAGGTCCACCAGCTCTGCCTCCAGATTGGCGATAGTTGTGGTGTGAGGCTTGAATTTGGTGATCCTGTTATGGTTTACGATTACATAGACTGTCTTGGCTCCGGTGAAAGTGGCAATCTTTACATTGTAAGTGGTGCTCTCGTCCAACCCTCCTTCAAAGAAAGAAGTCTCAAGTTTATTGTCGGAGTTGAACACAAATACCTGGACCTTCCTGATCTGGAAATCCTTGACCTCGGCGGTAGCGGCTTTCACGGCTTCGTTCTCCATGCCGATATTCACGGTAAGTGTGGCATCGGGAACGGCCACAGGGGTGTCTCCTGCAGCTGCAGGCGCGTTTTTGTTACATGACATAAGGCCGATAAATGTGGCCAGTGTCAGAAGGAGTGAAAAGCATCTTTTCATAATGAAAACGGTTTAAAAGTTAATGTATGGGTATCAAAAGGTTTCGTCGTCTTTGTTTAGCCCGTAACGTTGAATGAGGACGTAGATCTCCGGGTCCAGATTCCCGCGGAAGACATAGGACCGGTCATCGCGGCAGGCCCGGAGGTAGTTCTCCACGGCCTTACCGTCGTCCCCGGCACGGGCATAGAGAAGGGCCAGCATGTAACTCACCTGGGGTGTCCGGGGGAGTTCCTGGAGGATTGCCATCGCGGAGGCGTTGTAGTCAAGGGACACGTAGGCTATGGCCGTGTTGTAGTCACGGTAGTCCCGAAGGCAGGTGAGGGCCTTCTCGTACTCCCTCTCCTGAAGGAGCCTCACGCCCCTCATGTAGGTGGTGTCAAGTTCCGTGGTGTGGACCGTGTCCTTGACCATTCCCTTGCGGTGCAGGAAGAAATCAAAGCGGACAGTGCGGAGCCTCGGATAGAGATTCTCCCTCATGTAGCGGTACCAGGGCTCCGCCTGCATCCTCCTCTCACGCTCGTCCACATCGGCGGTCTCCAGGTGACGGATGAAAGAAAGCTTATCCTGGGAAGTCATCACCGTGTCCTCATCCACGAGGACGCCAAGGTATGGCCAGTTCTCGCCGCTGGAGCGGGAGAGGAAAGGGATGGAGGCAGGAATAGTTGTATTATGGCCGATGGATTCCCGGCCGGAATCGTCCACGCTCACCGAGAAGGAGTTCCTCTTTACGGAATCCCTCCAGTGACGGATGTAGGAGTCAAAATAGGAAGCCACCGCCGCCGCGCGCCTTTCCGCAAGGGCCCCGTTGGATTTCACGGTGCCTTCAGGGGATGCCGATGCGCTGATCACTATGCTGTCAAGATCGAAGGAGGTGTTCTGGAGGAGTTCCAGGATATTCCCACGGATACGCCCCATCTCAGTGGCGTTATGGCCGAGGGAGAGGTCGATGTCGCTGCTCCCACTGGCGAAGTCCACGTAGCAGGCGGTGTTCGCCGCTGCCTTCCTCTCAAGAACGCGGGTGAGGTAACGCTCCCTCGTGTCCACGAAGGCGGACAGGGAACTGATGTAGAAGGTGAGGGGCTCGGAGCGCGGCATGGTGTAGAGATGGTGCTCCTGCTCGAATATGTCCCCGGAAAGGACTATGTCCACCTTACGGAGCTTCGGCCTTGTACGTATGCTCTGTGTGTACTGGTAGACGAAGTTCCCGTCTATGTCACGGAGTACGGTATCAAGGCGTATCCCTTCGGTCACTATCGGGGCCTTGACGTACTCCTGGAACTTGGCGCCTCTTTGGTGCCATTTTTTCTCGTGGTAATATCTCCTGTGCCAGAAGGTGTAGTGCCGTATGGCATCGGCCTCGGTGGGCCCGAAGAGGGAATGGAAGACGGTCTCGGAGACGAACGTAGTGTCGTTCTTGTACTTATAGAGCTCAGGGAGGTTACGGGCTATCCATATATTTAGGTTTCGCCAGTCGATGAAGGCCGTGGTGTCGGTGATGATGGACCTTATATACCTGTCATAGAGCTCGTAGCCGCGGAGCTGCCGGGATCGGAACTCGCTCCCCGTGATGATGACGGGCTCCAGGCGGACGCTGTCCTCGAGGATGAACATATCCGGGTAGAACTGGAGCTGCCAGCGGGTGTCCATCATCTCCTCCGGGACAATGACCTCGAAGCGAAGGTCCACCCGTCCGTGCCTCTCGGCTACGTTTCGGAACCTCGCGGTGATGACTGCCGCGTTGATCACATCGTGCGCCACCATCTCCCCGGACTCCTCGTCCCTGACGGCTTTCATGAGAAGGAGGGTCTCCCCGTTCTCTCCCGTCACGGTGATGGTGTCCCTGGGGGCCGATGCGATGACCTTCCGCTCCTCGGCAATCTCATTTCTGGACAAGGCAAGGCTTGCGGAGAGATGTTGACTATGAAGTGATTGTATTTTTTTAGTCTCTCCGCAACTCCCTGCCAGAATGAGAAATATAAGAATGATGATGAAAGGTTTTTTCATGGCACCGGACGTTTAGAATATCAGTTGTATGGCAATTCTCGCGTCCGGGAGGATGAAGGGTTTCCCGCCCTCCTCCGTCCTCACCCCGCAGAGGGGGCAGGCATAGCGGGTGTACTGCTTGTATCCGCCCCAGAACCCCACCCCGAGGTCCAGGTTCCAGAACTCGCTGAGCATTATGGAATAGCCGCCGTAGGCGCCCGCGCCCCAGGCGTCGCCTTCCTCGGCCTCTCGGCTCCAGATGCCACCTATGTTATAGACGCTGTAGCGGGCATCGCCCCCCGCCCACCAGCCGGAGTAGACGTGCCAGGGCCACCAGCGGGCCCCTGCCCAGTAGGAGTTCTGGCGGGCTTCGAACTGTGTCTCTTTGTCCCCGGCCTTGAATGTCCAGGGATTGAGCTCCGCCCCCACATGGACGGAGACATGCTGGGAAACGGCTATGGATGCCTCGGCGTTGATGGTCCCAAGTGAGATCCAGTCCACGGCGTTGGTCCCCACGGCAAAGCGCTGTGCCCGGGCTTCCTCCATGCAGCCCGTGAGAAGGGCGGCGACAATAAGGAATATGCGTATCTTTTTCATTCCTTTTTCGTTTTGCTGGCAAAGGAATGAAGAAAAAAGGGTAAAGAAAAGATGACACGTTTCATTTTTCAACCCCCGTAACTAACTGATTGTCAGAAAGTTACAGGGGCTGAATGAAACGTTTCCCGTGATTTGGAAGATAAGTGGCTCAGCAGTAGCGAATTAGGCTCAAAAAAGCCTACAGTATATTCATGGATTGCTCACGGATTTTTTCAAGTTCGTCCTTCATTTTTACCACCAGCTGCTGGATTCCTGCGTGATTTGCCTTGGATCCGGTGGTGTTTATCTCCCTTCCCATTTCCTGGATGATGAACCCAAGTTTCTTGCCGGGGTAGGGCTCCTGGTCTATCACTTCCATGAAATACTTGCAGTGCTGCCTCAGGCGCACCTTTTCCTCATTTATATCGTATTTCTCAAGGTAGAAGATCATCTCCTGCTCAAAGCGGGAAGGATCGGCCTTGACCTCAAGGTCCTGCATTGCCTTTGAAAGCTTTTCCCTGACGGCGGTGATACGCTCTCCCTCCAGAGCTTCAATCTCATTGTAGTAGGATAGGATGAGGTTTATGCGGGAGGTTACATCGGCATAGAGGGCCTTGCCTTCCGTTGCCCTGTAGGCGCAGATATGCTCCAGGGCTTCCTTGATTCCGGCCTCCACAAGGGGCCAGTTCTCAGGGGTGATTACATCGGCCTTTTTGGCGTCAACTACGTCAGGGAGACGGAGGATGCCGCTGGCAAGGATGCTTCCAACGCCGGGATCCTTGAGGAAGGTCTTGGTGAAGACGGTCTCTGCGTCCATGGCTTTCACTACGCTGCGCCAGTAGCTGTGGAAGACATCCTGATTGATCTGATGGGCCGATTCCTCTGCGCCTGCTTCCCAATTCAGGAACAGGTCTATGGTACCGCGGACAAGGGAGTCTCCCAGCATCTTTCTTACCACAAGGTCCTTATCCTTTGGAAGGAGGGAACTTTTAATGTTGATGTCGGCGCTCTTTGAGTTCAGGGCGCGTATCTCCACGGTGAGTTTTCCTCCCTCAAGGAGGACTTCGGCCTTACCGTAGCCGGTCATGGACTGAATCATGATTTTACTATTTTGAGTGCAAATATAGCTTTTTTTCCTTATATTTGTAAGCTAGGAAGTAGTTGAAAACAGATATACCAAATTATAGACTATGATAGTAAGGTCCTTCTATCTCAAGAAGCAGTTTGCAAGCCGTATCGCAGCTCTTTGCACTGAAGACGTCATTGCCGTAATCCGTCCTGAGAGGGCCGTAGAGTCCCTGTTCTCAGAGGCCATCACCGTTACCATAGACAAGAAAAAGAATGCATCGGCCCAGATGGATGCCATCAAGGAGTATTTTTATTCCCTGGATGAGGATCCTTCGTACCGTGAAAAGGTTGACGGCATCCTTGATACCATTTCAGGATATCTCAGGGAGGCAATGTATGTCCAGACAGAGCGGGGTGCCATTCAGGATTATGTGATGGCAAAATGCGCACGCCTGTGCGCTGAGGCTATCGGCACAAAGGCCCGCGGCAAAATTGTTGATGGAACAGAGCTTATGATATGCCACTCCGTCCAGCATTTTGACTGGCAGCAGTCCCAGGCCCAGATCCGTGAGCGCTGCATGCCCGGCCAGATTATCTCCGGCGGCTATGGCAGGCTCTCCACTGGCTATATCGTGAGGGTGGGGAAGGACGGTGCCCATCTTATGGCTTCGCTCATCGGCGCCACTCTTGAGGCAGAATCCATTGAGTTTTATGTAGACGGCAGGGCTTTCCATTCAGAGGCCGCAATGTCTTACGACGAGGCCGCCCACTACTGCTCCCAGGAGCACGCCGCCTTTGCTTCATCGGCCGTTTGGCCAGCAAAGAATGCCGGCATTCCCATTGTGGTGAAAGATATTACGGATCCTTCATTTGAAGGAACTCTTATCTCCAGTAATTCTTCCCACTCTACGGCAGTCATTGCAGACAAAGACCTTGACCTTATCACCGTTTACGGAACCGGTCTTCTTGGCCGTGTAGGTATGTCAGGAGCCATTTTCTCATGCCTTGCCCAGGCTCATGTGAATGTGCGTTTCATCGCCCAGACTTCATCAGAATACAGCATCTCCTTTGCCGTGAAGAGCGCAGAGAAAGACTGCTGCGTGTACGCTATCCAGAGTCTTTTCAAGGACAACCCGCTCCTCCCGCTGGACGACGTAGTTGTGGCCAATCAGGAAGTTGGAATAGTTACGGTCTTCGGCAGCCGCATGAGGAATCTTCCCGGAACATCGGCCTCAGTATTCAATAAGATGGGGCAGGCCGGAATCAACATCATAGCATCGGCCCAGGGCGGTGAGGAACTCTCAATCTCCCTGGTTGTGAAAGCGGCCGATGTAGAGAAGGCTGCGGCGCTGTTGCAGTAAGCCCGCGTGGAGATAAGTTATTGATAGTTAGCGCTTTATGTAAAAGAGGGTGTCGGAAATCCGACACCCTCTTTTACATAACTTGCAGATAATTAATCTGTTACCTCCACGGCTATTCAGGTTTGTAGGAGTCTTTGAGAGCGGTGGTCTTGTTAAAGACGGGGTGCTCTGGGGTGGAGTCCTTGTCAAGGACGTAGTAGCCGGTACGCTCAAACTGGACGGCGATGCCGGAATTGTCCTCAAGAAGGGCGGGCTCTGCGTATCCCTTTCCTATGATGAGGGAATCCGGATTGAGGAAATCCTTGTAATCCATGTCCTCAGGCACCTGGGACATATCGGCCAGGGTGAACAGGCGGTCATAGTTTCTCAGTTCCAGTTCCCTGGCGTGGGACTCGCTTACCCAGTGAATGGTGCCCTTTACGGGACGGTATTCCGGTGAAGGGTCATAGGTGCACTTAAGCTCCACAATTTCCCCGTTCTCATCCTTAATTACCTCATTGCACTTAACGATGTAGGTGTATTTGAGGCGCACTTCACCGTCTGGTTTAAGACGGAAGAACTTCTTGGGGGCGTCCTCCATGAAATCCGCGCGGTCTATGAGGAGGTTTCCGGTGAATGGAACCTTACGCTTTGCGCCTTCAGGGTCTGCGGGGTTGAGCGGGCAGTCGAACCACTCCACCTTGCCTTCAGGCCAGTTGGTGATGGTAAGTTTCACAGGGTCCTGGACAACCATGTAGCGGTTGCTGCGCTCATTGAGGTCCTGTCTTACGCACCACTCCAGGAGCTGGATGTCCATGAGCTGGTCTCGCTTTGAAACGCCAATCTTGTCACAGAACATGCGAAGGGCGTTTGCGGTATAGCCGCGGCGGCGCACACCGCAGAGGGTGGGCATACGGGGATCGTCCCAACCGCTCACAAGGCCCTTCTGGACAAGTTCCAGGAGCTTACGCTTACTCATGAGGGTATAGGTGAGGTTGAGGCGGGCAAACTCATACTGATGGCTGGGATAGATGCCCAGGGTCTCAATGAACCAGTCATAGAGGGGCCTGTGGACGTCGAATTCCAGGGTGCAGATAGAGTGGGTGATATGCTCTATGGAGTCACACTGACCGTGGGTAAAGTCATACATGGGGTAGATGCACCACTTGTCCCCGGTACGGTGATGATGCGCAAACTTGATGCGGTAAAGGAGGGGGTCACGGAACATCATGTTGGGATGTGCCATGTCTATCTTGGCGCGGAGGACCTTTTCACCCTCTGCGTACTTTCCTGCCCTCATCTCACGGAAGAGCCTGAGGTTTTCCTCCACGCTGCGGTCTCTCCAGGGGCTGGGGGTGCCGGGCTTGTCAACGGTGCCGCGGTTTTCCCTTATCTGGTCCTGGGTCTGGTCATCTACGTATGCGAGGCCCCTCTTGATGAGTTCCTCCGCCCATTCATAGAGCTGGTCGAAATAATCTGATGCATACAGCTCCTTGTCCCAGTGGAAACCAAGCCACTTGATGTCTTCCTTTATGGAATCCACATACTCAGTATCCTCCTTGGTGGGGTTTGTATCGTCATAACGGAGATTGGTTTTGCCGCCGTATTTCTGAGCAAGGCCGAAGTTCAGGCAGATGCTCTTGGCGTGGCCAAGGTGGAGATATCCGTTGGGCTCCGGAGGGAAGCGGGTTATGATGGAATCTACCTTACCCTCTGCGAGGTCCTTCTCAATGATTTCTTCAATGAAGTTAAGTTTACGCTCTTCCATAATATTATATTAACCCCCAAAGTTACTAAAAAATCGGCACATATTTCCCGTTAAAAATTTTTTTAGTAATTTTGTACGTTTAAAACCAAACCAAAACCTATAAGTAAAATGGGACTTTTACACGCCAGACTGGCAAAATATGACCTTCCCCAGAAGATGATGGAGAAGGGCATCTATCCCTACTTCCGCCAGATAACATCCAAACAGGGAACCGAGGTAACCATGGACGGTCACAAGATCATGATGTTCGGTTCCAACGCATATACAGGTCTTACAGGAGACGAGCGCGTCATCAACGCAGGTATCGAGGCCCTTAAGAAATACGGCTCAGGCTGCGCAGGCTCACGTTTCCTCAACGGCACCCTTGACATCCACGTGCAGCTTGAGAAGGAGCTCGCAGAGTTTGTCGGGAAGGACGAGGCCCTGGTATTCTCTACCGGCTTTACCGTAAACAGCGGCGTCATCCCCCAGCTCCTCACCAAGGACGACTTCATCATCTGCGATGACCGTGACCACGCATCAATAGTAGACGGCCGCCGCCTCAGCTTTGCAAAGGGCCTCCACTACAAGCACAATGACATGAAGGACCTTGAGAGGTGCCTCAGGCGCTGCCCGCCCAACAGCGTCAAGCTCATCGTGGTGGACGGAGTTTTCTCAATGGAAGGAGACCTTGCCAAGCTCCCGGACATCGTTGAACTCAAGCATAAGTACAAGAACGTGGTGATCATGGTGGATGAAGCCCACGGACTTGGCGTATTCGGCAAACAGGGCCGCGGCGTTTGCAACCACTTCAATCTTACCAACGAGATTGACCTTATTATGGGTACCTTCTCCAAGAGCCTTGCCGCCATCGGAGGCTTCATCGCCGCCGACAGCGTCATCATCAACTGGCTCCGTCACAGCGCCCGCACCTATATCTTCCAGGCCAGCGACACCCCCGCCGCTACTGCATCGGCCCTGGAAGCGCTGCACATCATCCAGAAGGAGCCGGAGCGCATCACCAAGCTCTGGGACGTAACCAATTATGCCCTCCGCCGCTTCAAGGAGGAAGGCTTTGAGATTGGAGAGACTGAAAGCCCCATCATCCCGCTCTATGTACGTGACCTGGAGAAAACCTTCATCGTTACAAAGCGCGCCTTTGACGAGGGCGTATTCATCAACTCCGTGATTCCGCCGGCATGCGCTCCTCAGGACACCCTCATCCGCTTCTCCCTCATGGCCACCCACACCCGTGAACAGGTTGACAGGGCCGTTGAAGCACTCACCAAGGTGTTCAAGGAAGAAGGCATCATAAAGTAGTAACTGACACAGGACCATATCATATCGGAATCAAGCAGAAGGATCGCACGAAATACGGTCCTTCTGTATTTCCGTATGGGGCTGATGATGATCATCGGCCTGTTCACCTACCGTATAATCCTACGGGCATTGGGCGTCACGGATTACGGCGTGTACAGTGCCGTGGGCGGCATTGTGACAATGTCCCTGCTGGTGATGAACACTGTTGCATCGGCCATAAGCAGGTATATCACCGTGGGCCTTGGGAAAGGTGACCCGGAGCGGCTCAGAACCATTTTCGGGACGTCTCTGGCGGTGATGGGGGCCTTCTGCCTCCTCATAATCCTCCTCACGGAAACAGCAGGCCTGTGGTACCTATGGCACAAAATGGTGATTCCGCCGGATAGGATGGGCGCAGCAGGCGTTGTGCTCCATACCTCGCTCATGGTGCTTGTCATAAACCTTATGAGCATCCCCTTTACGGCCGATATTAACGCCCATGAGCATATGGGCGCATATGCCGTAATTGCCATCCTGGAGGCCGTCCTGAAGCTTGGAATAGCCGCTGCGGTATGGTATTCACCCTCCGATAAACTGGTAGTTTACGCCTGGCTCCTTGTGGCCGCGGCGCTGCTTTCAAGGGGCGCTTACGCGGCATATGCCCTGAGCCGTTTCCCGGAGTCCCGCGCTCCCTGGAGAGCGGACGGCTCCCTGGTAAAGGAAATGGGAGCATTCGCAGGCTGGAATTTCCTTGGAAGCGGCGCGTATATGCTTAACACCCAGGGCATCAACCAGCTCATGAACCTTTTCTTCGGGGTAGGGATGAACGCCGCAAGGGGAGTGGCCGATAAAGTGGAGCAGGTTGTCCGCCAGTTTGCAACAAACATAGCCCTGGCCCTCAACCCCGCGCTCACCAAAGCCTATGTGGGCGGCAACAGGGAATACGCCTTTGAACTTGTGTGCAAGGGCTCAAAATACTATTTCTGGATACTCTGGGTGCTGGCCCTGCCGTTTTTCACTGATGCCGATACTATCCTCTCCCTATGGCTTGGCTCAGTGCCTGAGGAGGCAGCGTTTTTCACAAAGCTTACGCTTCTTTGCTTTGTGATAGACTTCACTCCGGGTACCCTCAACGTCCTTGTTCAGGCCGGTGGCAGGATACGCCGCTACTATATCTGGACCAGCCTTGTGGCATCCCTTGCTTTCCCCATAACATATGTGGCATACCGCCTTGGCGCTCCAGCCTGGGTGGGATATGCGGCCTTTGCAGTAATCTACATAGTCAAGGCCGTTGTGATGATGCGTGTTGCCCATAAGGAAACGGGCCTTCCGCTTGGAGATTACTGGAGGAAGGGCCTGTGGCCCGCCCTGGCGCCCGGGCTTATGACGCTCATCGTCATATCTTTCATCCCGGAGGTCCTTCCGGCCGCGTGGTGGCGTTTTCTTGTAACCGCCGCCCTTGGCGCCGTCTCTATGGCCACTTCCATCTGGCAGGTTGGCCTCACGGAAGGGGAGAAAGCCTATGTCCTAAGTAAGTTAAAGCGATGAAAACGCAGCTTCTTTATATCCTTGTAAGTTCCCCCGCCGATGTTTACACGGAGCAGGTCCTTGTGAGCGCAACATCGGCCAGAAGGCACAATCCGTCGGCCGTAATGCTACTGCTCACGGATTCTGACACCATTGTCACGCCGGCGCTCCAAAGTCTCTTTGACAGGGTGATAAGGCAGGATTTTCCGGCCGATATCCCCGCTATGAAGCGCTCCCGGCTCCTTAAAACCGGTATGAGAAGCCTGGTGGAAGGGGATTTCCTGTTCATAGACGCCGATACAATTGTGGCCCGTCCCCTTGACGGCATAGATGCCGTGGAGGCACCTCTTGCCGCCTGTCCGGATCTTCACAGCCATTTCCCGGAGCATCCCCATTATGAGGCAACGGTCAATATGTGCCGGAAACTGGGATTTGACGCCTCAAGGGAAAACTGGTATTTCAATTCCGGGGTGATGCTTGTGAAGGATACTCCAGAGAATCACGCATTCTTCAAGGCCTGGCAGGATAATTATCTGGCCGGATATGAGGCCGGAATAAGGCCTGACCAGCCTTCCCTTGCCAAGACCTGCGCCGCATTCGACCATCCCGTAGCACTTCTTCCCCATCAGTGGAACTGCGAGGTTCAGAACGGAATACGCTATCTGAGGGATGCATATATCGTACACTATATGGTCACCAATGTGGGCAGCGGCCCGCAGGATGCCCTTTTCCTGCTCAATGACAGGAACAGCCTCCTTGCCGTCCGTGAATCCGGCAGCATTACGGCAGAGATAGAAGCTGTGATAGAGAATCCCAATCTTGGCTATGCGCCTGTTACCCAGGTGTTTGCCGGAGAAGACCTGTATCTTTTCCGCACCCGCCGTTACCGTTGGCTTAGGGCGCATTACAGGCGCGGAAAAGCCTCCCTGCTGGAATTTCTTCTCAAAGTGAAAGATCATCTTCTATGCCGAAAGTAAGTGTCATAGTCCCTTCCTACAATCTTGGGAACTACCTTCCGGAAACGCTGGAAAGCGTTATGGCCCAGTCGTTTACGGATTGGGAATGCATCATAGTGGAAAACGGCTCCACAGACGGTTCCAAGGACATTGTGGGCGCCTTTGCCAGGAAGGACGGCAGGTTCGTCCCGCTTTTCCTCCAGGAAAACGTAGGCGTCGCCGCCGCAAGGAACACGGGCCTTGACCTTGCAAAAGGGGAGTACATACTCTTCCTTGATGCCGATGACATCATCTCCAAGACTTATATGGCCCAGGCTGTACTGGCCCTTGACGCGGATCCAACCCTCACGGTAGTCTATGGCAAGGCTCAGCGTTTTGGCTCTGAGACTTCATGGGACCTTCCCCAGTTCTCCATGGACACCATGCTTTCCCGTAACTGCCTTTATATAAGCTGTTTTTTTAGGAAGGCCGATGCCGTGCCCTTTGACCCTGAATTCAAGACTGGCTTCGAGGACTGGGACTTCTGGCTCTCCGTCCTTGAGAAGGTGGAAACCCCCAGGGTGAAGCAGCTGGATGAGGTTTGCTTTTACTATCGAACCCGCCGCACATCCCGTAACAGGGGAGTGACTGACAACGCCCTGAAGGACATCCGGCGCCGGCTCTGGGATAAGCACAAGGCCCTTTATGGCAGGTTTTTCTGCAATCCACTTGAAACAGTGGAGTACCGTCGTCTTGAGAGTTCCTTCCGCAAGGCATCCCGCTGGTCCCTTGTTTGGAAACTACGTCTACTTTACAGAAAACTCTTCGTATGAACCGAGTACTGGTAATAGTAGTCACCTACAACGGAATGAAGTGGCTTGACCGCTGCCTTGGCTCCGTGGAAGGTGCCGACATCTTTGTGGTGGATAATGACTCCACTGACGGCAGTGCCGATTATATCCATGGGCATTTTCCGCAGGTGAAACTTATCCGCAGCGCAGAGAACCTTGGCTTTTCCAAGGCCAACAACCTTGGCTTTGAATACGCCCTTAAAAAAGGCTATGACTACGTCTATCTCCTGAACCAGGATGCCTGGCTTGCCACCGGCGCCCTTGAAACCCTTGTCGCCGCCGCCGATTCCCACCCTGAATATGCTGTCCTCAGCCCCCTCCAGTACCAGGATGGATATGAAGAACTTGACAGACTGTTCAAAAAGGATAAAACTCCTCCTGCTGCGCACTGGCTGATGCCCACCGCGGCAATTCGGAAAATCGGCCTTTTCAATGAGGATCTTTTTCCGCTATACGGGCAGGATGACGACTGGTGTAACAGGGCCAGGTATCACGGATTCACTGTAGGAGTGGTGCCTGAGGCGCGTGCCGTGCATGACAGGGCTCAGAGAAAAGAGGCAAAAGAGAAGATAATTGACAGGAATTACCGGATAGGGTCACTTGTCAGGCTTTGTGACATAAACAGGCCTTTGTGGGAGAGATTCCTCTTCGTGTGTCTGTTCACGGCAGTAAAAACTGCCAAATATGTCAGTTTTCTGCCACTTAAGCACTTCATTTCCATATGCAAGGCACTGCCAACTGTCAGGAAAGTCAGAAGGCACGCGATTTGATAAATTGCGCCGATGTTCGTATATTTGTAAGATTTAGTAAATAATGTCATAATATGGCAGTAGCAGACATACTTAAAAAGATATTTGGATCCAAGAGCGACCGCGACATGAAGGCCATCAAGCCTTATCTTCAGAAGGTCCTTGCAGCATATCCTGAAATTGACGCATTATCGGCCGATGGCCTGAGGGAGCGCAGCGCCGCCCTCCGCGCAAAGATCTTCGAGGTTGAAAAGCCCTTCGAAGACCGCATTGCGGAAATAAAGGCCCGTATAGAGGAAGACATCCCCATTGAGGAGAAGGAAGCCCTGGCAACGGAGTCAGATAAACTTGTGAAGGATGAGGACGAGGCAATTGAGGTTATCCTCAATGAGCTTCTCCCTGAGGCTTTTGCAATAATGAAGTCCACCGCACGCCGTTTCGCCCAGAATGAGACCGTGGAGGTTACGGCTTCGGAGTTTGACAAGAAGCTTGCGGCAGAAAGCCGTGACTTTGTGGAGATCCAGGGTGACAAGGCCATCTGGCACAACCACTGGCAGGCCGGCGGTAATGAGATTACATGGGATATGGTCCACTACGATGTCCAGCTCATCGGCGGTATTGTCCTAAACGGTGGTGTCAAGACCAACAAGGACCAGAGGGGTATGATTGCGGAAATGGCTACCGGTGAGGGTAAGACCCTGGTCGCAACTCTTCCCGTATTCCTTAACGCACTTGCCGGAAAGGGCGTGCACGTTGTTACCGTGAACGACTACCTCTCCAAGCGTGACTCTGAGTGGATGGGCCCGCTCTACATGTTCCACGGCCTCTCCGTAGACTGCATAGACAAGCATCGGCCCAATTCAGACGCCCGCCGCAAGGCCTACGAGTGCGACATCACCTTCGGTACCAACAACGAGTTCGGCTTTGACTACCTCCGTGACAATATGTGCTCCCGCATGACGGACCTTGTCCAGAGAAAGCACCACTATGCCATTGTGGATGAGGTTGACTCCGTGCTCATTGACGACGCCCGTACCCCCCTTATCATCTCCGGTCCTATGGAAAAGGCTTCCGGCGATGAACAGTTCATGGAGTATCGGCCCTATGTGGAGAGCCTCTACAACAAGCAGAGGGCCCTTGTGAACACCACCCTCAACGAGGCCAAGAAACTCATAGCCGCGGGTAATGAGAAGGATGGCGGCCTGCTTCTGTACCGCTGCCACAAGGGACTGCCCAAGTATCAGCCCCTCATCAAGTTCCTCTCGGAACCCGGTATGAAGGCCCTCATGCAGAAGACGGAAGCCTACTACATGCAGGACAACGAGCGTGAGATGCCAACAGTCACGGATCCCCTGTACTTTGTCATTAATGAGATCCTTAACTCCGTGGATATGACCGATAAGGGCCACGACGCCCTTGCCGGAAGCGTGTCAGACCCCAACTTCTTCGTGCTCCCGGATATGGGAAGCGCCATTGCCGATATCACCCACGACACTACTCTCAGCGCCGCAGAGAAGGCAGAGAAGAAGGATGCCCTCATGGAGGACTTCTCCCTGAAGAGCGAGCGAGTACACACTGTGATCCAGCTCCTTAAGGCTTATGCAATGTTCACCAAGGACATTGACTATGTGATTGTAGACAACAAGGTGAAGATTGTGGATGAGTCCACCGGCCGTATCATGGAAGGCCGCCGCTGGAGTGACGGTCTCCACCAGGCAGTTGAGGCAAAGGAGAACGTGAAGGTTGAGGCCGCAACCCAGACCTTCGCAACCATCACCCTCCAGAACTACTTCCGTATGTATCACAAGCTGGCCGGTATGACCGGTACCGCAGAAACGGAGGCGGGTGAGTTCTGGGACATCTACAAGCTGGATGTGGTGGTTATCCCTACCAACAGGCCCGTGATAAGGGACGACCAAAATGATATTATCTACAAGACAAAGAAGGCCAAGTTCAACGCCGTCATAGACAAGGTTGTGGAACTCTCAGATGCCGGACGTCCGGTGCTGGTTGGTACCACAGACGTTGAAACTTCTGAACTGCTTGCCCGCATGATGTCCATGCGCGGCATCAGGGCCAACGTCCTCAATGCAAAGGAGCATGCCCGTGAAGCTGAAATCGTTGCCCAGGCTGGTCAGAAGGGGAAGGTGACAATCGCCACCAACATGGCAGGCCGTGGTACGGATATCAAGCTCACCCAGGAGGTGAAGGATGCCGGCGGCCTTGCAATCATCGGCACCACACGCCATGATTCCCGCCGCGTAGACCGCCAGCTCCGTGGTCGTGCCGGCCGTCAGGGAGACCCCGGAAGTTCCTGCTTCTACATCTCCCTGGAGGACGACCTAATGCGTAAGTTCGGCAGTGAGCGTATCGCAGGCGTGGTTGACAAGCTTGGTATGGCCGATGACGAGGCCCTTGTGAGCGGAATGCTCTCCAAGAGCATAGAATCGGCCCAGAGAAGGGTAGAGGAGAACCATTTCGGCTGGCGTAAACGCACCCTGGAATACGACGACGTCATGAACTATCAGCGTGAGGCCGTGTACTCACGCCGCCGCAACGCCCTTTCAGGAGAGCGCATAGAGATTGACGTCCAGAACATGATGGAGGACACCGCCAACATCCTTGTTCAGCAGAGTGAGGGCATGAGCTACTCTGAGTTTGAGGAGTACGTGATTGGAAAACTCTCCATAGACCTTGGTTTTGACGAGGCTTTCTATTCAGATGCAAAGCCCCAGGAGATTGCCGCAAAGCTTGCCCAGCACATGCAGGAGGTGTATGCCCGCCGTATGGACACCATGATCCAGAAGGTGAATCCCGTCATCAAGACTGTCTTTGAAAAGCAGGGGAGCATGTACGAGAACATCGCTATCCCCATCACCAATGGTAAGAAGCAGCTCAACCTTTCAGTGAACCTCAAGAAGGCATATGAGACTGAAAGCCGTGAAATCGCGAAGGCCCTCAGCCGCAGCATCATCCTCTATTATATAGATGACTACTGGAAGCAGCACCTGAGGGATATGGACGATCTCCGTCAGAGCGTCCAGAACGCAGCCTATGAGCAGAAAGACCCTCTGGTGGTTTACAAGCTTGAGAGCTACAACCTCTTCACGGAGATGCTTGAAAAGCTCAACGAGGAAGTCCTTACGTTCCTTCTCCGTGCATTCATCCCGCTCAGGGATGCCTCCGATGCCCGTGAGGCGCGCCCGGCTTCCCAGCCCAACCGCAACCTCCAGCAGATGCACGGCACGGATCCTTCGCAGCTCTCTACAAACGGAGAACAACAAAGCCGCATGCCCGTGAGAGTTGATAAGCATGTTGGAAGAAATGACCCCTGCCCCTGCGGCAGCGGCCTCAAATACAAGAACTGTCATGGAAAGGGAATCGCTTGATTCCCTTTTTTTTGGCCTGTTGATAAGTGTTGTTGATAACTTTTTGCGGGAAATATTGAGCGGCCAGTTGTTTTAAAAATTTTTAATATCTATCTTTGTCTGGTCATAATAGGCCTGAGGGGTAAGGAAATCATTACACAAACCTATTATATTTATGACAAATTCTCAGCAAGCCATCTATGATGCCCGTACGCTCGGTAGGGGCAAGATGCTAACCCTCGGTCTCCAGCACATGTTCGCCATGTTCGGAGCCACGGTCCTGGTTCCCGTCATCACGGGCCTTTCAATGAGTGCCACACTGCTGTTCGCAGGACTTGGTACATTGATTTTCCACCTTCTTACCAAAATGCGGGTGCCGGCGTTCTTAGGATCGTCCTTCGCTTTCCTTGGTGGCTACGCTGCAGTAGTCTCAATGGGAGCACAGGAGGGCCTCTCGGCCGCTGAATCTTTACCTTATGCCTGCATCGGAGTATTCTCGGCAGGCATTATTTATTTCGTCCTGGCCGGCCTTATCGCCGCTTTCGGTGCAAAGAAGGTGATGCGCTTCTTCCCGCCTATCGTAACAGGCCCCATCATCATCGCTATCGGCCTTACCCTGAGCGGCAGCGCCATCCAGAACTGTAACTCCAACTGGTGGATCGCACTCCTTGCAATTGCCATCATCGTGGTGTGCAACATCTGGGGTAAGGGCATGATAAGGATCATACCTATCCTTCTGGGCGTGCTGGGTTCATACCTTGTGGCCGCCTGCTTCGGCCTCTGCGACTTCTCCGCAGTTAAGGATGCCGCCTGGTTCGGCGCTCCTTTCCAGTGGGAGAACACCGCCTTCCACGTATTCCAGAATCCCAGCTGGGGCCTTATCGTGAGCGCAATCATTGCAATCGTCCCTATCTCCCTTGCAACCATGATGGAACATATCGGAGATATGTGCGCCATATCCTCCACCACGGGCATCAACTACCTTGAAGATCCCGGTCTTCACCGCACCCTCATGGGAGACGGCCTTGCAACTATGCTGGCTTCCCTTTTCGGTGCCCCGGCAAACACCACTTACGGTGAGAATACCGGTGTTCTCAACCTCACCAGGGTCTATGATCCCAGGGTTATCCGCATCGCTGCAGTATTTGCCATAATCCTCAGCTTCTGCCCCAAGTTCAGCGCCCTCATCGCCTGCATGCCCGCTTCCTCAATCGGCGGCGTGTCCCTGGTGCTCTACGGTATGATTTCCGCTGTGGGTGTACGCAACATCGTTGAAAATCAGGTAGACTTCACCAAGAGCCGCAACGTCCTTGTTGCAGCCCTCATCCTGGTGCTTGCCATCGGCATCAAGTATGGTGCCGGTGATGCCATCGACCTTGGCTTCACCAAGCTCAGCGGCCTTGCCGTGGCTGCCCTGGTGGGCGTAATCCTCAATGCCATCCTGCCCGGAAAGGACTACGAGTTCGGGGCAAACCCAAATGGTGACAAGGCGGTGGATTTTGAGATCAACCCCTCACTGCGCAAGTAGCATAACACCCGGCCTGCATGGTCGGGTGTAAATTTTTAACATACATTACATTCATAAACTACGCTTTATTTATGTCTAAAAAAACTATTCTTGCAGTTGCTGTAGCAACGCTCGCCCTTGGCCAGGTTGCCAAGGCTCAGACCAATCTCCAGGTGTTTTACGATTTCGCTCAGGATCGTCAGCACGTTACTACTACCTTGGAAGGTTTCTACACCGACAATTGGGGTAACACCTTCTTCTTCATGGACCACGACTTCGGCAGCAAGAACAATCAGAATCAGGTATATGCTCCCAGCGGTACCTATCTGGAAATTGCCCGTTGCCTCAATTTCTGGCAGGACGTTCCCGTCCTTGGTGACTTCAGCCTCCAGGTAGAGTACAACGGTGGTGTGTACAATGGCTACACCATCAACAACGCTTTCCTTGGTGGTATTGATTACTTCCTGCACAGCAGTGACTTCAAGAACACGTTTAATTTCAAGCTCCTGGGCAAGTACATTCACTATCAGGGCAATGATCTGAGCGGAAATCCCCGCAAGAGCCTGGCACCCCTCCAGTTCACCTTCGTATGGGGCATGCAGGATCTCTTTGGCGTAACCGGTCTCCGTTTCAGCGGTTTTGCCGATTTCTGGTTCGAGAGCCACAGCGTCATCACAGGCTTTGATGCACTTGGTATTCCCCAGTGGGAGGATCGTCCTTTTGTCTTCATCTCAGAGCCCCAGATCTGGTACAACGTAGGTCAGCACTTCGGCGTTCCCAATCTGAATGTGGGCGGTGAGGTGGAACTGAGTTTCGACTTCGGCACCTCCCCCGGTTTCAAGGCTCGTCCCTGCGCCGGTATCAAGTGGGTATTCTAATATAGGAGGAAAGCCCCATGAAACCTGCATTCGAGAAGCTCTTCGGCTTTGACAGCAAAAAGAACAACGTAAGGACTGAAATCCTTGCCGGTATCACCACCTTCCTTACCATGGCCTATATCCTGGCCGTGAACCCTGGAATCTTCAGCGCTCTTCCCGGAATGCCCGCAGGCAGCGTTTTCACCGCTACCGCAGTCGCAGCCATCATCGGTACCCTGGTCATGGCACTCTACGCCAAGAAGCCTTTCGCCCTTGCCCCCGGTATGGGCCTCAACGCCTTCTTCGTGTACACAGTATGCCTTGGAATGGGTTACAGCTGGCAGTTTGCACTTACGGCAGTCCTTATTGAAGGTCTCCTTTTCATCGTCCTCACCCTCACAAAGGTGCGCAGCTGGCTGCTTAACGCCATCCCCGGCACCCTGAAAAAGGCAATTGGCGCCGGTATCGGCCTTTTCATCGCCTTCATCGGCATGCAGAACGCCGGTATCATCGTGAACAACGATGCAACCCTGGTGGGCCTCGGCCACATCACGGAGGGTAAGGCTCTCCTTGGCATGATCGGCCTGTTCATCACCGCCGGCCTTGTGATGGCAAAGATCCGCGGAGGCATCCTCTGGGGTATCCTCGCAACCACCGCACTTGGCCTTATCATCAAGGATCCTGCAACGGGTGAAGCAATCACCAAACTCAGCGGCGTGGTTTCCCTGCCTGCAAGCGTGGAGCCCATCGCCTTCAAGTTCGAGTGGCACAACATCCTCACCCTGGATATGCTGGTGGTAGTATTCACCTTCCTGTTCATCGATATGTTCGACACAATGGGAACCATCATCGGCGTTCATCAGGGTACTGACCTCATCCCCGAAGGCAACCGCAAGGACGACATCCCCGGCATGGAGAAGATGTTCCTGGCCGATTCAATCGCTACCGTATGCGGCGCATGCCTTGGTACTTCCACCACCACCACTTATGTGGAGAGCGCATCCGGAGTAGGTGAGGGCGGCCGTACCGGCCTTACCGCCTTCTCAACGGCAATCTGCTTCATTCTGGCACTGTTCTTCAGCCCGCTGTTCCTGGCTATCCCCGGTGCAGCAACGGCCCCGGCTCTCATTGTGGTAGGTGTCATGATGATGTCTCCTCTGAAGAGCATCCACTGGGAAGACTACTGCAGGGCTATCCCCGCCTTCCTTACCATCATCATGATGCCCCTTGCATACAGCATCAGTGACGGTATCCTCATCGGTGTAATCTCCTATGTCCTCTGCCACGTTGTAGCAGGTAAGTTCAAGGAAATCTCCATCACCATGTGGATCCTTGCAGCGCTGTTCATCTGCAAGTACATATTCATATAAAATGCAGGTGGTGTGACTTTTTCTGGCACACCACCCGCATTTTTATGGCTTTTTTGACGGTGATGTGACTTTTTTTGTCACATCACCGTCACTTTTATGCTTCATCCAACTCTTTTGGCATTGTGAACGTTGTGCGTTCTACAGGAAGCGTGAATGCAATTCCGTTGGCGTCAGTGGTGAGACCACTGTCTTTGTAGATGGCCTTGAGGATACCGTCCTTGGAGTCTTCGCTTGCAAGGATGAGGATCACTTCCTTATCCGGCTGGATGGTGATGTTGAAGAATTCTTCCGATTCAGGGTTTGCGGAGCCGCGGCCGCGGAGGATTGAGCCGCCCCTGGCGCCGGCCTTGCGGGCTGCAGCCATTACGTTCTGGGAGAATCCCGCATTGACTATGCAGACAATCAGTTCAAACTTTCCATTTCCTTCCATATTATGCTTCCTCCTTTACTGTAGATTTTTCATTTGCCAAAAAGCCGTATACCATTGTGCCGATAACGCTGGTAAGGCGTACTGTGAATGCAATTCCCTTGTAGGTTTTGCCTTTCTTGAAGTTTTCCTCCAGTTCTGAGATTATTCCGGATGCTTCGTCGGAGCGTACTATGGCTATGATAAGGGATTTGGGCTTCTCTTCAAGGCCAAGGTACTGGAGAATGAGGTGCGATGTGCCCTTCGCGGGCATTGTGAACTGAAGGTTTGCCTGATGGGCCTGGATGAGGCTTGAGTAGTACTTGGCTTTCTCGTTGTGCACGACGGCCATGAGCATCTCAAGCTTTACCGGGGCTATATTGTGTTTGTTCTCTTCCATAGGCGGCGTGTTATTCAAAGTAGATGATCTGGTCTTCATCGGCCCTTAGGATACGGCGCATCCTCACGGTCTTACGGTACTGCACGCTGAGAACGGACTTGAATCCCAGGGACTGGATGGTGATGAGCGGGGTCATAGCCACCATTGCCACCACGCCAAACGCAAAATCCAGCACTGCCGGGGCTCCCTGCATGGATACGCAGGCGCCGATGACCATGGGGAGGATGAAGCTGGAGGTGAGGGGACCGCTGGCTACGCCGCCGGAGTCAAATGCAATGGCGGTGTAGAGCTTGGGCACCATAAATGAGAGCCCCAGGGACAGAAGATACCCCGGTACAAGGTAGTACAGAAGGGAAAAACCGTAATGGACCCTGAGAAGGGACAGGCCGATAGAAACGCCCACGCCAATGGAAAGGGCCATCATCATCTGCCTCTTTGAAACCTCACCGCCGGTGATTTCCTCCACCTGCTTGTTGAGCACCTGCACGGCAGGCTCTGCCAGCACCACCACATTACCCAGGATGAAGGCGAAGCCAATCATTATCCAGTGATTATGAGCGGCGAGCTGGGTGCCAAGTTTAAATCCTATGGGCATGAAGGCAAGCTCTACGGCAGTGAGGAAAAGCACAAGGCCGATAAACGTGTATGTTATGCCCATGAGGATCTGGAAGAGCTTGCTCCAGGGGAGTTTCAGGATTGCGGCCTCGATGATGATGAAAACCGCCACCACCAGGGACAGCGACACCGCCACGCTCCACATCTTCTCCTTGAAGAGCCCCAGTACTCCGTTGTCAAGGATTCCATCCATGGAGTAATCCGGGATGGCGAAAGACAGACTCCCTTCAGAGAACAGGGACAGGGCCAGTACCGCTATTACAGGACCAACTGAACAGAGGGCGATGAGACCGAAGCTGTTTTCAGATGCACCGCGGCCGCCGATAGTCATTGCTATACCCACGCCTATGGCCATAAGGAAGGGGACCGTGATGGGACCGGTTGTTACGCCGCCTGAGTCGAAGGACAGGGACAGCATGGAACCGCGGCCCTGGTCAATGAGCACAGCCGCCAGGCAGAAAAGGGCCATGTAGCCATAAAGGAGAAGGCTTGTAAGGTCTCCGTGGAAGATTATCTTGATTACTCCCAGCATAAGCATGAGGCCTACTCCTACGCCCACGGTGGCTATGAGGACTGTGCCGTTCATGATGGAGTGAACCTGCTCTGCAAGCACCGCAAGGTCAGGTTCGGCTATTGTGATGAGGGCCCCCATCACAAATGCAACGCCAATGAGGATACCCATCCTCTTTGATTTGGTGAGGCCTTCCCCGATGTACTGGCCCATGGGGGTCATGGCCATATCGGCCCCAAGATTGAAAAGGCCGATACCAAGGATGAGCATGAGAGCTCCTATCACGAAGACATTGAGCTCCTTCAGGGGAATGTCCACCCAGGGGGTGAGTGAGAGCGCCACTACAAGCAGGCTTACAGGGAGGACAGACAGAAGGGATTCCTTCAGTTTGCTCCCAAGCGAGGTTAATATGTAGCGGAATGCAAGCATTATTTACCTTTGTTTTCCTCTATGGCTTTCTCAAACATTGCGGTGAGCCTTTTGATAGTCTTCTCCATGCTGAATTTATCAAGGCGTGCCGCGTGGGCAAAACCGGATTCCCAGCGCTCCTGGGGCCTGTCCAGCCAATAATCTATGCGGTGGGCAAGGGCTTCCGGATTCTTGGCGGGGAAGAGGTTCTTCCTTGAAACCACAAACTGTGAGGTGCCGGTTACCGGACCTTCCGCGATGATGGGCATAGCGGCCTGCTGGATGGCCTCCATGATGGAGAGTCCTTCCACCTCTATGAATGCGCAGTGGATGCACATGTCGGAGTTGGCGGCAAGTTCCCTGAGCCCGTTACGGTCAAGGAAGAAAAACTGTGGATCATATCCAACGATGCCGTCTTCATACAGCTTGTGGGCTTTTTTCTTTATATCTTCCTCCTTCAGGCCGGTTCCTGCAAACTGGAGCTGGATGCGCTTTGCGTACTTGGAGTATTTCATGGCTTCAAGCAGCGTGTACTGGTCCTTTTCTACAGACAGGCGGCCGATGCAAACTACCTTGAAGGGCCTTGAAGGGTCAAGGTAATCTTCCGGAGGAGTGAGCGGACGGATGCATTTGTCCGGGATAATGCCGTTTGAGATGTGGAGGAGCTGACTTGTGAAATGATAGCGCCTCAGGCGGTCCTGGACATTCTGGGTAGGGCACTGCACATAGCTGCAGTGGTTGAAAGTGAGGTCTCTCCAGCTCTTGAGGATACGGCGGTTGAGGCCCTTCCAGCGAAGGGCGGGACCATATGCCATGGTGATGTTCTCCGGATGCAGGTGATATGTGCCTGTGATGGGCTTACCCAGTTTCTCACAGATCTTGATCATCCTGTCCTGGATCACGAAGGGCTCCTCAAGATGGATTACATCGGCCCATTTTGCGGCCTCTTCCATGAGGGGGAGGTTACTCTGGGCAAAATGATAGCCGTTGCCGGTTATGAGGAAATCCACAAGGGGGAATTTGTAGTCCTCAAGGAGATAATCAGGCTGGGGACCGTCAGGGTTATGATTGGGGCCGGAAAGGACCCTGACATCCTGCCCGGCTTTCTTAAGGTATTCTACTGTACGCCTGGCCGATGCTGAAAGCCCGTTTCCGGTGGCGTAGTAATTATTTACGACAAATAGGATTTTCATTGTTTAATAGTTCAGTTTAAGCTCGTCAAGGTACATCACGCTGCCGGTGCTGCCCGTAAACTGCTGGGAATATCGGCTTGAAGATGCGGTGATCACGATGTTGGAAGGAGTGTGGTCATTAAGGTACTGAATGGGAATCTCAAAGCGGATATAACCGCCGGTGTCCTCCTTAAAAAACATCACTCCATGACCTACAGTGCCGGGGTAATTTGCACCTTGCTCTGTCTTGAACTTCTCATCAGTGGAGTCTACAATCTCAAGGTCCTTGCCTTCCCTGAGGGATACCTCTATTTTGGCGTTGTCCATTGTGCCGATGTAGCGCTGCATACTCTTGGAAGCTACATCAATCCTGCCAGGAATATAATGAATATATCCGGAAAGGCTCTTTGGACGGCCGGTGAAAGGAACGCCCATCTGAATCTTTGCGCCGGACATTTTAACTATCTTGAGGAATTTCCCCGTGTATATGGATCCGGCCACAAGGATGCCCAGAGTCTGTTTAGTCTCAACTTTTACTGCGGCTTTTCCGGGCCCTGAAACGGCCACGTGCTCATATTCCGGGGAGGCGCCGTTAATGCCAAACAGGCTTAGACCGTGGTTTGCTGTGTCCCAGGTAATGGTCTGGCTATCCTTTGGATACGGGTTCCAGCAGCCGTTTTTCTTTGACCACTGGTCAAAACCCATATTGGGAATCTGCTGGGCTCCTGCGGAAATGCCGGCAAAGAAGAATGCCAGTGAGAATATGATATGGCGGATCCTCATTTGAAAAGCTTCTGGAACATATCCTTGAATTCCTGGGTCCAGCCATCCGGCCAGTCGTGGGAACCTGGATATTTTGTGTAACTATGGGAATAACCCTTGCGGTTGAGCCATTTATGGAATCTGAGCGTGGACGGGCGGGTTAGGTCCCATTTCCCTGCATAGAGGTAGTAGCCTGATGGCGGTTCACTCCCAAACTCATTTTTAATTTTTTGCTTGAGACCTCCGTAGAATGCCTTGTTGTATGCGTGTTTTTGCCCGGAAGCCCAGAAATATGGAGACAATGCCCCAACATATCCAAAGATATCCGGATGATTGGCCCCGAAACCTACGCTTTGGTATCCGCCTATGGAAAGACCGGCAATAGCCCTGTGGTCTTTGTCAGGGATTGTCCGGTACAGGCTGTCGGTAAGCATCACGACATCATGTACAAAGGACCATTCGGCCTTTCCATCAACTTCCCAGATGGATTCAAAGGCGTTTTTGGCCCTGCCGCCGGCATAATCTTCGTCGTCGTTGTACTGGTTGATGTTTGGCATCACAATTATGCAGTGCTCTGCCTTTCCTTCACGCCAGAGGCTGTCTGTGCTCTTGTAAACCTCACCGAACCTTATCCAGGAAGTCTCATAACCGCGGGCGCCGTGAAGGAGATACAGGACAGGATACCTTTCTCCGGAAGTGTAATAATCCTTTGGAAGATACACTATCATCCTCCTGTGGGTGGGACCGGTGACGCTGCACTCATACTGCACCTCTTCAACTAAACCCTCTGGCTGATAATCCCTTATGGCCGGGCCGGCAAGATACAGTTCACTGGATTTATTAATAACAGGAATGCTGGCGCAAGATGATAACGCCAGCATCCCCACTACGGGAATTATCCGTAAAATATTACTCAGCCTCAGGTGCAAGGGTGGTGTAAACGTTGGTGACGTCTTCATCGTCCTCAAGGAGGCCGGTGAGTTTGTCAAGGGTAGCACGCTGCTCCGGAGTGACTTCCTTGAGATCCACGTTGGGGATCTGCTCAAAGCCGCCGGAAACCAGCTCATAGCCCTTTTCCTCAATGTACTTCTGGATTTGGCCGTAAGCGGTGTAGTCTCCGTAGATGGAGATTTCCACGTGCACGTTTTCGTCCTCGTCCTCAACTTCCTGCTTGAAGACTTCCTCTGCGCCGAAGTCAATCAGTTCCAGTTCAAGTTCATCAACGTCTATGGGCTTTGCGGGATCTTCCTTGATGCGGAATACGCACTTGTGGTCAAACATGAAGGCCACGCTGCCGCTGGTCTGGAGGGAACCGCCGCACTTTGTGAAGTAGCTGCGGACGTTTGCAACGGTGCGGGTGTTGTTATCCGTTGCAGCCTCTACAAGATAAGCGATGCCGAAGGGGCCGAATCCTTCGTAGACCAGTTCCTTGAAGTCTCCGGTCTTGGCTTCGGTTGCCTTCTTGATGGCACGCTCGATGTTATCCTTGGGCATTTGTTCTGCCTTGGCCTCTGCGATGAGGGCGCGGAGACGGGGGTTACCTGTTACCTCTGCACCGCCCTGCTTGACGGCGATGGTGATTTCCTTACCAAGTTTGGTGAAGGTTTTGGCCATATGGCCCCAACGCTTGAGCTTGCGCTCTTTGCGGAATTCAAATGCTCTTCCCATATTATTCGGCGATTTGGATACGGCTGATGTACTTGTCAATCTCCATTGCCTCGGGGGCGGCCATCCACTTTTCCTTGATGGTCTTGTAGAAGGAGAGTGCCTTTGCGGAGTCACCAGCGGCCTCTGCTGCGATACCGGCCTTCAGGAGGTAGGATGCTGCAAAAGCGTTATCGGTGGTCTTGGCAGCTTTCTCATACCAGGAAATGGCCTCTGAGTAGTTCTCAAGTTCTACGAGGGCATCTCCGATGCATGCCTGGGCGCGGCCTGCGAGGATGGGGTCTTCACCCTTGTATTTCTTGAGGAGGGCGATAGCTTCCTCAAACTCTCCGGTCTGGAGCTTTGCTACGCCGCCGTACATGTAGACGGCCTGGCCGGCCTTTGCACCGTACTTGTCAATGATCTCTTCAAAACCGGGATAGTTGTCATCACCTTCAAGGGCAAGCTCATACTCTCCGGCCTGGAACCAGCGCTCTGCCTGGGCCATCTGCTCAGTAGCCTGCTGCTTCTGGGGCTGAAGGATGAAACGGTTGTATGCGAGAACGCAGAGGGCAATTACAAGAACCGCTGCTACGCAACCGTAAATCAGTTTACCATTCTCCTTGAAGAAAACATCTGCTTTGGAAACCGCTTCCGCTACGTTCTGCTGGCGGATTTCCTCTTCTTTAGTGATTTTTGCCATAATATATTTTGTCTTGTTTATTATCAAATAGTACCGGCGTAGGGCCGATTAAGCCTGCAAATTTACGAAATATTTTATATATTTGCAATTCAAACGCGCGTGTGAGATGCCCTCTTTAAAGAAAATAGTAGTTCAGGATTTCCGTAACATTGAGTTTCAGGATCTGTCCTTCTCTTCAAACGTAAACTGCATCAGCGGCAACAACGGGGAGGGGAAGACAAACCTTCTGGATGCGATCTATTATCTGTCGATGACAAAGAGCGCATTCCCGGCGCCGGACAGGTTCAATTTCCGCTACGGCACAACGGGCTTCACGCTTGGCGGCGTTTACTCAATGGAAAACGGCCTGGAGTCAAGATTCTCACTTAAGGTGGCCGATGAAGGGAAGAAACTTGTCAGGGACGATAAACCAATCTCCCGTATGGCAGAGCACATCGGCACCCTGCCGGTTGTGATGGTCTCGCCGGGAGACGGTGCCCTGGTGAGCGATTCCGGGGAGGAGAGGCGGCGCCTTTCCAACGCAATCCTGTCCCAAATGGACCCGGAGTATCTGTCAGCCGTCCAGAATTACACAAAGCTTCTGGCCCAGAGGAACAGGCTCCTGAAGGACCCCCAGCCGGATTTCGGCCTTCTGGAAGTAATTGATGAAAGGATGGCGGTCCCGGCCGCATACATCTTTGATTCAAGAAAACGTCTGGCAGAGGACCTTAAGCCCGTAGTCGCAGAATACTACCGCCTCATTTCCGGCGGCGGAGAAACGGTTTCCATGGAGTACAGGAGCGATCTGGCAGGCGGCTCCCTGAAGGACGTATTCTCCTCTCACCGGGAGCGTGACCTTGCCCTCAGATATACCTCTTCAGGTATACAGAGAGACGATTTCCTATTCACAATGGACTCTCATCCCATCCGCCGTGGAGGCTCCCAGGGACAGCAGAAGTCCTTCCTGGTGGCTCTCAAGTTTGCCCAGTATGAGATTATGAAGCGTTCCTATGGCTTTGCCCCCATGCTCCTTCTGGACGATGTATTTGACAAGCTGGACATGGGCCGAATCTCAAACCTCATAGGGATGGTGGCCGGCAGCGACTTCGGCCAGATTTTCATCACAGATACTGACAAGGGACGGCTTTCATCAGTTGTGGACCGCATAACCGAGGACCGCGCTTACTTTGACACCGCTGCGGGTACTTTCACAAGGGTAGAATAGAGCATGGAGCCAATAAGGATACATAGGAAGGAAGCGGTATCGATGGATGAACTGGTAAAGCAGTACATCAAGTCCATGAAGCTTGCAGCGGGCCTTAACACCCAGCGCATCTTTGAGGCCTGGGATGCCTGCTCCGGGGCGGGGGAGTTCACACTGAAGCGCTATTTCCGTGACGGCAAACTCTATATCACCCTCAGCTCTTCAGTGGTAAGGAACCAGCTTCATTTCCAAAAGCAGGATCTTGTGGAAAAGATGAACCGTTTCCTCTTGGATGACAGCCTTTTCACTGAGGATAACAGCACTGTGGGATTTATCCAGGAACTCATTTTAAAATAGAATTCTCGCTGTTAATGACACTTATCGCCCTCACTTTTGATGCGGTGAGTTCATAGCGTATGTCAAAACAGGTATAGATGTGTTTTCGCCCAAGGCGGCAGTATGACGTGGCATACGCGGGATCAAAGCCCATATATGCCAGCGTGACCCTGTCCATTGCATCAACACCCAGATTGATTATCTTATCCAGGACCTCATAGTTCTTCTCCAGCCTCCCGAATACGGAGCGCTGGGCTATGTCCCTTCTTCTGTATCTCCTGTAATTATGGTAGCGGTTCTTGCATCCCGGGCTGCAGAACTTCCTGTCCGGCCTTCCGCCGTAATCTATCACACCTCCGCACTGTAGGCATCTGGAGATGTCTTCAAAGGGCTCCACTTTCTTGTATTCCATGACAACTGTCTTTTTGCGCAAAGGAAAGACGCTTTTCCCTGATATCCAAGCATCCCAAAAAACATTTTCAAGAAAGTTTACGTTTCCCTGTTACAACAAAAAACGTGAATCAAGTGAAACTTTTCTGCACTTTTCACTTTTTCACGTGATACAACATCTGAAACGTAAAAAAGCACAAAAAACGTAAAAATAACGCATCCAAATGGCACCAGAGGTTTTTTTTACGGAGAACAGCCTTTTTCTTTGCAGGCATCCGGAAGCGGAGCGCGCCCGCACCGGGAAATGTCTAACAATAAAAACATAAGGAAATGGAATTCTTAAACAAAATTGAGCTCAGAGGCGTTGTCGGCAGGGCCGATGTAAACGTAGTGAACGGATCTCACGTATGTAATTTCTCCGTGGTTACGGAGTACAGCACCAGGGACAAGGAAGGTAATCCTGTTGTGGATATATTATGGTTCAATGTGTCGGCCTGGGAAGGGAGAGAGCAGATAGGGGATGTGTTCCAGATTCAGAAAGGAATGTGGATAGAGGTGACAGGGAGGGTACGGATGCGGCGCTACATGACCCAGGAAAATGAGGAGAGGTCAGTGATGGATGTGGTTGCCCGCAAAATCAGGGTGCTTCAGAGGGAAGAAGACCAGATGCAGCCGCAGAGGGATTATTAGCACGGTATTTGATGGTTCCGGAATTCTGATTACATTTGCATTGTATGAAAGGATTCCGGACATACCTTCTGACACTGCTTCTCTTCCTTCTGGCCGCACCGCTCTGCGTCAATGCCCAGGAAGTTGAGGAGGAAACCGTCCCTTCCGTCCAGATTGTGACGGGGGATGATGTTGTGGAATATGCCCGTACCTTCAAGGGTGTGCCGTACAAACTTGGCGCGGCTGGCCCAAAGGCCTTTGACTGCTCCAGTTTCACGCGTTACGTATACAAGCACTTCGGGTATGACATAACGGCATACTCCCAGGTCCAGTTCCGTGAGGGACGGCCCGTGGAATCCTATTCGGACCTTCAGAAGGGTGATCTTGTGTTCTTCGGCAAGAAGAGGGGAGTGCGCACTATCGGCCATGTGGGCATTGTGGTGTCCGTAGACAGGGAGAGGGGAAGCTTTACCTTCATCCACGCATCCGTTTCCGGCGGCGTCATGGAGCAGACCTCCTCCCATCCTTACTTCATGATGCGCTATATGGGTGCGCGAAGGCTATTGCCGGACCAGGAATAATTGCTATATTTGCAGTCCAATTTCATTCAACGGGGGTGTTTTGGTTTTGACAGCGCCAGTGTTGGATGGTAAGCACGCCGGGCGTGGGAGCCTTGCCCGTAAATCTCAGACTCCAAAAAATCAGTTGCCAACAACAACTACGCACTCGCTGCTTAATTAGCCTAAGGCAATTAGCTTAATCCGCCGCGCCAAGGTTGCGCCGCCGACGAGTATCCCTCGGCCCTTCCGCCTCTTAAGGGCCCCTCAAGGGGTATCATCCATTTGAGGCTGCTCCGGAGGAGGCCTTTAAATCCGGTCAAGACATAAAGGCTAAGGGTGAGTCCCGCCCGCCTTCCGGCAAGCTCATCACAAAAACCAAAGGACGGATAAGCGTGTAGAAAGCCACCTGGCAGGACGTTTGGACAGCGGTTCGAGTCCGCTCACCTCCACTGAAAAAGCTCCCAACCTGGGAGCTTTTTCAGTGGAATGATATTCCTTATTATCTTTTATCGATGATAGTTGCGTTGGGATAGAGGGAAAGGTCGAAGGTTACATCGGCCTCATCTACGCCCTTTGCGAAATCTCTGAAGGTGACTGTGACGCCATGCTGGGAGATTGGAAATCTTTTCATATAATCTGATCTTTATTAATTACCGAGGTGCAAATATACAAATAAATTGGCCGATTTTTTTGTAACTTTGCTGATACTTAAAACAGCAGTATGAAAAAGTTATCCTTATTAGTTCTATTTGCAGCGCTTGCTGTGGGGTGCGCCTCAAAACCCGAGGTAAAATATGTGTTCTATTTCATCGGAGACGGAATGGGCATCAATCAGGTGATGGGTACGGAGCAGTACAATAAAGCCACTGGTAACGGCCCTGAGGTGATTAACTTCACCCAGTTTCCCGTACGTAATTTCATCACAACCGTGTCAGGGAACTCCCTGGTGACGGATTCCGCAGCAGGCGGTACCGCCCTTGCTTCCGGCGTGAAGACATACAACAGCGCAATCGGCGTGGACCTTGACGGCAACCCCGTTTCCTGCCTCACGGAATGGGCGCACGCCGCAGGTTATGGCACCGGAGTCATCACAAGTGTAGGTATCAACCACGCAACTCCGGCCTCCTTTGTGGCCCACACGGCCGTCCGCAAGAACTACGAAGATATCTCCACCCAGCTCATATCGGCCCCTGTGGACTTTGCCGCAGGCGCCGGCTTCATTATGGACAAAGGCTCTGAGCGCAGCCCAGAGTATTATGAAAAGATGGCGGCCGATGCTGGCATTACGCTTTTCAAGGGCCCCGACTTTTCCGGCGTGGAGGACGTTGACGGCAGGGTACTCTGCCTCAGCGGCAAGCCCCAGGAGGACCTTCCCTATGCCATCGACCGTGAGGAGGACGACACCCAGCTATCGGACTTTGTGAAAGCCGGTATCGCTTACCTTGAGAAGCACTTCGGCAAGAAAGGCTTCTTTGTGATGATAGAGGGCGGAAAGATAGACTGGGCCTGCCACGGCACGGATGCGGCATCGGCCTTCCAGGAACTTACGGATATGGCTTACTCCGTGGACCTTGCGCTGGAATTCCTTGCCCGTCATCCCAAGGAAACCCTCATCCTTATCACCGCAGACCATGAGACCGGCGGCCTTATGCTTGGCGCAGGCAAATATGAGATCCATCCGGAGCGCCTTGCCTATCAGAAGGGCTCCACGCCGGTGCTCACAGAGGAGTTCCGTGAGGAGTTCTTCCCTGAGGATGAGCCCTTCAAGGCCCCGTCATGGGATGATGTGAAGGAGTTTTTTGCCGATAACCTTGGCCTCTGGGACAAGGTGGAGGTTTCCTCCAAGGAGGAGGCTGCCCTCAAGGAGGTGTACGACCAGACCTTCGGGAAGGGCGGCAACAGGAACCTTTCTTCAGAGAACCTGTACTCCGTGAACTATAAGATTGTGGATGAGGCGGTTAAGTGCCTTGACCGCGCAGCCGGCTATCGCTTCAGTTACGGCTCCCACTCCGGCTCTCCCGTGGGCCTCTACGTCACCGGCGCCGGCCACGAGGCATTCCGTGAGGTAAGGGACAACGCAGAGATCGCCCCCACCATTGCAAAACTTGCCGGATATATCCGTTGAATGGAATTGCCTTACTATCAATAGTTTATGCAAAAACCCCTATGTCATTTAACATAGGGGTTTTTGCATAAGTAACTCAGTATTAGGCTGTTCCATTCAACGGGCTTCCTTCTTCTGCGGATCTTTGAACAGGATCCAGAAGAGGATGGCTACCACAAGGGCGTAACCTGCGAAGATGTACCAGGCGTTGGGCCAGGCGGCGGGGTTCTCAAACACGCCCACTGAATCCACCACGGCGCCGGCGGCAAGGGTGCCGATGGTTGCACCGAAACCGTTTGTCATCATCATGAACAGTCCCTGCGCGCTGGAGCGGATGTCCACTGCGGCGTTCTGCTCAACGTAGAGGGAACCGGAGATGTTGAAGAAGTCAAATGCCATACCGTAGACTATGCAGCTGAGGATGAACAGCAGAACGCCGGGCATGGCGGGGTTGCCAAGGCCGAACAGGCCGAAGCGCAGCACCCAGGCGAACATGGAGATGAGCATAACCTTCTTGATGCCGAACCTCTTCATGAAGAAGGGGATAAGGAGGATGCAGAGGGTCTCAGAAGCCTGTGAGATGGCTATGAGGGCGTTGGAGTTCTTGACGGCGAAGGTATCGGCATAAGCCGGATTGGCGGCAAATGATCCGAGGAAGGTATTGGCGTAACCGTTTGTGATCTGGAGGGATGCGCCAAGAAGCATTGAGAAAATGAAGAAGATGGCAAACTGGCCGTCCTTGAAAAGGGTGAAGGCCTTGAGGCCGAATGCCTCTGCGAAGGACTGCTTGCCACCTGCCTTGTTCACGGGGCATGACGGCATTGTGAGAGAGTAGGCGCACATCACAAGCGACAGGATGCCGGAAGAGAGCAGCTGGGTGAAGGTTTCCTGCATGCGGACTCCCTTGATGGAAAGGAAGTTGGTGAGGAGCATGCTGCAGATAAAGCCGATGGTTCCGAACACACGGATGGGCGGATAATCTTTCACTGGATCCATCCCTTCCTTTGCGAGGGCGTTGTAAGCCACGGAATTCACAAGGGCGATTGTAGGCATGAAGAATGCCACACTTAGGCTGTAGAGCACAAACAGGGGAGCGAATTCAACCACGCTTCCTGCCATCATGCAGTAAGCGCCTGCGCCAATCATGAAGATGCCGGCAAGGCCGTGGCACAGGGCCAGGACCTTCTGTGCTTCCATCTTGCGGTCTGCAAGGATACCCATAAGGGTGGGCATGAAGATGGAAACAATTCCCTGCATTGCAAAGAACCACTTGATCTGGGGACCAAGGCCGATATTACCAAGATAACGGCCCAGGGAAGTGAGGTATGCTCCCCAAACGGCAAATTCAATGAAGTTGAGCACTGCCAGCTTCACCTGGATTGGCTTGATTTGAAATTTCATAGATTATATTATTTGTTATTAGTTACAGGTTCATCATACAAAAGTACGAATTTTTCCGTATTTTTGCAGAGATGTTTGAATTTAAATTACAGGCTACGGACACTCAGTCGGCCGCAAGGGCCGGAGTCATTTCCACGGACCACGGGGAAATAAGGACTCCCATCTTCATGCCGGTTGGCACGGTTGGCTCCGTGAAGGGAGTGTATCACAAGGATCTGGAGGCCGATATAAAGGCCCAGATCATCCTTGGAAACACCTATCACTTATATCTGAGGCCGGGTCTTGACACCCTCCGCAAGGCCGGCGGCCTGCATAAGTTCGAGCATTGGGACAGGCCCATCCTCACGGACAGCGGCGGTTTTCAGGTGTTCTCCCTGGCCCCCATCCGTAAGCTCACGGAAGAAGGCTGCAAGTTCTCCTCCCACATAGACGGCTCCAAGCACATCTTCACCCCGGAAAACAACGTTGATACCCAGCGCATAATAGGGGCCGATATAATAATGGCCCTTGACGAGTGCTGCCCCGGAGACGCCGATGAACGCTATGCCGCAAAGTCTCTGAAACTCACCCAGGGCTGGCTGGAGCGCTTTGCAAGGCATTTTGATGAGACGGAACCCCTCTACGGCTACTCCCAGACAATGTTCCCAATTATCCAGGGCTGCGTGTATCCGGTCCTGAGGAAACGCGCCGTAGAGCACGCCCTCACCCTTGATAACGCCAACCGCGGCGGCTACGCCGTAGGCGGCCTTGCAGTAGGGGAACCCACGGAGAAGATGTATGAGATGCTGGAGATAACCTGTCCGCTCCTTCCTGCCGGGAAGCCCCGTTACCTTATGGGAGTAGGCACCCCCGCCAACATCCTTGAAGGCATAGCGCGCGGCATAGATATGTTTGACTGCGTGATGCCCACCCGTAACGGCCGCAACGGAATGCTCTTCACCTGGAACGGCATAATGAACATGAGAAACTCCAAGTGGACGGACGATTTCACCCCGCTGGACCCTTGCGGCACTTCATTTGTAGACAGTTACTACACCCGCGCGTACATACATCACCTATTCATAGCAAAGGAGATGTTTGCCGCCATGGTGGCCTCGGAACATAACCTTGCCTTCTATCTGGACCTTGTCACAAAGGCCCGTGAGCACATTGAGGCAGGGGACTTCACGGCCTGGAAAAATGCCGTTCTTCCAAAACTGACGCAGCGCTTATGAACCTTGGACTGAAGAAACTGGACTGGTACATAATCAAGAAGTTTCTGGTGACATTCTTCATGGCACTGCTGCTTCTTGCGGTCATAATCGTGATCTTCGACGTAAGTGAGAAGATTGAGGATTTTGTGAGAAAAGATGCTCCCATGAAGGAAATCTTCCTGGATTACTACCTTGGATTCATCCCTTACTTCATGAACATGTATTCTCCCATGTTCGTGTTCCTCACCGTTATCTTCTTCACCTCCAAGATGACCCAGGACTCGGAAGTTGTGGCCATGCTCTCAAGCGGCATATCCTTCCACCGGCTCATGGTGCCGTACCTTGTATCGGCCGTGTTCATCATGTTCCTGTCCATGGGCCTTGGCATGTGGGTGATTCCTCATCAGGTGGGCCGTAAGGTGGATTTCGAGCAGAAGTACATCCCCCGTATGAAGGTTAAGATAGGCCACGACATGCACTACAAGCTGGAGAACGACCACTTTGTGTATCTGGAGTCCTTCAGCGCATACAACAATACTGCGTATAACTTTACCCTTGAGGACCTTTCTGGCGGCCATCTCCGCTCAAAGATTACCGCAGAGAGCGCCCAGTTTGATACAGTTACGGGAAGGTGGAAACTCCGCAACTGGTTCATCAGGGATTACGACGAAGGCCTTGGAGACCACGTCCGCTCCGGACGTCAGCTGGACACCGTCCTAAGCCTTACCAGGGAGGATTTCTTCCTTAACAAGTACACTATAACGCGGCTTAATGAGGCAGAACTTGAGAGGCTTATCAAGACTCAGACCATGAGAGGTGACGCATCTGTATCGGCCGCCCTCATTGAGAAGAATAACCGTATGGCCATGCCGCTTTCCTCCATAATCCTCACCATCATCGCGGTGTCGCTCTGTACCAAGAAACGGCGTGGAGGCATGGGCCTGAACCTGGCGGCAGGTACAGCCCTGGGCTTCTCCTACATCCTTTTCCAGCAGTTCAGCGAGATGTTCGTGGCAACGGATACACTTCCGCCGTCAATAGCCATATGGCTGCCAAACTATATATACGCGGTAATTGCCATAGTACTGTATATAAAAGCACCTAAATAAATGAAAGTCAGGATTGTTAATAAATCCAGCCATCCCTGCCCGTCCTATGCTACGCCTCAGAGCGCCGGGGTGGACCTCAGGGCAAATCTTGAATCCTCCGTTACAATCGGCCCACTTGAAAGGGCGCTTGTCCCAACTGGCCTTTACATTGCCCTTCCGGCGGGCTATGAGGCCCAGGTAAGGCCACGCAGCGGCCTTGCGGCAAAGCACGGAATCACCGTCCTGAATACCCCGGGCACCATTGACGCGGATTACAGGGGAGAGATAAAGGTCATCCTGGTTAACCTCTCCAATGAGCCTTTTGAGATTGTCCCCGGGGAAAGGATTGCCCAGATGGTGATTGCCCGTCATGAGACGGCGGAATGGGAGGAAGTGGAATCTCTTGACAGCACAGAGCGCGGCGCCGGCGGATTCGGCAGCACAGGAAGATAATGAAAGACCTATACGCAATTTTCAAAGCATCGGCGGGCGTGAATACGGACACCCGCACAATTAAGGAAAACCAGCTTTTCTTTGCCCTCAAAGGGGAAAACTTTGACGGTAACGCCTTCGCGTTCCAGGCCCTTGAGGCCGGTGCATGTTATGCCGTGGTAAATGACTCCGTGAAGGAGGAAGATCCCCGTCTTATAAAGGTCAAGGATACCCTTGAAACCCTGAAGGCCCTGGCGGCTTATCATCGCAGCCAGCTGGACATCCCAGTGATAGGCCTTACGGGCACCAACGGGAAAACCACCACCAAGGAACTTATAAGCACGGTCCTTGCCGCAAAGTACAAGGTTGTCGCCACCGTCGGGAACCTCAACAATGAGATTGGGGTGCCGCTGTCCGTTCTAAAAATCGGCCCTGATGCAGAGATTGCCGTAATTGAGATGGGCGCAAGCCATCCCGATGACCTCAAGCCGCTTCTGGCGGTGTCACAGCCCAGCCACGGCCTCATCACAAATGTGGGCAAGGCCCATCTGGAGGGTTTTGGAAGCTATGAGGGCGTGATGCACGCAAAGGGTCTCCTCTACGATTATCTCAAGGAGACTGACGGAATTGTTTTTGCCAATGCCGATGACCCCGTCCTCCAGGGTATGCTCTGGGACAGGGAGATGACATGCATCGCATATGGCCTGGACGGAGTGGAGGTTCTGCCTTCATCGGCCAGGGATCCTTTCCTTAGGATGAAATGGGAGGATGGCCGTACCCTTGAAACCCATCTTGTGGGTGCCTACAACGCCACAAACGTACTGGCAGCCCTCAAGATTGGCTGGTTCTTCGGTGTGCATGAGGCAGACGCATTCAAGGCAGTTGAGGGCTACGTCCCGTCAAACAACCGTTCCCAGCTTGTGAGAACGGAACGCAATACCCTCATCGTGGATGCCTACAACGCCAATCCTTCTTCAATGGCGGTAGCGCTTGACAACCTTTCTCTCTGCGAGGGCCGTAAGGTGGCCCTCCTTGGGGACATGCGTGAACTGGGGGCCGATTCCTCAGCGGAGCACGCCAAGGTGGTTGCCCGCCTGAAGGGCCAGGAGGCCATCCTTGTGGGCTCTGAATTCAGGAAAGCTGCAGAAGGCACGGGTATTCCGGTGTTTGATACGTCAGATGCCCTGGCCGATTGGCTCCGCGCCAACCCCCTCAGCGGCTGCACGGTCCTTGTGAAGGGCTCACGCGGAACCCGTATGGAAAAGGTTATAGACGCGCTTTAACAACTATAAGGCGCACAAGGTAAGCCAGAATCACACCTATACTCAGGCCAAACACCACTCCCACAAGGACATCTCCAAGGAAGTGGGCGGCCATCATTATGCGCCCTAGACTCACAAGGGAAGCCCAGATGAAAACGCCCCAGGCATATGCCGGAACGGCTTTTCCGTTTAGCTTAAGCCCCAGGGAACTGCCGGCGGCAAAGCCAAAGACATTTGCGGCGTGGCTTGAGAAGAAGCCGTACAGATGCCCGGTTTGGCCGTATGGCATGATGACACCGTTTTCTACCATCCAGGTGTTGTAGCATGGCCTGAGCCTTGCTACGCTGTCTTTTACCAGCACGGAGAGCTGGTCTGTGAGGACTACGCAGAGGATCAGGGATACGCTTACAAGAAGTCCCTTCTTCCACCCCAGTTTCCAGATAATGAAGGCCATCACAAGTGCATAGGCAGGGAACCAGATCTTTGCATCTGAGAGTACCATCCACAGAGGATACAGCGCCGGAGTGTCCAGCTTGTTTATCCACAGGGTGGCGGTCTGGTCTATCTGAACTATGTCAATCATTTATTAAGCGCTTTCCAGAGTTCTTCCTTAAGCTCTTCAAGGCCAAGGTGGGCTACGGAAGAGATAAATACGTGGGGAAGGTCAGAGGGAATCTTCTTCTCTATCTTTGCCTTCTGCTTATCATCAATAAGGTCCATCTTGGTAATGGCAAGGACGCGGTCTTTCACAAGAAGTTCCGGGTTATACTCCTCCAGCTCGTTTAGAAGGATCTTATAACCCTTCATTACGTCAGGCTCGTCTGCAGCCACCATGAAAAGCAGTACGGAATTGCGCTCAATGTGCCGGAGGAAGCGAATGCCGATGCCCTTACCCTCGTGGGCACCTTCTATGATTCCGGGGATATCGGCCATCACAAAGGAACGGTCGTCATAGTAACGCACTATGCCAAGATTGGGCTCCAGGGTTGTGAATGCGTAGTTTGCAATCTTTGGTTTGGCCGATGTTATGACGGAAAGAAGGGTGGACTTTCCGGCGTTGGGGAAACCCACCAGGCCAACGTCTGCAAGGACTTTCAGTTCCAGGATGAACCAGCCTTCCTGACCGTCCTCACCGGGCTGGGCGTAACGGGGAGTCTGGTTGGTGGCGCTCTTGAAGTGGTCGTTTCCCCAGCCGCCCTTGCCGCCCTGGCACAGGATGTATTCCTGGCCGGGCTCTACAAGTTCCGTGATTACTTCTTCTGTCTCTGCATCCTTCACGACTACGCCCTGGGGTACTTCCAGGACTATATCGGCCCCGTTCTTGCCCCTTTTGAGGGCTTCGGCGCCGTTGCCGCCGTTATCCGCGCGGACAACCTTGCGGTAACGCAGGTGGATGAGCGTCCAGAGCTGGGGATTCACCCTCAGGATGATGTGGCCGCCGCGGCCGCCGTCTCCGCCGTCCGGGCCGCCCTTGGGGACGTATTTTGCCCTGTGAAGGTGGGCGCTTCCGGCTCCCCCGTGCCCGCTTGCGCAGAAAATGCGCACGTAGTCTATGAAGTTCGATTCTGCCATAACGCTGCAAAGATACGGAATTTTTGCCGTATATTTGTCTGTATGAAAAGGATTGAAGTTGTAGCGGCAATCATACGTAAGGGTGACAGGATATTTGCCACCCAGCGGGGCTATGGAGACTGGAAGGACTGGTGGGAACTGCCGGGAGGTAAGATTGAACCCGGAGAAAGCCCTCAGGAGGCCCTTATCCGTGAGATCCGTGAGGAACTGGATACGGAAATAGGCATAGACAAATACCTCACAACCATAGAATGGGACTACCCCCAGTTCCATCTCACCATGCACTGCTACATGTGCTCGCTTCTCTCTGAGGCACTTCACCTCAACGAGCACGAGGCCGCCCGCTGGCTCCGGGCCGATGAACTCCACAGCGTAAACTGGCTTCCCGCCGATGACCAGCTTCTTCCCCTCATTGCACAGCAACTCAGTATTGGGAATGTGAAGTAAGGTTTAACTCTTCTTCCAGCAACTTGATACGTTTTTTCAGCTCTTCTATAGAAGGCAACTGCTCCTGGATCTTTTTCACTTGGACATTGTCATACGAGGCCACTCCCATGGGCGTCTGGACGCCCCTGAATGCGTATTGGACTTCTGTTTCATCCTTGTTGCTGCAAATCAGAAGACCGATAGTTGGGTTCTGAGCCGGTGTTTTAATAAGGTTGTCTACGGCGCTGACATAGAAGTTTAGTTTACCGGCAAACTCCGGCTGAAAAGGAATAGTTTTGAGTTCGACTACAATGTAGCAGTTAAGGGGTATATGGAAAAAGAGCATATCCAGCGTTCTGGTTTTACCTGCTACGATAATCTGTTTTTGTCTGCCCAGGTACGCGAATCCGCTCCCGAGTTCCAGTAAAAAGCGGGTAAGGTGCTTTTCCAATTCGGTTTCCAAGGCTTCTTCTTTATACCCTTCATCGAGGGACAGGAAGCCGAAGTCGTAGGTGTCTTTGGTTATAGCCTGGGCAAGTTCACTTTGGGGAGACGGAAGTTTCTCAGCATAATTGGTGATGGCACCGCCTGAAGTATGATAAAGGTCCGACTTAAGACAGTTCTCCAGGGTGCTTCTGCTCCAGTTGCCGGAGATGGTTTTAGCAATGTAGAAGATAGCTTCTTCGATATTCTTGCATTTGGACAGTATTAGGATGTGATGCCCCCATGGGACGAGCATAAACATTCCCGGTAAGGTCATTCCGTGGTCTCGGGAATCTTCTGCGTGTTGTAGTTCTCCAACAAGTTGTTGGAGTTTTATACCTGATTGACTCTCAGGAAATTGAAAATCTCCATCAGATTGTTGGAGTTTTGGAATCGCCCCCGCATAGAACTGATACCACTGCTTCATATACCATAGATTTGTGGTACTGAATCCTTTGGATTCGGGAAATGCGGCCTGAAGATCAAGACTGACCTGCTCAACAATGCCGGAGCCCCATTTTTCTTCCGCCTTGCGCATCACAAGATCGCGCCCCAACTGCCAGTTGAACAACAGTTGCTCTGCATTGACCTTGACGGCAGCCTTGATTTGGGTGTTGCGATACCGGGCTTTGATTTCACCCAGCCATTGCATGTATTCTTGGTCTATTTTGACGTCGTGTATCTTAACGACTTTAGGTGTAATGTTATCCATATCGCGAATGTAGTGTTATTCAACAGAAATATCAAAATGATGCAAAACGCCTCACTTGGGATAAATAGTTTATATTCAGATGTTTATGAGGGTGAAATAAAAAATACCCTGTCCCCATATGTTCTCATAAGCGCTTGATAGAACTGTAGTTAGCCTCCACCAGGAAAGAGAGAAGGCATTGTTTTGGACTCAATATGGAAATGTCGTAATAATTTGCTATATTTGAAAGATGAAAGAAGGCACTCTCATCTGTGATTTCAGCGGCGCATATGAGGCGCAGGGATTCCTCCCGTGGGTGGAGGAAAATGGGTCACGGGTGCAGGTGCTGAAACTCAAGGAGTTGGAGGGAACTTCCTGTTACTGTGACCCAGAAGCGGCGCTTGCAATAGGAAAGATGCTTCCGGCGGTTTTGCCTGGGCTCAGGTGGATAGACAGCGGTGATTATCACTATATGACGCACCTGCTGGCGCTGCGTGAAACGGAGCCTTTCCATCTTCTGCTCCTGGATAACCACCCGGATAACCAGGAGCCGGCATTTGGCGGAGTCCTAAGCTGCGGAAGCTGGGTGAAGGCAATGAGGGAGGATAATCCTATGCTACGGGACATCCTGTGGATAGGTCCGGAAGGCGGGGATTATGTCCCGTGGCTGGATGAGAGGAGGGGAGAGCGGCTTTACATATCCCTGGACAAGGACGTGATGGCTCCGCAGTGGGCCCGCACGGACTGGACGCAGGGAGAGTACAGCCTGGATGAGGTTGAGAGAATCCTCAGGATGGCACTGGAGGAGATGGATGTTGCCGCCGTAGATATCTGCGGTGAAATATCGGCCTCAAAGGGAGCAACCCCTGAAGACGCAAGAGTGAATTTTGAAACCAACACTAAACTTTATAACCTAGTATGTCAGAACTGAAAACATGCCTGTATGATTCTCACGTGGCCCTTGGGGCCAAGATGAGTCCCTTTGCAGGCTTCATTATGCCCATCCAGTACGCCGGTATCGTGCAGGAGCACCTTGCCGTAAGGCAGCACGTGGGTATGTTCGATGTCTCCCACATGGGAGAGATCTTTGTTGAAGGCCCGGATGCAGAGGCCTTCGTGAATCACATCTTCACCAACGAAATCCGCGGCTTTGAGCCCGGAAAAGTCCTCTACGGCATGATGTGCTACCCTGACGGCGGCACCGTGGACGATCTCCTGGTTTACCGTGAATTTGAGAAGGATCACTTCCTCCTTGTGGTAAACGCCGCAAACATTGACAAGGACTTTGACTGGATCAAGGAGCAGGTGAAAGGCTTTAACTGCACCGTCCGCAACGAGTCTCCCGTATGGGGCCAGATTGCCGTGCAGGGCCCTGAGGCCGAAAAAACCGTAATGGAGGTCCTTGGCTATAAGGAAGCGGCCAGTCTAGGCTTCTACACATTCTGTGACGTTGAGTATAAAGGAAAGCGCCTTATCCTCAGCCGCACTGGCTACACCGGGGAAGACGGCTTTGAACTCTATACCACCATAGAAAACACAGTTGAAATCTGGGACCGCCTCCTGAAAGCCGGCGTCCAGCCCTGCGGCCTTGGCTGCCGTGACACCCTCCGTTTTGAGGCTGGCCTTCCGCTTTACGGAGACGAACTATCACCGGAAATCAGCCCCGTCATGGCGGGTCTAGGGATGTTCTGCAAGTATGAAAAGGACTTTATTGGTAAGGAAGCCCTCCTGGACCAGAAAGCCGGAAACCTTGAAAAGAAGCTTGTGGGTATTGAAATATTTGACAAGGCCATTCCGCGTGCCGGTTATCCCGTAGAACTGGAAGACGGCACTGAGGTGGGCGTGGTTACCACCGGCTACCACTCCATCTCCCTTGGGAGGAGCATCTGCTTCGCCCTTGTCGCAAAGGAATATTCGGCCCTGGATACACCCCTTTCCGTACGTATCCGCAAGAAAGTTTTCCCCGGGAAGGTTATTAAGAAACGTTTTTATCAGACTAATTATAAAAAGTAATACAAGCTATGTCAAAGATTCTTGAAGGACTCAAATATTCTGAGTCACACGAATGGGTAAAGGTAGAAGGCAACATTGCCGTTGTGGGCGTATCTGATTTCGCACAGAAAGAGATGGGAGATATCACCTACGTTGATATGCCCGCCGTGGACGACGAAGTCTCACAAGGTGAGGAATTCGGCGCCCTTGAGAGCGTGAAGGCATCCTCAGACCTTATCAGCCCCGTTTCCGGCGTTGTGGTAGAGGTGAACGAGGCCCTTGAAGACGCCCCTGAAAAAGTGAACGAGGACGCATATGGCAGCTGGATCATTAAGGTTGAGATGAGTGATCCTGCAGAGCTTGACGCCCTTCTTGACGCCGCCGGATACAAGGCTCTCATAGGAGAATAATATGGCATCACTTCCTTACCTTCCGCACACTGATGCGGACGTGAGGGCAATGCTGGATAAGGCCGGAGTGAAATCACTTCAGGACCTTTATTCAGATGTCCCCGCAAAATTCCTGAAAAAAGGCCCTTATGCCCTGCCGGACGCTATGAGTGAGCAGGAAATAAGGGAATGGTTCTCTTCCCTTGAAGCCCAGAACGCCCGCCTGAAGGTGTTTGTGGGTCAGGGAGCCTATGACCATTATACCCCTTCCGTAATACCGTATCTCACCCAGCGCAGTGAGTTCCTTACGGCATATACTCCTTATCAGTGTGAGATTTCACAGGGTACGCTCCGCTACATCTTCGAGTACCAGAGCATGATGTGCGCCCTCACCGGAATGGACGTCTCCAACGCCTCCATGTACGACGGCCCTACGGCCGCCGCCGAGGCCATGAAGATGTGCGTCTCATGCACCAGGAAGAAGAACACCGTCCTCCTTTCCAAGGCACTTCTTCCCCACGTCATAAAGGTGGTTCAGACCTACGCCAAATTCCACGGCGTTACAGTCGGCCTTATTGATGCTCCGGAAGGAGAAACATCCCTGAAAGCCCTGCAGGAGGCCCTTACGGAGGATGTTGCCGGTGTAATCCTTCCCTCCGTGAACCGTTACGGCATTGTTGAGGACCACACCGGATTTGCCAGTGCTATCCATGCCGCAAAGGCCCTTATGGTTGAGTACTGTGACCCTTCCGCCCTTGCAGTAGTGAAGACTCCCGCAGAGTGGGGGGCCGATATTGTCGTAGGCGACGGCCAGTCACTTGGCCTGCCGCTCTGCTACGGCGGTCCTTATGTGGGCTTCATGGCAGTGAAGAAGGACTACATGCGTAAGATGCCCGGCCGTATCGTAGGCCAGACCACGGACAAGGAAGGCCGCCGGGTATTTGTCCTTACCCTCCAGGCCCGCGAGCAGCATATCAAGCGTGAGAAGGCAACTTCCAACATCTGCTCCAACGAGTCCCTGATGGCCCTTTGGGTCACTATCTACCTGTCCCTGATGGGTCCCGAAGGCCTCCGTGAGGTGAACAGGCTCTCCAGCGACGGCGCCCATTATCTATATTCCGAGCTTCTGAAAACAGGTAAGTTTGAGGAAGTGTTCCCCGGAAAACCGTTCCTGAAGGAATTTGTCCTGAAGCCAAAGGAGTTCCCGGGCCTTATGCAGAAGAGGCTTGAGGAAGCTGGCTTCTTTGCCGCCCTTGACACCGAGGAAGGCTATGTGACTTTCTGTGTGACCGAAAAACATGGCAAAGCGGAAATCGACCGCCTTGTTAGCGTAATAAAGGAGGGCTAGGATATGAAATACTACGACAAACTAGTTTTTGAGCTTTCTAAGGAAGGCCGATGCGGTTATTCCCTCAGAAAAAACGATTTCCCCAAGGCCGCGGAACTTCCCGCCGCCCTAAGGCGTAATTCGGCCCTGGAACTCCCGGAGGTGAGTGAACCGGACGTTGTCCGTCACTACACCAACCTGTCCCAGATGAACTTCGGGGTGGATACAGGCTTCTATCCGCTTGGCTCCTGTACCATGAAGTACAATCCCAAGATCAACGAGGAAGTCTCTGCCCTTCAAGGCTTTGCGGGGCTTCATCCCCTCATGCACGCCGGCCTTACCAAAGGCGCCCTCAAGGTGTACCAGGAGATGAACAAGGCCCTTGCCGCCATAACCGGCATGTACACCTTTACCTTCGACCCCTGCGCCGGAGCACACGGTGAACTCACCGGCCTTATGATAATGCGTCAGTACCATATGATGAGAGGAGACCTTGCCCGCACCAAGGTAATTGTCCCGGACAGCGCCCACGGAACCAACCCTGCATCGGCCGCAGTGTGTGGCCTGGAGGTGGTGGAGGTGAAGTCCCTTGAGAACGGACGCATTGACGTGGAGGCTCTGAAACCCCTTCTTGGCCCGGATATCGCCGGCATTATGATGACAAATCCCAATACCTTGGGCCTGTTTGAGACCCAGATCGAGGAGATTGCATCCCTTGTGCACGGCTGCGGCGGCCTTCTGTACTATGACGGCGCCAACATGAACCCCCTGATGGGCGTTGTACGCCCAGGAGACATGGGCTTTGACATCATGCACCTCAATCTTCACAAGACTTTCTCCACGCCTCACGGCGGCGGCGGCCCCGGCAGCGGCCCCGTTGGCGTTGCAAAGCATCTGGAAGACTGCATCCCGGATCTCAGGGTTTCCGGTTTCCACGGAAACTTTGGCGTGATCCTCCGTGCATACGCATACATCCTGGCCCTTGGCAAAGACCATATAAGGAAGGTGGGACAGTACGCAGTCCTGAGTGCCAACTACATCAAGGAAAGCCTCAAGGACGTGTACAAACTCCCCATCGAGGGCGTTTGCAAGCACGAATTCGTGTTTGACGGCCTTGTGAACGACGGTGCCCGTGAGGGCGTTGCCGGAGCCACCACCCTGGACGTTGCAAAACGCCTTCTGGACTACGGTTTCCACGCTCCCACCATCTATTTCCCGCTGCTTTTCCATCAGGCCCTCATGATAGAGCCCACGGAAACGGAGAGTAAGGAAACAATTGACGCTTTCATTGAGGTTATGAGAAAGATTGCAGCAGAGGCTGCTGAGGATCCTGAGATCCTTCACAGCGCCCCTCACTGCACTCCCATATCACGCCCTGATGAAACTGCAGCCGCACGTAACCCTATCCTGAAGTATCAGGACGCATAAAGTGAAGTGGAGGAGCGTAGTCTTCATACAATCCTGAGCGGCTTTGGAAAGCCTGAGCTCCAGGACCTTGGAAATATCCTTGGCCGGGAGCTCAGCTCCCGTTTCCGCAAATCCCAGCTGGTGGAAGAGCTTCACGGCTACATCACCCGGGAGCCGCGGGAATGGATGTCCCACCTTATGGAAAGGGACGTGAGGCTTCTGAGGGACCTTGTTAAGCAGGGCCCTGAGAAGGTCCAATATCAGGATTTTGCCGATTACCCCTCCCTCCTTGAGGTTACGGGGCTGGTCCAGTTTGACGACTCCGACGAACATTTCCACAAGGTGTGGCTGAGCCGTGAGATGTACGACATAGTGGCACCGGAGGTGGAGACAGTCATCCACGTCCTTGAACGCAACGGTCAGTTCAAACTGGAAAGGGCCGCCCTTGGTTACCTTAACCTCTATGGCGTCATGTCCACGGAACTGTTTGTGGACTGCCTGATGGAATGGTACAACAATAACATAGGGGGCAGTGCAAAGCGTCTTTCAAAGATTCTGAGCACTACCCCCATCATAAAGATGTACCGCTATACGGATAAGTGGGGAGACTACGTATGCAGCCCTTGCGTCCCCGATGTAGACGAGCTTATGACCAGGCTTGATTCCTTCAAGGGAGGCTTCGCTCACCTTTCCGGCTGGGATGCCTGCAAGGCCGGCTCCGGGGCTCCTTACTTTACCATCGGCCTGAGTACCCTTGAGGGCATGCGCCTGGAGCAGATGTATAAGCGTATAGGCTATGAAGGCTTTGAGCTTGTAAAGGCCGTACATGATACCTGGATGGAGTCACAGTTCACATCAGGCCCCCGTCCGGAGCTCTTCGACCCAATCTTTGACAGCCCTCTATTTGGAACGCTTGACAGGCAGGCGCTGGAGTCTTTCTGCAATATCGTGGCCGATTACGCCGATTCCCTTCCAAAGTGGTGCCTCGCGGGGCATAGCGCAAAGGAAACGGGGGAGTGCCTTGCCGACAGAAATGCCTGGAAGGACAATGAGGAAAGGCTTCAGGAGCCTCAGGAAGCCGATTACCCCAGCTGGAATATGCCTGAACCTACAATTACGGACGGTTATGCCGGGGAGATGTCGTCGGATGGCTATCCTCTTGGGCTTGCAATCCCTCACGTGGCTCCCAATGACCCCTGCCCCTGTGGAAGCGGTCTCCGCTATTGCCGCTGTCATGGCCGATATATGAATTAACCATGGAAGATAATCTCACTCTAGAGCCTGTAGCATACTACAGGGGGGCACTTGGCTCCAAGTTTGGGATTCCGCGCCAGAGTTCCCTTGCCGGAAGCCTCCGCGGAAGGATTGTCTTCACGGATAAATATAAGGTGAGGGAGGCTCTCCGTGGCCTTGAAGGCTTCAGTCACATCTGGCTCATCTGGGGCTTCTCTGCGAATAAGGAAGCAAAAGGGGAGTGGCAGCCAACCGTCCGTCCGCCGCGCCTTGGCGGAAACACCGCCGTGGGCGTCTGGGCCACAAGGTCCCCCTACAGGCCCAATCCCATCGGCCTTTCCTGCGTGGAGATTGAGGAAATATCCGGCTGTGAAATCCTGGTAAGGGGCGCAGACCTGATGGACGGCACCCCCATCTATGATATCAAGCCTTATATAAGGTATGCCGATTCCCGCCCTGATGCTGTGTCGGGCTTTGCCTCCGATGCCCCGGAAATGGTCCTGGAGGTTGTTATTCCTGAGGATCTGCCACTGAATCCGGAGCAGAGAAAGGCCCTGGAGGAAGTCCTGTCACTGGACCCCCGCCCTGCCTATCAGGACAGCCCTGACAGGGAATACGCCTTCCCCTTTGAAGGGAAGGATGTCCGTTTCAAAGTGGTGGGAAAAGTCCTTACCGTTACTGGTTACGGAACTCAGAAGGGGTGAACCCTGTCTTTTTCTTGAAGAATCTGGCAAAATAGGACTGGTCCGGTACGCCAACGCGCCCGGCTATGTCTCCAACAGGTACTGTTGGGTCTTTCAGAAGCATCTTTGCCATATTTATGCGCGCAATCTCTATCCAGTCGATAGCGGTACGGTGAGTGTGCTGCTTGACGGTTTTGTTGAGGTAGTTTGGCGTAACGTTAAGCTGCGCGGCGTATTCACTAACGGAGAACTGGGCGTTACTTCCTTCAAAGACCATCTGGAGGAACTTCTCCGGTATGGCCGCAACCTTTCCGCTTGGCCTTATCTGGCACAGGATCATGTCCATGGCACTTTGCATGAATGCGTAATCCTTGTCTTCCATAGCCGTGAGCATACGCCTGAACAGGTTTGCCATAAACACTGCGTCGTCAAACCAGAAACTCTGAAGGTGAGGTTTGGTGGCACGGAGGACCGGATAGGAGGCGTCCTTGAGGAAACTGATTGAGAATGACCCCATAAAACCATGGCAGCAGTTGTAGTGCTTGAGAAGGATCCTCTTGCTTTCAGGGACTATGATAAGCTGTCCGGGGCCTATGAGGTAATTCATCCCGTCAATATCGACCAGGGCTTCTCCTTCCGACAGGAAGGCATATACATAGCGGTCCAGAATGTATCCGCTGATGTCTACAGGCTCCGTGTAGCCCTCAATCTTGAGTTCGTGGATTGTAATACCTGATTTCATACTAGAATTCTACGTCCAGTCCGACGTTGATTGTGAAATTGCTGAAAAAGTTTGTCTGCGGTCTTCTGTGGGTAACTCTCCAGTATGCATCCACGCGTATGATGCGAAGGATGTTGGATATTCCTGCCCCAAGCTCCACATAGGGAACTTCCAGGGTTTGCAGTTTCATGTTTTCAGGGAAAAGGAACAGGCTATGCTGGCTGTCATTGGCCTTGGACAGTGTTCCCCATGCAAAGCGGGCCGTCACTACTTCCCTCAGGTCCAGTTTCTTGAGGAGAGGAATCTTCCCAAGGAAGAAGCCATTGAAGTTGTGCACGTAATAACCTGTGAGCCAGCGGTCCGACCCAAATTCAAAGTAATCCATGCATGAGAAGGCCGATTTGTCCAGGAAGAAGGTCTGGTTGCCCTCATGCAGTTTCAGGAGGGTGTAGGGGACCTGACCCCATATTGCACCGCCTTCCAGCATGAATTTTCCAAAGCCGATGGCGGTAGAGGGCACTTTCCAGGTGATGGTAGCCTGGGTCTTGAGATATCCTACGTCGTCCTTGAATATGCCCGGAATGCCTCCGTAAACATCCAGAAGAATGACGGGGTACTTTGTGAACAGGTAATGCTTGAGGAAGAAGCCACGGCTCACCCTTTCGTCGAATGAGAAACGAAGCTGACCGTGAATCTCGTTGGTGGCGTAACTGTCCTGAACCTGGCCGTCGGACCTTCTTGTGAATTTCACAAGATCATTGCCCCAGATACGGGATTGAGTGAGCTGGAGCTGGGAATTGATTTCCCTGCAGAATTCGTGGTCGTATAGAATGTCTACGGTGCGCACCATGTTGCGCTGGCTGCCGTGATTTCTGGCCACAATTGAGGAGAATACGTTTGGAACGGAGAATACACCCTTTCCGCTGCCAAACTGCTTGTAGTCATAGGTGGCGGTGACAAAGAGCTTGCGGGTCCTTTCCCTTCCAAGCATCCATTCAAGCGTGGCTTCTCCCTTTGGAGTCTTATCCCCGAAACCGTAGGCCACATAGCCTCCAAGGCGAAGTTTCTTGTTCCATTCCTTCAGCGTGCGGCCTCCAAGCTGGAGACGGAATCCTTCCTGGCCGGTGTAGGAGACAGTGCGGGCCCATCGGCCAAACTCAAATTTCCAGGGCTTGACTTCCACATAGTTGTTTACAAGGGTCCTGGCAACCCCGTACGTGCCCTTGTAAAGGTTTGTGCCCTGGAAAGTTTCCACCATCTCATAGATGCCCTGCTCCCTTTCCGTGAGCTCATACGGGCGGGCCTGGGCCCAATATTCCTCGTCCCCGCCGGTTACGTCCCTTTCCACCACTGCTTCCTCTGACGTGAGGGCGTCCCTGTCCGTTACGGGGCCGATTACAGGCGTCTCATACTTCATGTTGCGGTTGGCAAGGAATGAGATGAGTTTGGATTTATCGCTGACGCTGATGGAGAAGTCTATGAACAGGTGCTCTTCGTCGTAGAACCACTGGCCGCCGGGCAGACGGCGGTTCACTATCTCAAAGTTGATGTGCCGGATCCAGTTTACGTTGGAGGAAGGGGAGAGCTGGGCGTGGACGCTCCTTATACCAAAATCTTCCGCGTCAAACTGCATCTCTCCGTCAAGGGTGGGAGACGTTACAAGGCTCTTGGGGTGGAAACGCAGGATATAGGTCTTTCGGCCCTCAACCTGCAGACTGTCCACCAGGAAATAGTTGTAGAATATGTGTGACGACGCCGCAGCAGGGTTGGGGATTTCCAGGTTGAAAACGCCTATGGAAGGCTTGTAGAAATTGGTTTTGAGAAGGTAGGAGCCCGTGAACTGGCGCACTACGTTGTCTTCTTCCAGGCCTGAGATGCGGCTTGCGCGCATGACTTCCCTTATCCAGGACGGATTCTTGGAGTGGTATACGTCAGAGACGTTTTCCGATATCATCACGGGGATGAATGGCTTACCGGTTATGGCCGATGTATCGGCATACTCCCTTATGAAGCCCACGTTCTTGTCCAGGACCTTGAGCTTCAGGAAATCCTCCATGTTGGTTACGTCGAACTCGATCTTGGAGTAGAGGTGGGAGCTCCAGTCAGGGCCGGCGTCCGGGTCATTCTTTGCAAGGGACTGGTCCAGCTTTTTGAGGACGGACTTGATGTAGCGGTCGTCGGGCTTCACTATTGCTGCGTCCAGCTGACGCTTGTCAGGGAGAAGATGGAAGTTTATCTCTGAGAAGGCGCCCTTGGTTACCGGGATTGAAAGTGGCTCATATCCAAGAAGTTGTGCCGTAAGCACCTTGGCGTCAGGGGAGCGCGTCTCTATGCTGAACCGCCCGTCCAAATCGGAGGTTATGCCGATTGTGGTGCCGTCAAAGTAGATTCCCACAAAAGGGAGAGGTTCTCCGGTTTCTGCATCATATACTCCGCCTCTTACACGCGTAGACTGTCCGGCTGCGTTAAATGCAGCCAGAAGCACTATGAGTGATATCAGAAGCCTCCTTATCAAGAATACAGGGCGTTTATGAGAGAGAGTTTCCAGCTTTCGGGCAGAATCCGTGCCAGAAGGCCAACTGCCTTATAATCAATGCGTGGAATTACCCTTACTGCCATCTTTTTGCGCTTCAGTTGCTTAAGGATAGCCTTTGCTATGACTTCCGGCTTCATGCCGCCAAGCTCGTCCTGCTCAATCTTGCTGAGGTTTTTCTTGAGGCGGGTGTCATAGGGGGTGCCTTCGGCGGCGTTGATTTTACGGGCCGATGTAAATCCGGTAGCCACGTCTCCGGGGAGGATGCTGCAGCACTGGATGCCGGTGCCCTTGAGCTCCATCCTGAGGCCTTCGGTGAGGGAAAGCATTGCGGCTTTGGCCGATGAATAGAACACTTGGAAGGGGAGCTGGAGCACAGCCATCACTGAAGTTACCGTGATGATGCGTCCGTGGCCCTGTTTACGGAATACGGGAAGGCATGCCTGGATGGTCTTGAGGGCGCCAAAGTAGCAGGTCTCGAACTGGGCCCTGGCGTCTTCCTCCGTGGTGTACTCTACCGGGCCATAGATGCCGTTTCCGGCATTGCAGATGACGGCGTCAAGCCGGCCATCGGCCTCCAGTATCTGGTCCACTGCGGCCCTAAGTGTCTCAGCGTCATTGACGTCAAGTTTTATGGGAACTATGCCTGGATGGGTCTCAGTGGCTGTTCCGCGCCTTGAGCCGGCGTAGACTTTCATTCCTGCACGGGCCAGAATCTTTGCCGTTGCAGCGCCTATTCCGCTGCTGCCGCCGGTGATGAGTACTATTTCCATAATTGGCTTCTGTTTATGAAGTTGTGGGGGACGGGGATTGAGTATACGCTGTCACGGAGGAACTGTTTGAACTGATCCTCCGGGATGGCTTTCTGAGCTTCCACGCTTATTGTGGGGCCGATAATCACGCGGGGGTGGCTGCCCTTCTTGTTGAATACCTCGTGGAAGAGGCGGGTAAAGCGCAGTTTGTAGTGGATGAGGCCCAGGAGGTAGTAGAACATGGAATTTCTATCGGCAAACCTTATGGGCACTATGGGAACGCCGGCTTTGCGGATAAGCCTTATGGCGGCGTCCTGCCAATCCCTTTCACTGATTGTCCAGCCTTCGCGGGGCTTTAGATCGGCCACGGCACCGGAAGGGAACAGGATGAGCGGTTCTCCTTTTTTTATCTGGAGGAGGGCGCTCTTGACGCCTGCGATGCTGGTGGAGGTGGTTTCCCGCTTTGTGGTGGTGGGATTTACTGAGATGAAATTGGGCTCCAGACCCTTGATCCAGCTCAGGAACTCATTCACCATGGCCTTTGCCCCGGGGCGTTTATGGCCGATGAGGTCTACAAGGCAGATTCCGTCCAGATGGCCGTAGACGTGGTTTGCAATCACTATGAAGGCTCCTTCCGGAAGGCTCTCCAGACGTTCAGGATTGCCGACGGCAAAATCCACCTGGGCATAATCCAGAATGCCTTTTGCAAAGTCCGGCCCCGGTTTGGTCCCTTGCTTCCACACGTAATCGTGGAGCTCATTTACGTGGTCTATGCCAGTGAACTTAAGGGCCAGAGAGAAAAGAATCTTCCCCACTTTTCCTTTGAAAACGGGGGAGAGTTTTACGGCATCTTCCGGGGTTATGACCTGCATCTTGCTCTAGTCCTTCTTAATGGGATCCTTCTCGTTGAAATACTTGAGGTCCTTGAAGAAACTTACAATATAGGCTGCAAAGATTGCAAGTGCCGCAGCTACGGCAATGTAATCGAACAGACCCACCTGGAAGTCGTTGTGGAAGATGGTGATGGGTTTTTTCCACTGTGAGAGCCAGGGGATGTAGATGAAACAGATGTTTACGATGATAAGGATGAGGCGGAACTCCGTGGGGCCCATTCCGGCGTATGTGAGACGCATTTCACCCTTGAGGTGGCAGTCAATGTAAACGTAGATGCTGAGCATGAAATAAGCCACCAGGGCAAACATTGCAAAGCTCATGTTCACAAGGGGACTGAGGCCCACTCCCACAAACATGATTGTTTCATTGATAACATCTACATTGTGATCGATGTAGAAGCCATAGGTTTTGCGCTGGGTGTTCCTTACGCGTGCAAGGGAACCGTCCAGGGAATCTCCGAACCAGTTGATAAGAAGGCCAAGGCAGGAAAGCCACAGCCAGTTCAGGTTAAGGTTTGCAAGGGCGTAACCGGTGGCCATTACTATGGCACCAAGGAAGCCTACGAAAGTGAGCATATCGGAGGTGACCCAGGCGGGCATACGCTGTGCCAGCCACACCAGTACTTTCTTCTCCAGCGGGTTAAGAATTGAAGTTTGTATTCTTGCCGCCTGTTTTTTGTCTTCGGACATAGGTTTTAGTTATTTTAACTTACAAAGTTAAAAAAAATCAGGATAAAAAGCTACCTTTGTGCTATGAAACCTAAGTCAGTAGTCCTCCTTGCAGGTTCGGTGGTACTTTCCGGCCTTGTGCTATATACGTTTTTTTCTGTCCGCAGCTGCGTCCGCGAAAAGCGCTGGCTGGCTCTTGGCCCCATTGAGAACCACCCTGTGCGCATCTATGATGTGAAGTATGCCCGTGAGTTCAACGACATGAACGATGTCCAGCTTAACGTGGCCCAGGCCATAGGCGTGCCGCCAGTGAAGGATAGGGAAGAGGCTGAAAAGATGAAAGATAAACTGGTTCTTCTGGAGGACTGTGACCTTTACGAGATCCGGGAGCTTACCCATTCCATACCGTATTTGGTGCCATCGGCCAAGGATCTACTGGACCTTATCGGCCGTAATTTCCAGGATTCCCTGGCTTCCCACGGTCTCAATCCCAACAAACTTGTAATAACTTCCGTCCTGCGTACGGAGGCCGATGTCGCGGCCCTCCGGAAGCGCAACACAAACGCCTCTGAGAACTCCACTCACCGCTACGGTACCACCTTCGACCTCTCTTATTGGCGCTACGTGAAGGTTGAGGAGCTCCGCGGCCGTCCGTATGAGGACGTCCCTCCGGAGTATCTCCGCGCCGTCCTCGGCCAGGTTCTCCGCGACATCCACAATGAGGGCCTCTGCTACATAAAGTACGAGCGCAAGCAGAACTGCTTTCACATTACTGTGAAAGCTAAGTGACCTACGTTACCCCCACCCGAAACCCCTCCCCTCGGGGGAGGGACTTGTTACTGAAAGCTAAGGGGAAAATAAAAAAAGAAACGTCGGCCTTCACAGGCGGACGCTCTACTAACCACATAATTAATAACACTAAAACTAATAACCAATAGATTGATTCCGTTGAGAGAACCTCACTTCCTCAATCCGGATACAAAGGTACTGCAAATTTTTTGATTTGCAAATTTTTTCAAAAGATTTTTTACAAAATTTTTTCAAAATTAAACTAAAGCATTGATAATCAATAAGAAAAAATTTTGATATACTCCGAAGCACTCCGAAATGGTGTAAAGTGTTAGATGGTGTTTCTATATTGATAATCAGCAAGTTACAAAATACCGAAACGGCGCGAAACAAGATGCCTTGTTTCAAATTAAAAGCGGATTGCAAACAAATGCTTACAATCCGTAACTTTTAAGTATTCTGTAAATTTCAATCAGAAATATTACTTGTGAAAACGTTTGCCAGGAATGAATCTGGACACCTGGGCGCAGTATGCTTCGTACTGAGGATACTTGCCGCCGCTGATCTCTTCTGCGAGTGAAGAACTGCCAAGGAACAGCACAACAAGAAGCAGGCAGCCTATGATACTCCAGTTGAAGATGCCGATTCCTGCACCGATGGAGAATACGTAGAAGCAGATCCAGATGGCCTGCTCTCCAAGGTAGTTGGGATGACGGCTGTAGGCCCAGAGACCGCGGGTGTTGAAACCAAGGTTGTAGGGATCCGGGAGCTCTTCAAGTTTCTTGCCGCTCTTGATCATGCCCCACTTGGTGGTCTGGAACACCCACTGCTGTTCATCGGCCACGGCCTCCCAGGCGATGAATCCAAGCATAAGCACAGCGGCGATGATGTCTACAACGCCGAAGGGAACGGTGGAATTCATGCTTACCAGGGCAGGGAAGGTGGTCATAAGGATCAGTGCGTTCTGGTATATGGAGATAAAGAAGAGGTCAAAGAGCATCCAGCCCCAGCGGTTGCCGTTGAAGAAAGGCCCCTCACGGAGTACACCCCAGCGGTAATCCTCTTCTCCTTCCCAGAATTTCCATCTGTAGGCGCCTTTGCGCGCGAAGTTGAAGGTGAGGCGGGCTCCCCAGAGTGTGGCAAGGACTGCCATAACTATGAGGCGGGCGCTGAAACCTCCGTTTGCTGCAATGATCCAGGCATAAACTGCAGGAAGGATGCTCCAGATCTTGTCCATCTGGGAATTGTTTCCGGTGAGTTCACCAACTACAAAGCAGTACAGTGCGCTGCATCCGGCAATGATGCCAAGGGTCTTGAGGGTGGATAGTTGGAGATCGTCCAGTGCGGGCCCTACATATATATAAAGGAGGGGGCACACGATGAGTGACAGGCCAAGCAATGTGGCAATGAGGGGGATATTCATCTTTTTCATAGCCACAAAGATAAGCAAAATATCTGATAATGAGACTACAGAAGCCGCTTACGTAGATTCTCAATCATATCCACCGTCATCTGATCCAGGGTGAAGGTGGGTTTCCAGTCCCATTCCTCACGGGCGCAGGAGTCGTCCATGGAATCTGGCCAGGACGTGGCGATTGCCTGGCGCACGGGGTCTACCTCATAGCGCACCTTGAGGCCGGGGATGTACTCACGGATCTTAGCAAAGAGCTGCTCCGGCTCAAAGCTCATGGATGCAATGTTGAAGGAATTTCTGTGCTTCAGGCGTGAAGGATCCGCTTCCATAAGCTGGATGGCGGCGTGAAGGGCATCCGGCATGTACATCATGTCCATGAAGGTGCCGGGCGCGATGGGGCATACGAATTCCTCTCCCTTGACGGCCGAATAATACACCTCCACGGCATAGTCAGTGGTGCCGCCGCCGGGAAGGGTGGTATAGGAAATAAGGCCAGGGAAACGCACGGAACGTGTGTCTACGCCGTATTTATGGAAATAATAATCAGAGAGGAGCTCCGTAGCAACCTTTGTGACGCCGTACATTGAACGGGGGCGCTGGATAGTGTCCTGGGGTGTACCCACATGAGGAGTTTCAGGGCCGAAAGAGCCGATAGAAGAGGGCGTAAACACTGCGCAGCCCTTCTCACGGGCAATCTCAAGGATGTTGAGAAGGCCGTTCATCTGGATGTCCCAGGCAAGGAGGGGCTTACGTTCTGCAACTGCGGAAAGCAGCGCTGCAAGGTTGTAGATGGTATCTATTTGGTACTTGTCCACAATGGCGGCAAGGCCTGCTGCGTCACGGACGTCGGCAATCTCTGAAGGGCCGCTTTCAAGGAGCACGCCCTTTGGCTCTGCGCCCGGAATATAACCTGCAACTACGGTTGAACCGGGGATTTCCCTTCTGATCTTCATTGTGAGCTCTGAGCCAATCTGGCCAGTTGAGCCTATGACAAGTACGTTTTTCATATTCTGCTTAAAGATTGTACAAATTTATTCAATTTTGGTGGATTTTCAACATAAAAGAGTTAAATTTGAAATCACAAAACCACTTAATTATCATGTACGGAAAATTTCAGAAATACCTTCAGGATGAGCTTCAGGCCATCAAGGATGCAGGACTTTACAAGAATGAAAGGAATATAGCAAGCCCCCAGAGCGCGGAAATAACTCTTCAGGACGGCAGCAAGGCGCTCAACTTCTGCGCCAACAACTATCTTGGCCTGGCCGATAACCCCCGCCTCGCCGAGGCCGCCAAAAAAGCCATGGACAGCCGCGGTTACGGCATGTCTTCCGTACGTTTCATCTGCGGTACCCAGGACATCCACAAAGAGCTTGAAAAGGCCGTCTCAGAGTATTTCAAGACAGATGACACCATTCTATACGCTGCCTGCTTCGACGCAAACGGCGGCGTGTTCGAGCCCCTCTTCGGCCCCGAAGACGCAATCATCTCAGACTCCCTCAACCATGCTTCCATCATTGACGGCGTGCGCCTTTGCAAGGCCCAGCGTTTCCGTTATGCCAATGCCGATATGCAGGACCTTGAGGCAAAGCTTCAGGAAGCCCAGGCCTGCCGCCACAGGATCATAGTCACTGACGGCGTGTTCTCCATGGACGGCAACGTGGCCCCTATGGACAAGATCTGTGACCTTGCAGAGAAATACGACGCCCTTGTGATGGTGGACGAGAGCCACAGCGCAGGCGTAGTTGGCCCCACAGGCCACGGCGTTGCAGAGCAGTTTAACTGCTACGGCCGCATAGATATCTTCACCGGCACCCTTGGAAAGGCCTTTGGCGGTGCCGTAGGCGGCTTCACAACCGGCCGTAAGGAAATCATAGATATGCTGCGTCAGCGCAGCCGCCCGTACCTGTTCTCAAATTCCATCCCGCCCATGATTGCGGGCGCTGGAATCGAGACCTTCAAGATCCTCAAGGAAAGTAACGCCCTCCATGATAAACTTATGCAGAACGTGGTGTACTTCCGTGAGAAGATGCTTGCCGCCGGCTTTGACATCAAACCCACCCAGAGCGCAATCTGCGCCGTGATGCTCTACGACGCCCCTCTGTCCCAGAAATTCGCAGCCGCAATGGCAAAGGAAGGCATATTTGTCACAGGATTCTACTATCCCGTGGTTCCCAAGGGCCAGGCCCGTATCCGCGTCCAGCTCAGTGCCGCCCATGAGAAGGAGCACCTGGATAAGGCAATATCGGCCTTCATTAAAGTAGGAAAAGAACTTGGAGTCATAAAATAATCATATGAAAAAGACCTTTGCTTTAGCGCTGATGCTGCTTTCCATAGCAGCATCGGCCCAAAACAAGGCCGGAGGCATTTCGGCCGATATCCTGAAAGACCTTAACGCCTCATTCGAAGGAAATGCCGGTGACAGGGCCATCAGAAATGCCCTCAACAGCACTTCCATGGCGGTGCTGGCAGCATCGGCCGACAAATCCGTCATGCCTGACACCAACTTCTCAGATGAGGTGAAGACCAATGGCCGTACGGACCAGAAATCTTCCGGGCGCTGTTGGCTTTTCACCGGCCTCAATGTCCTGAGGGCCCAGATGATAGCCCGCCACAATCTGGATGAATTCACCTTCTCCCAGAATTACCTCTTCTTCTATGACCAGCTGGAAAAGTCAAACCTTTTCCTTCAGGGTGTCATAGATACCCGGAAACTTCCCATGGAAGACCGCAAGGTGGACTGGCTTTTCTCCAATCCCATAGGGGACGGCGGCCAGTTCACGGGCGTGAGCAACCTCATCATGAAGTATGGCGTAGTGCCCTCCGAGGCCATGCCGGAGACTTATTCGGCCAACAATACATCGGCCATGCGTTCCCAGTTAAGCCTTATCCTGAGGGAAGGCGGGCTCAAGCTCCGCGCAGCAAAGGATAAGGATGTCCAGGCCCTCAAGGTGAGCATCCTCAAGGACGTCTACCGCGTCCTGGCCCTTTGCCTTGGCGTTCCTCCCACGGAGTTTACCTGGCGTAATGACGGCAAAACCTACACTCCGCAGGAATTCTACCGGCAGTATCTTGGGCAGGACCTTGAGAACAACTACGTGATGGTGATGAACAATCCCACCCTGGAGTACGGCAAGGTGTATGAGATAGACTATGACCGCCATGTCTACGACGGCCAGAACTGGGTTTACGTGAACCTTCCCATGGACCGCATCAAGGAAATGGCAATTGCCTCCATCAAGGACAACACCGCCCTCTATTTCTCCTGCGACGTAGCAAAGTTCCTGGACAGGAGTAAGGGTGTGGCCGATATTGATAACTTCGACTACCAGTCCCTCCTTGGCGTGGACTACGGTATGGACAAGAGGGACCGCATCCTCACTCACGCCAGCGGCTCAACCCACGCCATGACGCTTATTGCCGTGGACATCAAGGACGGAAAGCCCGTGAAATGGATGGTTGAGAACAGCTGGGGAGAAACCAGCGGCTACAAGGGCAATATCATTATGACGGATGAGTGGTTTGACAACTACATGTTCCGCCTTGTGGTAGAAAAAAAGTACGTCCCCGGGGACGTACTCTCAATGATGAATCAGAAACCGGTCCTTCTGCCGGCCTGGGATCCTATGTTCTCTCCTGAAGAATAATTACTCTTCTTCCTTCACCATTTCACAGGGAATATCCTTGTGATAGATAAAGTCAAAGGTGGTTACGGCGGTATTGATTTCAAAATCCTCGTAACCACTTATTGCAAATGAGTACCTTGCTCCCTCCTGGATGGTGGGATCTGAGGATGAGAACTCGATTACTGCGGGGCCTCTCACCTTACGTCCCTCTATGAGCCCGAAATCTTCCCACATATCAACAAGGTTACGGAAGTAGAACTCTGTACCGGCATATTCCTCCAGGATGTCTTCCGTAAGGTTGTAGTCAAAGCAGTAACCGTCTCGGCTTGAAGGGGTGATGGTAATCATATCCTTTTCAAGGCCGATCTTGAAGGTGAGGTCTGACATAACCAGGGGATTGGTGTGGAATACCTTTGAGACCGGCGTCCCGATAAACTGCTTTGCCGCTGGGTCTACCTGGAATACAATAATCTTGTGGTCAGCATCGGGAATAAGGTACGTGTAATCTACCTCCTGGGTGCCCTGGTAGCAGTAAATCTGCTCAAAAGGGACCTCGTAGCCTTCTTCCTCGCAGATGAGTTCCCAGCGCTCTTTGGAAAAGTCCATCTGGAATGCGGCGTTCTCCTCGTCGGTCATATTGAAGTAATCGGTAAGATTCACGTTGTCAAGTTTGCCGTAGCAGTAATACGCATCTGGATTGGAAGGCACAATCACCACCTTGGCTTTTGTGGAATGGACATCTTTAACCTCAATGTCAAATCCGGTGAGCTGCATATGTTTGGCGGGGCAGGCTGTAAGAACAAGCCCTGCAGCGGCAATTATCAGTAAGTTAAGGTATCTCATTACAGTTCTTTATTAACGGTGAACAGGAAACGGATGAAGCCGGTGCCATGGGCGCCGTAGTTCCCGAAGTCGTAGGTTACGTTCTGGCCCTTGAAGTAGGTCTCGGCCTTTACTGAATTGATGAAAGGCACGGTCTTGTCTTCACGGCTGTGGAACATGAACATGGGCGCCTTGGGTGTGAAGTCCAGCACGGAGTTGAACATCAGGGACCTGTACAGCCTTGCAGTCTTGGGATTTTTCTTGTCACGTCCTTCGTCGGTCATGATGTCCCTGAGGCTCTTTGCGCCGATGAAGGTGTTTATCTGCTTTACTGTGTAATCCTTGGAGTTGATCCATTCGTCGTAGTGCTCAAGGAGATGCTCCTTGAAGAAATCCTTCATCTCAAGGCCAAGGTTCTCTCCATAGCTTACGCCCTGGACAATCATAGGGATGGCGCAGGGGATACCCGTAAGGTCTTCTTCCACGGAAACGTCGTAGGTGGCGGCAAGGTCATAGGGGCCTGCTCCGGCATATGTCTTCTTGATGGGAAGTGTGTCCCAGCATTCCTGCTGGATCATCCTCATCACGCCCACCGTTGTGGAACCGCCCTGGGAATAACCAAAGAGGATGACCTTGTCACTGAGGGGTTTACGGCCGATATGCTCAAGGTACGGCTTAACGGCAAGTCCCATGTCCACAACGGCCCTTGCAGTGCTCTCTACGTGCATATAGGGGTGGATGCGGTCCTTTGTTACGCCAAAGCCTATGTAATCGGCAATAACCACAGCATAGCCCTTGGAGGCAAGGATTCCCTCAAGCGGGAAGGCTTCCGAAGGACATTCGGGGTTTGAGCCGATGGTGAAGTGGCTCACCAGGATCATATTCTTGATCTCTCCGGTCTTGGGAAGGATGATCTTTCCGGAAAGGGTGAGGGGAGAGCCGTCTACGTCATGGCCTTTGTATGTGCCGGCAATGTGAACAAGGGTATTGCTGAAGATGTTTCCGACAAGGCTCCTGGCTATCTCCACGCCGGAAGTTTTGGCAACCTTTGTGTCAGGCTCTTCGTCGTCTTCCAGCCACATTATATCAGGATTCAGGGAGCCGTCGGGCATAACTACGTCCGCGCACTTTGTGGAAGTTACGTGGAAGGTGTCAAAATCCACGTACTCTATATCCGGATGATGGCAGGCCCCTAAAAGGCCCAGGCCAAGAAGTATCAGAGGAATTCTTTTCATCATCATCTTACCAGGTGTAATTTACGCCCACAGAGAAAAGCCTGGAGGCAAACATATAAACGTCGTTGGCGCCTTTAAGGGCATTCAGGAGGCCGATTTCCGCGGTGCCGCTCCACTGCCCCTTTCCTACTTTCACACCCACAAGGTTGAGGTTGAAGGCTGGGGCAAGCTCAAACTGCTTCTGGTTGTCAAAGGCCATCAGAAGGCCGATGGATAAGCCCGAGTATATATCCACCCACTCTGAGCGGAAATATGTGAAACGCACGGAAGGGAGGATGCAGAGGTTGTAGTTGTTCACCTTGGTGGGTTCTCCGACCAGGGTGCCGGAAGCATCCCTCACGCCTTTTTTCCAGAAGATGCCCTCGAAGTCGGTCTGGACTCCGGCGCTTACGACATCCGTGAATGAATACATATAGTCTGCAAAGATGTGACCTGTGTATCCATGACCGAAAGTTCCCGTAGAGCGGAACCCAGCCGGCAGAGAGGCGGAATCGAAGGTGCCCGGAGCGCTGGCATGGAATGCCAGGGTCTCGAAGAGCATGTCTCCCCAGCCCAGGCGGACAGAATGGCGCGTGGGGGGATTGCCTGCCGCTGCAACTATCTGAAGGCAGGATAGAAGAGAGATTGAGAGGATTAGTTTCTTCATATCTTTCTTGATGGTAATAGAGCCATTAAATAACCGATTACGGTCACACCTGAGGCAATCCACAGAAGATCCGATATCTTAAGTGATACAGGGTAAGCCTGAACAACAAAATTCCCGGGCATGGGGATTATTCCAAAGCGTTGCTGTACAAGGACTAAGGATACTCCAATAATCAGGCCGATAATCATCCCGAGGAGGGATACCATCCACCCTTCCAGGAGGAAGATGCGGCGGATAGTGCCGTCAGGGGCGCCCATTGCGCGAAGAGTTCCCATATCGGCCTCCTTTTCAATAATGAGCATCCTGAGGGAACTGTAGATGTTGAACGCAATTATTATGACCACAAAGATGAGGATGAGGAAAATGGCAAGCTTTTCATACCTCATCATCTTGTAGATGGATTCTTCCTGGCGGAAACGGTTCAGTACTTTAAGGTCCGGGCCGGTCATGGCCTGGAGCTCCTTCTCAAAGCCTTCTCCGGCCCCGGGAGTTACCCAGATCTCAAGGGAAGAGACCTCCGTTTCCAGCTCCAGAAGCTCCCTCATGGCCTCTATTGGCACCAGCATGAGCTTGGAATCAATCTCTGAATTGACGGAAATGACTCCACCAGTCAGGGCCTTGACTTTCCTCAGGGACGCCTGCGGATTTGCAAGGGAGATGTTTTCCTTACGGGACGGGTAATAGATCTCAAAGGGCGTCACAAAACGCGGATTAAGGCCGATACTATGCGCCAGGGCCGCACCTGCAACCGCTGCGGACATTGCTCCGCGGTGAAAGGTCCAGGCTCCGTCAATGATGCTTTCCTGAAGAGGGGATTCTTCCTGGGCGGCCTCATCAATGCCTTTGACCCTTGCAAGGCTCTGGCGGCCTTCATAGGAGAGGAACACCTGCTCCTCCAGCACACTGGAAAGCCTTTGGATGCGGCTGTCGTCAAGGATAGGGGCAAAGACCGCGCTGTCAGGGACAAAAAATTTCCCGGAGGCGGGCCTTATAACAAAATCGGGGTCCGACGCCTCCAGGGACTGTCCCACAAGGGAATTGAATCCGTTGAAAACGGAGAGAATGATTACCAGTGCCGCTGTGCCTATTGCCATACCTGCCACGCCAATTCCCGAAATCATGTTGATCACGTTATGGCTTTTCCGGGAAAAAAGGTACCGGACGGCAAATATGAGAGGAAGCTTCACTTTTTAAGCAGTTCCTCTATGTGCTCTGCGTAATCCAGGGTGGTGTCCAGGATGAAGATCAGTTCCGGTACAATCCTGAACTGTTTGGCAACAAGGTGCCCCAGTTCTCCGCGGAGAGCTTTGTTGTTCTCCTGGAGGATCTGCATTACGGGACCCTGTTTCTCAGAGGGGAATATGCTCACGAAGACCTTGGCCACGGAGAGGTCCGGGCTTACGCGGACTTCACTTACCGTTACCATGGCTCCGCCGAATGCGGCCATACCCTTTGAGCGTATTAGCTCGGCCAGGTCTTTCTGTATCTCTCGGGCAACTTTCAGCTGCCTTGTGCTTGCGGGTTTTTCCATTACTTGATGTTGATGATGAAGTAATTCTTCTTTCCCTTCTGGGCAAGGATGTAATGGCCGTTCACTATATCGGCCTCGGTTACCTCAGCTGCAATATCCGTGACCTTGTCCTTGTTGATTGCGATTCCGCCGCCCTGGATCATCTTGCGGGCCTCTCCCTTGGAGGGGAGGATGGCCGTCTTTACGGCAAGGAGGTCCATGATGTTCACGGGGAGATCGGCCTTGGGAAGGTCAAATGAAGGAACGTCTCCGAAAACGGAGAGGAAGGTTCGCTCGTCCAGCTTGCGGAGGGTTTCCGAATTGCCGCTGAAAAGCATCCTGGATGCTTCAATTGCGTTATCCAGGGCTTCCTGACCGTGGCACATGCGGGTTACTTCCTCTGCAAGGACCTTCTGGAGTTCACGGGCGCCGGGGTTCTCCCTGTGGCGGGCGATGAGGCTCTCTATGGTCTCACGGTCCAGCATGGTGAAGATCTTGATGTAGCTTTCTGCGTCGTTATCGGCCACATTGAGCCAGAACTGGTAGAACTCATAGGGGGAGGTGCGCTCCGGATCCAGCCAGATGTTGCCTTATCGGCCTTGCGGATAAGGGGGCAGGTGAGTGCGAAGGCCTGGCCGCCGTCCATGCGGCGGATGAGTTCCGTACCGGTGGTGATGTTGCCCCACTGGTCGGATCCGCCAAGCTGGAGGATGCAGCCCTTGTTCTTCCACAGCCAGTAGAAGTCGTAGCCCTGCATGAGCTGGTAGCTGAATTCTGTGAAGGACATTCCCTCCGAGGAGTCCCTCTGGAGGCGTTTTTTCACGGAGTCCTTGGCCATCATGTAGTTGACGGTGATGTGCTTGCCGATATCGCGGATGAAGTTAATGAAAGAGTAGTCCTTCATCCATTCATAGTTGTTCACGAGTTCGGCCTTGTTGGGAGCGTCCGAGTCAAAATCCAGGAAACGGGAAAGCTGGGCCTTGATGCCTTCCACGTTGTGACGGAGGGTTTCCTCGTCAAGAAGGTTGCGCTCTGCGCTTTTCATGGAGGGGTCACCGATCATGCCGGTGGCGCCGCCTACAAGTGCATAGGGCTTGTGGCCGCAGTTCTGGAAATGCTTCAGTATCATTACGCTCACAAGGTGGCCGATATGAAGGGAATCGGCCGTGGGGTCAATTCCTACATAAGCCGCCTGCGGGCCTTCCATAAGTTTTTCTTCTGTTCCGGGCATGATATCCTGGATCATGCCTCTCCATTTTAGCTCCTCTACAAAATTTTTCATAATGTAACATTATATAGCCTGCAAAGATAGGTCTTTTTTATATTTTCTCAAAGTAGGGGAGTCTCATTAAGGGTACTTCAATTGTGTGGGTTCCGCCTTCATAGGCAGAGCCGTCGTCGGCCTTCCATGAGCCTTGGGGCAGGATGACTGTGCGGGAGGTTCCGGAAGACGTCATGGGGGCAACAAGGAGGCTGTCTCCAAGCATGAATTCGTCCTTTACGCCGGCAAGGCCCTCTCCGGGGAAACAGTATTCCAGAGGTGCTACAATGGGCTCTCCTGTAGTTGCGGCCCTTTCATACAGGCTCTCGATAAGGGGCATGAACTTCTCCCTTAGTTTCACGGCTTCAAGCACAGCTGCATATTCTTCCTTCCCAAGTACCCTCCAAGGGGCCAGGGAGAACTGCATCATGGGCATGAGGGCATGGATCTGGGCGCTGCGAACAATGAGTTCGGTGTCGGTTTCTCCCTTCAGGAAGGTCTCGAAGCTGCCTCCGCCCACCATGTCGGGGCAGGAGAAGCTGTAGCCCATGAGGGCTTCGGCCATCATTTCGGGGATAAGTTTCCCAAGGTCTTCCCAGTTGTGGCTCTTGTCGTGGAGACGCTGCACAACGGGTTTTCCGGCGTTCCGCCATCCGGCTCTGAGCTCGTTATAGGGGTATTTTGAGGCAAGCTGGACAAAACGCGAGCACTGCTCATAGCCGGGAACGCTTCCTTCATGGGCAACGGCGTCTGAGGGGTAGTACTCAAAGTCCGCGGCGTCAAACTTGAAGCCGTCCACGCCGTAGTCTTCCATGAGGCGGTGAAGTTCAGAGTTGAACCATTCCACGGTTTTGGGGTTGGTGAGGTCAAG
>ONXC01000006.1 GCA_900321715.1 uncultured Bacteroidales bacterium | reverse complement strand
CTTGCAAAAAGAATGTCGATGGACATTATCACCATCCCGATGATTATCGTCATTTGTCACGCTATTGGGTGGCCGATGTGGTTTGCCGCCGCCGTGTCGGTCTGGGCATTGATTGATCTCCTCGCAGTGCTTGTGGGAAGGAAAAAATTTGACACGCAGAAAATGCTTGATGTCGATGTCCTTACTGCGGCAAAGACCGTCAAAGAGTACAAGAAGTTTTATCATCTGTCAACCGTGATTGGGGCAATTCCGGCCGTGGCCATGACTGCCTATATCGTTCTCCGAATCTATTCGCAAGGGGCCTCCGGAAATGATATGTTGTGGGTTGGTGTATTGCTCTTCGTCACCTATCTCATCGCAGTTCTGGTTACTGTCATAAAATACAAGAAACTGATGTCTTCCTGCGACAATCTGATTGAGTCGCTGGAGAGCAAGTAAGCTGTCGTCGCTCGGTAAATTCCTGTTTGTCGGTCTCTTTTGTTCTTTGGCCTGAACGGAAAATGCGACCAAATGCGACCGAAATAACTATCTAGTTCTAGAGGGTCTGAATAATAATGATTACCTTTGAGGGTTAGATAAATAGAAGTTCATGATTATATGAAGGTTTTACGGATTGTCGTTGTTTCTGTTCTGATGATGCTGGTCGCGTGCGCTTGTGAGCGGCTGGAATCCAGCCAGGTTGAAATGGGCTTTTTTTTCGGAGCCTGGCAAGAGTATTATGGTCCTGATTATCACGTAGAAGGCAGCCGAATCTGGTACATCCGCGAGGAGGGCATTTCTGTCAGGACTTACGATTGGTATTCTGATACGGAATCGGAAAAGTTCCTCAATTATTCCCTGGAACAGAATCAGGGGAGACATATGGTCACTCTCCATTTTCAGGAAGAGCCGCAAACAAAAGAACAATCCTTCTGTATCATCAAATTGACAGACGAGGAAATGATCTGGCAAAACGTCGATTCCGAAGGCGATACGCGGCACTTCGTCAATAGTAAGTTTTGGATGAATCACGAGGAATGAGATTCTACAGTGTTATTATAAAAGACGAACCGTGGCTCCGGACCATCTTTGAATCCGTTTACGTGGAAGAATTATAGCGTTTAGTGCCCGTTTGTCGACCAGCGCTTTGTGTTGAAGTGCTGCTAACGTCCCTCAAATGGGACGACAACAGCAATAATGTCGAAGTCACTGAACGCAAAAAGGGCAGCGGGTCACGCTGCTCTTGTTGTGCCTCGGGCGGGAACTGAAAATTACTTTTAATTACTTTTCTTTACTGCGGTTTACCAAATTGTTCTAATTGCAAAAGTTCCTTATAATCAATAATATATGTTATAGTTGAATGGTAATTCGTGCTATGGTCAAGTAATGATTGTTACGCCGATGTTTACCAAATGTTTACCAAGTTTGAAAAATATGCTATATTTGCAGCAAACTTGGAAACGTTATGACGATAGTATTTGAAACACGGACGACGAAGAAGGTGAGGGAGGGTGAGCAGGTGCCACTCTATATACGCTTGGCTGATGGTCGTTTTTACCTCAGTCATCTGAAGACCCGTATCAAGGTTAACCCTGCCATTTGGGACCCTAGCCTTGGTTCCATCAAGAAGCGAGCTCTCTGCTCTGAGGAGGAACGAGAGTCTGTCGACGGTGAGGTGGAGAAACTCCGTACCTATATCCGCAACGCCTACATTGAGGACAAGGGACATGATAGAGTAAAGAAAGGATGGTTGGAACAAGCCCTATCCGATTACTATTCTGGAAAGGAGCGTGGACCCAAAAAGCGAATCAAAAGAGGTGAAACGCTGGAGTCCTTGTTTGACAAGTATTTGGCTGGTCGTGATCCAAAGTTGTCCCGTACCAAGCATTATCTCGTTCTAATGCGTATCCTTCAACGGTACTCTTGCTATGTTCGCCTTATTCGGCCACATCAGTCTAAATATGTTTTCAATGTCAAGTCAATCACCACGGAGGATTTAAACGCCATTTATGACTATATGGTAAACGAATATCAAATTGTCAAGGATTATCCTGACATTCTTAAGGCTTACCCGGAAACCCGAAAGATCAAGCAGCGCGGCGGCAACACTATCACAGGTGTCTTCAAAAACCTGCGGGCTTTCTTCAACTGGTGCCAGAAGGAAGGCTACATAAGCAAGAACCCTTTTGTCGGTTTTGAAAAGGGAGAGGGAGAGCGTTACGGGACCCCCATTTATTTAACCAAAGAGGAATTAAAGCAGCTTTATAATGCCGATTTCTCAGATAACCCGTCGTTGGAAGTTCAGCGGGATGTTTTCGTTTTCCAATGCAATGTCGGGTGTCGAGTGGGTGATATGATGCGTTTTACCAAACAGAATGTTATCAAAGGAGCCATAGAGTACATCCCGCACAAGACAATCAAAGAGAATGCTAAAACAGTGGTTGTCCCTCTGAATAGTATGTCAAGAGCTATTGTAGAGAAATATAAAGACTATCCTGGAGATCAATTGCTCCCGTTTGTTGCCAGCCAGAATTACAATTATGCCATAAAGGCAGCCTTGAAGAAGGCTGAAATAACACGCCTTGTCACCATTCTTAATCAACTTACAAGGACAGAAGAAAAACGTCCCATCAACGAGGTTGCCAGCAGTCATATGGCTCGTCGTACCTTCATTGGTAATATCTACAAAGAGGTCAAGGACCAGCGTCTTGTATCCTCTCTCACCGGTCACTCTGACGGGTCCAGGGCCTTTTCCCGTTATCGCAATATCGACATTAATATGAAACAGGACCTAGTGAATCTTCTTGGATGATTTCCAGCCAAATCTCCATAATAATGGTCGATTTGGCTAATTATTCACCGATTTATCTGATGTATTTTTAGCCAAATCTCATAAAAATGTTTGGATTTGGCTAAAAATTTTCACTACATTTGTAAAAAATGAACTATGCTGATAGGAAGAATCGCTGAACAGGAGACGCTCCGTGAAGCCCTCCGCAAAGACCAGTCTCAGTTTATCGCCATCTATGGAAGACGGCGTGTCGGAAAAACGTTCTTAGTAAGGGAGACGTTCAATTATAAGTTCACGTTCCAACATACTGGATTGGCAAAAGGAAAAACATCTGAGCAGCTTATGAACTTTCAGGAGTCACTGAAGGAGTATGGTTACAGTGATGCGCCACTGCCGCAAACATGGTTGGAGGCTTTTTCTCTATTAAAGCAGCTTATCAAGAATTCGCGTGTCCGGAAAAAGGTCATATTCATTGATGAGCTTCCCTGGCTTGATACGCCTAAATCTTCCTTCTTGTCGGCATTGGAGCATTTTTGGAATGGATGGGCTACTAGTAGGAAGGATGTAGTTCTCATTGTTTGTGGTTCGGCGACATCCTGGATAATCAGAAAAATTGTTAATAACCATGGCGGATTGCACAATCGGATTACAGACAAAATATTGTTGGAGCCTTTCACGCTAGCTGAATGTGAATCATATTCACAGTCGCTGGGTCTTGTTATGTCGCGCGAACAAATTTTGGAAAGTTATATGATTCTTGGTGGCATACCCTATTACTGGAGTCTATTATCGGCCAAGAAGAGTCTCTCTCAAAATATTGATGCGCTATTCTTTGCAAGCAATGGAAAACTCACGGATGAGTTTGATCATCTTTATGCATCATTGTTCAAGAAGAAAGCTCCTTACATCGACATCGTATCCGCGTTAAGTAAGAAACGGGGAGGTATGACCAGAGAGGAATTGATTCAATTACTTAAAGTAAATGCAGGCGGGCAACTTTCCCAGCGGCTTAAAGAATTGGAACAGTGTGGGTTTATTAGGAAGTATTGCACTCCCGGGAAGAAAGTAAAAGATGCAATCTATCAATTGATTGATAACTATACTATATTCTATTTCAAATTTATTCAGAATAATACAGGTGGAGATGAGCGCTTCTGGACCTCCTCGATAGATGCTCAATTCCATAGGGTATGGGAGGGCCTGGCCTTTGAAAGGGTTGTATTACAACATATTATACAGGTGAAAAAAGCGCTTGAGATAGGAGGTGTATTGACAAATGTATATTCGTGGCGATATCAAGGTGAAGAAGGTGCACAGGTAGACTTGGTTATTGACCGCAGAGATGACGTTATCAATCTATGTGAGATTAAGTTTTCCGGCGGGGAATATTTAATCGATAAAGCCTACTCCAAAGAACTTAAACAGAAACGTGATGTTTTCCGAGAACAAACAAAAACCAGGAAAGCAGTCCATTTGACAATGATTACAACGGAGGGAGTAAAAAGAAATGTTTACTATAATGATATTCAATCCGAAGTGACTCTAGACCAACTATTTGCGAATTAGTATGGCTCCTCAAGAACAATACGAGCAAGAATACCGACAGAAAACAATACGGCACAGGAGAATAGCGCGGGTCGCAATGCTCTTAGCATTTCTTTTCACGTATCTGTTAACTAACTGCCCTCAAGAATCTGCCTTACATATACCATTGCTTTCATTATCGGCACTATGTATCATCGTCATGTTCGGTGCTTATTATGCTCATCGCTGGGACAAGTTCAAATATAAACTGACTAATCGTGGCGTCAGATCTTTTCTCTTTTTCAATCGTGTTGGTGAGGGATTTTATTCAGTAATGATGGCGATTACTGGTTTCTTGAAAGCTGCGACCAATTATTTTTTGAGGAAAAAGACGCGCACAGAGCAGAATCAGATGCTTATTCTTCAACGTATAGAAGAAATGAGACAGGAAAGCCGGCAGGTTGGAGATCGTATCGAGGGTCAGCTAATATCTCTACATAAGGATGTAGATGAAGATGCGATGGTTTTTGCGGCCATATTGGAAGATAATACATCTGCACTTGAGTACCATTGCACAAAAGAACAAAGTCTCAAGAAAGAGATTTCTTCTCTCAAGGAAGATATTCAGGCTTTGAACAAATCGGACGCTTCTAAAATAACAGAACTGGAAAAGCAACTTAAGGTTGTAAAGTCTACTCTTTCGGAAGAGCAGGAGCGTATTGACCGATTGGAGGAAGAAAAGGAGTCTTTGTCGAAAGATAGTATGGTATCATTTTCTTTTAAAGATCTCCTATTAGGGCGAGGCCCAAAGAAAAAGTCCGCCGCACTTGAGAAAATGGCCAGAAAGATTGCGGCTGAAAACATGAACGAGAAGAAAGAATATCTTTATGACCTTGCAAAATTTTACCGCGCTATGCTGGATTTATGCTACATCCGGGAGAATGAATCGAAATTCGCGTTTATCTTTCATAGGGATTACGGCAATAATCGGGATTTTACGGCGTATCGCCGAACTTTTCATAACGCGGTAGACCGCCTTGTTGACTATGAATATGAAACTATTAAGGATGAAATAGAGGACATTGTGAACGCATAACAATTCCAATTTGTTTCCAAAAAACGCTGGAAAGTTCAGGAAATTAACTACCAGTAAATTGCGCCACCTTTCAATAACGAAAGGCGGCATTTTTATTAAACAGTTTTATGGAACAAAGCAAAAGTATTACCCCTATGATCGGGCAAAAGATCAGTTATAATATCCGGCACGATGACCTGATGGATTTTGCGGACAGAATCATCAACAAAGTCAAGGAGGAAGAAAGGAAACACTTGCAGGAAGCTTCAGATCATGGTTTGCTCACCCGTGCTGAAGTGAAAGAACTTTTTCATGTCTGTGACTCCACCATTACCAAGTGGGCAGCCAAGAAATACCTGGTTCCTGTCCGTGTAGGAGGAAAGACAATGTTTCGCAAAGAGGACGTACAGCGTATCATCGACAAAAGGAGATAAGCTATGCTGGAAAAGCTCAATGGTGCATTCCCGCTGAATGCTTTCCCCAAATGCCTGCAGGAGTATATCCGAACGGCAAGGGAAACACTAAATTTTCCAGAGCCATATACAGCAAGCGCAATGCTTCTTGCTACGGCGGTTGCTATCGGAAATACGCGTGTGCTTAGAGTGAAGGAAGGATGGTTTATCAAGCCTATCTTGTTTCTAGCACTGGTGGGGGAAGCCGGTACAAACAAGAGCCATCCCATTTCCTTTGTGTTAAGGCCTCTCGACCGCATCAATAACGAGCATATCGAAGCCTATAACAAGGCTTTGGCCGATTATCGGAAGTTGAGCGAAACTACTCCATCAAGTAAGCCCAAGCCGCACCAAATCCTTGTGTCAGACATAACAACGGAGAGCCTCGTTCTTCTTCATCAGAATAATCCGCTACGGCTATGCCTCCGCTGTGATGAGCTGGCAGGCTGGATATCCAACTTCAATCGTTATCGCAAGGGAGGTGACGAGCAACTGTGGCTTAGCATCTATAGTGGCCAACCTCTTTGCGTGAACAGAAAAACGATGGATGAGATTCTTTCCGTACCAGACCCATTTATCTGCGTTGTCGGCACCATTCAGCCGGAGATTCTTACACACACGTTTTCCGGCGAACGCCAGAGCAATGGTTTTTTGTACAGGATTCTCCAGGCCCGTCAGGACGGAAGCACAAAGCTTCTATGGAATGACAAAGGTTTTCCTGCGAAATTGGAGCAATACTGGGACGGCTTCTTGCGTAGCATTCTTGATACTTGTGACCGGGAATATTCCGTCTTTAATACGGCATCAGAATACTACTTTGCCGAAGATGCTTATTTCTATATTCAGGACTGGCAGAACAACTGGGAAGACGCCCTGGAACAGGAAGGTCGTCCATCACAGGTGGAGGTCTTTCGCAAGATTCAGGACTATGCCCTGAAATTCAGCCTGATTCTCCATACGATGAAGGAGGCCGCGGGAGGTACCAAACCTTCAACCATCATCTCTTTTGACACAGCCGTAATGGCTACATTGCTTGCCGAGTATTTCTTCTTTACAGCGTTGCAAAGCTTGGACGCCATCGAGGAACAGACCCCCCAGCGCTACCCCAGGAATCAAACTGATTTCATCAATGCTCTGCCGGACCGGTTTACGACCGCTGAAGCAGTTGAGAAGGGACGGGAATATGGCCTTTCAGAGAGAACAATCAAGCGCCTTCTGGCAAGTTGGAAAGGACGCCTTTTCACCTGGAGTGCCCATGGAAGGTATGTAAAAATACGATGACACTTTTGACATTATCGACATATTGCGCGGTTTCAAAAATGCCGGAAATGTCAAAAGTGTCAGAAGTGTCAACTATGAAAGGTGTAACAGCGGTGTAAGGAATAATTAAGGTCTTGATTTAATCTATTTCTCTTGTTTTCAATCACTTAACAATAATATCAAAAACGAATAATTAAGATTGTCCCCATTTTGCTGAAAATAGAACAATCATTGACAGAAGGCATTCTGGAGGTGATTGATATTTTTAACAACATAAGGCACAAATCTCATCAGGTTGCATTACTTCGTTAGATTTGTGTATATTTGTTAGAACAGCACGTAATAAAATGGGGTATGAAAAGTTATGTGTTTTTTATTCCTGTAGCTCTTCTTGTTTTATCATGCGCGAAACCAAACGAGAAGATAGAGCCGGTACTCCGGGAACTTGATGAGACCATAGACAATCGGCAGCGGTTTGAGAATGAGAAACAGGACCGCATCGCTCGTTTGAAGAAAGACCTGCAGGAGACGGATAATATCCATAAGCGGACAGAATTATACTACAGTCTCTTCGACCAATACAAGAACTACCAGTATGATTCGGCATTTGTTTATGCCAAGCTGCTTGAAAAGAATGCGCTTCAGGAAGGTTCCAAGATTGAGTACCGGGCGAAGTCCCAGGTAGCCCTTCTTCACTGTTTCAAGAGTGTGGGCTTCTTCAATGAAGCCGTGGATGTGATCCGGGCCTTTGACCCCAAGGATGTTCCGGCGCCGATTTGTGCAGAGTTCTATTTCCTGGGGGCAGAGACCTGGCAGAACCTGAGTTCTTTCGTCAGCGGCACCGAAGCTTTGGCCAGTAAGTATGATGCAGAGAAGCTGGAGTGCTATGACAAGGTGCTTGAATATGCCGCCCCGGATTCATACCTATATGGATATGCTAATTTGGATAAGATGCTTATCGAGAATTATTCCGATTCTCTGGCCATATCTGCCCGTGATGCATTTATCGTAATGAATGACTGGGATGACCATCAGAAAGCCGTCCAGTATTCCATTCTATCAGAGGCTTACAACAAAGTTCAAAAATACGACGAGGCTGTTTATTATCGTGCTTTGTCGGCTATCCTGGATATCCGGTCCTGCACGCACGAAACCACATCGGCAAAGGTGCTGGCCGGGCATATGTACGCCAGGGGTAATATTGACAGGGCATACAAATACATCCAGCAGGCCCAATACGATGCCGAGTTCTACAATTCAAGACTAAGGAAAGCAGAGATCAGCACTATTCTGCCAATTATTGAGAATGGTCGATACAACTGGCTTAATAACCAGAGGCTGCTGCTATTTATCATCCTGTCTGTCATTGCCGGATTGCTGGCCCTTACAGTCGTTCTCCTCCTTGTTCTCAGATCCAGGAATAAGGTTTTGGCTCAGACTCACGCAGATCTGGCAGAAAAGACCGACCTTCTGGAGAAGAGTAATCTTTCATTGACAGATGCTATTGCGAAACTGAGCGAGGCAAATGAAATCAAAGACCAGTACATCATCCAGTCCCTGTATGGCAATACTGCCTTTGTCAATGAGGTGAATGAAGCGGTCAATGAAGCGGTCCGGGACATCACGCTCAAGCGCCCTGATGAAGCAAGAACCACCCTGTACCATATTGGCATCAAGAAAGAACGTGCCAGGATTGCGGCAAGTTTTGATACTGCATTCTTGAAACTATTCCCCAACTGGTTGGATGAGTTCAACTCCTTGTTCCCGAAGGAGTCACAAATACGTCTTGCAGAAGACGGAACCATGCCGATGGATGTCCGCATCTTTGCTCTGATGCGTCTTGGCTTTGACAATGCGGCGGAAGTGGCCGAGTATCTGAATCTCTCCATCGATACGGTGTATGTTTACAAGGCCCGGCTGAAAGGCAAAGCCCTTGTAGACAAAGAGGAATTTGACAGCCGGATAATGGCTATTCCCAAGCCCTAAAGGCGTCTTAATTCCTCACAGGGGGATTGTTTTCAAACTTATTGTGTATTAATTACTTGCGTTAAGCTTGCGCCTTATTTGTCGGCTTAATTCCTTCTTTTCCCATATATAGAAGGGTAACTTTGGGCTGAGCAAATTGCAAAGTTTTAACCAATAATTAATACGTATGATTTTACCCCTTAAAAGAGCTACTGCCCTGGCTTTGACCTGCGTGTTGTGCTTATTCCCTCTGCGAGGATGGGCCCAAAACGACTCAGTCCAGGGCGTTGTTTCCGATGCGGCAAACGGAGAGCCTGTACCCGGTGTCGTTGTCATGGTTCAAGGAACGAACAATGGCGTTAGTACTGATCTGGACGGTCACTATGTCCTTCCGCTGAAAGGTCAGAAAAACCCGGTCATCGTGTTCCGCTCTATCGGCTATTCAACCCAGGAAATTGCCGTGAATGGCCGTACTAATATCGACGTATCACTCTCTCCGGATATGGAATTCCTGGATGAGGTGGTTGTCATCGGTTATGGTACCTTGGATAAAAAAGAACTGACATCGGCAATTTCACATGTCTCCAGCAAAGAATTCCTTGCCACCTCCGGATCAGACCCGACCATGATGATTCAGGGTAAGGTTGCCGGAGTTTCCATCGAGAATACCGGTGCTGCAGACCCGAATAACAATGCCAGCATTCAGGTCAGAGGTATTTCTTCCAGAAATGCCGGTCTTGGACCGCTTATCGTCATTGACGGTATCCCCGGCGGAAATCTGACCAATATTAACCCGAACGATATAGAGTCCATCGATATCCTGAAAGACGGCGCCGCCTCTGCTATATATGGCACGCGCGGTAGTAATGGTGTCGTCCTCATTAATACCAAGAAAGGCGCCAAGGATGGTGCGTTCCACACTTCTTATGAAGTGGTGGCCGGAGCTAATGTTATGGTGAAAGATCTTGACATGCTCTCGGCTCAGGAGTTCCGTGAAAAGAAAGTAGCCAGCGGTTCCGCTGAAGACTTTGGCGGCAATATAGACTGGCTCAAGGAGGTTAGCCGTGTAGGTTTCTCACATCAGCACACCATCACCCTTTCCGGAGGCAATATGGATAACAATTTCCGTGTAAGCGCAGATTACAGGAAAGCGAATGGCGTTGACAAGAGGTCAGAGAGAGAGGAGTATGGCGCCCGTGCCAGCTTCAACCATAATTCAAAGAATGGCCTGTTTACTTTCATGGTTAATCTTGCCCCTAGGCTTGTTAAAAGCAAATCGGCCGATTGGAATGTGTTTCATTATGCCATCGAGGCTAACCCTACTTCCCCCATTTATGACCCTCAGGATCCGTCCAGATACTTCAGTTTTCTTGGTCAGCGTGCTGACAAGAACCCTGTGGAGATTATCAATACGGAACTGAATGACCATGAGTACAAGCTCCTGGACTGGGATGCAACGGCCAGACTTAATATCCTACCCGGCCTGTCCACCCAGGTAACTTATTCTGATCAGTATATCGGCAGTGTCGGAGGGTACTTCATCCCTTCTACTAACAACAAGACCAACAGGTCCGAGGCAAGCCGATCCTATGACCAGACGGAGAAGCACGCAATTGAATGGGTAACCAACTTCCAGAAATCTTTTGGTAGTCATAATCTGAAGGCAATGGCCGGTTATTCCTGGCAGACTATTATGAACAGCGGCTTCAGTGCGGCCAATAAGGACTTCGCCAACGATGGAACCACTTATGATGCACTAAGCCAGGGTGAGTGGGGTATTGAGGAAGGTCATGACGGATCATCATCTTATAGAAATGACTCCAAACTGATTGCCTTCTTTGGCCGCGTCAATTATGACTATAAGGGCAAGTATCTGTTCACGGCATCTCTCCGCTATGAGGGCTCCTCCAAGTTCGGCGCCAACAATAAATGGGGCTATTTCCCTGCCGTTTCTGCTGGATGGCGTATATCTCAGGAAGATTTTATGAAAGGATGTTCCAGTTGGCTTAATGACCTGAAACTCCGTGCCGACTTCGGCGTAACCGGCAACCAGGACTTTGACAGTTATAAATCCCTTAGTACGATGACCGGTTACGGGCAGTACTACTATCAGGGCAAATGGTTCACTGTCTGGGGCGCTTCCAAGAACGTCAATCCTGACTTACGCTGGGAGAAAGGCATCAACTGGAATATCGGTCTTGATTTCGCAGTGTTGAATAACAGGCTGAGCGGATCCGTCAACTACTTTAACCGCACCCAGCAGGATTTGCTTGGCGACTACAACGTCTCTATTCCTCCATATCTTTTCTCGACCACATTTGCCAATGTGGGTACGATGAAGAACAGCGGCGTCGAGATTGAGCTCCGTGGCACCATAGTCAACACTAAGGATTTCACATATAATGTTACTCTAGTTGGTTCCACTATGGATAACCGCTTCGTCTCCTTCTCCAATTCGGATTACAAGGGGCAGAAGTTCTACTATGTTGCGCCAACCGAAGATCCTTTCCCGTTCCACTATCTACAGCGAATCGAAGAAGGAGAGCGGGTGGGTAACTTCTATATGTGGAAGTTCGCAGGATTCAACTCGTCCGGAGAATGGATTATATATGACAAGAATGGAGATTACAAGATCGGAATGGACGCAACGGATGAGGATATGCAGACAGTGGGTAACGGCCTTCCTAAGTTTACTGCCAGTTTGTCCAACTATTTCCGTTACAAGAACTTCGACTTGAATGTGTACTTCAGAGGTGCTTTTGGTTTTAATATCTTCAATGTCCACGAGTTCTACTATGGCATTCCTGGTATGACCAGTAATGTAATGAAGCTTGCCTATACCAAGAATGCAAACATCAAGGAGAACCCGCTTGTTTGTGACTACTATCTGGAGAAGGGTGATTATGTGAAGCTTGACCTGGTTACTTTAGGCTACACCTTCAACCTTAACAATAAATATATCGACAACTTGAGGCTTAGTGTTACCGCTAAGAACCTGTTTACTTTCACGTCATTTACTGGTGTGGATCCGTCTACCTACAGCACCAATGGACTGACTCCGGGAGCTACCGGTTCACGCAACTACTATCCCACGTGCAGGCAGTTCCTGGTGGGCCTCCAGATTGGTTTCTAAAAGAATAAGCAAGTATGAAAGCATATAGATTTTATTTAGCCATCATTGCTATCGGCATATTCGCCTCTTGTACGGATCTGTCCGAGAACCTGTATGATCAGGTGGGTTCGGACAACTATTACAATACGGAAATGGATGTCATAAGGGCTGTCAATCGTCCTTTCGAGCACGCTTACTGGAGTGTTCAGCCCAGACAGGTTCTCCAGGAACTGACGTCGGACCAGATTGCCACCTGGAAGAAAGATGACTGGTGGGAAGACGGTGGTAAATGGAGCCGACTCCACTATCATACCTGGACCATTGAGGAAGAGTATTTCAAGAGCGAGTGGGAGTCTTGCTTCCAAGGCATTATGCAGTGTAACTACATAATGGACGACCTTGCAAAATTGGACTGCAAGAGTCTTGGGATGTCACAGGAAGCATTTGATGCACTTGCTTCACAATGTCGTGCGCTCAGGGCCTGGTTCTATCTTCGCCTTCTTGACGAGTTCAGGAATGTGCCGCTGGCCATCAGTTCTGATGTCACCAAGAATACCGAGACGAATGTGAGCCCGGATAAACTCTTTGAGTTCATTGAAACCGAGCTGAAAGAATGCGTGAATCTTCTCCCTGTCAAAGCCGGCGCTGCCGGTAATGGCATCAATCAGGGTCAATGGAACAAAGCCTCTGCTGCGGCTTTGCTAGTGCGTCTGTATTTGAATGCCGATGTCTATATCGGCACAAAGAAATACACGGAATGCGCCGAAGTGGCAAAGAAAATCATCGGCGGCGAATATGGAGCCTACTCTCTGGAGCCCACCTGGGATAAGGTCTTTGACTGGAATAATGAGAACTCTCCGGAAATCCTCTTCGGCTTCCCTTCTTCCAAGGGCTACATCCATTATGTGTATGCAGGTGACACTTTCTGGTGGACCGTTCCTGCACGCCAGGTGAGTTATTATTTCGGCGATGTGGAGTCGATGTCCATCAATGGAGACCATAACTGCAAGTATCGCCTGGCTCCAAGCTTTACGCCCGATGACAAGCCCTATACAACTCAGCTTGGACGTACCGTTGCCAAATTCAAGAAATATCCTGAGGACTACCGCCTGAAGATGTACAAGAATCTTGGAAACAGCACCCGAGAAGGTATGATGCTCTTCGGTTACCTTGAGTATGAGAATGGAGGCTCTACAAAGAGAGTTACCAGCCCTGAAGGCGGTTATGACCTCTACCTCAGAGATGCCGTAGCCCAGTTCAAAGGCACAGCTCCCGGAGATTATCCTTCCGACCTTACATCTGACATGACTCATGGTGACCATAATAGTGGCTGGGGTTATATCAAGTATCCCTTCTATGCCGACAATGATGAAGGTCAGCTGGAGGCTGACTGGGTGGAAATCCGCCTGCCGGAAATCTATTATTCCCTGGCCGAATGCGAATTCCGTAACGGTAATGTGAGTGAAGCCGGGAAGCTGCTTAACACTGTTAGAAAGCGTAATTATCCTGCATCGGCCGTGAATGATTATCTCTACCAGCCTGATGGCCCCGTAGTCCTGGATGAAAACGAACTGCTGGATGAATGGGGACGTGAATTCCTCTCTGAAAGCAGGAGAAGGACCGACCTCATCCGCTTTGGAGTATTCTGCAATGGCGTTTGGTGGGACAAGAATGCCGATCCTGACAATCATACGATTATCTTCCCGTTGCACAGAGATGTGCTGAATGCCAATCCGAAACTAAACCAAAATGACGGTTACTCAAGACCTGAATAAGTAAACACTTTTTTATCAACAATTTAAAACAATCAGTTATTATGAAAAAAACTGCATTCCTGGCTATCCTCTGCGGAGCACTGGCCATTGTCTCCTGCAAAAAGCCGGACGACAACAAACAGGATCCTATTGACATTGAAAAAGAGTACACTGAGCTCTATGCCCTGGGCGCTTCTGTGAACAAATGGGATTCCATGGATCCGGAACCGATGAAGAAAGTCGGCAAGAACCTCTTTGAAATTGAGGTTGACCTCATCAAGAGCAACGAGAACAAGCTTATCAAGTTCTGCACCACCAAGGGTCTTGACTGGAGCCAGACTGACTATCTCGTGCCCGCAACTGTTGAGGCTGACAAGCCCTATGGTTTCCTGAAAGAAGGTGACGGTAACAAGCTCCAGCACTCCAGCGAAAAGGCTGACGGTGTCGGCAATCTGAAAGACTGGTTCTTTGGTCTCGAGGCTGGCAAGAGCGGCCACTATCGCCTGACTGTAAACCCTTACGAGCTCACCGTTAAGGCTGAAAAGCTCAGCTCCCTCCCCGACAAGGCCGAGGCCGTTTGGGAAGAAGGTATGGTCTATATGGTCGGTGATGCCACTCCCGCAGGCTGGGATATCAATTCCCCTACCGCTATGGTTAAGAATGGCGACATCTTCACTTATGAGGGTCCTCTCGCTGTAGGTGAGATGAAGTTCCCTGTTGAGTTCAGATGGGATGGTCCTACCTATATGGCAGAAGAGGCCGGTACTGACATCACCGCTGGTGGTGAATTTACCACTGTCCTTTCTCCGAATGGTGATCCTGACAACAAGTTCAAGGTGACCGCTGCTGGTAACTACAAGCTCACGCTTGATACCAAGGCCCTCAAACTCAAAGTCGAGGTTAAGTAATTCTGCGATGAGAATCAAAGCATTATCACTTGTTATTATTCTGTCTCTGGCAAGCACAAGCCTGCTTGCCAGGGACAGTAAATACACTCGTCACGGAACGGGTCCAAAGTATTGGATTGCGTACGAATGGTGCTTTGATTATGACAAACCCATTCCGGAGGCTCGATGGAAAAACAACATTGACTGGATGGCCGAGAATTTCCGGGATTACGGGTATGACATGATCTGTAATGACGGGTGGATTGAGGCCGCTCAGACCATTGGCGAGAATGGGTATATTACCAAGTATAACAGTGAGTGGCAAAACGGGTTTGAATACTGGAACAAGTATATCGCCGACAAAGGAATGAAGGTTGGCGTGTACTATAATCCCATGTGGATGACCCGTGCCGCTTACTTTGCAAACTGCCCCGTTGAGGGAACGAATGGTAAAACTACCATGGACATCGCAGGTAAGAAGAATTTCAACGATATGCTCTTCTGGGTCGATGTCAACAAAGAAGGCGCTGAACAGTGGATTAAAGGATATGTCCGCTATTTCAAGAGTCTTGGCGTGAGTTATCTTAGGATTGACTTCCTTGAGAACTATGAACGCAACTATGGAACTGCCGCTTATGACAAAGCGTTACAATGGATTGCCGAGGAAGCCGGTGACGATCTTTTCCTCAGCCTGGTGATGCCGAACTGCTACCACCATGGCAAGACAGAACTGAAGTACGGCGATATGATCCGTGTGGACGACGACTGCTTCAAGGGTGGCTGGGACTTTGCCAGCTCACGTCGTCGCGGGCAGCATAAATCTTCCTGGCCGCAGTACGGAAATGCTTTCGACGGCATGGTTGCCTTCTCTGATGTGGCGGCCAAAGGACAGATGATTCTCGATGGTGACTTCATGCGTTTGAATACGATGGCCACCAAAGAAGAAAAGCAGTTCCTATACTCATTAATGGTCATGGGCGGCTCTGCACTGACGATAGCCGACCAGTATGACACCATCGGCGATGCCGTGGAAATCTATCAGAATCGGGAAATGATTGAGCTGAATGACCTGGGCTTTGTCGGCCGTCCTTTGAGCCGCAGGCTCTCTAGTGGGAACAGTTCCCGCTGGGTTGGGCAGCTTCCCGATGGCGACTATATAGTCGGCCTGTTTAATCGAGAAGAAGATACGATTCAAAGCGGAATAGACTTCTTCAAAGAACTAGGAATCAAAGAGGGCGCCGTAGAGAATGTGAGAGATTTATGGCAACATCAAGACCTTGGGGAAATGTGTGAGAAATACACTACCGCACTTGCTCCCCACAGTTGCAAAATCTTGAGGATTCGTCCTAAAGGAAGTAAACGCTACCAAGCGGAGTTTGCTTCACCCAAAGGCGGCGTCACCACAAACATAGCAAATGAGTAGTTGGTTAAAAGGGTTAATGGTTATTTTGGTTGGGTGTTCCGCAGCTTTTTTCTGCTCCTGCAAAAAAAGCTGCGGGATGTCTTATGTGCCGGAAGTATTAACCGAGGAGCAGTTCAGCGGAGCTGGATATGCCCAGGGATTTGACTCCCAAGAAGGTGAACTTGTTTTCAATGTCTCCAGCCCTTCTGCCTCCACAGTCTACTTGACAGTTCGTGGGTGTGGCAAAGCAGAAGCACAGATTGTCGTGAACGGACAAAAAGCCGCCTTCTCATTTGAAGACAGCGAGAAGTGGCAGGAAGTGTCAGTGTCTGTCCGACTTCAAGCCGGAGAGAACCTGATAACCATCAAACAGACAAACACTGCTGTATCACCGTTAATGGTGGATTACATTGAAATTCAGAATATGTAAATGAACATGAAACCACATCATATCTATATGGCCTTGTTCATGCTGCTGGTGTTTGCCGGCTGTAAGAAGGATATTATCCCTGACGATGATGATAATACGACTAAGACCGGGTATGATATGGTCTTCGATGAAGAAGATGTTCCAGTACTGTCTCTCAAAGTATCTCTGAACGAATGGAACCGACTTCTGGAGGCTTATGATACTGACCATAATACCCGGGAATACGTCCATTGTGATGTGGTTTTCGAAAAACATGGCAAACAGTATGCGGTGCCCGATGCTGGTCTCAGACTCCGAGGTCAAACCTCTAGGCGCCGTCCTGAAGGAGATGAAGGCCAGATGCATGGTACTGGAAACTGGCGTAGATGCCACTACGGTCTGAACTTCAGAAAATTTCACAAAGGCGATGATAACTATGATTTGGACGGAGTCCACCGTATCAATCTGAAGTACGCCAAAGAAGATCCTTCCTATATCCGGGAAAAGTATTGTTTTGACCTGCTTCAACGGATGGGTATTTGGACCGCTGAGAGAGCGTCCTGGTGCCGGCTTTTCATCCATGTTGAAGGTGATGCCCTTCCTGTTTATATGGGTGTCTACTTGATGATGGAGGCCATTGAGGACGAATTCATAGAAGAGAGACAACAGTTCCAAGGTGACGACGGCTTCTTATGGAAGTGCGGGTGGGGCGCGAATCTCAGAGATACGGATGATTGGAGATTTGGAGTAGATGAGAACCTGGGAACGGCATATGCTTATGAGCTAAAAACGCATAAAAAGCAGTTTGCTAAGGGAAAGGAACAACTGTGCAGGTTCATTCGGGCAGTCAGGAGCCTCTCCGGAACAGCTTTCCGAGACTGGATAGAGAAACACTGTGATGTGGACTTGCTCCTCCGTACCTATGCGGTATTCATCGCTGTCGGCCACTGGGATGATTACTGGAATGACATGAACAATTTCTACTTGTATTTTAACAGTGATGATCTGGACAATTATCGGATGTTCATGATTCCATATGATATGGATAACACGCTGGGAACGACGCATATTTGTGGCGTCCAGACTGATGCTGGCAGGCATGACCCTTTCAACTGGGGGCTGGATGAATGTATCTTCATTTCCAAGATTCTCAGTATTGAAGAATATCGTTCTAAGTATAGGGAGTATCTGAAAGCTATCGCCGCCCCTGGAAGCGAGTTTGCATATGAAAAAAGTATCGTCAGGATAAAAGAATGGCAAAACCTCATACGTCCCTATCTGGCCAATGCTACGGGAGAAGACCTAACAATCCAGGATCTGCCTGCCTCGTGGTCAAATAACCGCTGGTACAGGATAATGGAGGACGGCTCGAGCAATTGGTTCAGAATCAAATGCGGCGTTTTGTCTGCGCTATAAATGAATATTACTAAAACTATTATACAATGAAACTGGCACTGGGTTGCCAGAGCCACCCTGAGCAAGGGACTGTGATGAATGAACTTCAGTCCCCTGACGGGAAAATGAAGATGGAATTTCTGCTTACTGCAGACGGGACGCCTCAGTATTCTCTAAGCTATGACGGCGTCCAGGTGGTACTACCCAGCGCTCTTGGCTTTGAACTGAGGGGAACTGTAAAGGCCTCAAAACTCACCTTTGGAGATAAGGTGGGTAAAGTGGATGAAAGGGCGCCATATTCGCTTCATGACGGCTTCGAGTTAACAGGGACATCAACTGATACGTTTGAAGAATCCTGGAGGCCTGTATGGGGCGAAGAATCGGTCATCTCCAATCATTACAACGAGCTCCTGGTCAACCTTACTCAGAAAGAGACGGGAAACAAGATGGATATCCGATTCCGTCTATATGATGATGGTTTGGGATTCCGTTACGAATTTCCTGGGATGCAGCCGCTCAATTATTTCGTCATCAAGGAGGAACTTACAAACTTTGTCATGGCCGACGATTGCACGGCATGGTGGATTCCCGGTGACTTTGATACACAGGAATACGAATACACAGAGTCACGCCTTTCAGAAATCAGCAAGCACCTGGAGGCTGCCGTGTGCGGGAACTCTTCCCAGACGCTGTTCTCGATGAGCGGTGTCCAGACGTCCCTGCTGATGCGGACGGATGAGGGCCTGTATGTCAGTATTCACGAAGCTGCACTGGTGGATTACCCTTGCATGCACTTGAATGTTAATGAAAAGACCCATACGCTGACCTCTTTCCTGACCCCTGATGCTCAGGGATGGAAGGGATATATGCAGACTCCTTGTCATACGCCCTGGCGTACTGTCCAAGTAACCGATTCAGCTACCAAAATGCTGGCAAGCCGTCTCGTCCTGAATCTGAATGATCCTTGCGCTTATGACGACACCTCCTGGATTCATCCCGTGAAATATATGGGTGTATGGTGGGAGATGATTTCTAATGCTGGCAGTTGGTCTTATACGGACGATTATCCTTCTGTAAAGCTTGGGTTCACAGATTATTCATCGGCTAAGCCTAACGGCCGCCACAGCGCAAATAACGCAAATGTGCGCCGATATATCGACTTTGCTTCGGCAAATGGTTTTGACGCGCTGCTGATTGAGGGTTGGAATATTGGCTGGGAAGACTGGGCTGGTAACTCAAAGGATGCCGTATTTGACTTCCTAACTCCCTATCCTGATTTCGACATAGAGGCCTTGAATGACTATGCCCATTCCAAGGGTATCAAACTGATAATGCATCACGAGAGTTCATCTTCTGTCAGGAATTATGAGCGCCACATGGAGAAAGCATACCAGTTGATGGACAAATATGGATATGATGCAGTGAAATCCGGCTACGTCGGCGATATTCTTCCTCGTGGCGAATACCATTACGGACAGTGGATGGTAAACCATTATCTCTATGCTGTTACAGAAGCGGCAAAGCATCACATTATGGTCAACGCTCACGAGGCAGTCAGGCCCACCGGTCTGTGCAGGACGTATCCGAACCTTATCGGCAACGAATCAGCCCGCGGCACGGAATATCAGGCATTCGGCGGAACACAGCCCATGCACGTGACTATCCTTCCTTTCACCAGGTTGAATGGTGGCCCGATGGATTTCACGCCTGGTATTTTCGAGATGAATTTAAGTTCGTTCGCAGACAACAGTTCCCATGTGAATGCTACGATTGCCAACCAGCTGGGACTCTATGTAACCATGTATTCCCCTCTGCAGATGGCGGCAGACCTGCCACAGCACTATGAGCAGCATATGGACGCATTCCAGTTCATCAAGGACGTGGCCGTGGATTGGTCTGAGAGCCGTTATCTGATGGCAGAACCTGGAGATTACATCGTCATTGCCAGAAAAGCCAAAGGCACGGGGCAATGGTTCATGGGCGGCGTCGTAGATGAGCAGAAACGGGACTTTGATATTCCTCTTTCCTTCCTTGATGAAGGTGTATCATATGAGGCTACCCTTTACCGGGATGCCGAGGATGCCCATTACGAGACCAACCCTCAGGCATACGTCATAGAGAAGATCACCGTATCGGCCGGTGACAACCTGAAAGTCACGGCTGCGCCAGGAGGAGGCTTTGCAGTCTCATTCAAGCAATTGTAATTGTAACGCTGTGGGTTAACACAAACTAAAGGCGAAAAGTAGTACCGAAATCATTATTTGGGAAAGTGCGAGCTTGCACTTTCCCAAATCTCGTCCAAAATGATCAAAAAATAATCGTTAAAATGCATCTTTTTTGCGGTGATTATATTCCCCCGAAAGAGAGTCTTAAAAACGTGCAACTCCGGCGGCATTATTGTTCGGACGATAGGCCGTGCAAGGACCTTCCGATTGGAAGGTGGCAGTTGCGCGTTTTTGTCCCACAACTGCACTCCTTGCACCTCCCATTTTTGATACTCCGAGTATGACCCTTTTTTGCTGCGAAAAAGCCTGGATATGTCGGCTATTTTCATTTAATCTGAAGGCTCGCTTTTATGCGCTTTTTTGAATAACTGCTATGTGAAAAAGGTGCATTTCGAACCAGCGGTTCTTTGGAACTATGTACCCAACGGACCAGTGGTTCTTTGGAGCGATGTATCCAACGGACAAATGGATCAAGTGTTCCGTTTTTATGCTTTGAACTTATAGGAAGAACAGGCGGTAAAGATTAGACTCTGGTTTGGTATATAGAAATGGAAAACAAATCATCGAAGTAAGACCTCCTGGTGGGGATTGCGAATAATGATTATGGATGCGATGTTTACCAAATGTTTACCAAATCAATAAAAATAGCCCTTAGAGCATCGTCTAGGGGCTATTAAGGTGCCTCGGGCGGGAATCGAACCCGCACGGCCGTTTCGGGCCAAGGGATTTTCTTACCACTATGGCTTTCGCCACCATTTCTGTTTGTGGTCTGGACTATTCCTTCACCTTGGAGCTATGCTCTTTAGGTGTGCCGTGTCTAGTCTCTGCACCTTCCTTCTCTCAAAGGCTTGGCTCAAGATTGCCATCGGCGTTACCCGTTATGGTTTCCTTGAATTTACGGCATTCTACATCTCTCTTTTCAGAGAGTGCACTCAATTTTCTCTAAGTCCCTCGTGTCTACCATTCCACCACCAAGGCAGGATGTGGGACTGCAAAGATAGTAAATAAAATGGAATTATCGTCGCGGGTCAGGGGGGAAAGTGTCGCAGGTGGAGAAGGAAAGTGTCGCAGGTCTGTGTTTTTGGCTCCACCTGCGACGGAAATCGGCCCAGGAAGGCAAAAAGCGTCGCAGGTCCGGCGATATTTGCAGACCTGCGACGTTTTCTCACTTAACCTGCGACGCTTCGCTCTTTGACCTGCGACGGAGAGCCGCTACCCTGCCTCCGCAGCGCCCCCCCCCCTACAGCTTCTCCGCGAACTTGGCAAGGCCGGGGCTGGCGAGCTGCCTGTTCATGGCGTCCCACCAGCGGTCTGGCAGCAGGGCGTGCCAGAACACGATATGGGAGGCGCCGATGCCCGGGCGGTAGCGCGTGCGGGGGCGGCGGGCCACGGCGGCCTTCACTATGCAGCGGGTGACAACAGACGGGGCCGACAGTACCCGCAGGGAGTACGCCTTGTGCATGGTGGCGGCCTCAAGGGCGCCGGCTGCCTCGTAGGCCGTGCCGGCCGTGCACGCCGCCAGGTGATCGGCAGCAATATCTCCCCAACTGGTCTTGATGGGGCCGGGCTCGATGAGAACCACCTTCACCCCGAAAGGCTTCATTTCCATCCTGAGGGCATCCGAGAAAGCCTCCACGGCAAACTTTGACACATTGTACCAGCCTCCAAAATGCATTGCGGCCTTGCCGGCTACGGAGCCAATGTTCACAATGCGCCCGGAACCCTTGGCGCGCATTCCGGGAAGGACCATCTGGCAAAGACGCGCAAGGCCGAAAAGATTCACCTCAACCTGCCGGCGGGCGTCTTCCATAGGGACCGTCTCAATGGGGCCGAAGTATCCGTACCCGGCATTGTTCACAAGAACATCCAGGTCTCCAACCATCTCCAGGCAGGCTTTCAGGGATTCTTCGGAGGTGACATCCAGTGCTACGGGTGTAACGCCAAACTCCTTCAGCGGCTCCATCAGGGCCACGCGGCGGGCGGCGGCAAACACGGTGTGCCCCATGCGGGCAAGCTCCGCGGCGGCGTCATAGCCAATTCCGCTGCTGGCTCCGGTAACAAGGATCCTGAGCGGTTTAGAAGTATTTTTTCTCATTTCTGTAAAGTGCCAAAAAGATGAAAATCAGTATTGTAAATGCCCATAGGGATGACCCGCCGTAACTGAGGAGCGGCAGCGGGATGCCGATAACCGGCATAAGTCCCACGGTCATACCCACATTGATGAAAAGGTGCATGAAGATGCACGCCGCAACGCAGTACCCGTATATGCGGGTGAACTTGCCCCTGCAGCGCTCGGCATCCATTATGAGCCTTGCGATTAGCCATACGTAAAGGCTAATCACTATGAGGCATCCCAGGAAGCCCCATTCCTCGCCAACAGTGCAGAAGATAAAGTCCGTGGACTGCTCCGGAACAAAGCCGAAGGTGGTCTGGGTGCCCTTCAGGAAGCCCTTTCCAAGGAGCCCGCCGGAGCCTATGGCAATCTTGCTCTGGTTGACGTTATACCCAACTCCCGCGAGGTCCTCCTTAAGTCCCAGCAGAACCTCTATCCTTCCCCTCTGGTGCGGCTGCAGCACGTTCTGGAACACAAAGTCAGTAGAGAACACCATAATGGTTCCGGCAATGAAAACCCCGCAGCAGAGCGCCAGGAACTTGTCCTTGATCTTATATGCCTGCCAAAGAAGGAACGGCAGTGCGGCAAACGTGAGGCCTATGAGCACCCACACCGGCTTGATCTTGAGGATAAACCCCCAGAAATAGTCTTCCGTTTCATCGGCCTGAGGAACCCAGGGGCGGAGCGCCAGCTTATCCATCTCTCCCTGCACAAGGTCTCCAATCCACCCAAGAAGGAGGGGAAACAGCGCCATCAAAAGCACAAAGCCGCCGCCAAGAAGGAGTCTCTTTTTCATGCGCGAAGGCTCGCTGAGGGAGCAGCTGAGGAGCAGTATCCCAATCATTATGAGAAGGGTGGTATAGGCCCCGGCGGTAAGCGTCCCCACAAACAGCAGGATAATAAGGCCGATAGCCGCCAGCCACCACCCGGAAAGCCCTTCCCTGTAAAGCACGAAGATGAATCCGGCATACACCAGGGCGCTGCCGGTCTCGCTCTCCGCCACAATCACAAGCATGGGAAGGCCGATTATAGCCGCCGCAATGAGGAAGTCCCTTGGCCGGCTCATCCTGAACCACTGCTGGCTCATTACAAGCGACAGAAGCAGCGACGTAGTTATCTTTGAAATCTCTGCCGGCTGGAAGCGTATGGGCCCAAGGTCAAACCAGGAATGTGATCCCTTCACATCTGATGAAACGAAGATCACCAGCACCAGAAGCCCCAGCACAAAGGCGTAGAACACCGGCGCGCCGCCCTCCCAGAGTTGCGGCGGCAGCACCCACAGGATAAGAGCCGCAAGGCCGAAGGATGTGAGTATCCACACAAACTGCTTCCCTGCGCGGGAGCCCCAGTCCAGCATGGAACCGGCCTCTGCGGTATGCGTGGCGGCATAGATGTTCACCCAGCCTATGATTACCAGGGCCAGGTAAACTACAATGATCCACCAGTCAACGGTTTGACGGAGACCTCTGCGTGATGAACTGCCGTCAATCATGTTTAACCCTTGCCATTAGATCCGCCTCCTTCATGCGCTTTTCAAGCGCGGGCCTGGAAACCGAACCTGTAAGATACTTTTCTGCCATGAGGGAGGCCATGGGAGCTGCGTAAGTGGCCCCGAAGCCGCCGTTCTCCACATACGCCGCAATGGCAATCTTTGGATTGTCCATGGGCGCAAAACATATGAAAACGGAGTTATCGGCGCCGCGCGGATTCTGCGCAGTGCCGGTCTTTCCGCATATCTCAAGCGAATCCACGTGCGCTATCCACGCCGTGCCGCCCATTCCAGGGCCGGAATTCACGGCCCGCCACATGCCCTTTATCACCTTGGGGAACTGGGTTGTGTCCACCATGGTGTACTGCCTTTCCTTGAACCTCTGGTCCAGCGGCACGCCCTCCGACTCCTTCACGATGTGCGGGATATAGTAGTAGCCCCTGTTCGCAATTGTTGCGCAGAGGTTTGCAAGATGCATGGGCGTAGCAAGTATCTCTCCCTGGCCGATAGACAGGGAAATCACCGTGGTGGAGTTCCATCGGCCCTTACCGTATGCCCGGTTGTAAGTCTTTGAGGACGGGATGCTGCCGGAAAGTTCTGCGGGGAAGTCGCTGCCAAGTTTTCTTCCAAAGCCAAAGCTCATCACCATCTCACGCCAGTGGTCCATTCCGTCGGCGACGTTGTCGTACTTGCGGTTGTCAAGGATGTTCTTTAGCACGTAGCAGTAGTAGGCGTTGCAGCTCATCATGATGGATTCCTCCATGTTGAGGGGGCTCTTGTGGGCGTGGCAGCCAAGCTTGTGCCCTGCACCAAAATGATAGCCCTGGTGGCAGGGATAGGTCATTTCCGGCCTCAGGACACCTTCCTGAAGGCCGATAAGCCCGTTCACCAGCTTGAACACTGAGCCCGGAGGATACGACGCCTGCACCGCCCTGTTGTACATGGGCTTGTAGGGGTTGGTGGAGATTTCCTCCCAGTGACGGCCTATATCGGCCAGCTGTGAAACATCTATGCCGGGAGATGACACCAGCGCCAGGATTTCCCCCGTAGAGGGCTCTATGGCTACAATGGAACCCACTTTGTTCTGCATGAGCTCCTGCCCGTATTGTTGGAGCACGGCGTCAATTGTGGTCACTATGTCGTGCCCCGGGATGGCCTCCTTGTCCTCCGCCCCGTCCTTGTAGGGCTGCTCAATCTGGTTACGGGAATTGCGGAGGTAGATGTGGTAACCCTTCTCCCCGCGGAGTTCCTTTTCCCGGGCGGCCTCTATGCCGGTCATGCCGGCGTAGTCTCCGCTGCGGTATTCGTCCGGATGCCTGTCAATGTAGGCCTGGTTTACCTCGGAGACATATCCAAGGAGGTTTCCGCCGGCGTTGAAGGGGTAGTCCCTCACGCCTCTCACCTGGCCCTTGAAGCCCGGAAAACGGTATTTTACCTCGTCAAAACGCATGTAGGTTTCGGCCGGAACCATGCGCATCATGGTAACGCTCTGGAAGCCGATGGCGCTGCGCCTTCTGCGGTACTCCTTCAGTTTTCCGCGGATGAATTCCGGCGTTACATCCAGAACCGCCGCCAGGGCCACGGTATCAAAGGCCTGGACCTCACGGGGGCTCACAAGGATGTCGTAGGCCACCTTATTACCAACCAGGATATTCCCGTTGCGGTCATAGATGATGCCGCGGGTGGGGTAGATGGTCTCATAGACGGTGGAGTTACGGTCTGCATCCTCCTTGTAGCGGTCAATCACCTGCAGGGAAAAGATCTTTCCCAGCAGTACCAGGGCGGCTATCGTAAGGCCGATGAGCAGCGGGATATGACGCTTTCCCGGCTCCATTTACCTGGAATCCGAAGGAGTGAGAACCCTCACGGACAGCACGCAGAATAGCATGCTCACGGCCAGCGAAGCGCCAAAGCGTGCGGCGTTGAAACCAAAGCTGCGGGTGCCGGCTGCATCGGCCCAGATATAGATGACAAGGAAGATGGCAAGGCTTATGAAAAGGGCCATAAGCACTGCCGTGAGGCCGTTACGGCGGATAGTGAAAGGCTTTTCACGGGTAATGAGATCCTGCCCGAACACCATGGGAATGATCTTTTTGCGTGCAAAGGCAACGGGCACAAGCGCAAGGGCGTTGAGGCCGATGATACCCTCGGCCAGGAAATCCACCCCAAGGCCGGTGATGCAGGCTATGACCATTGCTCCGGTGGTGCCTATGCTAAGGGGTATGCACAGGACCATTGCCGGAAGGAGGGTTGCCATCATCCAGGGAGTGAACACAAAGTAGTTGCACAGGAGAAGCTGGGCAATGAAAAGAAGCACGTATGCTATCCAGAAACCTTTTTTCATTTCAGGAACTCCTCCACTTCGTTAAATGAATCATTGTGCACTATGGTCACGTATCGTATGGCCTTGAACTCCTGGAACAGGGTAACCTGGATCTCGTTAGTGGAGCCGTTCACGATCTTTGCCTTGCCGGCCGTTCCAAGCGGGATGTCCGGGGGGAACACCAGGGAATGACCGCTGGTGTAGATGGTGTCTCCGGGGCTGTACTTATACTGCAGGGGAATCTCCTTCAGGATGGCGCCGTTTGTGCTTTTCCCGTCCCATACAAGGAGGCCGCTGCCGCCCTCGGAGCCAAGGCGGGCGCTGATGGAGATATCGGCATTCTGGAAGGAGAGGGCATAGGAGAAATGGGCGCTTACGGCGTCTATTATGCCCACAACGCCCTCACGGGTCACTATGCCGGATTTCTCCTGCACGCCGTCTTCATAACCCTTGTTCACAATGATGTAGTTGTGCTGCTTTGAGCGGCTCATCTTCACAACCTCTGCGGGGAGGGTGGTGTAGCCGGGGAGTTTCCCAAGCTTCACTGTATCGGCCTTGGCAAGCCTCAGCTGCTCCCTGAGGCGGATTACCTCCTTCTCAAGAAGGTAGTTCTCCTTGGAGAGCTGCTCATTTGTTCCGCGGAGGGTGAAGAAGTTTCTCACCTTTTCAGAACTGCCCCAGACTGCACCCTTTACGGCGTTCCCAGCGCCCGCAACCCAGGTTTTCTGAAGCTCTGAGCTGTGGGTTATGAGATACAGCGACGCGATCTCCAGTAAAATGAAGACCGCGAAGTTCACTATTCCGGGAAGGGCACTGCGTCTTGGCATCCTTTATCTCATGAGGAATGAGTAGTTGTCTGTGTTCTTGAGGGCAATACAGGTGCCGCGGGCAACGGCCTTGAGGGGATCCTCCGCCACATGGAACGGAATGTTCACTTTGTCGGAGAGTCTCTTGTCCAGGCCTCGGAGAAGGGCGCCGCCGCCGCTGAGGAAGATGCCGTTTTCCACTATGTCCGAGTAGAGCTCCGGAGGAGTCTGCTCCAGGACCTGCTGGATGGCGGCCTCAAGACGGGCGATGGATTTGTCCAGGCAGTGGGCAATTTCCTGGTAGGGGATGACGGCCTCTGCGGGGTGGCCGGTCATGAGGTTGGGACCGCGTACCACGAAAGGTTCCGGTTCCTCACCGGGGAGCTGGGGAATGACTGCGCCAACGGCAATCTTGATTCTTTCGGCGGTGGTTTCACCAACCTTTATCACGTGCTGCTGCCTCAGGTAATTCTGGATATCGGCAGTAAAGACGTCACCGGCAACGCGGATGGATTCCTGCTGGACGATGCCGCCAAGGGAGATGACGGCAATCTCAGTGGTGCCGCCTCCGATATCTACAACCATGTTTCCCTTAGGGGCTTCTACGTCAAGGCCGATACCAAGGGCAGCGGCCATGGGCTCATAGATGAGGTATACGTCACGGCCACCGGCGTGCTCGGAGGAGTCACGGACGGCCCTGATCTCAACCTCAGTGGAGCCTGAAGGGATGCCCACAACCAGTTTGATGTTGGGGGCGAAGAGGCTGCGGTGACGGGAGTTCACCTGCTTTATGAAGCCGCGGATCATCATTTCCGCTGCGTTGAAGTCTGCGATAACGCCGTCACGGAGAGGGCGTACGGTTTTGATTCCGGGGTTTGTCTTCTCATGCATGAGCTTGGCTTTCTGGCCAAGTGCGATGCATTTTCCGGTTTGGTTGTCAATGGCGACGATGGAGGGTTCGTCCAGCACTATCTGGTCATTCTGGAAGATGACGGTGTTGGCGGTTCCAAGGTCAATTGCCAGTTCCTGATTTAAAAAACTGAAAGCCATATGCTATGTATAGGTCTATTTGCGATTAACTTTCAAAGTTACTAAAAATTGTTTAGATTTGCGTAAAGTATTTACTCTATGGAGAGAAAAAAGTACCTCATCGTTACGGCAGGCGGCGTGGGCACCAGAATGGGGGCCGCCGTTCCCAAACAGTTCCTTGAACTGGGGGGTAAGCCCATACTGCGCGTGACGCTTGAAAGATTCATGGCGGCCGTCCCTGACCTCCATATAATCACGGTGCTTCCGGAGGCAAATGTGGCTTCATGGCGGCAGTACTGCATAAAGGAAAACTTCACCTGCCCGCAGCGTCTGGTGAAAGGCGGCTTCACCCGCTTCCATTCCGTGAAAAACGCCCTTGCGTATGTCCCTGACGGCGCGTTGGTGGCAGTGCATGACGGCGTGAGGCCGCTTATATCGGCCGGTTGTATCAGGAGACTTTTTGATGAGGCCGCTTCCGTAGAGGCACTTATTCCCGTAATGCCGGTGACGGATACCCTGAAGGTTCTGGACAAGGACGCTTCCGGGAAGTTGGTCTCTTCCGGAGAGAAGGCCGATCGCAGCCGCTTTTTCGGAGCCCAGACCCCTCAGATTTTCTGGAGCGAGCGCCTGAAAGAGGCCTATACGCAGGGGTACGACACCCTTTTTACCGATGACGCCTCAGTGGCGGAGCGCTTCGGCATACCTCTCAGTTTCACGGAAGGGGAGCGCTACAACATAAAGATCACCACCCCTGAAGACCTTACGCTGGCTAACGCTCTGCTGTAACGGTCATCTCGCACTCTGCACAGTGGAAATCAAGACGGAGTCTCTTGCCTGCATTGAGAAGGTACAGGGGCTCCGGTTTGTTTTTGCCCTGTTTGGGACACAGGCCAAGTTCGTGACGGACGCAGTATTTGCTCCTCATAATTTCTGCGCCGTCCCTGTGAGAGATCTCATAGGCATCTTCCATCTTTTCCGCGCCCCTTTTGGCGTAGATGGCCCGGTCTACGGAATTTGCCACATTAGCCTTGTAGGATAGTTCCCTGGGGGCCGATTCTTCCGAAACGGCGCCCAACTTGAGCGGAACTGCATGCACCTGCATCCCGTCAAGTTCCTGAGCTATTTCACGCCTTATTCCGTTGAGGAAGGCCGATGTCATGAACGGAACTTCACCTTCAGCGTGTATTTCCGGCTCAAGGAAGGAATAATGCCCGCTGCGCTTTGCTATCTGACCGGCAATCACGGACAGCATTCTTTCCCGGTCACGTGCGGGTCCGTTGTCTGCAGTGAGTGACACGGCCGCTTCCCGTCCATCCTCCGCCCTGGCCGTGACGCCAATGGTGTTACCGCTCAGACGGACTGTAGTGAATACCGTCATCTCCCTTACCGGAGCCGATGCCTCCAGGCGTTTCTGGAACTTTGCGCTTATGTTGCGGTAGAGTTTTGTCCCAACCCGGAGCCCTTCCGGAACGCGGCAGCGGAGGGTGAGGCCATCTGCTACATCGGCCCGGAAGCCCACAATCTCATTGCCGCTGAGGAAGGCAAAGCCGTCTCCGTTTGAGAGGTCCAGGGCCGATGACCTTAAGACTATCCCGTCCCTGGTGATGCTGGAAACCTCTCCCGCATACTCTCCAAGATGGGTGGGGACGTCCATGGAGGACCATTTTCCACGGTTGCCGTCAATGAAGAGTTCCGTATATCCGCGGTTGAAAGTCTTTTCAAGGTCCGGAGCCACACCGCCGTTCACATGGCCGAACGATGCCCTGGAGTATTTCCCGGGGCACTTCTCAATCAATGCGTTCAGCGCCTGGTTGTATGCCGTGACTACGTTTCTGACATATGATTCGCTCTTGAGGCGGCCTTCAATCTTGAAAGAGCATACGCCGGCATCGGCCAGATCCTCCAGGCGGTGAAGAAGGTTGTAATCCTTGAGGGAGAGGATGGCTTTGTCCCTCATAAGGACTTTGCCGTTTCCGTCAAGGAGGTCATAACGGCTGCGGCAGGCCTGGGCGCATTCTCCACGGTTGGCGCTTCGGCCGGTAAGATATTCAGAAAGGTAGCACTGCCCGCTGTAGCATACGCAGAGGGCCCCGTGAACAAAGAATTCAATTTCGGCCGATACCGCCTCCCTTATTGCGCGGACCTGATCAAGGGATAATTGGCGTTCAAGGACAATCCTCCCATATCCCAGGCTTTCAATAAACTTGGCCTTTTCAGGCGTTCTGATGGCGCATTGCGTGGATGCATGAAGGGCCATTCCGGTGCCGCGGGCCATCTCTATGACAGCAGGATCCTGTACTATGAGGGCGTCAACTCCGGCCCCGGCAAGGTCCAGGACAAGTTTTCTGGCGTCCTCCAGTTCATCCTCATAAATAATGGTGTTTACCGTAACAAATATCCTTGCTCCATAGCGGTGGGCATAGGCGCACAGGTCCCTTATGTCTTCAACGGAGTTTCCTGCAGCGGCGCGGGCCCCGAAAGCCGGCCCGGCAATGTACACGGCATCGGCGCCGCAGTCTATTGCGGCTTTTCCAATATCGGCCGTACGTGCCGGAGCAAGTAGTTCAAGGTAAGTCATTCTTCTATCCAGTCTTCTAGTTTCAATCCTGGGATTCGGGAGAAATGACTGGTATTATGTGATACCAAAGTATAGTCATTGACCAGCGCCGTTGCTGCAATAAAAAGGTCCATTTTATCAAGAATAAAACCTGAGCTTTCCAGTTGCGCCCGGAGTCTGGCAAAAGTTTTTATTGCAGGCGAAATCGGGATTATTTTGAAGCAGTTTTCTAAAAACTGTAGAAATAGTTCCTCCTTGCTGCTCCGGATTTTATAAACACCAACATACAGTTCAGCCAGGCTTATTTCAGATAGGACGCAATTATTTATGCCACATCGGTTTATTCTATCTTGAATAAAGGTTTTCCCGCGTCCGAGGGCAATAAGAGTGTCGGAATCAATTAAATACATATTAGAAATCTCCCCAGTCTATTACACGTTTCTCGGCTTTGCTGTCATCCCTTAGCTGCCTCACATATTCCACGGGATCCATGTCTTTTCCGCCCCAGGCGTCTTCATCAACGAGGTCCTTGAGAGCCTTGAACGGACCGGTGAACGGACCGGTGTAGGGCTCTTCCTCTGCTGGAGAAAACTTAAGATAAAGCCTGCCGTTTTCTTCTTCAAGTGATACGGAAGCATTGTCGTCCACCTTATACTTCTTGAGCAGTTTTGCGGGAATCACAATACCTCTGCTGTTTCCGATATTGATGAGTTTGGTTGTCATAGCGTATTCATTTGCTATGGCAAAGATAGAAAAGTTATTACGAATATCCAAATTTGTAATAACGGTTAAGGGTATGGCTACGCTGCTCATATCAGTTCCAGGACCATGTCAATGTCTCCGAAGTGACCCAGTTCTCCGCTGTACTTCTCTATGTAGGAACGGGTAAGGGAACCGCGCCAAACAACGTCGTCGCGGGAGTTCAGGGGCAGTTCCAGCTCAATGCCGTAACTTTTGGAATTGACCTTCACCATCGCATTGGCTTTCCATGTGGTGCGGGAGCCGCCGTCGTCCTCAATGAGCATGAGGGCACAGTTGGTAAGGGATTTTGTCCACTCTGACACCAGAACGGCATTGAAGGGGATCTCCTGCCCCACCTGCTTTCTTCTCACAACAATCATGAAGTCCGTGATGGTGGGGTTATAGAGCCTTAGTTCGGCCTCTGTTGAGGCCTTGAAGCTCTCCACGCTTCCCACTTTCACAAAGAATTCCGAAGCGCCGGCAAACCAGCTGTCGTACTGCCGGTTTGCGGTGAAAGAGCGCAGAATCAGGGTCTTTATATCGGCCTGGGCCTTGGTCTCAGGCCTTACGATGATGTCCCCGCCGCCGTTTCCCCAGGAAGGGTCTTCCCGGCGCCTCATCTCAAGGGACTTGTAATCTGCGTCAGAGTTCCGGTTCATTACCCACACGGGCCTTTCACGGGCCATCTGCTCGTCCACAAGCACTTTGTCATAACTGCCATCGGCCTTAAGGGCATAGCCTACGTTACTTGTTGCAAAATCCCCCGGGTCAAAGGTTATGACCGGCAGGGCGCTGCCGTTCCAGGAATCGCTGAACGGCCAGTATATCTGGACGTCGGATACCATCAGGGAGTCCAGCCACTGCGCGCCCTCTGTATGGGCCTTTGTGGAAAGAGCTTCCCTCAGGAGGTCCCTCAGCGGCCTTGAATACTCCCTGGCTTTTGACTGGACGTCTCCTACGCCGGTTCCGGGGGCCTCAAAGAGATCTTTCATCAGGTATTCTTCGTCGTAGCCGTTGACGGCGCTCCCGGATGCGGCGTCGTGAACCTCGGTCATCTGATCCACGCCAATAGGCAATCCTGCAAAGATCTTTGCCACATCTTCAAGCGCAACGAACCGCGGCGCTTCCTCGCGGGCGGTTTCAGGTACATAATCGGTTTTACTGCAGCCGCAGAAGACGGCGGCTGCCATGGTCACAATAAGCAGACACTTTTTCATAGCATTTCATATCCGGATTAAAGCCCGGCTCCGGATACAAAGTTGAGGAGAGTTATCCGTTTCAAAAATAGTGAAACGGATGAAACGGAAAAAAGGTATCTGAGTGGTTTCAGATGCCTATTTCATATAGAAAACGAACCTGTTTTTGTCAAAAAAATCCTTAACTACGTCAATTTCCCCGAATCCGGAATCCCGGAAAACCGCCACGGTCTCTTTTGGAAGGACCTCGTTGATCTCAGTAAGGCCCTTTCCTTCAGGAGATAGAAAGCGCTCCGACCACCGAGCTACGGCACGGTAGAAAAGGAGAGGGTCGTCGTCAGGGACAAACAGGGCCGATGCCGGCTCATAGTCCACCACGTTCTTTCTGAGGAGCGCGCGCTCCTTCTCCATGATGTAGGGAGGATTTGACAGGATAAGGTCAAAGGAACCGTAGTTGAATTCCTGCTCAGTGTCCAGGACATCGGCCGCCACAAAGGTTGGGGCAAGAGCGCCCGTGGCCTTTAGGTCGGCAGAGAAATTCTGGCTTCTGGCTACGTCCAGGGCGGCTTCAGAGATGTCCACGCCAACTACTCGGGCACCGGGAACTCCCAGCGCCACGGACCATGCTATGTTGCCGGAACCGGTGCACAGGTCCAGAACGCGCACGGGCTCTGCGCTTTTGCCGTAGGGGATTCTCATACGCTGGATGCGTCCGGCAATCTTGATGGCCTCCCTCACCAGGAGTTCTGTCTCCGGGCGGGGGATGAGGACGTTCCTGTTTACCTTGAATGAGTGCCCGCAGAAATCCGTCCGGCCAATCACGTACTGGATGGGCTCCCCGGCCTGAAGGCGCAGCATTGCCTCTGCAAGCGGTTGTTCGGCCTTTTTGTCTATGTCGTACCGGGGCTCAACTATGTGCGTGTAACTCTTTGTGCCGATAAGGCTTTCGCACAGCATCAGGACGATGCTGTGGGCTTCGGCGGTGGGATACAGGGGCTCAAGGGCAGCTACGCCCTTCTTGATGAAATCGGCAAGGAGCATCAGGCGTTGTCGATAATCTTTGACAGGAAGTAGGTCATGTCCATTCCGGCGGCACGCACCATCTTGGGCACCAGGGATGCGTTGGTCATGCCGGGAATGATGTTCACCTCAAGGAAGTAGATTCCGTCCGGGGCCGATATATAGTCTATCCTGACAAGTCCCTTGCAGCCAAGGTGGCGATAGATGCGCTTGGAGATTTCCTGGATGTGGACTGAAAGCTCTTCCGGAATCTCTGCGGGGCAGACTTCTGAGCTGAGGCCGTTATACTTGGCGTCGTAGTCGAACCAGCCGGTCTGGGAGATTATCTCTATGACTGGAAGGGCCTTTACCTCCTGGCCGTCTGCGTAAACGGCGCAGGTGAGCTCATGCTGGCAGGGGATGCCCTGCTCCACCATAACGGTGCGGCCCTCGGAGAAGGCAAAACCTATGGCCGAAGGAAGGTCTTCGGGCTTTGTCACCTTGGAGATGCCAAAACTGGAACCGTTGTCCGTGGGCTTCACAAACACGGGGAAACGGAGCCTTTCCGTAACCATCTTGCAGAAATTGTGGACATCCTCCCCGCGGCGGATTACGCAGTCCGGGGCAAACTTCACGTAATCTGCGTCCTGGATATATCTCTTGCAGGAATACTTGTCAAAGGCCACGCTGGTTACAAATGCGCTGCAGGTGGAGTGGGGAATACCAAGCATTTCAAGGTAACCCTGCAGGAGGCCTGTTTCACCGGGCGCACCGTGCTGCATTATGTATGCAAAATCCAGCTGTACCTTCTCTCCAAGTACCATCACGGAGAAATCCGTCTTGTCCACCTCCGGCTGGGCGCCTTCCGGGAACGGCATGCGCATGGAATTGGCCTTGCGCATGGCAACCAGCTTCCACTTTCCAAAGCGGGCAAAGATTTCATAGACGTCGTACTTGAACTCGTCTATACGGGATGCGATGAATTCTCCACTGCGGCAGGATACCTCCCATTCTGAGGAGTCTGAACCGTAAATGACTGCAATTGACTTATAATTTGCCATTATTCGAAATAATAATTTTCAAGATCTTCTTTTTCCGGCGCCTGCTCTTCAGTTGCAGGAGAACACCAGTAACCCTTCAGTTCCTCCGGGAAGACATCTGACTCTGATATGCCAAGGGTGCCGTCCTTAAGCACTTTCTTCATCCAGAGTCCCCAGATGGGCAGGGCCATGTTGGCGCCCTGGCCAAGGCTGTTGTTTGCAAAGCGCACATAGCGGTCTTCGCAGCCAACCCATATGCCTGCGGTGATTCGGGGCGTGTAGCCTATGAACCAGCCGTCGGAGTTGTCGTTGGTGGTTCCGGTCTTGCCTGCAATCTCTCCCTTGAGGCCGTATTTGAGACGCAGCCTTACGCCGGTGCCGTGGTCTACCACGGCCCTCATCATGGTGAGCATCTCTCCTGTGGCGCGCTGTGAAAGGGCCTCATGCTTACGTGTAGAGAACTGCGCAAGGATATTGCCTTCGCTGTCTTCAATACGCGTGACGAACATGGGGTTGGTGTAGACGCCGCCTGAAGGGAAAGTGTTGTACGCTGTGACCATATCATATACTGAAAGATCTGCGGCACCTACGCACAGAGACACCACGGGATCTATGAATCCGGTGATTCCCATCTTTCTCATCATGGAAACCATGGATTCTGCGCCCAGCTGCTTCATAAGATAGGCCGATACAGAATTGGAGCTGTGAGCCAGGCCCCAGGTAAGGTCTACCATGGTTCCGTCTGCGTGAGGGTCCTGGGGAGACCAGGTGTCTCCGTCCTTGTTGATTACAATCACAACGGGGGAGTTGAGGACCTGGTCACAGGGAGTCATGCCAGACTCCATGGCCTGGGTATAGATGAAGGGCTTCACGGTTGAACCAACCTGACGCTTGCCCTGACGGACGTTGTCGTACTTGAAGTAGCGGTAATCCGGGCCGCCCACATATGCCTTGACATAGCCGGTTCCGGGCTCTATGGCCATGAACGCGGCACGGAAGAAGGACTTATAGTAACGGATAGAGTCGTTGGGGGTCATGACGGTGTCCCTGTAACCGGGTTTGTCCCATGTGAACACCCTCATCTTTACGGGCTCGTTGAAGGAGGCCTCAATCTCTGCGTCAGTGGCGCCGGAAGCCTTCATCATGCGGGTTCTGTCACTCCAGCGGCGGGCCTGCTTCATGGTGGTCTCTATGACTGATTTTTCGGTATCGGCCATGAAAGGAGGATTCCTTCTGTACTTAAGCTCCCTGTCAAAGGCCTTCTGGAGATCCTTTCCAAGATGCTCTGCAATTGCTTCCTCAGCGTAGCGCTGCATCTTGTAGTTGACGGTTGTGTATATCCTCAGGCCGTCACGGTCAAGGTCATAGGGGGTACCGTCGCTCTTGGAGTTCTTGTTCAGCCAGCCGTACAGGGGGTCATCGGCCCAGAGGAGGGAATCGGCCCTGTAATCCTCTATCATATAATAGGAGGAGCGCTTGGGCTGGGAAGCGCTGAGCGTGCGGCGCAGCATGTCCCTGAAATAGGGGCCTACTCCGGTGGTGCGGTCTCCCTGACGGGCGTGAAGCTCAATGGGGAGTGCCTGGAGGGAATCACATTCCGCCTTGGTGAGGTATTTCATCTCCCTCATGCGCTCCAGCACAAGGTTACGGCGCTTGAGGGCGTTGTCAGGGTTGATGGCGGGGTTGTAGCGGGTGGGCTTGTTCACCATACCCACCAGCACGGCGCTTTCCTGGGTGAGGAGCTCCGAAGGCTTTTTCCCGAAGAACTGGTTTGCGGCCGATGATATGCCGTAGGAGTTGGACCCGAAGAAGATGGCGTTGAGGTACATGTCAACTATCTCTTCCTTGGTGTAGTTGCGTTCAAGCTTTATGGCGGTGATCCATTCCTTGAGCTTTATCCAGATCATCTTCAACTTTCCTACGCGCTCTCCGCGGGGGTAGAGGGTCTTGGCAAGCTGCTGGGTGATGGTGGAGCCGCCGCCCTGGGAGGAATCCCTTGAGAGGAGGGTCTTGAAAAGCACGCGGCCAAGGGACTGGAGGTCTATTCCGGAATGCTTGTAGAAGCGTTTGTCTTCAGTTGCCACGGCGGCCTGGACCAGCGAGGGCGCAAGTTCGTCGTAGCTCACGAAGGTACGGTTCTCTATATGATAAGTGGTAAGGATTTCCCCTTCTTCCGCAATTACCTGGGTGGCAAGTTTGGAATCCGGGTTCTCAAGTTCTTCCAGGGAAGGGATATCGGCAAAGGCCCACACCAGGCACAGCAGGCCGATAACCGCCACTACCGGAGCGGTGATGAGGATCCAGAACCATTTGGTGACTTTCTTCTTATTTTGATCTGTCATATTCAAGCAAAAAAAAATTGTGCGCAACAAGACCTTAGGTCTTGCCTAAATATGGAATTACAAAAATAATCAGAAAATTTGGAAAATTGCCCAGATTGTGCTTTACTTTGCAGAAAAATTGAAGGATATGAGCGGCAAAAATCTAGTTATCGTGGAGTCACCCGGAAAGGTGAAGACCATTCAGAAGTATCTTGGAACGGATTTCCTGGTAAAGGCATCAATCGGCCATGTCCGGGACCTTGAAGAACATAAGCTTGGTGTAGACGTTCAGAACGGCTTCAAGCCGGAGTATGTCATCCCCGCCGATAAAAAGAAGGTGGTGGCAGACCTGAGGAAGCTTGCAGATGCAGCGTCCACCATATGGCTTGCCTCCGATGAAGACCGCGAGGGAGAAGCCATATCCTGGCACCTTACCCAGACTCTTGAACTCCCCAAGGACAAGACCCGCCGCATTGTTTTCCATGAGATTACAAAGCCCGCCATCCTGGAGGCCATAGAGCATCCCAGGGATATTGACATGAACCTTGTGGACGCCCAGCAGGCCCGCCGCGTGCTGGACCGTCTGGTTGGCTTCGAGCTTTCTCCCATCCTCTGGAAGAAGATCCAGCCCAAGCTCTCCGCAGGCCGTGTCCAGAGCGTTGCGCTCCGCCTTATCGTAGACCGTGAGAAGGAGATCATGGCTTTCAGGCCTGAGCCCTTCTATCGCGTAGAGGCCGAATTCCGCCCGGTGGGCTCAAAGATCGGCCTTAAGGCTACCCTTGACACTAAATTTGCCTCCGAGTCTGAGGCCAGAGCTTTCCTGGAGCAGAGTATCGGCGCAAATTACAGGATTGCATCCATAGAGAAAAAGGAAGGGGAGCGCTATCCCGCTCCGCCTTTTACCACCTCCACGCTTCAGCAGGAGGCCGGCCGTAAGCTCCGTTTCCCTGTGGCTACCACAATGCGCATCGCGCAGGCCCTCTATGAGAGAGGTCTCATTACCTATATGAGAACAGACTCCACCAACCTCTCTTCCCTTGCCCTTGGCGCCGCAAAGAAATATATACTTGACTGCTACGGCCCGGAGTATCTCAATACCCGCCAGTACCATACCAAGTCAAAGGGTGCCCAGGAAGCACATGAGGCTATCCGTCCCACATACCTGGGATCGGCCTGGATAGAAGGGACCCCTCAGGAGAAAGCTCTTTATGAGCTTATCTGGAAGCGTACCATCGCCTCCCAGATGGCCGCTAGCAAGGTCATGAATACCTCCATCACCATAGAGCAGGACCACCGGCCGGAACTTTATGGCCTCCAGAGCGCGGAACTCCTGTTTGACGGTTTCATGAAGGTATATATGGAAGGCCGTGACGACGATTCCCAGGACGACGTAGAGGTCATGCTCCCGTCACTTAACGTTGGTGACACCCTGGTAGATCACGGAATCTATGCCATGTCCAAGTTCACCGCCCCGCCTCAGCGCTACTCTGAGGTAACTCTGGTCAAGAAGCTGGAAGAGCTTGGAATCGGCCGCCCGTCAACTTATGCGGCAACCGTTGATACCCTTACCCGTGGCCGCGGATACGCCGTCAAGGGAGACAAGCCCGGAACCGTTCATGAAGTGAAGAATCTTACGCTCAAGGGCTCCACTATCAAGGAAACCACCAAGAAGGAGGTTGTGGGTGCAGAAAAGGGTAAGCTCCTCCCTCAGGAGATCGGCCTTATCGTGACGGATTTCCTGGTGGACAATTTTGCCGATGTCCTGGACTACGACTTCACCGCCAACGTTGAGGAAGATTTCGATAAGATTGCCGACGGCAAGAAGGACTGGAGCTCAACCATAGACTCATTCTACCGCCCTTTCCATAATAATGTGGAGAAGGTCCTGCAGGAGAAAGGTTACAGCCGTGTCACCCGTGAGCTTGGCCTGGCTCCTGACGGCCAGATGGTTACGGCAACATTCGGGAAATTCGGCGCCTATGTCCAGAAGGGAGACGGGGAAAACCGTCAGAGCGCATCCCTCGGGAAAGACCAGCTCATTGAGACCATAACTCTCTCTGATGCCCTGAAGCTCCTTGAACTTCCCCGCACCGTGGGTAAGATTTCCGGCCTTGACGTCATTGCAACTCGCGGCAAGTTCGGGCCGTACCTCAAGTATGGCGTAAGAAATGTGAAACTTCCCCGCGGCAAGGACCCTCTCACAATAACCCTTGAGGAGTGCGAGGCCCTCATCAACGAGACCCCCGCAGAGAAGCCCGCTCAGGAGATTATGGCCGATTTCGGAGACATCAAAGTCATCAACGGACGTTACGGTCCCTACATCAAACAGGGAGATTCAAATTATAAGATTCCACGCGGAAAAGATGCCGCTTCCCTTACGCTGGCTGACTGTCAAGCAATTATAACCAGTGCCCCTCCAACAAAAAAGTTCGTCAGGGGAGGTAAAAAAACAAAATAATTTGTATATTTGCTTCCAGTTAGTTAAAAAGTGTAAGTTATGGCCAAGTATCACATTGATGAGATAGACCAGAAAATACTTTCCTTCCTGGTAAAGAATGCCCGTATGCCTTTCCTTGAGATTGCCCGTGAATGCGGCGTCTCCGGCGCGGCTATTCATCAGAGAGTCAAGAGGTTGGAAGCAAATGGCGTAATCACCGGCTCACGCCTTCTGGTCAAACCCCAGGCCCTGGGTCTCAACATCTGCGCATTTGTAAGTATCTCTCTCAGCGAATCCACCAAATATCCTGAGGTGATTTCAAATCTTAAGAAAATTCCTGAGATTGTAGAGTGTCATTTCATCACCGGCCGCTTTGCCATACTTGCAAAGCTCTACTGCCTGGATAATGACCACCTTATGGAGATCCTTCTGAACACCATCCAGAAGATCCCCTACATCCAGTCCACAGACACCATGATTTCCCTGGACGAACCAATCGAGCGCCAGGTGTGGGTGAAGGACTTCAAGTCCACTTCCTATTCCGGAAGGGACTAAAGGATCTGTACGCATACCGGAGCACCAACTTCTATGGCTCTGCCAGTGGAGGTGAGTGCTCCGGTTTCCTTATTTATTGAATAGATTTCTATACGGTTATCATCCCTGCAGGCGCACAGGAGCCAGTTCCCGTCAGGGGTGATGGCAAAATTCCTTGGGTGGCGCCCGGTGGGCTGATAACCTGCTTTTTTTACCTTTCCTGTTGCCTCGTCGATTGAGAAAATGGCAATACCGTCTTCCTTCAGCCTGTGGCTGGTATAGAGGAAACGGCCGTCAGGGGAGATGTGGATATCGGCACTCCCATGTCCCTTGCCCTTATAGGCGGTAAGAGTCTGGATGGGAGATAGTTCCCCGTTGTCATACTCAAAAACCACCAGTTTGTCGCCCAGTTCGCAGAGAAGATATGCGTAGCGGCCATCGGCACTGAAAACCATATGCCTGGGGCCGAACTTGACCAGTGGGCCTCCATTTTTCCACGCAACGGTTGAATTCCCAAGGGGATGTATGCCTTCCGTGCGGACAAAACGGTGTATGCAGTCCATCCCAAGGTTTGTCACAAAAATATACTTGCCGTCCGGAGAAGTTACCGCGCAATGCATATGGGCCGGGGTTTCCCCTAAAGAGAGTCCGGTTATGACCTGCGTATACTCGGCGTTGCAGGAGAAGTACTGAGACATTCCTATGAAGCCGCCGTCTTCATTGAGGGCGAAGGCCGTAACGGATCCGCCGGTGTAGTTGGAACTGATAATTGTTTCTCCGGCATACAGGAGGTTGCAGGGGTCTTCTCCGTCTACCTGGTCCTTTGGAATAACGGCGCTGTCAAGGCCTTTCAGTGTATTCCCTTCAAGGGCAAAGGCGCTCACCCCCTGACGTCCGTCGTTGAACTCGTTCACGCAGTACACCCTTGACTTTTCCGGGTTATTGATGACAAACGACGGATTGCCGCTTGGGGCCATGTCAAGAAGGGTGGCATCGGCCTGTTTTGAATCAAAGGAATAGAGGTACACACCTTCGGCGGAAGTGTTTTCCGTGTAGGTTCCAATAAGAAGCCTGTATTCCTGGGCGTGAAGGGTCATAGCGGCTGTAAGGCCGATAAGCGCAAGGATGGCACGGAGCATAAGTGGAGGTTAAACTGTTGATTTATAAAGATTTACCGGATTCTTTGGTGTTAAATCTTTTCCCAAAGAACCCGGTAAGTTGCTCATTCTTAGGTGATTGAGTTCCACCGCAAGGGGAGAACCATAAAGGGGCTGCCTATTTCAGGTAGTTCTTGGCCTCTTTGGCGTAGGCTTCGTTCTTGCTGGAAGCAAGCTTGCCGTAGAATTCCTTGGCGGTTTCTGCATCCTTCAGGGCCACGGCGTTCTGGGCGATGGTGAGGAGGATGTCGTCGTTGGCGGCAGCTGCGGCATCAAGTGCGCAGTACTTCTTGAGGGCCTCGTTTTGCTCGGCCTTCTTTCCAAGTGCACCGTAGCTGATGCCCATCTTGAAGAAGATGGCGGCTTTCTCGGGCTCAGGATTGATCTCAAGGGCTGCCTTGTAATCCTCTACTGCCTCGGCGTACTTCTTGGCCTGCTGGGCCTTCTGGCCGTTGTTGTAATAGTAGTTGAAGAGCTGCTTCTTCACTTCTGCGTCCTTGCCGTTGGCCGATGCTACCTCGAATGCGGCCTTAGCCTCGTCAATCTTACCGGAGCTCAGGAGGATACGTCCAAGAAGGAACTGTGCCTCACCGTCCTCAGGAGTGTATTCAACGCATTTCTTGAGGTTTGCGAAAGCGGTCTGGGCATCCTTTGCAGCGAGGGCTTTCTTGGCCGATGCCTTATAGGTGAGACCGAAAAGGTCGTTGACCTCTGCGGCCTTTTCCTCTGCGCTGAATTCTGCGCAGTCTGCGGCGGCATCACCCAGAGCCACGATTGCGGCGTCATAATCCTTGGAGGCGATGCTTTCCTTGGCAACTGCTACAGAGTATGCGGGGATGATGTCCTTGAGTTCATCTACCTTTTCCTGGGCCTCGGCCATTTCACCGCAGGACACAAACTGAATGTAAGCCTGCTTGAAAAGTTTGAGGGCTTCTGCCTTGGATTCTGCCTGGGCTGCCTGGTTGAAAGTCTCGACGGCCTCGTTAAAGTCTTGAGCCATAGCGCTGAATGCCAGGCCAAGAGCTGCAAACACTACTAAAAACTTTTTCATATCCTTATTGTTTAATTTGTTTTCTGTTGGCGTGCAAGTTGCAAATATAGCAATTTTAATCTTAACTTTGCAGTGTGAATATACTCAAAAGCATATTTACGGTACTTGCCGGGCTTTGTTTCGCAATAACTGTGCCAGCCCAGCAGCTTCCGCCGCTCCCGGTAGATCCTTCCATAGAGATGGGAAAACTTGGCTGTGGCGCATCCTACTATATGGTAAAGGCTCCTGTCAGAAAGGGTTACGCTTCAATCGCCCTGGTTCAGAAAGGAGATTCCCTCACCGCAGAAAAACGTGCCGGGCTTTCATCGGCCTTCCTTGCAAGGATGGGCATAGGGCCCACCAGGGAAGGTTTCCTCACGGAAAGGGAAGGTTCTACCGTGTATACTTTCAAGGATGTTCCGTTCTATAAGAAGGATGTCCTGGACTCAATGCTGCTGTATACTTTCTACAAGATGTCGGAGAGCAGCGCCCCGCAGGCCATCATTGTGTCGGGAGACGTGGAGCCCACCGTGGAACTGAAGAAGAAGATGGATATCTTCTCCCTCCTTGTCCAGAAACTCAATGCACCTGCGCCGGAGCCCGCGTACGAGTGGAACCCCCATCAGCCGGTGGCTCTGGATTTTAAGATCGGCCCGGGAACCATTGCCGTCACATATGCCGGAAACCGTATTCCGGACGTTTTCATGAATACCGCCCAGGCCCTTGTCACGGATATCTTCGGCCTGGAATTCCTGGTGCTACTCAGAAACCGTCTGGAAAAGGATTTTGCCCGTGAGGGTGTTACCTGCGGCTCAATCTCATTCAATTCCCTGAGAAGCTGTGACTATAAGGGAGATGAACGTTACACCGTTACGGCCCGTATCGCCCCCGGTCAGGAAGACCACGCCCTGAGGGTGATGGCCCGCTCCATAGCGTCCATAGACGCCGCAGGCGTTAGCGTGGCGGAATTCACGGATGCAAAGGAAGTCCTGACGCCGGGGCTTTTGAGAGATGCTGCGGCGGTGGAAGACAAGATAAACCCGTGCATCGCCCATTTCCTTTTTGGTGCCAACCTTGCTCCCGCATCGGAGCGCGTCCGCCTTTTCGCCCGTAAAAACATCCCTGAAGAGACGGAGACAAGGCTTTTCAATAAGTATGCATCGGCCCTCCTGGCCGGGGAAGACAACCTTACCCTTGAGCTTTCTGCAAGGGATACGCTTGATCCCGCAGAGGCCCTGATGGTTTACAACGCCACCTATAAAAATGGCCTGGTAGCGCCTTTTGAGGCCGATTACACCTGGCACGGTGCAGACTCGGCGGGCATAGATTTCACTCCTCCCCGGGTCCGCATCCAGAAAGAGAAGCCGGAGCCCTTCTCAGGCGGCACGGTATGGACTTTCTCCAACGGTGTCAAGGTTGTATACAAGGAGATAAAAGGCTCCAGGATGTTCAATTATGCCCTTGTCCTTAACGGCGGCCTGTCCCAGATCCCTGACCTTCAGGAAGGGGAAGGCGGGAATATCGGCCCTATGCTCAGGCTTTACGACGTAGGAGGCATCCCGGCGCCCGTTTTTCAGGACATGCTTGAAGTGAACGGCCTTTCAATGAATGCCGATGTCCACCTTAACAGCCTTGTTCTGAGCGGCAGCGCTCCGTCCGGGAAGCTCGCCTTCCTTATGAAAACCCTCCTTGCGATATGCAATCAGCGTGAGATGAACAGGGAGGAATTCCTCCGCTACAGTGCGGCTCAGAAGCTAAGGGAGCCATCGGCCATGGATATAGTCTATGCGCAGCTTCATCCCGGATATCGTTATTCAGAGCGTCCTGGCGCACTGACAACTCAAACCCAGATCAAGGCCGAGGCTTATTTTGCCGACCGCTTTGCCCGTTTCAACGACGGAGTCCTCATCATTTCCGGAGACCTTGATGCAGGGGTGGTGAAACGCATCCTGGGCCGATACCTTGGCGGAGTGGGTATCCAGAAAGGCTCCACACCACGCCGCCAGGTAGAGTTCCGGCAGCGCAACGGTACCGTGACCATTGACGGAGACAAGGGCCCCAGCGGCATCCATGTAGTGATGGAGGCTCCTGTTGCCGTGACCTCGGACAACTACTATCTCTCCCTTGTGGCGGCCCAGGCCATGCAGCAGGCTCTCATCTGGGAACTCGCATCATATGGATTTACGGCAAACGTCTCCGTGGGCCCCATGACCCAGCCTCAGGAGCGCTTCTATATGGAAATCTCCTGTTTCCCTGTTCCCGTGGAAGGCCTTCCCGCAGATGTTGTGGAGCCGGATGTGGATAAAGCCATAACGGCCGTCCGTGCGGCAATTGTGAAGTCCGGAAAACGCCTTCCCGCGCAGGCCGATGTCCAGGCCTGGAAAAACGGCCTGTCGGAGAGAGTGAAGGCCCTTCTTTCAACTCCGGAAGGATTTACAATGGCCCAGCAGGTGCGTTATGCCCTGAATAAGGATTTAAACTCCCGCTATGCAGAGAGTCTGCAGGCCATAACCCCTGAAAAGGTGAGAGGTTTCCTTGCTTCCATTGCGGCCGGCGGGGCTGTAGAATACATTGTTGAATGAGCAGTGCCTTTGGAACCATAGTGGAGATAGGTGACGTCCTTGTGTCCGAGGAAGTCATCATGGAGTTCTTTGCCTGTGACTACCCCGTGTGCAAGGGCTGCTGCTGCATAATAGGAGACAGCGGCGCTCCCCTTAAGGAAGAGGAACTGGAGCCGCTGGAAGCCAATTATGAGATTTATTCCCCGCTCATGACGGATAAGGGCCGTGCGGCCATAGATGCCAAGGGATTCTTTGAGATTGACCGTGACGGGGACCTTGTGACTCCGGTGGTTCCCGGCTCAGAGGAATGCGCCTACTGCCATTTTGAGGCCGATGGAAACTGCTTCTGCGCCATCGAGCGCCAGTTCTGCAAGGGCCTTGGAACATTCCGGAAGCCCATCTCCTGCTCACTCTATCCCATCCGTGTAGTGGACCTTGGCGGCGGAAGGGTGGGCCTGAACCTTCACCGCTGGCATATATGCAAGGACGCCTATGAAAAAGGGCGCCGCGAAGGAATCCGTGTCTACCAGTTCCTTCGCGGGCCGCTTACAGATGCGTTTGGGGAGGAGTTTTACTCCGCCTTGTCCGAGGCCGCCAAAATGCTCATTGCGGCATCGTAGTCGCTTTCATTCACCTTCACCTCAATATTCCTGGCAAAACTCAGGGACGGATATGAGGAGTCTGCTCCGAAGACTCCGGCAGGGATGCCGTTGTCTCCAAGCATGGCAACGCACATATCGGCCATGACCTTGTCCGTGAAGGTGGCCACTGTCTTGAAGCTTTGTTTATCAGTACTCATAGCTGTTTATTTTACGGTCTATTGTCATTACGGCGCGGGAGAGGTCCCTTACAAGGCCCTCTATCTCAAAGCCGCCAAGTACGGATTCTATGGTAAGGGTGTCTTCCCACAGGCGTGAAACCCTGTTCACGGGGCTGGCAAGGTGATATTTCCGGCCGCCGTTCTCCGTGTTTCCGCAGAAGACATAGCCCCTTTCTTCCATGGCCTGGTCTATCTTCTCCCACATGGGGGCGGGGTCTCCGTTGGCGTGGACCTTACGTTTTCCGTAGCCAAAGAAAGGGTATGCCAGACTCATTACGGCAAACAGCCCAAGGATCATCCAGATGGATTTCCAGCCGCTGCGGAATGCCACGGCAACGTCCTTGGAAACCATGCCGGAAAGCATCAGGATCCCAATTATCAGGACAAAGATTATTGTTATCTGGACAAAGTATTTTGCCGCTCTTCTCAAATACGTCATATTAGTTCCCTGATTATCTGGTCACTTACAAAGAATCTGTTTTCCGGGATGCGGTAACGCCGGCCAACCTTTGTGAGGGCCCCTTCCCCTATGAGGCGCTGGATATCGGCCGCCTTGCAGTTGGCTTCCAGGAACTCTGCGTCTGCTCCGCGTGCCGTCCTGAGGCTCAGCATGAGGGTTTCCACAATCTCGTCTTCCACGCTGAGGGATTCCTCCGTGCGGGAATAGCCGGAGATGTCAGGGCTGTTCCAGCTGCGGCCCCTTCCGCTGAAGGAGTGTGCCGACGGACCAAGCCCGACATAGGGCCTTCGCTGCCAGTAGCCGCCGTTGTGCTTGGCTTCGAACCCTGGTTTGGCGAAGTTGGAGATCTCATAGTGGTTGTACCCGGCCGCATGAAGCTTGTGGCAGAGGATATTGTACTGCCTTGCACATTGGTCTTCCGAAGCCTCTTCGTATTCTCCGGCCTCCAGCCTGTGGGCAAGGACGCTGTCCCCTTCAACGGTGAGCTGGTAGCAGGAGATGTGCTCCGGCTTGAGTTCAAGGGTGTGGTCAATGGTGCGCTCCCAGCACTCATCCGTGAGGTTTGAAAGGCCGAAGATAAGGTCTACGCTTATGTTCTCGAATTCTGCCTCCCTTGCCATCTGGACGGCCCTTATGGCATGTTCTGCATTGTGACGGCGGTTCATCCAGCGGAGGAGGTCATCGTCCAGGGACTGAATGCCGATACTTATGCGGTTGCACCCGAGCATCCTGAGACTCTGGAGATAGGGGAGACCCTTCTCCACTATGTCTTCAGGATTTACCTCCATGGTGAATTCCGTGTAGGGACCGCCATGCCCGCATTCCTCCAGCGTGAGGAGGATCTTTGTAAGATTTGACAGCGGAAGCACGGATGGTGTTCCGCCGCCAAAATACAAGGTGTGAAGAGAGTCATCCATCTCCTTGCTGCGGCTTTTTATTTCCTGGCAAACCAGCTTTGTGTATGTGTCAAAGGCTCCTTCCTGCGGGATTTCGCGGAAGAAATCGCAGTAGGTGCAAAAGCTTTTGCAGAAGGGAACGTGGATGTAGATCATACTATCGGAGCATGCATTCGGCCTTGCCAAGAAGGCTCTTTTCCGTATAAACTTCCAGGGTGTAGACGCCCTTCACATATTCCTCTATGTCATTGATATAGATGGAGAGATCCACCTCTGCGCCCTCATAGTCTACCTCACGGGAAGCGGTTGCCTGGAGGACTTCACCCTTTACGGAGAACTCCGTGGATTCATTGTTCATAAGGAGGATGCCCTCAGGGTCCTTGACGCGGACATAGACGCGTACGGGGCCGCGGTCGGCCAGGGAATTCTCTACCAGGGTGAGGCCTGCAACCATGTAGTCTACGCGGCTGTGGCGGTCTCCGGCTTTGTTGTTGCTGTAGTAGCCGGTAAGTGAGATGGCACGTGCCCTGAGTATCTTTCCGGCGCTGACCTGGGTGGAGAGGTGCTCCACCTGCTGGGAGAGTTCCTGGTTGGCGCTTCTGGCCTCCTCTGCTTCACGGCGTGCTGCGGCCGCGTCTGCGGTGAGTTTCTTGTTCAGGGTGTTGAGGGAGTCGATCTGGACGATGTAGCCCTTCATGATGGTACGCAGGGTACCAAGTTCCTTCTCATACTGGCGGATCTTTGCGCGGTTGGTGGCTTCCGTCTTGTTCAGCTTTTCAATGAGCATTGCAACCTGCTCACGAGATGTGTCAAGCTGGCTGTTGATGGAGTCATAGTCTGAGCTGAGCTGTGAGAAATCGCTCTGGAGGTCCTTCATCTGCTGGGCGAGTTCAGTCTTTTCGCTCTCAAGTGCATTTACAAGGGTACTTCTCTGATAGAGCATATAGCCCAGTACAAGGGCAAGGACGGCAGCCACGCAGGCCAGGATGGTCATGACGGTGCGGGGGCCTTTCTTCTCTTTGCGTTCACGCTCTTCGCGTTCAATTCTCTCAAGGGGATCTTCGTTTGCCATAGTAGTATTCAATGTTAATTTGTACAAACTTACATAAAAAAACGGTATTATCTATGAAAAGCCGCTAATTTCGTGCCATTCTCTCCTACAAGCCGGCAGGCGGATTAAACGGGTTTTGTCCTTTCACGCAGCCATTCGGCAACCTCTGCAGGGAGGCGGGGGCTCAGCACTTCATAGACATGCCGGTTGTAGGCGTTAAGCCAGTCTATTTCATCGGCCGATAATAGGGAGACATCAAGGCAGGATGTGTCAAAGTGGCACAGCGTAAGCGTCTCAAACCCAAGCCATGAGCCAAACTCGTTGTCTCCAAGGCGACGCACCAGCACAAGGTTTTCATGGCGCACGCCGTGCATGCCCTCCCGGTAGATGCCGGGTTCGTCGGAGAGGATCATCCCGGGCAGAAGTGGCTGGGAGTTGAAGTTCTGGCGGATGTCCTGAGGGCCCTCGTGGACGCCAAGGAAAAAGCCCACGCCGTGGCCGGTCCCGTGGCCGAAGTTACGGCGCGCCCGCCAAAGCGGCTCACGCGCCAGGGCGTCTATCTGGCAGCCGGCGGTGCCAGCTGGGAATACTGCCATGGCAAGGCCGATATGCCCTTTCAGTACCAACGAATAATCCTCAATCTCAAGCGGCGTGCACGGCCCCAGGGGCACTGTACGCGTGATATCCGTGGTTCCAAAGAGGTACTGCCCGCCGGAATCCACAAGGTACAGGCCGCGGGCTTCAAGAAGGGACGAGCCTTCTACCGGCGTGATATAATGCGGCAGGGCCGCGCCTTCTCCATAGGCCGATATAGTCTCAAAACTGTCCCCGCGGTAGCCTGGAATCTGAGCCCTCAGCCTGCCCAGTTCACAGGCTGCCTCCCACTCCGTTACGCGGCCGGCATGCAGCTCTAGCCAGTAGAGGAACTGCTCCACGGCAAGGCCGTCTTCTATGTGGGCCTCCCTCATGCCGTCAATCTCCACCTGATTCTTGACGGCCTTCCAGAGCGGGATGGGAGAGCCTGTTTCGAGGACCTCCGGAAGAAGGTCTCCGTCATCAATGGCATCCCTTAAGGCGTAGTTTATTCCGGAAGGATTCACGCATATCTTGTCCACCCCGTCAAGCCGCAGGGATGCAAGGGCGAAATTCACGTCTGAATAGTCCCTGATGGCTATTCCATCGGCCTCGAGTTCCTCAAAACTGGCCTGAGTTTCAGGGTCCGGGTCCTCGAAGGCGTCTTTTCTTACGAACCATTGGACCTCCTCCAGGGAAACAAGCAGATGCGATATCACAAACGGGTTATAGTCAATGTCCTGCCCACGGACGTTGAGAATCCAGGCTATCTCATCAAGGGCGCTAAGGAGGATTGCATCGGCCCCCTGAAGGACCAGCCATTTGCGAAGACGGCCGATCTTTGCCTCACGGCTCTCCCCCACAAGGTCCTCTCCAAGGGTGATGATGGGCGTGGAAGGGACTCCTGGCCTGTCCTGCCAAAGCGGCCCTATGATGTCCGGAACCGGCACAATTATGGCCGATGGAACCGCCTCCTGCAGTTCCCTCACGGCTGCCACGCTCTGGCACAGGGCGTCAACTGCAATTGTGGGCTCGTCCAGGCCCAGGGAAGCTATCCACTGGGGGATGGGAACCTGCTCCGGAACACGCATCTTATGGAGTTCAATGCCGGTTCCGGCAAGTTGCCGGTTTGCCTGTATGAAGTAGCGGGTATCCGTCCAAAGACCCGCGTGGTCCATTGTTATCACAATGTCCCCGGCCTCCCCGGTGAACCCTGAAAGCCAGGCCACCTGCTGCCAGCGGGGCGCAATGTACTCGCTCCCATGAGGGTCCGTTCCGGTGATGATAAGGATGTCCCAATTGTTTGAGCGCATGAGCGCCCTTGCGGCCTCTATCCTTTCCCTGAATATGTTGTCTGCCATATTGAACCTATTTTCTACAAAGATAGTTAAAAAAGCGGATTGTAACACTGGCGGTCATCGGCCTCACAATCAAGCAATTACAAAATCCTGATTGTGCACGGCGCCCAATCAGGTTTATGTAAAGTGTTGATAGCGTGTGGCTTAGGCGTCAGGCCTGGTGTTTGAGTATCGGCCTGTCGTTTAAAGGACCCGTCTTGTGACGTGATTCTTTTTGTCCTTTGTTAATGTCCTGGATTTCAATGCCTTACGCGAATCTGCTTATGCACGGTGCTCAATCAGCCTTATGTAAGTTGCTGATTTTCAGGCCAATGAGCGCCAAGCTATGGCGGATTATTATATTCGTCAGTTTTTTTCAATACCCGCCCTTAATTGCAATCTTTGTGAAAAAAGCTATGGGCCGGCGTAAGTATTATAAGGACATCATAAACCACTGCTACCACCGGGCAGGGGACGGCGGTGTAATTTTTTACACGGTAAGTGATTATCTTGTATGGTTTACCATTGTCTGTACTAAAGCAAGGAAATATAAGGTTACCATTCTGGCGATGTGCCCTATGCCGGATCACGTGCACTTGTCAGTTGTTACATCGCAGAAGAAAACATTATCGGCATTTATGTCAGAATATGCTCATGATTTTGCCGTAGAGCACAATGTTGCGTGTTGCCGGAAAGGAGATTTTTTCCAGCATCCGTTTGGCAGTGTTCCTAAGGTTGGTGCTAAAAAGGCAAGGTCAAACATCATTTATATTGCCAATAATCCCGTTGAACGTCAGTTGGTTGAGAAGGCCGAAGAGTACAGATGGACTTTTCTGACCTATGCCGAAAGCGACCATCCATTCTCGGAAAAGTTGGTTCGGGACAAGGCCAGCCAGTCCCTGAGGCGGGTCCTGGATGAGGTTGATGGACTAAGGAATGCAGATCGGCCTCTCAATTATGCCATGCTTAAGCGATTTTTCAAAAAACTGGACAGGCGGGAGTCTCTTCAACTCACAGATTACATCATTTCAAAATACAACGTCATTGACTATGACGCGGCCTTGAGTTTTTTTGACGGCAACTACAGGGCTATGCTCACGGCAATCCACTCAACCACGGGCAGTGAATATGACCTGAACGAACCCTTTGTGGGAAAGTCTGATGCATATTATAACCAGATGACCGGTATCATTCTGAGGGAGTGCGGGGTAAAGGATATTCACGCTATCCTGTCGTATGATATGGATCGCAAATATGAACTGTTTCTCCTTCTCAGAAGGCTGACACGCGCCCCGTCTGAGCAAATTGGCAAATATCTTCATATGCCGATAAAGAAGCTCTGAATCGGCTGGTATTCTCCTGGCGGCTAAATGGCTGATACTCTGTGCTTTAGATTAATCTGGTTGTGCAAATTAGCCAATCAGATTTGCGTAAGGAGTTGATTTTCAGGCCGATAACTGCCAGGCCGATTGTGGGCCGGTCATTTCCCCCATATAATTTAAAATACAGATGCCGGGAGCTCCCTGGTGGACAATACGGTGATTATCAGTGTTTTATGTAAAACTGCTTGGGCAAATTGTACAATCAGAAATCAGTAAAGGGTTGGAAATCAACAATATGACTACCAGCGAGGAAAAGTCCCGCTTTTTTGCTATCTTTGCAAATTAAATAATGACTTATGGCATACTATGAACTCAATGAGCAGGAGCTCGGAAGAAGAGAATCACTTGCAAAACTACGTGAACTTGGGATAAATCCCTATCCGGCACCCCTGTACCCCATAAACACCACAACTGTTGAAATTGCAGAAGGCTTCAAGCCGGAGGAAGGCAATTTCCAGGACGTGTGCATCGCAGGCCGCATCATGAGCCGCCGCATCATGGGCGCTGCTTCCTTCATGGAACTGCAGGACAGCGCAGGCCGCATCCAGGTGTATGTAAAACGTGACGAGATCTGCCCCGGTGAGGACAAGACCATGTACAACACCGTCTTCAAGAAACTGCTTGACATTGGCGATATTATCGGCATAAAGGGCTTTGCCTTTTTTACCCAGACAGGCCAGCTTTCCGTCCACGCTAAGGAACTGACGGTGCTCAGTAAATCCCTCCGCGTACTTCCGATAGTGAAGACTGATGCCGACGGAACCGTCCATGACAGCTTCGAGGACCCTGAACTCCGCTACCGTCAGAGGTATGTGGACCTTGTGGTGAACCCCCAGGTGAAGGAAACCTTCGTGAAGCGCACCCTCATCATCAACACCATGAGGCAGTGCTTCAACGAGGCCGGCTGCCTTGAGGTGGAAACCCCCATCCTCCAGGCCATTCCCGGCGGCGCAACTGCCCGTCCTTTCATCACCCACCACAATGCCCTGGACGTGGACATGTACATGCGTATAGCCAATGAGCTGTACCTCAAGAGGCTCATCGTGGGCGGCTTTGCAGGCGTGTATGAGTTTGCAAAGAACTTCCGCAACGAGGGCATGGACAAGACCCATAACCCGGAGTTCACCTGCGTGGAAATGTACATCGCCTACAAGGATTACCTCTGGATGATGGAATTCACGGAGAAGATGCTTCAGAAGGTGGCAGAGGCTACCGGCGGGGTGAAAAAGGTGATCGGCGGCAACGAGATATCCTTCGAGGGTCCTTTCCGCAGGCTCCCCATCCTGGATGCCATCAAGGAATTTGCCGGCGTGGACGTGAAGGGTATGGATGAGGCCGCACTGCGTGAAACCTGCAAGAAACTTAACGTTGAGGTAAGCCCGGAGATGGGCGTAGGAAAGCTCATAGACGCCATCTTCGGCCAGTACTGCGAGGAAAAACTCATCCAGCCCACGTTTGTGATTGACTATCCCGTGGAGATGAGCCCCCTCACAAAGCGCTGCCGCCACGACGACACCCTCACTGAGCGTTTTGAACTCTTCGTGAACGGTAAGGAACTTGCCAACGCCTACTCTGAGCTCAATGACCCCATCGATCAGCTTGACCGCTTTGAGGAGCAGGCCGCCCTCAAGTCAAAGGGAGACGACGAAGCCATGTACATTGACTACGACTTCGTCCGCGCCCTTGAGTACGGCATGCCTCCCACCTCCGGTATCGGTATCGGCATAGACCGTCTTACAATGTTCATGACAGGAAAGGACAGCATCCAGGATGTCCTGTTCTTCCCTATGATGCGCCCGGAAAAATTCTAGATGGAGACCATTACATCGGCCCAGAATCCCAAGATCAAGAATCTGCTTCTGCTGCAGGAGAAATCCAGGGCGCGGCGGGAGCAGGGCCTTTTTGTGGTGGAGGGCCGACGTGAACTTGAACACTGCCTTGAGGCTGGGTTCTCCGTAAAGACTGTCTTCGTGTGCCCGGAGATATGTGGTGAATTAACTGCGGAGGGTGTTGTATCGCAAATCTCTGGCCACCCTCGGCCGGATAAGAGGGAGGGGCCCGCTGGCGCAGCCAGTGGGAGGGGCCGAAGCGAAGCGGAGGCGATTTGCGATACAATACCCTCCGCAGGAATGTAGGGAGAGTACGGAGGGAATAATAGCGGAGGTGGAGTATAAGGATCGCACGCTCAGTGACTTGCAGCTTCCGGATAATCCGCTTGTGATGGTTCTGGAGTCCGTGGAAAAGCCGGGGAACCTTGGCGCGGTGCTCCGCAGCGCAGATGCCGCCGGGGCCGATGCCGTTCTCATATGCGACCCCCTCACTGACCTATACAACCCCAACCTCATCAGGGCTTCCATAGGGGCGGTGTTCACCGTGCCCACGGTGGCCTGCAGTTCGGAGGAAGCAATTGCATTCCTTCAAAGCCATGATATCCAGATACTTACAGCGCAGCTTCAGGACTCTTCACTTTACTATGACATAGACATGCGCCGCGGAACCGCCCTTGTGATGGGCACTGAGTCCACCGGCCTTACGGATGTCTGGCGGAGGGCTGCATCGGCCCATATCCGTATTCCCATGCTTGGCCGTCTGGACAGCCTGAACGTCTCTGTGAGCGCCGCAATCCTCCTCTTTGAGGCCGTGCGTCAGAGGCAGATTTGACCGCCCATCCAAAAAACTCGGCAGGACAGAATCAAGGCGTTGGATTTCCAACGCTTTTTTATTATAATTGTATGCTAAACCGATAATTAAACGCACAAGATATGAAACGTTTCCATTTACTTCTTGTCCTGGCTGCAGCCGCGGCGGTATTCTCCTGCACTAAACCTGATGCCGGGGATAATAATTCTACAGTCTCTCCTAGTTCTTTTAACAAAGCCAGCGAATGGTCCGTAGTGGGCCTTGGCGGTGATTGGAGCAAAGATTTGGCCATGAAGACCGACGGATCATGGCATGCGGCGTTCAACGTGACCGTGACGGCGTCGGATGAATTCAAATTCCGCAAGAACAAGAGCTGGGATGTGAATTTCGGCGCCGCATCTCCCAAAGTAGGTGAGAAGGTAAACCTCTCCCAGGGAGGAGGCAACATCAAGCTCCCGGCCGGCACCTATGACCTCTACATTGCGGAGACCACCCAGATAGGCTATTTCCTCAAGGCCGGCAGCGCTTTTACTCATGCCGATGACGCCAAAGTGGAAGAAGGCGGAGAACTCCTTGGTGATTACAGCGCATCTCTCACACCTGCCGATAAAAAGTCCGGAATCACATATCAGTTAAATGTTTACAGCTTTGCCGATTCTGACGGAGACGGCTGGGGCGACTTCCAGGGCATAATTGACCATCTGGATTATCTGGATGCCATCGGCGCTACCGCCTTGTGGCTGTCTCCGGTCAACGATTCCCAGTCATACCATGCATATGACATCAAGGATTATTATACGATTAATCCCAAATATGGCACGGAGGCTAAACTTCAGGAGCTCATCCAGAAAGCCGCAGAAAAGAATATTGACATTTACATTGACTATGTCCTGAATCACTCCGGAGACCAATGCGCCTGGTTTAAAGAAGCAAAGGCCAATAAGAACAGCAAATACCGCAGCTATTATGTGTTTGCAGATCCTGCAAATCCTGTTGCCGTGGACAATTTTGCCGGTCAAACCTATCCCAACATGGGCTCATGGAATCAGATAGCCACTTATTCCGGCCTCCTGCATTTCAAGGTGGTAAAATATTTTACTACAATTAACGGCAAGCAGGAAGCCCGGTACAGATGTACTGTAACGCCTACAACGGAAGATAACAGAAAACCCAATACAAAAGATCCCAAAGTGTGGATTTTCACAGACACAAACTATGGGATGAATGAGACTTCAACAAATACTTTCGAACTCACTCTGAATGTTAATACAGACTGGGGCTTCCTTGTACGTACATCCACTACAAGTTGGGATAATGGAACAAAGTGGGGAAGCACTGGCGCGCAACTTATGTTTGGAAAGGAATTTGAACTTAATGCAGGCGGCGGAGGCAATCTTACTCTTGCCGATGCGTTTTTTGGCAGTTTCGACGGCTCAATGCCAGACCTCAACTATGGCCCCTGGCAGTCCTGCGAGACATCTGCCGCATTCAAGGACCTGGCTGCAAGCGCGGATAAGTGGATCAACCTTGGCGTGAACGGCCTGCGCCTTGATGCCGTGATGTGGATATACCAGTGTCACACTGAAGCCAACGTGAAGTTCCTCTCTGAGTGGTACAACCACTGCAACGCCACCTACAAGGCCCGCGGCGGCAAGGGAGACCTTTACATGGTTGGTGAGGCATATGACTGGAACGCAGATGTAGTGGCACCCTACTACAAGGGCCTTCCTTCCCTGTTTGACTTTGCCTATTATGGCACCGTCAAGGACAGGGTGAACAAGGGCTCCGGCTCAGACCTTGGATCCACTATCAAGAGTTTCCAGGATAAGAATAAGAATGCATACAGCCAGGCCCTCCACACCCACAGGACCGGTTTTGAGGATGCCATCAAGCTCTCCAACCACGACGAAGACCGCGTGGCCTCGGACCTTGGCAATCATCCCCAGAAGAAACGCGTCATTGCGGCCATCCTTCTCACCAGCCCCGGCAAACCTTACATTTACCAGGGTGAGGAGCTTGGTTACTGGGGTGTGAAGTCCAGCGGAGACCAGAACGTGCGTCAGCCCATCAACTGGAACAAGGACTGCAAGGTGCCCACATCATGGTGCAGCTTTGACAAGAGCGTCATTACGGCCGATTCTTCCGTAGAGGCCCAGGCCGCCGATAACCGCTCCCTCCTTCAGCTCTACCGCCACTTTGCCTATGCCCGCAACACCCATCCGGCCCTTGCCGAAGGTGAGATCGAGACAACGTCCTCCGGCAACAACGCCGTTGCTGCGTGGTATATGAAATCGGCCTCCGAGAGAGTCCTTGTAATGCATAACCTCTCCGGCTCCGCAGTTACGGTAACCCGCAGCTCCGACAAACTTGACAAGGTAATAGTTTCCAACCACAAGGTTGAGGTGAGCGGCAGTTCCGTCACCATTCCCGCCTACGGATCAGTAGTATTTCAACAGTAAAACCGCATATGAAAAAGTTTATCGTCGCACTTGCAGCGCTTGCCATTGCGGCCTGCGCACCCAAAGAGGTCCAGTATCACCCTGAATGGACCTATGATTCAGTTGTCTATGAGGTCAACATCCGCCAGTTCTCCCCTGAGGGAACCTTCGCAGGCGTTGAGGCCCAGCTCCCCCGCCTGAAGGACCTTGGCGTGGATGTCCTTTGGCTTATGCCAATGTATGAGATTGGCACCGAGGGCCGAAAAGGAACCCTTGGCTCCTACTACGCAATCTCCGACTACAAGAAGGTGAACCCTGAATTCGGCACCATGGAAGACTTCCAGCATCTTCTGAACGCCGCCCATGCAAGCGGATTCAAGGTAATCCTTGACTGGGTAGCCAACCAAACCGCCCCGGACCACATCTGGATGACTGAGAAGCCGGCCGATTTCTATGAGAGGGACGCAGAAGGCAACGCCATCTGGGAGTACGACTGGACCGATACCCGCAGCCTCAACTATGAGAACGAGGAAGTCTGGTGGGCCCAGGACGATGCCATGCGCTTCTGGCTTGAAAAGGGCGTGGACGGCTTCCGCTGCGACGCAGCCGGCGAGGTCCCCGCAGAATTCTGGTACGGAATCCTCCCCAAGATGAATAAGGATTACCCCGACATTTATCTCCTTGCCGAGGCAGAGAGAGACAATCTGGCCGATCCTATCACCACCTTCGACGCCAACTACGCCTGGGAGCTCCATCACCTTCTGAACTCCCTTGCAAAGGGCGCCAAGACCGTCCAGGACCTGAAGGACTATGTGGCCCGTGATGCCGCCCGCTTCCCCAAGGAGGCTTTCCGCCTTACCTTCACCTCCAACCACGACGAAAACTCCTGGAGCGGCACTGAGTTCGAGCGTGAGGGCGCTGCCGCAAATGCCTGCGCAGTGCTCTGCTTCACCCTTCCGGGCAGCCAGCCGCTCATCTACACCGGCCAGGAGATCGGCCTGAGCCGCCGTCTTGAATTCTTTGAGAAGGATCCCATCACGGACTGGAGTGCCAATGAATACACCACTTTCTGGAAGACCCTCTGTGACCTCAAGCACAACAATCCTGCCCTTAAGGCCGGCGAGAAAGGCGGAGACATTGTCTGGTGGGATGCCCCTGAAGGCTGGGTGGCCTTCCACAGGGAAGTGAAGGGTAATATGGTCATCGTGATAGCTAATTTCGGCGTTCCCGTGCCCGCAGAGGCTCCCGAGGCTAAGGCCGATGCCAACGACAACCGTCCTCAGGGAGACGTTGTGGCAGAGCCTTTCAAGAATCTTGAGGCAGCTCCTGTTACCATGACGCTTAACCTGAAGGGAGAATACAAGGATGTATTCACCGGCAATGTGATCAAGACTCCCTATGACATCACCCTTGCTCCCGGTGAGTTTATTGTCCTCACCAAATAAGGGATGATCAGGAAGTATGTCCTTGCAGCCGCGTTACTGATTATGGCCGCCTGTTCCGGTAGGGTAGATTCTTCCTCCGTCCCGGAGGCCGGCCCCGCGGAGATAACGCGCGTAGAGCCCCTGAGCTGGTGGACCGGTATGAAAACCAGTCTCCAGCTTATGGTGCAGGGGCCTCAGATATCGGCATTTGACGTTGCCGTTTCCGGCACCGGTCTCAAGGTGAAGGCCGTGCATAAGGCCGATAACCCGGATTTCATCTTTGTGGACGTAGAGGTTTCGGCCAGTGCCAGGCCCGGCACCTATGACCTTGTGTTCACAAGGGGAGATGAAAGTTTCAAATACCCTTACCTGATTCAGGAACGCCGCTCCGGCAGTGCGGCCCGTGAGAGCTTCACTACGGCCGATATGATCTATCTCATCATGCCGGACCGCTTTGCTCAGGGAAAAGCCCCGGAGGACGCATATGAGGATGGCTCCGGCCACCCCTGGCAGGTCCCGTTCATGCTGGACAAGGTGGACAGGAAAGACCCCAACGCCCGCCACGGAGGCAATATCCAGGGCATGATAGACCACCTGGATTACGTTCAGGACCTTGGCGCTACGGCCGTTTGGTGCACTCCTCTCCTTATCAACAACCAGCCTCGCGGCAGTTACCACGGATATGCCATAACTGACTATTATCACATTGATCCACGCTTTGGAGACAATGCCGGGTATAAGGCATTCGTGGACGCCTGCCACGCCCGCGGTCTCAAGGTGATAATGGACGTTGTAACCAACCACTGCGGCACAGGCCACTGGTGGATGGACAACCCTCCCTTTGATGACTGGTACCACGTGAATGATCCCTACATGCAGATGAACGCCCTGTTCTCCGTGTACATGGACCCTCACGTTGCAAAAGTGGACCGTGAACGTCAGGAGAGCGGCTGGTTTGTGCCGTCTATGCCGGATATGAACCTGGACAATCCCTTTGTCCTGAAGTACTTCCAGCAGTGGGCAGTGTGGTGGATAGAATATGCGGGCCTTGACGGACTCCGCGTAGACACCTATCCCTACAATGAGCCTGAGCCCATGTCCAAGTGGTGCAAGGCGGTCACGGATGAGTATCCGGCCATGAACATTGTGGGAGAATGCTGGGATTACTCCATCCCGCAGGTAGCATACTGGCAAAAGGACAATCCCAACAGGAACGGCTTCAACTCTTTCCTTCCGTCCGTTATGGATTTCCCGCTGGAGCAGGCCATCCATACGGCGCTCATGGAGGATGAAGTGTTCTGGAATGAGGGTATGACCCGCATCTATACGGTTCTGGCCCAGGACTTCGTGTATAAGGACCTTAGCCATATGCTCACCTTTTTTGCCAACCACGACCATCCCCGTACCGGAGACACCTTCAAGGAGGATCCTGAGCGCATGAAACTTGCCCTGGCGCTCCTTGCAACTGTGCGCGGCATCCCCCAGCTTTACTACGGAGATGAGATGATGTTCCTGGAGAGGAAGGATAAGCCCGGCTCCGACGGAGCAAAGCGTATAGACTTCCCCGGAGGCTGGCCCGATGATCCCTTTACGCTGTTCTCGGCGGCAGGCAGGGCATCGGCCCCGGAAATGTATTCCCATGCTGCAGAGCTTCACGACTACGCCCGCACGCTATTCCGCTGGAGACGCACCTGCAAGGCCGTCCAGGAGGGGGAGACGCTGCATTTCCTGTCCAGGAAGAACGTTGGCCCCGTGAATATCACTGACAACACCTACTCCTTCTTCCGCTATACGGATGATGATGCCGTGTTTGTGTTTATCAATAACGGCCTTGAGCCCCGCACCCTTGACTGGGACCATTACGCAGAGTTCGTGAGCGGCCCCGTCACCGGAACGGAAGTTCTGAGCGGGGAAACCGTTACTCTTTGTAACGGCTTCAGCGTGGCTCCAAAATCGGCCCTTATAGTAGAGTTCCCGTTTTTGTTAAAACGTTGATTACTAGTTATTTATAACTTTTACTCCCGGCGTTTTGACCTGGAGTACTTTTAGTAAATTATTGATTATGAAAAGGTTAGCTTTCACGCTATGTGTTGCGCTGCTGGCTGCATGCGGGACAAATGCTCCTTCTTGGACTGTTAAGGAAGAACTCCAAAGTCCTGACGGAAGGCTTGAGGCTCAGTTCCTCATTTATCCGGACGGAAGTCCCGCCTACACCCTTACCTTTGACGGGAAGGACGTTATCAAGCCTTCCAAGCTTGGATACAAGCTCATTGGCGGGATGGACCTTACCAAGGGCTTTACCTTTGAAGGCTCGGAGCATGGCGTCATAGATGAAACCTGGGAGCCCGTATGGGGGGAGGAGCGGCAGATCCGCAATAACTGCAATGAGATGCTGGTGAAGCTCAAAAGGGAAGACGGTGTTGCAATGAATGTGCGCTTCCGCCTTTACAACGACGGCCTTGGCTTCCGCTATGAGTTCCCCATGGAGAACAGGCTCACCTATTTCAAGGTGGCCGATGAAATCACTCAGTTCGCCCTCACCGGAAACCACACCGCATGGTGGATTGCCGGAGATTATGACACGCAGGAGTATAACTACACCCACTCAAAGCTGTCAGAGATAAGAAAGTACAATGCCCAGGAACGCCCGTACAACGCCTCCCAGACGGTTGCATCGGCCATGTCTGTCCAGACGGCCCTCCAGATGAAAACCGACGAAGGCCTGTATATCAACATCCATGAGGCGGAGGTCCTGGATTATCCCACCACAAACCTTGAACTGGACGATAAGACTTTCACTTTCTCCACCCTTCTCACCCCTGATGCAGAGGGCGTGAAAGGCCGTCTGCAGGCCCCCTGCAAGAGCCCCTGGCGCACGGTGCAGGTGTGTGAGAAGGCCACGGACGTGCTGGCTTCCCGCCTCATCCTCAACCTCAACGAGCCCTGCGCCATTGAGGACGTGAGCTGGATTCACCCCGTGAAGTACATGGGTGTATGGTGGGAGATGATCACAGGCCGAACCCACTGGTCATATACCTCCGACTTCCCCTCTGTGCAACTTGGCGTTACGGATTACTCCAAGGCCAAGCCCCACGGCCGTCATGGCGCCACCAACGAGAACGTGCGCATGTACATAGACTTTGCGGCCGAAAACGGCTTTGACGCCCTTCTGATTGAAGGTTGGAACGAAGGCTGGGAAGACTGGTTCGGCTGTCAGAAGGACTATGTATTTGACTTTGTTACGCCCTACCCGGACTTTGACCTTCCCGCCCTCAACGAGTATGCACACTCAAAGGGAATCCGCCTCATCATGCACCATGAAAGCTCTTCATCCACTGTGAATTACGAGCGCCACATGGAGGCTGCATATAACCTTATGAACAAATACGGCTACGACGCCGTCAAGAGCGGATATGTGGGGAACATCATCCCTTACGGGGAGCACCATTACAGCCAGCCTCTCATCAACCACTATCACTACGCTGTTGTCGAGGCCGCAAAGCACCACATCATGGTGAATGCCCATGAGGCAGTGCGTCCTACCGGCCTCTGCCGCACCTGGCCCAACATGATAGGCAACGAGAGCGCCATGGGCACGGAGTTCCGTATGGACATCAATCCCGGCCACAGTTCAATCCTCCCGTTCACGCGCCTGCAGGGCGGCCCCATGGACTACACTCCCGGTATCTTCGAGCAGGATATGTCCATCACCGCGCCCGGTGAAACCGGCAAGATGCGCCATACTATCGGCAATCAGCTGGGCCTTTACGTAACCTTCTACAGCCCTCTCCAGATGGCCGCAGACCTTCCCCAGAACTATGCCCGCTTCATGGACGCCTTCCAGTTCATAAAGGATGTGGCCGTGGACTGGGACAGGAGCATCTACCTCATGGCAGAGCCCGGAGAGTATATTGTGACAGCCCGTCATCCAAATTACAAGACGCTGAATTCCGGCAGACTGAAAGGCACTTCCGGCGCATATGACTTTGCCCACCCGGGCGGCGTGGAGAAGGACGTGTGGTTTGTGGGCGGCGTAACCGGAGAGAACGCCAAGGAAGTTGAGATTCCTCTGGACTTCCTGAAAAAGGGCGTGGTGTATGAGGCAACCCTTTATGCCGATGCCCCTGACGCAGATTATGAGACAAATCCCCAGGCTTACGAGATTAGCCGTCATGAATTATCGGCCGACAGCACCCTCAAGGTGTGGATGGCCCGCAGCGGCGGATTCGGCCTTAGCCTAAGAGAAAAATGATGAAGCAGATTACCATTACGCTTGCCTCAAGCGGAGAGAAGATAAGCATGGAGGTTGGGAGCACCCTGGCCTCCATAGCCCCAAAGACTGTAAAGGACCCCAAGACCGGAAAGGAATATCCGGTGCTGGCAGCCCTGTGTGACCATAAGCTCAAGTCCCTGGACTACGAGGTCTTCGGCCCTCATTCAGTAGAGTTTGTGGGCTTCAACCACCCGGACGGCCGCCGCACGTATCTCCGTTCGCTGAGCTTCCTGGCCCAGAGGGCGGCCCGTACGCTTTTCCCAGACAGGAAGTTCAAGATTAACCACTCCCTTCCCAGCGGCCTTTACTGCAAGCTCCGCGGTGAGCGTATAACGGACGAGCAGATTATGGCTCTCCGTGAGGAGATGCGCCGCCTGGTGGCCCAGGACCTTCCTTTTACAATGAAGGTGCTTCCCGCCTATGAAGCGATAGAACTCTTCGAGTCCCAGAATCAGGAACTTAAGGCCGATCTTATACGCACGGTGGGCCAGTTCTACTGCAAGGTGAACTATCTTGACGGTGTGGCCGATAACTTTTACGGCGCCCTGGTGCCCTCCACCGGCTACCTTGAGGTGTTCGACCTTATGCCGTTCCACCACGGATTCTGCCTGATGTATCCTTCCGATGAGGATATTACAAAGACCATCGCCCGCCAGAAACAGATGAAGCTCACCGCCACCCTGAAGGATTACGGCCACTGGTGCAAGACAACCGGCGTTGTGAGCGTTGGAGCGCTCAACAGGCGCCTCCTTGGCGGCGGCGCGGTGGAACTCATCAACCTCTGTGAAGCCCGTCAGGAAAGGGCTTACGGCGCGCTTGCCGACCGTATTTATGCCCAGAGGGACCGCGTGAAGATAGTTTTCATAGCGGGGCCTTCCTCCAGCGGAAAGACTTCTTCATCGCTTAGGGTAGCCCAGCAGCTTAAAGTGCTGGGAATGAATCCCAAGGTGATAGAACTGGACAATTACTTTGTGGAGCGTGAGCGTACGCCTCTGGATTCTGACGGAAACCTTGACTTCGAGGCCCTTGAGGCAATGGACCTGGAACTTCTGGGGCAGCACCTCAACGACCTTCTTGAAGGCAAGGAGGTTGAGATTCCCCGCTATGACTTCAAACAGGGCCGTCCCTTCTTTGAGGGCAATATGATGCACCTTGAGGAGAACGACATCCTGGTGATGGAAGGCATCCACGCCCTTGACCCCAAAATGGTCCCCAGCGTAGACCAGAGCCGCATTTTCCGTATTTATGCATCGGCCCTTACGTCCCTCAAGCTGGACGAGAACTGCTGCATTTCCACCACTGACAACAGGCTCCTGAGGCGTATGGTGCGTGACAACCGCGTGCGCGGCATTACCCCCGAGGACACCATCCTCCGCTGGCCGTCCGTGCGCCGCGGAGAAGGAAAGCATATCTTCCCCTTCCAGGAGAATGCCGATGCCCAGTTAAATACGGCTCTCCTCTATGAACTGCCTATGCTCCGGTACTACGCAGAGCCGCTTCTGAGGCGCATCCTTCCTTCTTCGCCGGCATTCTCTGAGGCACGCCGCCTTCTGAAGTTCCTGGACTTCATAGTGGCACTGCAGCCTCAGGAAATAGAGGCCATACCGCCCACTTCAATCATGAGGGAATTCATCGGCGGACAGACGCTTTAGTGGTATTTTTATTTTGATTAAGAAAAAATATTACGAACTTTGTGTTAGCAATAACAGGAATATGAATCGTTTTTTTGTCTGGATATCATTGCTTCTTCCGCTAACTGTGGGATGTGGGAATAATAACACCTTCATTATAAACGAATCCGCCTCAATAGACGGACTGCATGCCCCATGGGACGGCCTTGAGGACAATACTTCTTTCCGTTGCTTCTCAGATGCCGACTGGTTCTATTTCCTGTATGAAGTCCCGGATAATACCATAACCCTCAAAGAAGATTTTAAGACGGAATCTGATGTTGAACCAGAAGACAGGATAGAGATTTTCTTTGTCGAAAAGCCGGAGATGGATGTCTATTACGCGGCAGAAATAGATCCCGCCGGCAGAGTACTGGACTACAGGGGAGAGTATTACCGTAAGATTGATTACGGCTGGGATTTCAAGACCCTTGAGACTATGGCAAAAGTCAAGGAAAACTCTTATGTCGTTTCCGGAAGGGTAAGGAAATCAGAACTGCTGGAAATGGGAATGAACCTTGAAAAAGGTTTCCGTATGGGTGTTTTCCGTGCCGATTTCACACCTGAAGGCAATGTTAACTGGTACTCGGCCGTACCGTCAGATGATAAGTCTCCTGATTTCCACAAGCCCGACATGCTGTTCCCGGCCATTATGAGATAAGACTATGTTGCTGGACAAGACATCACTTGAACAGTTATATTATGAGTATGCGCCCAGAATGACTGCTTTTGCGCGGCGCATCCTGCAGGACCCACGCCAGGCCGAAGACCTGGTGCAGGATGTCTTTATCCGTTTCTGGGAGCGTTATAAAGGAAAAGAGTCCGATCACTGGCATCCTGTGATTTTCACCATGACAAGGAACCGCTGCCTGGACATACTCCGTCATCTCAGCGTAAAGCGCAATATTATAGATACTAATATAGGTATTTCCCCGGAAGAAGAGTTCCTGTTCATTGAAGACCTTGTAGGAGATGGAGAGTCCACGGATGACAAGCTCCTGCTGTCAGACCTTAACCGTGAATTGGACAGGATAATAGACTCCCTTCCTCCCCGTTGCAAGGAAGTCTTCTCTTTGAGCCGGAAAGAGGGGCTCCATAATGAGGAGATCGCCCAGCGTCTTGGAATAACGGTAAAAGCGGTGGAGAAGCAAATGACCCGCGCCCTCAAGGAGCTTCGCGCTAAGCTCTCCAGCGGAGAATTCCTCAATGTCAATGAAAAGCTTCTGCCCATCCTCCTTATTATCCTCGGCCTTTAAATAATCCTTTGTCAAGAGGTAGGGTTAAAGCCCTGTCAATCGTTCTTATAATAGAGGATATCTAATCCCTATTTTATGAACGATAACACTAAAACGCTCTGTTACAGCTACTTTGCTGGTGAGATATCACGTAAGGCGGCAACGCAGATACGTGCCTTCCTGGCAGAATCTGAGGCCAATAGGGCACTTTTCCGGGAATGGGAGGCCGAATGGAAAACCGGTCATATCCCCACGCTCTATCAGATAGACTCCTATAAAAAGTTACGCAGGCGCATAATCCGCCGGCACAATCTGCGTACTCTGTCATGGGCTGTGGGCGCCGCCGCCGCCGCCGCCATAGGACTCATCCTCATGCTGCTCCCCGGAAAAGGCAAGGAGGCCCCCCAGGTCATTCCCTCAATTCCCAACGTTTTCACCGTAGAAACCCGTTACTGTGAACAGACCAAGGTCATCCTTCCCGACAGCACCCTGGTATGGCTTAACGCGGCTTCCCGTCTCAGTTATACCGATGAGTATATGACAGACCGCAGGGTTAAACTCAGCGGTGAAGGCTATTTTGATGTACGTCACAATCCCAGTGCTCCTTTTACCGTGGAGATGGGTGAAAACCGCATCACGGTTTCCGGTACAAAGTTCAATGCTTGTGCCTACCCCGGGGAGGGGGAAGTTGAGGCAGCGCTTTTGGAGGGATGTATCGCCTTCTGCAATGCTTCTGTGCAGGTTGATATGCAACCGGGAGAAATCCTCTCATACAGGCTGTCAGATGATAATTTGAAAAAATACAGCGGTGATGTCCGCAGCCGTACAAGTTGGTTGCGTGGTACATTGGAATGCACGTCAATCAGCCTTGACCGCCTTCTCGCCCGCATTTCTTCCATATACGGCGTGGATATCCGTTATAGCGGGGAAAACACTCAGGAATTTGGCTTCATCCTCAATCTTAAGGAAAGCCTTCCCAATATACTTGATGCCCTCTCATGTATCAGGCCCATAACCTGGAAGCAGGAAGACGGTATCTACTACGTTCAGACACGTTAACCTATTAACATACTTATGAGAAAAGCCCTGTGTAAGATTTTAATGCTGGCGTTCTTGTTTGCTGCCTTCAGCATGGGAGCCGCGGCCCAGACCGTTACAAAGACCTTCCGTAATGAAGCCTTGTCCACGGTCTTGAAAGAAATTGGCAACCAGACCGGGTACTCATTTATCTATGAACCCTCAGACCTTGAGAATGCTCCTGGTGTGAGTGCGGTATTTGAGGATGAGAAACTGGAATCTGTGTTGGAAAAAGTTCTGCGTTCTCCTCTCAAATTTGAGATAAAGGGAACAATTGTCATCATTTCCAAGGAGGAAGTCCAGGCCGATAAACCGGGAACGGCCGGCCGGGACAAGAAAAAACCTCAAATCAGCGGAACTGTGACAGATATGCGTGGCGACTCCGTCATTGGGGCTGCCGTCTGGATTAAGGGCAGCCAGAATGCCACTATTACAGACTTGGATGGCCGGTTCATTCTGAAAAACATCAAGAAGGACGATGTCCTGTGCGTGTCGTCACTTGGGTATCAGGCGTGGGAGCTGCCCCTTCCGGGTGGTGACCAGAGCCTGAACATCGTGCTCCGTGATGAGCAGAACCTTCTGGAAGAGGTTGTGGTGGTAGGTATGAATAACCGCCAGACCCGCCGCTCAATTACCGGTGCAATCTCTACCATCCAGACAAGGGAACTGGTCCAGAGCCCCGTGGCCAACATATCAAATGCCCTGGCCGGAAAGCTCCCGGGTCTTTTCACCGTCCAGTATTCCGGTGAGCCCGGTGCCGATGCTTCCAGCCTGTACATCCGTGGCCTTGGCACCTATGGAACCAGCGCCCCGCTTGTGGTAATTGACGGTCTGCCCCGCAACAAGGCCGATTTTGATATGCTGGATCCCAATGAGATTGAGTCCATCACTATCCTGAAGGACGCATCCTCATCTTCTCTGTATGGTATACAGGGTGCTAACGGCGTCGTGGTCGTAAGTACGCGCCGAGGCTCCGGAGACGAGCGCCCCAAGATTTCATTTACCCTTCAGCACGCCCTTCAGCAGCCCATCCGTCTTCCAAAGACCATGAGTTCTTATGAGCAGGCTCTGTATAACAGGGCGGTTGACTATAATGACGGCCAGCCGCTCAGATATACAGAGGAAGTGCTGGAGATAATCAAGAATGGTTCAGACCCTTACCAGTTCCCTAACACAGACTGGTTTGATGTGGTGCTGAAGGACCACTCCTGGCAGCAGCAGTATAATGTGAATATCTCCGGCAGTGCCGGTAAGAATCACAGGATCAATTACTTCGTGTCCGGTAGCTATATCCGTCAGGGAACACTGCTTAATCATGAGGACGAGTTTGAGGCCAACTACGGCGTGAAGTCAAAGTACGACCGCTATAACTTCCGTTCCAACATTGATTTCCGTGCAACCAAGATGTTGGATATCCGCATTGACCTTGCAGGACGTCTGGAAACACGCGTGGGACCCAGTATCAGCTTCCCTTATGTATTTGGCCAGATAACAAGCCGTCTCCCCGGAACCCAGGCTATCTTCAACCCGGACGGAACGCTGGCTGCAGGATCGGCCCTGGAAATTCCTTTCCAGCCCGGTAACCCCTACGGCCTCATTACAAGGAGCGGTTACTATAACAACGGATCCAACGTGATGAATGGTACCATATCGGCCAAACATCTGCTGGACTTCATTACCAAGGGCCTCAGCATCCAGGCATATTTCAGTTTTGAGAATACCAGTAACCTCAACCGTTCCTGGAGCCAGACCTTCGAGTCATACTGGTACCGCGGCAAGAATGCCGATGGCGAGGATGTCTATCAGGACTTCACCTCAAACGGACGTCTTACCGCAAGTACTGGTACGTACACGGAGCGCTATGTCTATATGGACGCCAGGCTCAATTACGATCGCGAATTCGGCCGCCATTCAGTGACCGCGCAGCTGATGGTAAACCGTACCATCAAGGACCTGCAGAGCTCTGAATACACGTATGCCTATCAGGGCCTGAGCGGTCGATTCACCTACAACTATGCCCGCCGTTACTTCCTGGAGGGTAATATCGGTTATAACGGATCTGAAAACTTCCCTCCCGGACGCCGTTACGGTGTATTCCCGTCAGTATCGGCAGGTTGGGTTCTGAGTGAAGAGCCTTGGTTGCATGCTCCTGAATGGATGAAAATATTCAAGATCAGAGGGTCATACGGAGTTGTGGGTAATGACCAGATTGGCGGCTCCCGCTTCCTGTTCATCACTGAATTCGGCCCTGGCGGCGGCCTTGGATCCATTTTCCCTTCCGGTTACTATTTTGGAACCACCAACGGTGGTACTATGGCAGCGGGAGGTTACAATCAGACCAGGTTCGGAAACTCATTCGTGACATGGGAAAAGGCCCGCAAGCTGAACGTTGGCTTCGATATGTCACTGTTCAAGGACAACTCCCTGAACTTCACCGTGGATTACTTCCGAGAAATGCGTGACAACATCCTCACGGAAGCCGGAAGCGTGCCTGATTATGTGGGTATTCCCAATGTGGCGCCCAGAAACTCCGGTAAGGTGTTCAATCAGGGTGTTGAGGCCGAAATCCGATTCAATAAGCGTATCAACAAGGATTTCTCCGTATTCGCGAACCTTCAGGGTACATGGGCCAAGAACAAGGTGTTGGAGAATGATCAGCCTACCCCCAAGTTTGATTATCAGGACCTTCGCGGTTATGAGATTGGCTACGCCCTGGGATATCATTCCCTTGGCCTGTTCCAGAGCCAGGACGAGATTGACAACAGTCCCAAGCAGGCATTCGGCCCCGTGATTCCCGGTGATATTAAATATGAAGATGTAAACAAGGACGGAAAAATCGACCCTGACGACCGTGTCCCTCTCAAGTGCTCTTCTGTCCCCACATTTACCGCAGGCCTTTCCTTCGGAATTAATTGGAGAGGATTCGACTTCTCAATGATGTTTAGTGGTGCTCTTGGCGGAACGGCTCGCTTTTTTGCCTATCCTTCCAGCATAATCAACCTGCAGCGCTGGACTGAAAGTAACCCCAATGCCCTCCTGCCTGTTGCCCATACAACGGCTAACAATACGGAGGTGAGTGACTACAACCTCATGCGTACGGACTATATAAAACTCCGTAACATAGAGTTTGGTTATACCATCCCGCGTCAGCTTCTGCAGCGCATCCGCATTGCAAATGCCCGTGTCTTTGTCAACGCCCAGAATGTGGCTGTTTGGGATAAGCTCTGGCTGAAAGACCGTGATCCTGAAGCTGCAGGCTCCGGTACCCTGCCTTATCCTCTCCAGCGTATCATCAACCTGGGCCTTCGTTTTGACATTTAAAAGAGTTATGCTATGGAAAAGATGAAATTACGTTATACCTTCATTGCAGCCGCCATCCTGGTGAGCTTGCTGGCTATCTCTTGCAAGAAAGACTTTCTGGACCGTGCGCCCGGTGACAACCTGACAGAGGAAGAGATGTTCTCCAAGATAGAAACGGCAGAGCAGTATCTTGACAACGCCTATGTCTACCTCCCGGACTTCCAGTACAATACGGAAGACCTTACTGGCCGATACAAACTTGGTGGAGCAACCGACGAAATAGGCTTCCAGCAGGGCTCCGGCTATCCTGCCAGTCCCTTTGACATCAACCTTGGCAACTGGAACCCCAACCGTATGCCCATGGAACGTAACTGGAGTGACTATTACAGCTGCATCCGCCGCTGCAATATGTTTATCAAGGATTTCGACCTTATTCCTGATGAACTTAGCGCCGGTGCCGCCACAAACAGAAAGGAGCGTCTCCTTGGCGAGGCATACGGCCTGCGCGGTTATTATTATTTTCTGCTGTTCAAGCAGTGGGGCGGCGTTCCAATCATCACAGATGTACTGGATCCGGGTAATGTGGAGTCTCTTAAAGGTATAAAGAGAGCCACTGCGGAAGAAACGCTTCAGCAGGTCCTGGACGATATGGATTCGGCCATTGAACATTTGCCTGCCAAGCACGACGATGCCAATTTCGGCCGATTCACTTCGCTGGTCGCAACCGTTGTCAAATCCCAGGTCAAGCTCTACTGGGCGAGTGAGTTCTGGAACCCCGACCACGACGCGGAACGTTGGGAGGAAGCTGCAGATGCCTGCCGCGAAGCCCTGAAGATGGCCGAAGCAAACGGCCACGTGCTTGCTCTCAAATACAGCGACCTTTTCAATAAACCCGGCATTGACAACGAGGTCATATGGACCAAGAACTCCGAGCACTATGAGTGCTACTGGTGGGATGTATATGCCATGCCTCTTGGTTACGGCGCCTTCAATGTGGATGGTCCTATTCAGGAGATGGTGGATGATTTTGAGATGCAGACTTCCGGAGAGATTCCTGTCCTTGGATATACGGAAGACAACCAGCAAATTCTCAATCCGCTGGCCACCGACTATGACCCCACCCACCCCTGGGACGGTCGTGAAGAACGCTTCTACAGCTGTATCCTCTATAATGGCGCCACCCTTCAGGGCCGTCAGATTGATATCTCTGCAAATGGTAAGGATGATATCAATATCGGCTCCATCATACGTACAAACTACTTTACCAACAAGTATCTGGACCAGAACCACAATCTGGTAACCCACGCCAGTTGGACTTACCGCCGCTTCGCCATCATGCGTACAGGTGAGCTGTATCTGAATTACGCAGAGGCCCTGAACGAGGTCGAGGGCCCTACCGCACGTGTCCGTGAACTTGTGAATGTGATCCGTCGCCGTGCCAAGGTAAAGGAGATTCCGGATGGCCTGACAAAGGACCAGATGCGTGAGCGTATCCGCCATGAGCGCCGTATTGAGCTTTGCTTCGAGAACCACCGCTTCTGGGATGTCCGCCGCTGGAAGATTGCAGAGGTGGTAGATAACAAGACCGTGCACCGCGTAACCGTAGATGCAGATGGTGTAATCCATTACCCCGTATTCCAGCACCGCGTCTTTGTTGCGCCCAAGCACTATCTGTTCCCCATCCCTCAGAGCGAAATAGATAAGAATCGTGAATTAGAACAAAATCCTGAATGGTAATAACACTTTAACAAAACCTTTTTATTATGAAAAGAACACGTTTTATTATGAGCATTTTGCTCATCGCGGCAGGATTCCTGGCAGGTTCCTGCGCCAAACCCGCACCTCAGGAAACTCCTTCTGACAAACCGGATCCCGGTCAGGAGCAGACTGTAACTCCCGTGGTTTCCATCAGCGCCGACGCTACATTCAACGAGGAGCAGGAGGCGAATGTGAAACTCACCCTTTCTTCAAAGTCCGACAAAGACGTGAAAGTCAAGCTTGCAAAGGCCGCTATCCAGGAAGGAAAGCAGGAACTTGCAGCAGACTACGGCAAGAATGTAACCATCAAGGCTGGTGAGACCTCTGCCACATTCGTAGCAGAGGCCGATGTAATGGGTCTGGAAGGCGGCGAATACCAGCACGCCATCAAGATTGAGTCTGCAGAAGGTGCTACAGTGGCAGAGAACGCCGTTGTATACATCAACTACACATTCATCTTCAAGCCCGAGGTAAGCATCTACTCAGACGCACAGTTTGCCTCAGACGGCACTGCAAAGGTCCAGCTTGTGCTGGCCAAGGCCACCTCTGCCGATGTTGTGGTAAAACTTGCCGCCAAGGCCGATTCAAAGGTAAATGCCGCTTTCGATGAGAATGTGACCATCCCTGCCGGTCAGACAGAGAAAGAGATCACCGTAACTGCCGATATCCCTTCAGACATCGCTCCCGGTATCTATCCCCTCATCCTTGAATTTGCTTCAATTGAGAACGGTGTTCCCGGAAAGTCTGCAGAAGCAACCATCAACCTCTCCTATCCTTTTGCTCTGGATATGACCATCGACGGTGTCTTTGACGACTGGGAGGATCCTTCAATCGTAACTTACACTCTGCCCGAAGGCGCACTCTTCACCGCCATCAAGACCATGAAACTTGCCGCCAACGCCAAGTATGTATACATGTACATGGAGTTTGACGATCCTTCATACGATATCGGCCGTCCTATGGACCTGTTCATCAATGCCGATGGTGATCCCGCTACCGGATGCTACCTCCACACCATTGACAATGCCGGCGACTATGCCTTCATCAAACCTTGGAACAACCCTGGTGTTGAATGGTACATAGAAGGTGCCCTTCAGAGTGCAGATGGCTTTACCGACTTCACCAACCTCTCCTACTATCTGAGGTATACCGGTGCAGATGGTGACAACTTCTGGACAAGCTTCTCAAATACTCCCAGCGCAGATCCTCAGGACCACTTCCTCCAGGGAACGCTTGAGAATGGCGTGGGCCGCATCGAGCTCCAGCTTAGCCGTAAATTCTATGAGATGACCGGCAGCAAGGCTGCTATCGGCTTCAAACTCATGGATGGACCTCACGATTGGAATGCCCTTGGATTATTCCCTCAGGTTGCTTCTCCCGGTGCTCCTGTATTCACGGCTGCAGAGGGCCTCTGCGAAGTTTATCTGCCTGCCTATGCCGAGTAGGAAGCTTTTTAATCTGGTTCTTCTCTTCATGACCGTGCTGCTCTCCTGCAGCACGGCCAGGGAGAAGGAGCCCTTCTTCCAGATGCGTGGTGTCGTCCTTGCCTGGGACGACATCACCAATCCGGAAGTGCTTGACTGGATGGCCAAGATGAAGGCCACCGGCATGAACACCATCAGTATCTGCGGTCACGATTACCTTGACGAGGAATACGCGCAGATGAAGCAGCATTGGATTGACGAGGGATTTGACTTCGAGTACGAAGAACATGCCATGTCTTTCCTGCTGCCTCGCAACCTTTTCGCTACCCATCCGGAGTATTTCCGTATGGATGCGGAAGGAAACAGGAAGGCCGATGGCAACGGATGTCCCTCATGTAAGGAAGGCCTTGAGGTGATGATGGGGAATGTGGAGGCTTTTGCCAAAACCCACATGCCCACCAATCACCGTTACTATACCTGGCTTTTCGACGGAGGAGATATATGCCACTGCCCGCAGTGCAAGGATCTCAGCGCTTCCGATCAGGGTCTTATCTTCGAGAACCATATAATAAAGGCTCTCAAGGCTTTCGATCCTGAAGCCAAACTTGCCCATCTTGCATACCATACCACAACTCCCGCCCCCACAAAGGTGAGGCCGGAACCTGGTATCTTCCTGGAGTTCGCTCCATTCTACCGCAGTTGGTCGGAGCCTCTGTCCAATCGTGACGCCATACGCCCCGGCCTGCCCTTCGGATGGAACCACGGCGACTATCTGGATATGCTGAAAGCCAATATCGAGTGGTTTGGTGCAGAGGATGCCCAGGTGCTTGAATACTGGATGGACGTTTCCCTTGTCAGCGACTGGAAAAAGCCACAGAAACAACTACATTTCTCACAGGAAGTTTTCCTGGATGACCTCAAGACCTATGCCTCGCTTGGAATAAGGAACATTACCTGCTATGGCGTTTTCTGTGATCAGAATTACGTTAAGATGTTCGGTGACGTCTCCTTCATAGAGCAATATGGTAACGGTCTTTACAATTTCAGGTTGGATGAATAAACAATTGACGATTTGGATTACCCTGGCGGCATTGATTGCCGCCGGGGCAGTCTCTTGCGTAAAACAACCGGACTCATCGGCCCTGGATGGCTGGGAAAAGATAGGGGAAGACCCCAACCCGGAGGATCCCGCCAATCCCGATGATCCGGAGGATCCTGACGATCCCGATAAACCTAAGCCGGATGATCCTTCTCCCGATCCTCCGCAAGATGAGCATTGGTTCCTGACCCGCGGCATAGTCTGTGGCTGGGACGATGTAAATGCCCCAAAAACGCTGGATTACATAGACATCGCCCGCAAACACGGGCTGAACACATTCAGCATCTACGGTGGCCCCAGGGGGCAGCAGATATGGGCCGATTTTGAGAATGATTGTGCCAGGTACGGGATAGATTTGGAATACGAGGAACATATGATGTCCTTCCTTCTGCCCCGTAACCTCTTCAATACCCATCCGGAGTATTTCCGCATGAACGAGCAAGGCGTCAGGATAGATGATGCCAACGGCTGCCCTTCCAATAAGGATGCACTTGAGATAGTTTATCAGAAGGCACAGGAAATCGGCCGGAATTATAAATCCACGAACCACAAGTATTACTTCTGGCAGGATGACGGAGGTGGCCGGTGCTACTGCCCCCAGTGCAAGGACTACAACGCCTCCGACCAGGCTCTCATCTATGAGAATGTGTGCATAGAGGCCCTTAAGGAGATTGACCCTGATGCCATGCTTTGCCATCTTTGCTATGCCACTACTACTGAACCTCCGAAGAAGGTCAAACCGAAAGATGGAATCTTCCTTGAATTTGCTCCGTTCTACCGCAACTGGTACTATCCTCTGAAGGATACATGGGTGGAAGGAGTCAATGGAATGACGCACGCAAAATATCTGAAGTCACTCCATGACCATTTGGAAGTATTCCCTGTAGAAACCGCCCAGGTCCTGGAATATTGGCTGGACGATTCCATGTGGAGCGGCTGGAACCGCAGCAAGCTAAAGGAAGTCCCCTGGGATATAGATATATTCCAGTCCGACCTCCAGACTTATGCAAAATACGGTATCCGCCATATAACGTGCTACACTGCTTACGTTGGGCCGCAGTACGTTATGAAATTCGGTTATCCGGATTTCCTTATAGAATATGCCGAAGGCCTGAGGGATTTTGTAAAAGAATAACACATTATGACTAGACCCCTTTTCCGTCAGGTGGCAATTGCTGCCGTTATGTCAAGCCTGCTCATGTCCTGTGGCAACGGGAAGAAGACAGAAGACAACTGGTTCCAGCTTCGCGGAATCGTAGTTGCATGGACCGATGTCGTAGCGGATCCATCCCTTATAGACTGGCTTGGAACCATGAAAGAGACCGGGATGAACACCATCAGCATCTTTGGTAAAGATTATCAGAGTCCGGAATACTATGAGCTCAAGCAGAAGATAATCGATATGGGCATTGACTTTGAGTATGAGGAGCATGGCATGACATGGATGTTGCCCCGTGAACTCTTTGCTGAGCATCCGGAGTATTTCCGTATGAACGAAAAGGGAGAGCGCGTCCCGGACTACAATGGCTGTCCTTCATCGGCCGGAGCCCTGCAGGTGGTTTATGAGAATGTGAAGAAAATGGAGAGTAAGTACCGCCCGAGTAACCACCGGTATTATTTCTGGCTGAACGATGGCGGAGACAAGTGCCACTGCCCGAAGTGCAAGGATTTGAATCTGGCCGATCAAGGCCTTCTGTTTGAAAATGCAATGATAAAGGGCCTCCGTGAGATTGACCCCGATGCCATGCTGGCGCATCTGGCATATGATAAAACTACCCCTGCGCCCACAAAGGTGAAGCCGGCTCCGGGAATTTTCCTGGAGTTCGCTCCCATAGACCGTTGTCATGAGCGCCCCTTGACCGACAGCGAAGCCTTCTGGCCTGAGCGTCCTACATGGCGCAATGGAGAATATGTCCAGATGCTCAAGGATAACCTGGCTGTATTTGGAGCGGAAAATGCCCAGGTCCTTGAATACTGGCTGGATGATTCCCTGTTCAGCATGTGGCAACGTCCCCAGAAACCAGTACACTGGGATAAGGCAGTATTTGATGCCGATCTTGCTTTGTACGCCAGCCTTGGAATCAGGAATATTACAAGTTACGGTGCCTGGATTGATGACTACTATGCCAAAACTTATGGGGACATATCTTTTATCAAGTATTATGGTGAAGCTCTGAGGGACTATAAAAACAAATGATCATTATGAAGAAATTCCTTCTTATACCCTTGTTGCTGGCCGGTGTCACGGCTGCGGCCCAGACCATTACGGTGAAAGACACCGTCATGACGACGTATGATTATTCCGATCCTGATCCGGTTGCAAGGACAGACCGTGTATATCCTTACACCCGTTACAACCAGTTCTCCCAGAAACCTGTTCAGAAGACATGGAAGATGGTGGTCTTGGAAAACCCTCATCTACGAGTTAAAATTTTTCCGGAAATCGGCGGGAAAATATGGTCAATATTTGACAAGCACGAAGGCAAGGAGCTTTTCTACGATAATGACGTTGTCAAATTCCGTGAGATTTCACTTCGCGGGCCGTGGACCAGCGGCGGAATTGAGTTCAATTACGGTGTTATAGGCCATGCTCCTTCCTGCGCTCATCCGGTAGACTGGAAGACTGTCCGCAATGAGGACGGAAGCGTCAGTTGTTATATAGGCGTAAGCGAGCTTCTTACTAGCAGCCGCTGGGTTGTGGAGATCAATCTTCCGGCAGACGCGGTGTGGGTGAATACCCGTTCCTTCTGGCATAACTACTCCGGAGAATTTCAGCCATATTATACCTGGGCTAATTCCGGCGTGAGCGTCAGCGATGACCTTGAAATCATCTATCCGGCGGCATATACTATCGGCCATAACGGTCAAACCACGCCTTTCCCTTATGACGGAGGCCGTGATTTGCGTAAATATGCCCAGCAGAATTTTGGCATGGACAAGTCTTTCCATCCGGGAGGCTCTCACAAGAGCTACTTCGGGGCCTATTGGAAAGGGGATGATTTTGGAATGCTTCACTATGCGCTCCGTGATGAGAAACTGGGCAGGAAGTATTTCAGCTGGGCTCAATCCCCACAGGGTAGCATCTGGGTAGACCTTCTCACGGACGGACGTGGACAGTATGTGGAACTTCAGAGCGGACGTCTGTTTAACCAGAACGACATGAACAGCGTGGCAACCCCGTACAAGCAATTCCTCTTCACGCCGTTTGGAACGGATGAGTGGAACGAATACTGGCTGCCTTTTGCCGGCATAGGAGGAGTGGCCGACATGACCTTGAGGGCGGTTGTGAACGTCAAAGAGACCGAAAACGGAACTCAGGTGGGAATTTATCCGCTTCAGAACCTCTCCGGCAAGATGACGCTGGAAGATAAGGACGGGATAATACTTTCATTAAACTATGAAAACTTCAGAGCAGGAGTACCTTTCAGAAGGACTTACAACCTTCAAGGCGAATTATCTGCTATTCGTCTTGAAGGCAAACTGCTCTATAGCTCCGATGACCAGGTGACCGACCGTCCGGAGAAGATCAATCCAAAATTCGATCTTGGCAGCGCAGAAGGGCTTGCCGCCCATGGAGCCTATCTGTTCGGGATGAGGGAGTATCCTCTGGCCGAAGAGAAGATAGACCGTGCACTTGCTGAAGATCCTTCTAACATCCAGGCCCTGAATATCAAGACAATGCTTCTTGCCCGCAGGATGGATTACGAAGGCGCATACGCCTGCGCAAACAAGGTCCTTGCCATTGACGAGTACGAGCCTTGGGCCAATTACAACAGCGGCCTCATTGCCGTCCGTATGGGTAAGGATAACGATGCAATGGACAGGTTTGAGATAGCTGCAATTACCCAGGAACTGCGCAGCGCAGCCTGCACTCAGCTTGCAAAGATTCACTTCCGCAGGGGAGACACGGAACTGGCCGAGGACTATCTTTGCAAGAGTCTACGTGGTAACTCTGATAACGTTACGGCGCTGGAACTGCTGTACCAGATCACGCATGATGAATCCCTCCTGGAACGGATTTCCTCCCTGGATCCGCTCTGCCATTTCCCCGACATGGAGCGTGTCCTTGCCGGTAAGATGAGCCCCGTGGCCTTGGATGCCTCAATCGGAGAAGAGCTCAAGCTCCAGAACTATTTTGAGTATGCGGCCTTCTATGCAGGTCTTGGCCTTAAGGACAAAGCTCTTGCCGCTTTGAATGCCGCAAGGGAAGACAATATCCTGGTATCTCTATGGAAAGCATGGCTCAAGGAGGATGCAGTCCTTATTCCCAATGCCGAGGCGAAGGATATGGCATTTGTATTCCCGTATCGTGAATGCTCGGCTGATGTCCTTGAGTGGGCGGTTGCAAACGGCGGCTCATGGAAGAGCAAGTATCTGCTGGCCATGTTAAAAGACTCTCTTGGAGACAAAGACGGAGCCCGTGCTCTCATGGGGGACAATCCTGATTATGCGCCCTATTATGCTTATCGTTTCACTCTGGACGGTGACAGGGCAGATATTGAGAAGGCCTTTGAACTGGATCCCGGCCAATGGAGATTCCGTAACAACCTTGCCCGCAAGTTCTACGATGAGGGTAATTACAAGAAGGCCATTGAGCTTACAGGAAAGTTCTATGAGAAGAATCCCGACAATTTCCACGTGGGTGACACTTATGCCAAGTCCCTGATAGCCGACGGGCAGTACGAAAAGGCAGAGAAAGTGCTGGCAAAAATCCGTATCCTGCCTTTCGAGGGTCAGAGCGGCAGCCGCGCCCTTTACCGGAATACAAAGCTTCAGCTTGCCGCAGCTCAGGCCGATAAAGGCAACGTCAAGGCAGCTCTTGCCAAAGTTCAGCAGGCCAGAATGTGGCCTGAGAATCTTGGTGTTGGGCGCCCTTATGATGACCTTGTGGATGAACGTACGGAGGACTGGCTGTCCGCCGTGCTGTACAAGCGTCTTGGAGACACTTCCAAAGCAGAAGAGTATCTGAGTAGGCTTACTGAAAAGGACCCGGGCAACGACTGGGAAGCATTGTATAAGAAAGCTACCACAAAAGTTGGAAAGAAGTGGCCCAAGGTTTCGGAATATGTAAGGACAGGAAATGTTCCTGTAGATAAAAAGCTGTTCTAGCTGCTTGCTGTGTTTGCACTCAGATTGCCTGTAGTGGCGTTTTTACTGCAAACACGGCAATACCGGAAATTCTTCGTATCTTTGTAGTCTATGGCAAAAGACTTCATAGAGATACGCGGAGCAAGGGCAAATAACCTGCAGGGTGTTGATGTAGATATACCCCGCGGGAAATTTGTTGTTGTAACCGGCCTCAGCGGCAGCGGCAAGAGTTCACTGGCGTTTGATACGCTTTATGCGGAGGGTCAGCGCCGGTATATGGACACCCTTTCCACCTATGCCAAGCACTTCATGGGCATACTGGAAAAGCCTGAGGTTGAGGAGATAAACGGCCTCAGCCCCATCATTGCCATAGAGCAGAAGACCACCGGAAACAACCCCCGTTCCACGGTTGGTACCATAACGGAAATCTACGACTTCCTGAGACTTCTCTATGCCAAGGGATCCAGGGCCATTTCCCCGGAAACCGGCCTTGAGATGGTGCGCTACAACGATTCCCAGATAGTGGACCTCATAATGAGTAAGTTCGCGGGCCGTAAATGCTACCTTCTTTCCCCGCTTGTCCGGGGCCGAAAAGGACACTACCGTGAACTTTTTGAGCAGCTCCGGAAACGCGGTTATATGGAGGTACGGATAGACGGCGAAATCCAGGATATAGTGCCAGAGATGGCCCTTGACCGCTATAAGCTGCACTTCATAGAACTGGTTGTGGACCGTCTGATTCCGGAAGCCGGAGACGATAGAAGGGTGAGGGACTCGGTGGGGAAGGCTATCGGCCTTGGAAAGGGATCCGTTGCCATCCTTGACGTTGAAAGCGGGGAGATTTCCCACTATTCAAAGCACCTTGTAGACCCTCAGAGCGGGCTTTCCCTCCAGGAGCCGCAGCCTCATAGCTTCTCCTTCAACTCGCCGCAGGGTTACTGCCCCCACTGCAAGGGCCTGGGGACCATTGTGGACGTGAATATGGACACAATCATCCCGGACCGCTCAAGGAGTGTGGCCGATGGCGGAATAGTGCCTCTTGGAAAGGTCCGTGAGAACAGAAAGTTTGATATAATCCGTGCCATCGCGCGTAAATACGGGTTCAGCCTGTACGACCCTATCGGCACCCTTCCGGACGAGGTAGTGAGCCTTCTGGTGTATGGCTCCGAGGACCTTTTCCGCGTGGGCGAGGGGAATCTCACGGAGATGGAAACCTGGGGCGGCGTCATAGAGAACATTGAGGATACTGTGGTGTGCCCCGTGTGCGGCGGCACCCGCCTAAACAAGGAGGCAATGTGCTTCCGCGTGGACGGAAAAACCATCTCCGAGGTCTCTGCAATGGAGATTTCAGAGCTTGCCACATGGCTGGATAAGATTCCGGCCGGTTTTAACCAGAAGGAGCTGAATGTTTCCAGGGACATCCTCAAGGAACTCCGTGAACGTGTGAGATTCATGCTGGACGTGGGGCTTGATTACCTGTCGCTGGACCGCCCCACAGGGTCTCTTTCGGGAGGTGAGAGCCAGCGTATCCGCCTTGCAACCCAGATTGGCTCCAAGCTGGTGAATGTGCTGTATATACTGGATGAGCCTTCTATCGGCCTTCACCAGAAGGATAACCGTAAGCTCATTGCGTCACTTAAAGCGCTCCGCGACGAAGGCAACTCCGTGATGGTTGTGGAGCACGATGCAGAAACCATGATGAGCGCCGACTGGCTTGTGGATGTGGGCCCCGGTGCGGGAGAAAACGGCGGCAGGATATGCCTGAACGGGCCTTTGAAGGAGCTTATGAAGAGCGGCCAGTCTCTTACGCTGGATTACCTTCGGGGGAAAAGGCGCATTGAAGTTCCGGCCGTCAGAAGGCCCGGAAACGGCAAGTTCCTCACGCTCCGGGGCGCCACCGGCAATAACCTCAAGGGCGTAGATGTGAGCTTTCCCCTTGGCTGCCTCATAGGCGTTGCCGGCCTTTCCGGATCCGGCAAGAGTTCCCTTGTCAATGAGACCCTGATGCCCATCCTCAAGCAGAAATTCTACCGCTCCAAGGAGCGCCCGCTGCCGTATGCGTCCATAGAGGGCATAGAGAATATTGACAAGCTCATAGAGATAGACCAAAGCCCTATCGGCCGTACGCCCCGCTCCAATCCCGCCACATTTACGGGCGTGTTTAGCGACATCCGCACCCTCTTTGAGGAAACGCCGGATGCCAAGGTGCGCGGTTATAAGGCTGGCCGATTCTCCTTCAACGTCCCCGGAGGCCGATGCGAGGACTGCAAGGGCGCCGGTATCAAGGTCATCGAGATGAACTTCCTGCCGTCCGTGCACGTCCCCTGCGAAACCTGTGGTGGAAGGCGCTACAACGAGGATACCCTGGCCGTACGCTACAAGGGGAAGAACATCAACGATGTCCTGGAGATGTCCATCTCAGAAGCCTACGAGTTCTTCAAGCCCGTTCCCAAGATTGCCGCCAAACTGAAGGCCATGCTGGATGTGGGCCTTGGATACATCCGTCTTGGCCAGAGCGCCATCACGCTTTCCGGCGGTGAAAGCCAGCGTATGAAACTAGCGGCGGAACTCTCACGCCCCTCCACGGGAAACACCCTGTACATTCTTGACGAACCCACCACAGGCCTCCACTTTGAAGATATCAAAGTGCTGCTTGGCGTGCTTCAGAGGCTGGTTGAGGCGGGGAATACCATCATTATAATAGAGCACAATCTGGACGTCCTGAAGAGCGTGGACTACCTCTTTGACATGGGCCCGGAAGGCGGCCGCAAGGGTGGCCTCATTGTGGCTCAGGGTACACCGGAGCAGTTGGCTTTGGACCCCGCCTCCGTCACCGGCCCCTATCTCAAGGACGTGCTGTAGTTTTATTGCCGTGTCGACACTCAGATTGCCTGTAGTGGCGTTTTTGTGTCAACACGGCAGCGATTTCCAGGAAAAAGGCCGATTTCCTTGCCGTGTTGGCTCCGGAATCGGCCTTATACGCGTTTTTGCCGTCAACACGGCAAGGCGAACGCCGGGTCCACTACCTTCCGCCGCCGCCGAAACCGCCACCGGAGAAGCCGCCACCGCCGCCGAAGGAGGCGTGGCCGCCCGTGCCGTTGATGTTGCCGGCCTTGGCTATGGCGTTGCCGAATGAGCGGGTGCTCATACTGTTGGTCCAGAGAACCATATAGGTGAAGCGGTCGGAGTCCATGCCGGTGCTGCGAGCCACTTCTTCATAGACTGAAGGGTACAGTTTCTTGAACTGCTTTGCAACTTTCTCAGCAATCCCAAAGAGCTGGGCAAACACCAGGTAATCCTTCCAGAGGCCAACCTCATTGGAGGCTCTTTCTCCGCTTAGGGTAAAGTCCTTCAGGAAGTTACGGAACTCAATAAGGTGGCAGGCCTGCTGCTGGCCTTCCGTTGTGCAGGTGCCTTCAGAGAGGAAGTAGCCTTTGTCACGGAACCAGGTTTTGCCGCGTGCTATGGCGCGTTCCGGCCAGGCGGTCATCTTCTTGTAGTTCTTGGTGGACCACTTCTCAAACTCGTTCTTCTCAAGGATCCTGTTGTCTCCGGCAGCGCTGAGGGCCCACTGGAAGAGATCTTCCTCTACGTCGTCCATGCTGGCCGAATCGGCCTCAAAGAGAAGATTCACGCGTTTGTCTGACTTGGGATCCGGCATCACCTTAAGCTTTCCGTCCATGATCCAGCGGAGGAAAAACGCTCCTATGATATTCTGGGCGGGGGTGTTGTTGCCAAAGCGCGCGCCTTTTGCAAGGGTATACTCCGCCGCAAAGAGGTTGCCATCAAGGGGAATATCCCTGTACCAGCCGTCGATCTTGGTGCGTCCGAAGATGGACTTTTTCCACTTGTATCCTAGGGCCGATGCAACTGCAACGTAAATTATAAGGAAGATTCCGCCGATGAAGATCAGGGCAAAACCTATGAGGAACCACTTCTCTGCGGGATCGTCCTCTCCGTAGGCGCTGTCTTCAAGGGCCTTGTCGATGAGATCCTGAGCGGAACCACCCTTGGATACTGCAGGCTGGAAGATGCCCTTTTCAAACTTCACCAGGGTTATGAGCTTGGAGTTGTAGTCCATGGACTCGGAGGTCTCGGCCAGAACCTTTCCGCCCTTCACGTTGATGTCTCCGTAAAAGCCGAAAGCCCATACGCGGGTGTTGTCGTAGGTCCACTGAGGGCAGTCAAATGCCGGGCTCACAGTGACCCTGGCGTGCTCCGGAGCATCCGGCATGCCGGGGTTCACGAACATGAAGTTGAAGGCATCGGCATCATCGTAGGCCTGCACCAGGCCGGTTAGGACGAAGCTGACCTCCCAGTTGTGGGCGCCAGGTTCTCCAAGGCCCCAGCAAAGCTCTGCGCCGTTACGCTTGCGCACGATGCCGCACTTCCCGGTTTTCCAGCTGCGGGAGCGGTCAACGTCCCACTTGTCTCCAAGGCTCTGCATGGGAACGCCGTTATCAGTAACGCTGAGGGAGCCGATGGTCATGGAACCGAGGTTCTCAACGGGAATGTACCACTCCGTATTCTCAGAGTCAACCCGCATTGTCCAGCGCTGGGTAACCACGGCGCTGCCGTCCTGGTTGACGGCAACATTTATATCAAGGTCGCGGACCTCATGGGCAAAAGCCGCAGCGCAGAGCACTGCGGCGGCAACAAGTGCAAAAAGCCTTTTCATCTAGATTTCCGGGTAATCTTTCTTGGATACGTCGTCGGCAAGGTAATCACGCTTTGCAAAGCCCAGGATGCCGGCCGCCAGGGAGGTGGGGAATACGCGGACCTGCTGGTTGAAGCGGGTTACTGTGTCGTTGAAGGTCATGCGGGACAGGCGGACGTTCTCTTCATAGTCCTTGATGTCCTTCATGGTCTGCTGGTAGTTGGCGCTGGCCTTGAGATCAGGATAGGCCTCTGCAACGGCAATGAGCTTTGCGCCGATTGCCGCAAGGGCTTCCTCGTTGGCGTTAATATCGGCCGCAGTGGGATTGGGAGAAGAGACAATCTTACGCTCCTTCACAATCTTCTCAAGGGTATCGGCCTCATAGGAAGCGTATTCCCTGGTGAGCTTGATGAGGGCCTTGAGGGCATCGAAACGGCTGATCTGCTGGACGTTGATCTGCTTGAGGGCATTGTTGCATAGTTCGTCACTTTTGACAAGGCGGTTCTGAACGCCGATGATCCAGACAACAAGGACTGCCAGGACGGCAAGGATGATAGCTAAAGTCATAGTACTGTTGAGTTTTATTATGCGAATATACAAATTTTGCATAAATTTGCGAATAGAACAAACGTTTATTACACATATGAAAACTAATCAGGAATTCAAGAACGCCGCCCTTGACGCGCTCCGCGGCAACTGGGCAAAAGCCGTTGTGGCAACTCTAATCTATGTGCTTGTCCTTTCATTCATAACCGGTCCTACGGTTTACAGCACCACCCAGGTCCAGAAGCAGCTGACGGATCTTGCCGCAACTTCTCCCACCGGATATCAGGCCGCGGCCCTTATCACATCCCCTGAATTCATAGCCCTCCAGAAAACTGCCACCCGCACCAGCGGAATCTCCACCCTCCTGCAGTTCCTTCTGGTCATGCCCCTTTCCCTTGGCTTCCTCAATGCATTCCGGAAACTCCTTGTGGCGGGAGACAGCCAGATTCTTTCAAATACTTTCCGTATTGGATTCAGCAACTACTGGCACAAGGTATGGGGTATGCTCCTCATGACAATCATGGTGTTCCTGTGGTCCCTGCTCCTTATAATCCCCGGCATCATAAAGTGGTTCTCCTATGCAATGACGCCCTTCATCCTTGAGGAGAATCCGGAACTTAGCGCATCGGATGCCATCCACCGCAGCCGTATGATGATGCGCGGACATAAGTTCGACCTTTTCTATCTGTACCTGAGCTTTATCGGCTGGTTCATCCTGTGCATCCTCACCGCCGGTATCGGCTTCCTGTGGCTGGGCCCTTACGTGGACACCGCCCTCGCCGCCTTCTATGAGGAGGTCAAGGCCGATTACGCCCTCAACGGCGGCCTGGATTAACCTTCTGCCGTGTTGACGGCTAAAACGCGTATAAGGCCGATTTCGGAGCCAACACGGCAAGGAAATCGGCCTTTTTCCAGGAAATCGCTGCCGTGTTGACGCAAAAACGCTACTACAGGCAATCTGAGTGTCGACATGGCAATTTGGAAATACCATCAAATTAGCGTATCTTTGTATACTAATCGGGGTGTGGCGCAGTTGGCTAGCGCATCTGGTTTGGGACCAGAGGGTCGTGTGTTCGAGTCACATCACCCCGACATATGTTTCTACTCGGTTATGATATCGGCAGCTCTTCTGTCAAGGCGTCGCTGGTAGACGCCGAGACCGGCAAGTGCATTGCCACAGCCTTCTATCCTGAAAAGGAAGCCCCCATCATTTCAAAGCAGCCCGGCTGGGCAGAGCAGGATCCCTCCATGTGGCTTGGGAACCTGAAGCTTGCTACGGCCGATGTCCTCCATCAGCTGGGGGAGGCCGGATACAGCGCCGGGGAAGTGAAGGCAATCGGCATATCATATCAGATGCACGGGCTTGTGTGCGTGGACAAGGATATGAATGTCCTCAGGCCCTCAATAATCTGGTGCGATTCCCGCGCCGTGCCTTATGGAAATGCGGCTGCAGAGGCCCTGGGGCAGGATTTCTGCCTGGAGCACCTCCTAAATTTCCCCGGCAATTTCACGGCTGCAAAGCTGGCATGGGTAAAGGAAAACGAGCCCGCCCTGTATGAGCGCATATGGAAGATCATGCTCCCCGGAGACTATATTGCCATGCGTCTTACAGGCATCGTCTGTACCACTGTGAGCGGGCTTTCTGAGGGTATATTCTGGGACTTCAGGGAAAACGCTCCGTCAAAAGAGCTCCTGGGTTACTTTGGCTTTGAAGAAACCATTCTTCCTCAGATAAGGCCCACTTTCGGCATACAGGGATATCTTACCGCAGAGGCGGCAAAGGCCCTTGGCCTCAAGGAAGGCATCCCCGTCACGTACCGCGCTGGAGACCAGCCCAACAACGCCCTCAGCCTCAACGTGTTCAACCCCGGAGAGATTGCCTCTACGGCAGGAACTTCCGGCGTTGTGTACGGCGTGATAGGGGAGGTCAACTATGACCCCCAGTCCCGCGTGAACACCTTTGCGCACGTTAACCACAGCTTCAAGGATCCCCGTCTGGGCGTTCTCCTCTGCATCAACGGCACCGGCATCCTGAACTCATGGATGCGCCGCAACGTTGCCCCGGAGGGCCTTTCCTATGTCCAGATGAACGAGCTAGCATCCAAGGCGCCCATAGGCAGTGAGGGAGTATCCATCCTTCCGTTTGGTAACGGCGCGGAGAGGATGCTCTGCAACAGGGAAACCGGCTGCAGCGTGCACGGGGTTTCTTTCAACCGCCACGGCAGGGAGCATCTTCTGAGGGCCGCCCAGGAAGGCATAGTTTTCTCCTTCCAGTACGGCATTGAAATCATGCAGGAGATGGGCCTGAAGGTGGACAAGATCCACGCCGGCCTTGCCAATATGTTCCAGAGCGCCATCTTCAGGGACACCCTCGCGGGCGTTTCCGGAGCAACCATAGAGCTTTACAACACAGACGGCTCCGTGGGCGCCGCAAAGGGTGCAGGAATAGGCGCAGGCATCTACAAGGACAGCCGCGAAGCCTTCTCTACCCTTGAGAGGCTTGCCGTGATCACGCCTCAGAACGAGGCCGCATACAGGGAAGCCTACGATCTTTGGAAATCACATTTAACACTATAACAAAATGGCAAAAGAATATTTTCCCGGAATAGGAAAAATCCAGTTTGAAGGACCGGAGAGCGTAAATCCCCTTGCTTTCCATTATTATGAGCCCAACCGCATGGTGATGGGTAAACCCATGAAAGAGTGGCTCAAATTTGCGCTTGCCTGGTGGCATTCCCTTGGCCAGGCTTCCGGAGATCCCTTCGGCGGCCAGACCCGCTCCTATGAGTGGGACAAGGGTGAATGCCCCTACTGCCGTGCCAAGGCAAAGGCCGATGCCGGCTTTGAACTGATGCAGAAACTGGGAATAGAGTATTTCTGTTTCCACGACATAGACCTTGTAGAGGACTGTGACGACATTGCGGAGTACGAGGCCCGTATGAAGGACATCACGGACTATCTCCTTGTGAAGATGAAGGAAACCGGCATCAGGAACCTCTGGGGCACGGCAAATGTATTCGGCCACAAGCGCTATATGAACGGCGCCGCCACCAACCCTCAGTTTGACGTGGTTGCCCGCGCGGCCGTCCAGATCAAGAACGCCCTGGACGCCACAATCAAGCTCGGAGGCTCCAACTACGTGTTCTGGGGTGGCCGTGAGGGTTATTATACCCTCCTCAACACCCAGATGCAGAGGGAGAAGGACCACCTTGCAAAGATGCTTACCGCGGCCCGCGACTATGCCCGTAAGAACGGCTTCAAGGGCACCTTCCTCATTGAGCCCAAGCCCATGGAGCCCACAAAGCACCAGTACGACGTAGACACGGAGACCGTTATCGGCTTCCTTCGTGCAAACGGCCTTGACAAGGACTTCAAGGTGAACATTGAGGTGAACCACGCAACCCTTGCCGGCCACACCTTTGAGCATGAGCTCACCGTTGCAGTTGACAACGGCTTCCTTGGCAGCGTTGACGCCAACCGAGGAGACGCCCAGAACGGCTGGGACACTGACCAGTTCCCCATCGATGACCTTGAACTCACTCAGGCCATGATGCAGATCATCCGTAACGGCGGTCTCCATAACGGCGGCTTCAACTTTGACGCAAAGCTGCGCAGAAGCTCCACTGACCCCGAGGATATCTTCATCGCCCACGTGAGCGCCATGGATACAATCGCCCACGCCCTCCTCAATGCCGCGGCAGTGCTTGAAAAGAGCCCCATCCCCGCAATGGTGAAGGAGCGTTACGCAAGCTTTGACTCCGGTCTTGGAAAGCAGTTTGAGGAAGGGAAGGCAACTCTTGAGGACCTCTACAATTACGCTAAGGATAACGGAGAGCCCGTTGCCGCTTCCGGCAAACAGGAACTCTACGAGACCCTCCTTGCCATCTACTCCAAATGAGCGGGTACAGACAGAAGGGCAGTTATGCCTACCTGATCGCCATCGTCCTGGTGGCGGTCATCGGCGGTCTCCTCTTTGGATATGACACGGCCGTAATTTCAGGCGCAGAGAAGGGTCTGCAGGCGTTTTTCCGCAGAGCGGCAGATTTTGACTACACGGACGCCCTCCACGGCTTCACAACCTCAAGCGCCCTTATCGGCTGTATTATCGGCGCCATTATTTCCGGCCGATTAGCCCTATACCTTGGCCGAAAGAAAACCCTCTTCGTGGCCGGCATCCTTTTCCTTCTGAGCGCCCTGGGGTCCTATAACCCTGAGTTTCTCTTCTTTGAAAAGGGTGTTGCCTGCAGGGGGCTTCTGGCGGCATTCAACGGCTACCGTATCCTTGGTGGCATAGGCGTGGGACTGGCATCGGCCCTGTGCCCCATGTATATTGCAGAGGTTGCGCCGGCTTCAAAAAGGGGAAGGCTTGTGTCATGGAACCAGTTTGCCATCATTTTCGGCCAGCTGGTGGTGTACTTTGTGAACTTCCTCATCATCCGCTCACATGCCTCGGACCCCAACGTTGTGGCGTGGACAAATGCTATCGGCTGGAGGGTTATGTTTGTCTCAGAGGCTGTTCCCGCCGGGCTTTTTGCCCTCCTGATCCTGCTGGTGCCGGAAACTCCGCGTTACCTTGCCATCCATGGCCAGGAGGAGAAGGCCCTCACCGTGCTTTCCAATATTAACGGAGAGGCTCGCGCCAGGGAAATCCTTGCAAACATCAAGGCTACGGTTAACGCAGAGTCCAGGCGCAAGCACGACAAACTGTTTGCTTTCGGCTTCCTTGTTGTGTTTATCGGATGCATGCTGTCCGTGTTCCAGCAGATTATCGGCATAAATGCAGTGCTGTATTTTGCGCCGCGTATCTTTGAATCCATGGGCATGGGAGACCCCATGTTCCAGACGGTCCTGATGGGCATTATCAACATCACCTTCACCCTGGTGGCGGTGTTTACCGTGGAGAAACTGGGCCGTAAGCCCCTCCTAATCACGGGCTCGCTGGGTATGGCCGTTGGCGCTTTCGGCGTGGCCCTGAGCAATGTCCTCACCCTGCCGGCACTTGTCCCGGTTATGAGCATCATGCTCTACAGCGCCTGCTTCATGTTCAGCTGGGGGCCCATCTGCTGGGTTTACATAGCAGAACTCTTCCCCAACACCATCCGCAGCCGTGCAACCGCAGCCGCAGTGGCTTTCCAGTGGGTGTTCAACTTCATAGTGTCCAGTACTTTTGTGCCCATGTACACCCGCAGCCCCTTCTTTGCCTATGCGCTTTACGGGGCAATCTGCCTTGTGGCAGCCGTCTTTGTATGGCGCCTTGTCCCTGAAACCAAGGGCAAGACCCTTGAGGAAATGACCAAATTCTGGAGAGAACACAAATGATTGTTAACGCGGAAAACATAACCAAGTCCTTCGGGCAGCTGCAGGTTCTGAAAGGCGTGGATTTCAAGGCCGATGAAGCCGAAGTGGTTGCCATTATGGGAGCCTCAGGCGCAGGTAAGTCCACTCTCCTGCAGATACTGGGAACGCTGTCCACCCCTGACGGTGGCAGCCTTACCATTGACGGCACGGATGTACTCAGGCTGGGCTCAAGGGATTTGGCTTCTTTCCGTAACCGCCGCATAGGCTTTGTGTTCCAGGCCCATCACCTGCTGCCGGAATTCACGGCCCTTGAGAACGTGATGATCCCGGGCCTTATTGGCGGGAAAAGCAACCGTGAGGCCCGTCAGAGGGCAGAAGAACTGCTTGAAACCGTGGGCCTTGGGAAGCGCCTTGGCCACAAACCCTCAGAACTTTCCGGCGGGGAACTCTCACGTGTTGCCATTGCCAGGGCCCTCCAGATGGCACCTGCAATAGTGTTTGCCGATGAACCCACTGGCAACCTTGACACCCGCACCAAGGAGGAAATCCACTCCCTTTTCTTCGACCTCAGGAAACAGTTAGGCCAGACCTTTGTCATAGTTACCCATGATCCCGGTCTGGCCTCACTCTGTGACCGCACCTGCAATATGCAGGACGGCCTTATTATTTCCGCTTAAGAGCTTTCTTTGCAGCCTCTGCAATATGAGGTGCGTCAAGTCCATATGCCTGCATAAGAGCCGCAGGAGTACCGGACTGACCAAATTTATCCTCACCGTTCACAAACTCCACGGGAGTGGGCTTGTTTGCCGCAAGGACGCCGGCAATGGCCTCTCCAAGGCCGCCAGCCATATTGTGCTCTTCCGCTACAACCACTGCGCCGGTCTTTGAGGCCGATGCAATTACGGCTGCTTCATCCAGTGGCTTGATGGTGGCGATGTCAATGACTTCCGCCTTGATTCCATCCTCCTCAAGGGCATCGGCAGCAAGGAGAGCCTCCCATACGGTGTGGCCGGTTGCGAAGATTGTGACATCCTTACCCTCATTCATTACGATGGCCTTTCCAATCTCAAAGGGCTGGTCTTCCGGAGTGAAGTTTGGGACGCTGGGACGGCCGAAACGGAGATACACGGGACCGTTGTACTTTGCGGCGGCAATTGTGGCCTGGACGGTCTGGTTGAAGTCGCAGGGGTTGAGCACCACCATTCCGGGAAGGGCCCTCATGAGGGCTATGTCCTCCATTGTCTGGTGGGTGGCGCCGTCCTCTCCAAGGGTGATACCTGCGTGTGAGGAGGCAATTTTTACGTTGGTGCAGCCGTAGGCCACTTCCTGACGGATCTGGTCATATACGCGGCCGGTCACAAACTCTGCAAATGAGCCGATGAAAGGAACTTTTCCGGTGATTGCAAGGCCGGCGGCTACGCCAACCATGTTGGCTTCCGCGATGCCGCACTGGATGAACCTCTCCGGGAATTCTGCAGCAAAGGCGTCCATCTTGAGGGAGCCCTTGAGGTCTGCGGTGAGAGCCACAACATTTTTATCGGCCTGTCCGGCCTTTAAAAGACCCACGCCAAAACCGCTGCGGGTGTCTTTCTTTCCTGAGTCTTGGTACTTCATATTAAAAATCTCCTAGAGGGGTTTCACCTAACTGTTTGAGGGCGTCTTCAAGCTGTTCCGGCTTGGGAACGCTGCCATGCCACTTGTGGGTACCGGCCATGAAGTCTACGCCGTGGCCCATTTCGCTCTTCCAGAGGATCATTGTGGGAACGCCGCTGCCCTTTCCGGCCTTGGCTAGTTCGTAGGCCTTTTCAATGGCCTCAAAGTCATGGGCATCGGCCACAATCACTCTCCAGCCCCAGGCTTCCCACTTGGCGGCAAGGTCTCCTTCTCCGGCAACCTGGTCCACTGGGCCGTCAATCTGCTTGCCGTTCCAGTCCGTCATGGCAATGAGGTTGTCCAGCTTGTGGAAAACTGCAAACATGCCGGCCTCCCAGATCTGGCCTTCCTCTGATTCTCCGTCTCCGCAGAGGCAGAAGACAAAGTTGTCATCCTTATCCAGTTTCTTTCCAAGTGCAAGGCCTGCAGCGGCGCTTAGTCCCTGACCCAGGGAACCAGATGCCTGGAATACGCCGGGGAGGTTCTTACGCACGGAAGGGTGACCCTGAAGGCGGGTGCCCATCTGACGGAAGGACGCGAGTTCACTTACCGGGAAATAGCCCGCGCGGGAGAGCAGGGAATAGTACACGGGGGTCATGTGACCGGCGCTGAGGATGAACATGTCCTGGCCTTTGCCGTCACGGGTCCATGTGGCGGGATCCTGCTTCATCTGATTGAAGTAAAGGGCCGTGAGGAAGTCTGTGGAAGACATTGAACCGCCCGGATGGCCGGACTTTGCAAGGCATACCATGCGGAGGATATCCCGGCGGATCTGCGTTGCAATCGTTTTGAGTTCTTCGTTGGTTTTCATATATGAGGTATGCGGTTATTTTGCTTGTGATTCACAAATATAATCATTTTGTCCGACATTCGGGCCAATTAGCACACTTTCGGCATAAAAACGTGCCCAATGTGTGCGTAAAAAGTGCTATATTTGTGGAAAACAATGTCAACCATGAAGAAATATCTGATTCTGGCCATAGCGGCGGCTGTACTGGCTACCGGGTGCAATCAAAAAGAAGAAATCGGCCTTTATACCATCTCCAACGGCAACGGAATGGAGGTTTCAATCACAAATTACGGCGGTCGTATCGTTTCCCTGATGGTGCCGGATCGTGATGGGGACCTCAAGGACGTGGTGCTGGGTTTTGATGACCTTGAGGATTACAGGCCGGAGAATAACCAGACGGATTTCGGCGCATCAATAGGCCGATACGCAAACCGCATAAAGCAGGGCCTCATCACAATTGACGGTGTAACCTACCAGCTGCCTCAGAATAACTACGGGCACTGCCTCCACGGTGGCCCCGACGGTTGGCAGTACAGGCCTTACAAGGTGGTTGAGGCAACCGAAAACAGCCTTAAACTGCAGATTGTGTCACCTGACGGTGATGCCTCATTCCCCGGAACTGTCACGGCTACGGTTACTTTTAACCTTACTGAAGACAACGCCCTTGGTATTGATTATGAGGCGGTTACGGACAAGGCCACGGTTATCAATATGACTAACCACGCCTATTTCAACCTTTCCGGAGACCCTGCAGGCCATAGTATCACGGAGGACATCCTTCAGATCAATGCCTCCTCATACACCCCCGTGGACAGTACGTTTATGACCACAGGTGAGATTGCTCCCGTGGAGGGTACGCCGTTTGATTTCCGTGAGCCCAAGGTTATCGGCCTTGAAATTGATGCCGATAATGAGCAAATCCGTAACGGCCACGGTTATGACCACAACTGGGTCCTGGACGGCACGCAGCCCGCTGCAACGCTCTACTGCCCGGAGACAGGAATCTGCCTGGAGGTGTCTACTGATGAACCCGGCATCCAGGTCTACTGCGGCAATTTCCTTGACGGCACCGTGATTGGAAAGGGCGGCATCGCCTATCCTCATCGCAGCGCCATCTGCCTTGAGACCCAACACTATCCGGATTCTCCCAATAAGCCTGAGTGGCCTTCTGTGATTCTGAGGCCCGGAGAAACCTATCACAGCCACTGCACGTACAGTTTCTCGGTTAGATGAAAGCGTCGGCAGCAATAAAATCAATGCGCCTGAGGACGCTTCCGCTTTCCATGGCGGGGGTGCTCCTAGGCATTCTTCTGGCGGTGGCCGACTGGAAGGTAGACATCTATGTGGCCATCCTCATAGTGCTTACCACGGTGTGTCTGCAGATACTCTCCAACCTCTCCAATGAACTGGGAGACGTGCTCCGTGGCACGGATACTGCAGACCGTCAGGGTCCGGAATACGGCCTTAACGGCGGCGGAATGACAATTAAGGAGATGAAGGTGCTGATAGGGGTATTTATCGGCCTTTGCATTTTCTTTGGAACGGCTATGACGTGGCGGGCCTTTGGTACCCTTCTGGATATTACGCCAATCATGGTGCTTGTGCTTGGTGCCGCGGCAATAGCAGGCGCAATGAAGTACACTCTGGGGCATAATCCTTACGGTTACAGGGCAAAGGGAGACATTTACGTGTTCCTGTTTTTCGGCCTTGTGGCGGTGCTGGGAGCATATTTTGTGTGCACCCGCGGCCTTGGCCTTCACTGGAAACTTCTCCTTTCAGCCGCCGGCATAGGGTGCTTCAGCGTTGGCGTTCTCAATGTCAATAACATCCGTGATATGGAAACGGACCGCGCCACCCGCACAACTGTTGCCATAAAACTTGGTGAGCGCAAGGCAAAGATTTACCAGAGCGTTCTCATCGGCCTTGGATGGGCGTGTATCACTACATACTGCCTCCTGTGCTGGCCCTCCTGGTGGCACTGGATGTGGGCCCTCACGCTTCCGCTTTATGTCCTTCACCTCTTTGGCGTCTGGACCCGCTCCGGCAAGGCCCTGGACCCGATGCTCCCGCTCCTTGTGATGTCCACGTTCCTCCTCAGCCTCCTCATGGGCATCGGCTTTTGCGTGTTCCTCTTCTAGGCGTCGTAGGTCAAGCTCTCTACCGTCGCAGGTCTGTATTTTTTGCTGGACCTGCGACGGTTTTTTGCCTCTGTGGCCGTTTTCTGTCGCAGGTCATCCTTTTTTTGCAGACCTGCGACACTTTGCTCCCGTACCTGCGACACTCATAGGATAATTGAAGCAAAATCACTATCTTTGGCAGTTCAAAAGACAAGAATGAAAAGACTTATCGCAATAATAGCCGTTATGCTGCCATTCCTTGGGGCGGCGGCGCAGGATCTGGATGCGGAGTACGCCGTGGATCTTCTCAGGCCCGGGGTGCAGGCGCCGGATTTCACGCTTAATGACATTAGCGGCAAGCCCGTGACCCTCAGCAGCTTCCGCGGAAGGCAGGTGGTACTGGTATTCTGGGCATCCTGGTGCCCGGACTGCAGGGCGGAGGTGCCCCAGCTGAAGGCTCTCCAGGCGCAGGCCGATCCTGAGAAGGTGGCCTTTGTGTCCGTTTCCTTCGACCGTACCCTGGAGGCGCTTCAGACATACGTGAATGATAATTATCTCCCTGGGGTTCAGCTCTTTGACCCCGCCGGAAAGAAGGAGTCAAAGGTGGCCGATTCTTTTGGCGTGAAGTGGATCCCTTCCCTGTACCTTCTGGACAAGGACGGCAAGGTGCTCCTAGGGACGGTAATGATAGATAAGATTGAAAAGGCCCTTGGAGGTGCCGTAACCCTCAGAAAACCCGGGCAGGAACTTTGCCGGGACGAAAGCTGCGCACAATGAGAAATATCCGCAACTTCTGCATAATTGCACATATAGACCACGGTAAGTCCACCCTGGCCGACCGCCTTCTGGAACTTACCCAAACCCTGAGTGCCCGTGAGATGGAGAATCAGGTCCTGGACGACATGGACCTTGAGCGTGAGAAGGGTATCACCATCAAGAGCCACGCCATCCAGATGGATTACGTGCGTGGCGGAGAAACCTACCGTCTCAACCTCATTGACACTCCCGGTCATGTGGACTTCTCCTACGAGGTGTCCCGCTCAATAGCATCCTGCGAGGGCGCGTTACTTGTGGTGGATGCCTCCCAGGGCATCCAGGCCCAGACCATCTCCAACCTGTATCAGGCCATTGACCACTCCCTGGAGATTATTCCCGTGCTCAACAAGATTGACATGGACAGCGCCCAGCCGGAGGTTGTGGAGGATCAGATCTGTGACCTACTTGGGTGTGATCCGGAGGATGTACTTAGGGTATCGGCCCGTACAGGAGAAGGCGTCCAGGCCGTACTGGATGCCATTGTGGATAAGATTCCCGCGCCAAAAGGAGACCCTGAGGCCCCTCTCCAGGCCCTTATCTTTGACTCCGTATTCAATCAGTTCCGCGGCATCATCGCTTACTTCAAGGTGGTGAACGGCTCCGTCAAAACCGGAGACAAAGTGAAATTCTTCTCTACCGGCAACGAGTATGAGGCCGAAGAAGTGGGTAACCTAAAGCTCAAGCTCAACCCCACAGGTGAAGTCAAGGCCGGAGACGTGGGATACATCATCACCGGCATCAAGGCCGCGGTTGAGGTGAAGGTGGGAGACACCATCACCCACGTGGAGGAGCCCTGCAAGGAGGCCATAGCCGGTTTCGAGGAGGTAAAGCCCATGGTCTTTGCAGGCCTCTACCCTGTAGATGCCTCCAAGTTTGAGGAGCTCCGCGCCACACTGGAAAAGTTCCAGCTCAACGACGCCTCCTTCACCTATGAGCCTGAGAGCTCCCTTGCCCTTGGCTTTGGTTTCCGCTGCGGCTTCCTGGGCCTTCTGCACCTTGAGATTGTGCAGGAACGCCTGTTCAGGGAGTTCAACATGGACGTAATCACCACGGTCCCCAACGTCTCCTACAAGGTGTACACCACCAAGGGAGAGGTTGTGGATGTGCACAACCCTTCCGGCCTTCCGGCGCCTTCCGTCATAGACCACATTGAGGAGCCCTATATCCGCGCCCAGATTATCACAAAGGCCGATTTTTACGGCCCCATCATGAAGCTGTGCATGGATAAGAGAGGTACTCTCATCGGCCAGCATTATATCACTACGGACCGTGTGGAACTGAACTATGACCTCCCGCTTTCAGAGGTGGTATTTGACTTCTATGACAAGCTAAAGTCCATCTCCAAGGGTTACGCATCCTTTGACTACCACGTCACGGATTTCCGGCCGGCGAGGCTGGTGAAGCTGGACATCCTCCTTAACGGAGATCCTGCCGATGCCCTCTCCACCCTCATCCATGAGGACCATGCCTACGACTTTGGCCGAAAGATATGCTTAAAGCTCAAGGACCTCATTCCCCGTCAGCAGTTTGACATTGCCGTCCAGGCCGCAATCGGGGCCAAGATCATAGCCCGTGAAACTGTGCGCCAGGTGCGTAAGGACGTTACCGCAAAATGCTATGGCGGTGACGTTACCCGTAAGCGCAAGCTCCTTGAAAAACAGAAGGAAGGCAAGAAGCGCATGCGCCAGATAGGAACCGTCCAGGTGCCCCAGAGTGCCTTCATGGCCGTTCTCAAGCTGGATTAACCTCTTCTATTACGGACAGGATTTCCTCCCCGTACTTTTCCATTTTTCCCTGGCTGAAACCGGGGATTGCCAGCAGTTCCTCCCTGGTCCGGGGGGAAGCATCGGCAATCTTGAGGAGCACTCCCTGATGGAGGACCACAAAGGGGGAGTAGCCAAGGGAATCGGCCTTCATCCTTCTCCAGCGGGACAGCGCCGCCTCCAGTTCCGGGTGCAGATGAGTGCAGTCATATCTGGCCTCACGGCGTGCAGCTTCCAATAGCTGGATTACGTACAGGCACTCCGGGCGCGCTTCCCTGAGGGCGCTCACAAGGCTTTGGAAAAGGAAACTGCCACGGTCAATTACGGCCCTTTTTCCGGATGCCGCTTCCGGGGATTCAAAATCCGTCATCACCTGGACACTCCCGTCCTCCGTGATAATTGCGTAAAATAGTTCTTCCATAAAACAAAGTTTTACGCAAAGATAATAAACCGCAAAAAGCCGGGTGGAGGTTAAGTAATTGGCACTCAGCGCGTTACAAAAACTTCTACCAGAAAAAATACTGGTAGAAGATTCTGTAAATAACTGATAGATAGGCGGTTGGGCTCCACCGCCAGGGGAGAACTATAAAGGGGGGAGCGGTTATTTTTCCAGCCACTTCATGAAACCGTCCACGCGGGCGCGGGAGACGGTGAAATCAGTGAGTGCTGCGGTGCCTGGCCGCACGCTGATGCGGAGCCTTCCGCCCATGAGTTTGGAAATGCTGTCGATGGACTGTTCCGACATTATGCAGCTGCGGGAGATGCGGAAGAAGGACTCAGGGTCCAGGGACTCCACAAGGGCGTCAAGGCTGTCATCCAGCACGTAGGAAGTGCCTCTGACGGTTACCATATACGTGTTTTTATCTTCCGAGTAGAAGTATGCTATGTCTGAAACGCGCACGGGGACAATGCGGTCATTCAGGCGGATGAGGAACTTCTCCTTGCGGGCCTGGTCCAGGAGGTTTCTGACGGCATCGGCCGATGGAGCCTTGGCCTCTCCGGAAGCGATACGTGCCATCGCGCGCTGGAGGTCCTTGATCTCTATGGGCTTGAGGAGATAGTCCACCGCGTTCACCTCAAAAGCCTGGATGGCGTACTGGTCATAGGCGGTAGTGATGATGACCGGGGAATTGATCTCTGTCTTGTTGAAGATGTCAAAGCTGATTCCGTCGCTCAGCTCTACATCCATAAAGATTACATCCGGATCCGGATTTGACTCAAGCCACTGGACTGCATCACTTACAGATCCTACGGCACCGGAAACCTCTGTGGAGGGGAAGTGCTGCGCCAGGAGGTTTTTCATGTGTTCGCGGGCGCGGGCCTCGTCTTCAATTATCAGCGCTCTCATAAGGTTATTTGTCTGGGTGCAAAGTTACTAAATTATTGTGATAGGGCAAAATAGGGAGGGTGACCTTGAAGTGGGTGTCGGTCTTGACCACCTGGATCTCTGCACCTGCAAGGTCACGGTACTGATTCCTGATATACTGAAGGCCGATACCAGTAGAAGGCCTTGTGAAAGACTTGGGCTTCAGGGTGTTTTCCATGGAAATGCTTTTGCCGTCAGTTGTCACCTCTATCACCATAGGTTCAGACGCGGAGAAGGCATTGTGCTTGAATGCATTCTCAAGAAGCAGCTGCAGCGTGCAGGGGACGATGTATCCGTGAGGGGGATTGTCCGGAATGCCGTGGTTTATGAAAACAAGGCCTTCCGGGAAGCGGATTTGCATGAGTTCCCTGTAATTGCGGGTAAATTCTATCTCCTCCTCTATGGGAACCAGCCTTTCTCCTTCCTGTTTTACCAGGTAACGGTAGATGGTGGCCATCTTGTGGATGTAGGCGCTGGCTTCCTCCCGGTTCCCGTCCTGGACTATGGAATCCAGTACGTTGAGACTGTTGAAAAGGAAGTGGGGATTAACCTGGTGCTTGAGGGCCATATACCGGAATTCCGCCTGGTGACGGCGGGTTCTCTGGCGGGTTGCCTCCCGCTGCATGCGGATAGCCACGGTGACCATATATGTGAAGGCGAATACCGTTGCCACCACAAGAAGGCTCACCACCATGGAATCCTTGAAGATATTGCCGGTATAAGTATCGGCCAGATAGAAGCGGAGGCCGATAATAAGGGCAATTACCGTTATGAGGAGTACCTTATGCTTTTCCCAGGACTGCGACCTTTCATATTCGGCCGATCCCTCTTTCTGGAATATGTTGGCAAAGCCGTAGAGTCCCCATCCAAGCAGCTCTGTCACGATGACGGTTGACAGCGAGTGCTGCCATATGGGAGGGAACTGGTCAAAGACAAACAGCGCCGCCAAGTTGCCAAGCAGAAAGCCCAGAATGTTCACCAGCACTATGGAGGCCACAGTTATTTCCACCGTGAGTTTTTCCCGATAGCAGATAAGTATGGTCATGGTCATGGTGAGGACCGTGAGCAGCAGGCTGTCCTTCACTCCAAGGAGGGTGCAGGATATTGTGGCCAGTGCGTGAAGCAGGGCAAAGCCGTGGATAATCCAGGTTGTGGAGACCTTTTTCATACCGCTAAGGTAGTGAAAAATCCGTTCGTCGCAAAATTATATCCATTCGGGGAAATGGGTGAAGGCCGGAATGTTTTATAATAAATTATAAATACTACATTTGCAGATGCAAAATGAAGGCTAAAACTAGTAGCAGATGTCTCAGAAACGTAATTTGACTTTCCGCCAGTTGGTGGATCTCAGTTTTGGATTTTTCGGAGTGCAGATAGCATATGCACTTCAGAGCGCCAATATCAGCCGTATATTTGCAACGCTTGGCGCAGACCCCCATCAGCTCAGTTTCTTCTGGATCCTTCCCCCTCTTATGGGAATGCTGGTCCAGCCCCTTGTGGGAAAATACAGTGACCGCACCTGGAACCGTATGGGCCGCCGCAAGCCTTATCTGATTGTTGGAGCCCTCATAGCAGTGGCCGTCATGCTGCTGCTTCCCAATGCCGGTTCATTCAACTTCCCGGCCCGCCTGTTCCTGGGCCTTAACATGGCCATGTGGTTCGGCCTTTTCTCCCTCATTTTCCTTGATACCAGCATCAACATCGCAATGCAGCCCTTCAAGATGATGGTGGGAGATATGGTGAACGAGCAGCAGAAAACCCAGGCCTACTCCATCCAGAGCTTCCTTTGCAATGCCGGATCCCTTGTGGGATACCTTTTCCCCATCTTCTTCACCTGGATCGGCCTTGCAAATACCGCCCCTGAAGGAGTTGTCCCTCCGTCGGTGGTCTGGAGCTTCTATATCGGCGCCGCCATTCTCATCCTCTGCGTGGTCTACACCTTCGCCCGCGTTAAGGAGATGCCTCCCAAGGAGTATGCGGAATTTCACGGAATAGACCTTGAAAAGAAGGCCGATGAACCCTCTGAGGGCCTTTTCAAACTTCTTGTCAAGGCTCCAAAGACGTTCTGGACTGTGGGCCTTGTGCAGTTCTTCTGCTGGGCTGCCTTCCTCTATATGTGGACCTACAGTAACGGCGCCATTGCCTCCAACTGCTTCGGCGTTGACATGACAGATCCCTCGGCCGCATCCTCTACCGGATTCCAGGCTGCAGGCAACTGGGTGGGCGTGGTGTTCGCCGTCCAGGCCGTAGGTTCACTTGTGTGGGCCGCAATCCTGCCCCGTTTCAAGAGTATCAAGCTCTCTTACGTTGTGAGCCTCCTTCTTGGTGCCGTGGGCTTTGCTTCAATTATGTTTATCCACAACCAGTGGGTACTGTTCGGAAGCTACTTCCTTATTGGCTTCGCCTGGGCCGCAATGCTTGCCCTGCCGTTCACCCTCCTCACCAATGCCCTGGAGGGCAGCCCCTACATGGGAAGCTATCTTGGCCTTTTCAACTGCACCATCTGCCTGCCCCAGATTGTGGCTGCCGCAACCGGCGGCGCCGTCATATCCCTGGTGGGATCACAGCCCGCAATGCTCCTTACAGCCGGCGTTTTCCTGGTCCTGGGAGCCCTCTCCGTACATTTTATCAAAACCAAATAATATTAACCAATAATCACACTAATGAAAAGGATTTTAACCGCAATCGCAGTGCTGCTTACAGCCTGCGCTACTGTATTCGCCCAGGGCGGATACCAGGTTAAAGGTGTGGTAGAAGACGCCATGGGTCCGGTTATCGGAGCCACGGTCCTGGAGGCAGGCACCACCAATGGTGTCTCCACCGGACTTGACGGAGACTTCCTCCTCACCGTTTCCAGTGCAGATGCAACAGTGGAAATCAGCTGCATCGGCTACGCAACCCAGACCTTCAAGGCTTCCGAGGTTCCGGGTGTCATACTTCTTGCTGAAGATGCCGTCTTCCTTGACGACGTAGTCGTTATCGGCTATGGCTCACAGAAAAAGAAGGAGGTTACCGGCGCCGTGGCTTCAATGAAGGCCGAAGATTTCAATGCCGGTGTAAAGACCAACCCTATGGGACTGCTTCAGGGTAAGGTGGCAGGTCTGAATATCATTAAGACGACCTCAGACCCTACCAGCACCGGATACAATATCCAAATCCGTGGTTTTTCCACTCTTGATAAAGGTACCGGTACCAGCCCGCTTTTCATCGTAGACGGAGTTCCCGTGTCCAACATAGACAACATTTCTCCGGATGAAATTGCCTCCATGGATGTTCTGAAAGATGGCTCCGCTGCAGCTATTTATGGAACGCGTGGTACTAACGGCGTTATCATAATCACCACCAAGAGGGGAGATGCATTTTCCGACACCCCCAACCTCCGTGTGGAGTATTCCGGATATGCGTCCGTATCAGTGCGTAATCGCAGCACTGGAATGGCCACCGCAGACCAGTTCCGCAGCCTCAACGAGTTGTCTGGAGGCAAGGCCGTGGGCAATGTTTACGTCGGCCCCGGTGGAGAATCCTATAGCACGGACTGGATGGCCGAAGTATGCCGTCCTGCCGCTATCGCCCATAACCACAATGTGGCAATCGTAGGATCTTCTTCAAAGTTCAACTATCGTGCATCTTTCAATTACAAGAATGCAGAGGGTATCGCAAAGACAACAAACCGTCAGGAAATAATGGCAAAGCTTGCCGCCGGCCAGAAAGCGCTTGATGGCTGGTTAGACCTGCAGTACGACCTTAGCTATATGCATTATAGGAACGACAATTTCTGCGGAGACTTCAAGAATGCCGCCCTGCTCAATCCTACGTATCCTGTTTATGACGAGAATAATGCCAATGGATATTTCTGGCGCTCCGACGAAACCGGATTTGTCAATCCTGTCGAGAACATGAAACAGAAAGAGTCCTACGGTAGCGGCAATTTCTTCCGCGGAAGCGTGAAGGCCACGGTAAACATTAAGCCTGTACAGGGCTTGAAAGTGAGTGGATTTGCCGCCATCGAGGAGGGCGACAATGCCTCTTTCTGGTACAACAGCATAATCAACACAGATGCTGCCGGTTCTGAGAAAGCAGGCCGTAGCAATAACACCAGTTTCAACAAACTGTTTGAACTGACAGCCGATTGGAACCGTACCTTCGATGGTCACAGCATTGCCGCCGTCGCAGGTGTTTCTTATCAGAACTTCTTCTATGACAGTTCATCTCTTGAGAACAAGGGCTTTGCCGCTCCCGACGTGATGAAGTATTACAAGATGGGGGACGGGGATGCTACCAAGCAGGATATGAACATGGGGTCGGACCGCAATTCACATACTTTGATTGCTCAGTTTGCCCGTGTCAATTATAATTATAAGGAGAAATACCTTGCATCAGTGTCACTTCGTCGTGAAGGATCATCCCGATTCGGAGTCAATCATAAGTGGGGTCTTTTCCCGGCAGTGAGCCTTGGCTGGCGTGTGAGCGGAGAGGACTTCATGAAGAAGGTTTCATGGGTAGATGACCTTAAGGTCCGTGCAGGTTTTGGTGTCACAGGTAATGACCTTGGCAGCGACCTCCGCTCCGTGGAACTTCTTTCCAATGGCGGTACTTTCTGGTATAATGGAGCGTATGTCTATACATATACCGTCAGCCAGAATGTGAACCCTGATATTCGCTGGGAAAAGAAATATGAATACAACCTTGGTGTAGACTTCTCCCTTCTCAAGGATAGACTCTTTGGTAGCCTGGATGTCTACTACCGTCATACCAAGGACCTGCTTTGGGACTATGAAGTTCCCACGCCTCCTTACCAGTATACCACGCTTCTGGCAAATGCCGGCAAGATGGACAGTTACGGAGTGGAATTAAATATCAGCTATATTCCTGTAAAGACAAATGACTTTACTTGGGTTACAACTCCTACCATCTCTTTCAACCGGAACAAGATTACCTCATTGTCAGACCCTTCCATGGGCTTTAACTACACGGAGACCACATCCGGTGGCGTTGGAGAAAATGGAATCATGAACACCGACACTCAGATTCTTGTGGAAGGCCAGCCCGTAGGTACGTTCTATGGCTACAAGTTCTTTGGCATCAATCCCAATACCGGAATATGGACATATACCAGGCCGGATCAGGGAGACGGCGTGGTGCGTTATTGCGACGAGTCTACCGCCGTCGAGGGAGACCGTCAGCCTCTTGGCAGCGCGCAGCCGATTTTCACTTTTGGATGGAATAACACTATCCGTTGGCGCAACTGGGATTTCACCATGTTCCTCCGCGGTGTCGTGGGCAACAAGATTCTCAACGTGACAAGATGGGCATACGGTCCTATGAGTGCCAATAATAAGAATGTTTTCATGAAAGACATCAATGGCGCATCGACAACTCTTACCCAGAAGACTCAGTTTACGGACTTCTATCTTGAAAGCGGTACTTATCTGAAACTTGATAACCTTACCGTTGGATACACGATTCCGTTTAAGGACAACAAGTATATTCAGTCCATGCGTGTTTACGCAACCGGTCAGAATCTTCTCACCATTACGTCTTATAGCGGCCAGGATCCGGAAGTGAATACCACTTCTGTATGGAACGGTGGTATTGACTACTGCTCATTCTACCCTCCTGTGGCAACTTTCCTTGTCGGATTGAATTTTTCACTCAAGTAATACCGGAAAGTCATGAAAAAGATATTAATATTTATCGCAAGCATCGCCGTATCGGCCTCCATGTTCATGTCCTGTGACAAAATGCTGGAAGAGGTTAATTACGGAAATCCTACCACCAAGGACCTGATGACAAACGAGGAAAACGTAGCCCTCCTTGTGGGCCAGTGCTATGCCGATGTAAAATGGCTGCATGACCACTGGGGCTATTGGGGTGTTGTTACTCTTACCGCAGACGAAGGACTTTGTCCTACCCGTATGCCGGACAAGGACTGGGCCGATGGCGGTTACTGGCGTAACCTGAACACCCATAACTGGAACGAGATGGGCGGCGCATTCCGCAATATTTGGAATACCACGATCTCCGGTGCCGTCCTTTGCAACAAGCTTCTGAAGACGCTTGAGAACAATAAGGAGTCCATGTCGGAGAAAGTGTATAACCAGTATGTAGGAGAACTTGAGACCATGCGCTCCTACTACTATTATATGCTCTTCGACTGTTTCGGCCGTATTCCGTATCTTGAGGAATTCGTAGACAAGGCAAGCGACCCTCTCATGGAGCCCCAGCAGGTATGGTCAAAGCTGGTGGATTGCCTTGAAAAGAACGCTCCCAATCTCCCGTTAGTCACTGATGAGACGTCCCGCTCCATCAACTATGGCCGTGCAACACAGGGCTTTGCTTATGCACTTCTTGCCCGCCTGTATCTGAATGCCGAATCATTCGGTTGCACTCCGGACAATATTAATCTTACTAACGAGTACTCCAATAAGATTTCATCCAGCAGTGATTTTTATACCAATTGTGTCCGCTGCTGCGATGCCGTCATCAACGCCAAGTCATATTCCATCGAGCCTGACTATTTCACCAATTTCAAGATTCAGAACGAGACCTCCAAGGAGAATATTTTCGTCATAGTGGAGAACGGTCTCGCTAACATTGACGAGCGTGCCGGCTCTGATGGCATGATGCTCAATAAGCTCCGTATATCCCTGCTTACTCTCAATTACAACCACCAGAAGACTTACGGCCTTCTGGAAACACCATGGAACGGCTTCTGTGCGCGTCCTGGTTTTATCGACCGTTATGCTGAAACGGATGTCCGCGGTCCAGGTAATGAGGGCCTTGGCACCAATAATACAAAGCAGTGGGGATGGTTCCTCGGCCCTATTTATGATGCGAGTGGGGCGCTTTGCAAGGATAAGGATGAAGCTCAGTCAGATGCCATTATAGTCAAGGAAGTGAGTTCTCTGACAGAGGCGACGGACCTTGAAGGAGCCCGTTGCATCAAGTATGAAATTGACAAGAGCGGCAAGTATAAATATTCGGAAAATGATTTTGTGCTTTTCCGTTATGCCGATGTCCTTTGGATGAAAGAGGAAGCTATCCTGCGCGGAGGTACGGGTGTAAGCGGCTGGCTCACCGATCCGGATTTCGCAACTTTGCGTAAACGCGCCTTTGCTTACGATTCAGACCCTAACGGTGCATATAACGCAGCTTATCCTTCTGTCCTTACACTTGATGGCATCCTCGATGAACGCGGGCGTGAGTTTGCATGGGAGAATATGCGCAGGCGTGATCTTATCCGTTTTAACAAATTCAATAACCAGTCCTATGTAGACTTTGTTTCCGCAACCGATACCTACCGCAACTGGTTCCCCATTCCTTACAAGGTTCTTGAAAAGAGCGTGAGGGATGAAAGCGGCAATGCCGTATGGACTCAAAACCCTGGATATCCCCAAATGTAAAAACCTATACCGAAATACCATTAATCATTAATCATTAATCATTAATCAATCTAACAATTAATCATGAAAAAAGTTTTATCATTTTTCATTGCTGCGATTGCAGTTGTTGCTGTTTCCTGTCAGAAAAATGACAATAAAGGCAACAGCGACATCGACTGGTCAAAAGTGACAGTTGATGGTTTCTATGTAGCTGGCCCTGCAACAGGCTCTGAGGAAATCAGGCCCGAGTGTGTCATGGTAGCCGGCGTTAATGAGGCCGCAGAAGGGAAACCGGTTCGCGACGGCATGTATGAGAAATACATCGTCCTTGATGGAGGTAAGGAATTCTTCCTCCTTTATAACGACGGTGGAAAGAAGGTGCGCTACAGCGCCGCCCTTGAGTTATTCAAGACTCCTGAGGAAGAAGCATATACCGATAACCCCGAGTCCGTTCTCAAGGGAACCCTTGTAATTGGCGATGACGCCCCTGCCATGAAGGTTGAAAAGACTGGCCTGTATCATATTGTTCTTGATATCAACAAGGCCGGAGATCTTAAGGAACCCCAGATCCTCCTTCTTGACGCAAGCGACTTTGGCGTACGTGGCGGTATGAATAGCTGGGGCTTTACAAAGGCCGAAGCTTCCTCGTTCACAAATGACGGCGTTACCTTCACCCTCAAGGATCAGGAGCTTGCCAAGAATGGTGAGTTCAAGTTCGCAACAGGTAACTACTGGAAAGTAACCCTTGACGATGCCGGTAAAGTAAAGGCTGAAACATCCCTTGGCGAAACCGGAAAAGGACTTGGTCTTGCTGCCGACAACAATATCAAGGTTGAAAAGGGCGGTCTTTATGACATTACGCTTTCCTTCAAACTTGCTCAGGGTGACTTCAGCAAGAGCTTTACCTATGATGTAAAACTTACAAAGGAATCCACAGCCCCCGAGACAATGTTCATGAACGGTGGCCAGTGGGGTGGTACAAGCTGGGATTGGAATGCTGAAACTATTGTAGAGCTTGTCCCTGTATATGGCGCTCCCGGTTACTTCTGGTGCACTCGCTGGTTTGATCATACACAGCCCTTCAAGTTCTGCGCAAAGAAGGAATGGAACGGAGATTTCACTGGTTCAGGTAAAGTTGGATATACTATTGCAGACGGCAACTGCGTAGTCGCTGCAGATGGCTTCTATACAGTGCTTGTAAATGGCAATGACAATGAGGTTGAAATCACCCCCGCAGTTGTTGTCGGTATGGGCGACGCTGTATTCAAGGGCGGCTGGGATTACGACTCCGCCGAGCAGTTTAAGGCAGATGGCAAGAAGATGGTCCTTACCACCAGCGGAGCAGGCGAGCTTCGTCTTGCTTCCAAGGTTGTTCCTTCTGCTGCTATCGAGGGTGTAACCACTCCTAACGGCTGGATTGACTGGTGGAAGACGGAATTCATCTTCTTCGAGGATGGCAAGATTGCATATCGTGGTGCTGGTGGAGACCAGGCACGCCGCAATGTAGAGGCCGGCAAGAAGATCACTATAGACTTCAATGCTGGAACAGCTACTATCGAATAATATAAATCGTTCTATAAAAAACGGTCGCCCTTCTATACAGGGCGACCGTTTTTTTTGTATAATGCTTATTATGCTACAGCTCCCAGGCCAGTGCAGATGCTCCAAGGATGGCTGCATCTGATTCCTTGAGCTGGGAGAATACAAGTTTAACCTTGTTGCGCCACAGGGAAAGGACGTTCTCGTTCATGGCCTTTACAATGGGCTCCGTGAGGAATTCCTTTGCGCGAGCAAGACCGCCGAAGAGCACAATTGCCTCCGGGGCGGAGAACTCTATGAAGTCCGCGAACTTCTCTCCGAGGATTCGGCCTGTGAATTCGAAGATCCTGAGGGCCAGTTTGTCTCCGTCCTTAGCAGCTTCGTAGACATCCTTGGAAGTGATTTTGTCCAGGGAGCGGAGCTCCGAGGGTTCGTCAGTCATTTCCAGCCATTCACGTGCGGTACGTGCTACGCCGATTGCGCTGCAGTATGCCTCCAGGCAGCCGGTTTTGCCGCAGTTGCACTGACGTCCGTTGTGACGTACGGCGGTGGTGTGGCCAAGCTCACCGGCAAAGCCGTCATGGCCGTAAACCACGTTTCCGTCAATCACGATACCGGAACCTACGCCGGTTCCCAGGGTAATCATGATGAAATTCTTCATACCGCGGGCGGCGCCGTAAGTCATTTCACCCACGGCTGCGGCGTTTGCGTCATTGGTAAGGGACACGGGGATTCCGTTCATCTGCTCTGAGAGGAGTTTTGCGAATTCCACCTTGTCATGTGCCCAGGCCAGGTTGGGGGCGCATTCGATGGTGCCGGTATAGTAGTTGCCGTTGGGGGCGCCTACGCCGATACCGCGGATGCGGCCTTCTGCACCGGCCTCAGCGATGATATGGTTGAGGGCTTCTGCAAGCTCTGCGATGAAGGGCTCTACGGTGGTGTGGTTGTCGGAGCGGATAACTGTCTGTGCCAGAACTGTACCACGGGCATCCACGATGCCGCACTTGGAGGTCTGTCCTCCAATGTCAATGCCTATAACTAAGTCTTTTGCCATAATTATGCTTTCTTAATCTTTGAGCCGACGACTGCGAAGTAGAGGATGAATGCAACGCAGATTGCAAGCACCCAGTAGCTGGCCATGTAGTTCACCTTGTCTGCGATGAAGTTCTGGAGAAGAGGAACGATACCGCCGCCCACTACCATTGCCATGAAGATACCTGAAGCACGCTCAGTTGCTGCGCCAAGGCCTTCTACGGATAGGTCGAAGATTGTACCCCACATAACTGAGGTGCAAAGACCGCACAGGACAAGCAGGAGTGCTGCGATGGGAACCTCAACCATGCCGAAGCCGCTGCCGGTGAATACGGGCATCTTGACCCATGAGGCATTGCCAAGGAAGATAGCAAGTACCAGGAGGAGGAGGGCTACTGCCGATACGCAGGTGAGCTGGGTGCGGGAGCTTACCTTACCGGAAATTGCGGAAGAGATAAGACGTCCGACGAGCATGAGGAACCAGTATGTACCTGCCACGAAGCCGGCGATGGCAACTGCTGAAGCGGGATCCATACCTGCACCCTTCACAGGATCTGAGAGGTAGAAGTTAAGGGTTCCGGGAATACCTACCTCAACGCCCACATATACAAAGATTGCAATTGCACCAAGGATGAAGTGCTTGAACTTGAGGGGATTCTCCACCTGGCCTTCCACTGCCTTTGCCTCCGGGTTCTGGATGGGGACGAAGAGAAGGATTACGAATGCAACTGCAAACACGCCCATTGCCATGAACAGGAGGGTGTTCACGTCAGAGATAAGGGTGTCGTGAGTGAGGGTGCCGATCATTGAGCCCACCAGCATAGGGGTGAGGGTGCCCATCAGTGAGTTGAAGCTGCCGCCGATCTGGATGTACTGGTTGGAACGCTTGCCGCCCAGGATCTTCAGCATAGGGTTCACCACGGTGTTGAGCATGCATACGGAGAAGCCGCAGATGAAAGCGCCAAACAGGTATACGAAGAAGTTGGTGGGGATGTTGCCGATAGTGCTGCCAACGCCTACAATACCTGAAAGGAACTGGACAAAAACGCCCAGAAGGCCAACCAGCAGGGCTGCGAGGATGGTGAACTTGTAACCCTTCTTCTTGAGGAGGTTACCGGCGGGGATGCCCATGATTGCATATGCCAGGAAGTTCATCATGTTACCCATCATGCCAAGGGTGTTGGAACCCTCGATGCCAGGCTGCATTTTCCAGATGTTGCCGATAGGGGCTGCAAGGTTGGTCACAAAGGAGATCATTCCAAAGAGGAAGATCATTGTGATAACAGCGATGATGTTGCTGTTTTCTTTGGTTTTAGTCATTGTTATAGTATTAGAGTTAAAATTAATTTCGTTTAGCTTTCAAATGTACGAATTTTTCGATTCATTTACAATAAGGCCGACAGGGAATCGTAGTACTTTCTTGAAACCGGTACGGGGTCAAGGCCGTCCCTGTCAAGCTTGGCAAGGGCGTAGCCGTTGAGGTCTTTCCTTACAAGTTCAACGTGATCTGCATTTACGAAATAAGACCTGTGGCAGCGCACGAGGCCATGTTTGGTGAGGGTTTCCTCCAATGCCCGCATGGATGAGCGCAGCGTGAAATCTTTAACCCTGCCGTTGTCAAGATGTACGATATGCACATAATTGTCCTCTGCCTCTATATATAATATGGCTGGCGAGGAGATTATGAACTTCAGGCGCTTCTGGTCATCATGGAAGCGCACAAGGGATTTGTCGTCTGCGGGAACGGGCTGTTTGCTGCCGCCCAGAATGTGCAGCTGAATGGCCTGAGTAAGGATTACATAGGGGAATGCAACGATTCCGGCAAGGTACAGGATGCCGGTGGACATAACTGTGAAATAGGGAATGGCCGGCCTCCATTCTATCCCAAGGAGGATGGACCAGAAGAGTCCGGTGGCTACAATTTCACCCACGCACCACGTTATATAAAGGGGCCAGCTGAGGTCTATCACGTGCCTCAGGATAAAGAGCAGCATGCGGCTCAGCACCATTACACCCAGCAGGATGAGTGTTGTAAATATCAGATTTTCAGCGAAATAGCCTTTCCCTACGCTTAGGAAGTCATTGATCTCAAAGGGTTGATAGGCCAGTGTGAAGAGAAAGTAGAAGAGCGGAATTACCGTAAAATAGAGGATATTGGCGCTCATCCGGTAAAAATTACGTGAAATTGCTGTCATTCGTCACAAATTTGCTGGGACGAATATACAAAAAATATTTCATTCGTCCCAATTTTATTACTTTCGTCCCTAAATACGCAATTTCGTCCCTGAAAACTGGTTTTTCACCTCATAAATTTTCCCACCCTGCAGATTGAGGCTATTTTTGCCCTGAAAAACCGAGAAAAAACAGTAAAAACTATGCAGACAATCCCTATTTTCTTCTCCGTTGACGAGCATTATGTGCCCTATCTTGCAGTGGCCCTGAAATCCATCAAAGACAACGCTTCAGGGCGCTATCTATATCATATTCATGTACTTAACGACAATATTTCCAAGGCCAGTAAGGCTGGTTTGGCCTCTTTTCAGGGCGATAACCTTAAAGTAGAGTTTCACTCTCTTTCCCATAAGCTCAGATGTCTTGAGGGCCTTCGCTCTCACAGGTTCAAGGCCTTCAGTTCCCTCAGCATCTATTTCCGCCTCTTTATCCCTGTGCTTTTCCCTCAATATGACAAGGGGATATATCTTGATGCCGATATTGTAGTGCCTGGAGACATCTCCTGGCTGTGGGAGGAACCCCTTGGTGATAGATATATTGGAGCTGTGGCCGATTACAGCATCCAGCATATCGGCCCTTTTATGAAGTATATAGATGAATATGTTGGCGTAGACCACAGAAGATATGTGAATTCCGGTGTCCTTCTTATGAATCTAAAAGCTCTGAGAGAGAACGACATAACCGGGAAATTCATGAACTGGCTTACCCGCTATTCCTTTGGTACCGTTGCCCCTGATCAGGATTATCTCAATGCCCTTTGTGAGAACCATATCCATTATCTGGACCCTTGCTGGAACTGCATGCCCGGAGGTTCTGTAACAAGCTTTGACAACCCTCAGATCATCCATTTCAATCTTGCTGCAAAGCCCTGGCTTAATGAATCCGTTCCTTACGATGAGGTCTTCTGGAAGTATGCCCTTGAAAGCGGATACTACCACGAAATCCTGTCCAGGAGAACGGCTTTCCTCGCAAACGCAAATGCGGTGAAAGCCTATCGTGAGGGCATTGATGCGCTTATACGCATGGCCACGGAACTTACCCATTCTCCAGTATCGTTCCGCCTATGCTGCTAGTCACCCCCGGAAGGGAGCTGGCCATTGAAAACATAAGGAGAGCGGCCCTGGAGGGGAGGTTCAACGATAAGACAGAGCCCTTTGACCCGCAAATCTCCCCTCAGGCCCTCAAGGCAGATATCCTTGGCTATGTCTCCCGCCTGGACTCCCCGGTCCAGAAACTCAAAACCGCCGTTGCAAGGGCCGTGGTCCGCTCCTGGGTGAGGAAGTGGAGTGAGCCGGTGAACGAGATTACCGGCATCCGGAACCTTCTCACTGTACAGGGGCCGGCCTTCCTTACCAGCAACCACTTCAACCCTTTTGACAACGGCGTACACCGCACCCTTTCCAGCCTTACCGGGAGGGACCGCCTTGTGGCCATAAGCCAGGGAACCAACTTTGTGATGCCCGGCCTAAACGGCTTTATCCTCCGGAATATAGACGTGATACCACTGATTCAGGATCCCTCGTACATGAACGGTGCCTTCCGCACCCTCATGCAAAGGAACCTTGACCGGAACCGCTTCATCCTCATCTATCCCGAGCAGGAGATGTGGTTCAACTACCGGAAACCACGCCCCGGGAAAAGGGGAGCCTTCCTCTTTGCGGCAGAGTACGGAGTCCCGGTGGTCCCCACCTTTGTGGAAATGGTGGATCTTCCGGAAGTCGTTGCCCCCGGCTTTCACGACGTAAAGCTTATCCTGCACGTGCTGCCGCCCATTTTTCCTGACCCGGAAAGATCGGCCCGGGAGAACAGTTTCATAATGTGCCAGGCCGATTATGACGCCAAGGTGCGCTGCTACGAGCAGTGCTACGGGCGCCCTCTCACTTACGAATTCTCAAAAGAAGATATAGCCGGTCTCATATAGCTTAATATCTTTTCATTTTTTGCCGGATTTGTTGTATATTTGCATGATTTGGAAGACAAATTCGTAAAATATATTATAAACCCACTTTTTTATGGCAGAAATTAAGAAAAGAGTCTATCGTTTCGGCGGAAAGCACGCTGAAGGCGATGGCAAGATGAGAGAACTTCTGGGCGGTAAGGGTGCAAACCTGGCCGAGATGAACCTCCTTGGTATGCCGGTTCCCGCCGGTTTCACCATCACCACTGAATGCTGCACGGAGTACTATCGCCTTGGTGGCGGTTATACCCCTGAGCTCAAAGCAGATGTCGCAGCTGCCCTTGAGGCAACTGAGAAGATCATGGGCAAGAAATTCGGTGACGCAGAAGATCCCCTCCTTGTCAGCTGCCGCTCCGGCGCCCGCAGCTCCATGCCCGGCATGATGGACACCATCCTCAATATCGGCCTTTGCTCCAAGACCATTCCCGGAATGATCAAGAAGACCGGCAACCCCCGCTTTGTGTATGATGCATACCGTCGCCTCATCATGATGTACTCAGACGTTGTGATGGAGAAGGCAGAAGGCATTGAGCCCGCAGACGGCATGGGTATCCGCCAGCAGCTTGACCGCATGATGGAAGAGGTCAAGAAGGCTAACGGTTACAAGAGTGACACAGAGCTTACCGCAGATCAGCTCAAGGATCTGGCCGAAGCTTTCAAGGTACGCATCAAGGAAGTCCTTGGTGTTGAATTCCCTGACGACGCCCAGGCACAGCTCTGGGGCTCAATCGGCGGCGTGTTCAAGAGCTGGAACGGTAAGAGGGCTATCCGCTACCGTCAGATCGAGCACATTCCGGACGACTGGGGAACAGCCGTGAACGTTCAGTCCATGGTGTTCGGTAACATGGGTGACACCTCCGCTACCGGTGTTGCATTCTCCCGTAACCCCGCCAACGGTGACAACAAGTTCTATGGTGAGTGGCTCATCAACGCCCAGGGTGAAGACGTGGTTGCAGGTATCCGCACCCCCAACCCCCTGAACGAGGCCACCAAGAGCGAGAAGAACAAGAACCTGGCTTCCCTTGAAAAGGCTATGCCTGAGGTTTACAAGGAGCTTGACGAAATCCGCAAGCGTCTGGAAGACCACTTCCAGGATATGCAGGACATTGAATTCACCATCCAGGAAGGCAAGCTCTGGATGCTGCAGTGCCGTATTGGCAAGCGCACCGGTCTTGCTGCCCTCCAGATGGCAGTTGATATGGTTGAGGAAGGCCTCATCGATGAAAAGACCGCTGTCATGAGGGTTGCTCCCGCACAGCTTGACGAGGTCCTTCACCCCATCCTTGACCCCGCTTCAGAGAAGAAGGCAGAGTGCCTTGCACAGGGTCTTCCCGCATCTCCGGGCGGCGCCGTGGGCCAGATCGTCTTCACCTCCGAGGACGCTATCGCCTACGCAAAGGCCGGCAAGAAGTGCATCCTTGTCCGTGAAGAGACTTCCCCTGAAGACATTGACGGTATGCACGCTTCCGTGGGTATCCTCACAGAGCGCGGCGGCATGACTTCCCACGCAGCCCTCGTGGCCCGCGGCTGGGGCAAGTGCTGCATCGTGGGCTGCGACGCCCTCAAGATCAACTTCAAGGACAAGACCGTCACCTTCGCAGGTGTTGGCAAGTCCTTCAAGGAAGGTGAGTGGCTCTCCCTCAACGGTGCAAAGGGTCTTGTGTACGCAGGTGCCATCGAGACCATGGACGCCTCTGAGAATCCTCTGTTTGCAAAGTTCATGGGAATGTGCGACAAATTCCGCAAGCTCGGTATCCGCACCAACGCAGATACTCCGGAAGATGCAGCACGCGCACTCAAGTTCGGTGCCCAGGGTATCGGCCTGTTCCGTATTGAGCACATGTTCTATGGCCGTAACAGTGAGCAGCCCCTCTCCAAGCTCCGTAAGATGATCCTCTGCAACACGGATGACGAACGTAAGGCCGCCCTCGCAGAGCTTGAGCCTTACATGAAGGCCGCTGTCAAGGAAACCCTCCGCGTCATGGATGGCAAGCCCGTCGTGTTCCGTCTCCTTGACCCGCCGCTCCATGAGTTCGTACCTCAGGGCGAAGACAAGAAGAAAGAACTTGCAAAGGACCTTGGCATTTCCGTGAAGGAAGTTGAGAAGCGTGGTGAGAGCCTCCACGAGGTAAACCCCATGATGGGTCACCGTGGTGTACGTCTGCACGTTTCCTTCCCTCTGATTGCAGAAACCCAGTATCGTGCTATCTTCACCGCCACTGCAGAACTCCAGAAGGAAGGCCTGCACCCTCATCCGGAAATCATGATCCCCGTCACCATTTCCGCCCGTGAGCTCAGCTTCCAGAAAGTTATCTGCGACCGAATCAAGGCAGAGGTAGAGACCAGGACCGCCCAGCAGATCGACTACCAGTTCGGTACCATGATCGAGATCCCTCGCGCTGCCCTTACCGCAGACCGCATGGCCCGTACCGCAGAGTTCTTCAGCTTCGGTACCAATGACCTCACCCAGATGACCTTCGGCTTCAGCCGTGACGATATCGGCACATTCATGGGTGACTATCTTGGCAACAAGATCCTGGATTCCGATCCTTTCCAGACCATCGATGTCAAGGCCGTCGGTCAGCTTGTGAAGATTGGTGTAGAGCGCGGCCGCAGCAAGCGTTCAGAGCTTCAGTGCGGTATTTGCGGTGAGCACGGTGGTGATCCCGCATCCATCGAGTTCTTCAACGCCATCGGCATTGACTACGTCTCCTGCAGCCCGTTCCGCGTGCCCATCGCACGTCTGGCCGCCGCTCAGGCTCAGATCAAGCAGTCAAAGTAATTCCCGCTGTGTGGAGTTAAAACGCTGAAGTTCAGCTACTTATGTTAATTAGGGTGCTCGGAACCGAGCACCCTAATTTATGTAATGCACTGATAATTAGAAACTTACCTCCACGGCCTTAAAGCAGTTTTGCTGCAGTATCTGAGAGTTCTGAGCGTTCTCCCTTACGAAGGAATACATGCTCGAACAGAGCCTGTCCCCTCATCTTCTCTCCAAGGTGCGTGAGGCCGTTTGACCACTGGTCCAGGAAGGGCTGGTCTATCTGGTAGATATCACCTGTGAATACCATCTTGGTCCCTTCTCCTGCACGTGTGATGATGGTTTTTACTTCCTGAGGCGTGAGGTTCTGGGCCTCGTCCACAATGAAGTAGACCTTGCCAAGTGAACGGCCACGGATGTAGGCAAGGGGTGAAATGATGAGTTTTTCTTCACGGATAAGCCCCTCTATCTTCTGGAACTGCTTGCTGCCGGGTTTGAAGCAGCGCTTGATTACATCCAGGTTGTCCATGAGCGGCTGGATGTAGGGGCTCATCTTGGACTTCTGGTCTCCGGGAAGGAAGCCGATATCCTGCCCTCCAAGCACCACGGTGGGTCTTGTGAGGATTATCTGATCATAACTGTTGCACTGCTCAAGTGCCGCGGCAAGGGCTATGAGGGTTTTACCGGTACCGGCACCGCCCGTGAGGGAAACCAGCGGAAGATTGGGGTTGAGGCAGGCGTCAAGGGCAAATTTCTGTTCATCGTTGCGGGGCCTGATGCCGCAGGCCTCCTTGGTCTTCACAAGGACAACCTCCTTGCGGTGGGCATCATAACGGGCGCATACGGTGTCTCCGCCAAAGTTGAACTTATACAGCTGGTTGGGGCGGGGTTCTTTATCGGCCACATCCTGCCACGGGAGGGCGTTGTCTTGGCCGTAAGCCAGGCGCTGGAGGGCGTCTGTGTTTGCATCGGCCACAATTACCTCTTTCTCAATGCCCATCATGGCTTCGTCGTCCACGCGGTCACGGAGGTAATCCTGGGCGGCCATTCCTACAGCCTTTGCCTTTAGACGGAGGTTGATGTCCTTGGTTACAAGCGCAACAAACTTGGAAGGGTGCGTGTCCCTCACCCACATTGCCGTGGAAAGGATGCGGTGATCCTGGATGTCGTCACGGAACAGGTCCTGATACTCAGGGGCAAACGGGTGGTTGGGCTCTATCTTGATATAACCCAGCTTTTTCCCAAGCGGAACGCCGCGGGGGCCAAAATCGTGTTTGTCCGTGAGTTTGTTGATCTCACGCATGAACGCGCGCGCGTTAAAACTAAGGTTGTCCTCACCCTTCTTGAACTTGTCCAGCTCTTCGATGACGGCAATTGGAATCACAATGTCATTGTCCTGAAACTGTTTCACGGCATTGAAGTCGTGGAGGATGATGTTTGTGTCTAAGACAAATATTTTGGCCATAGTGTTATGGGTTAGTCTTCCCCTTCCATTGAGCTCATGAGGGACTCCAGGATGTGGGGGAGGTCTGTTCTGTCTGTGAGAACAACGCTGGGAGTGGTTATGTCAGGGTGCCCCAGCGGGAAGAAGACCACGTCCTGAAGCAGGAGCTCTGCGTCCACGTAATCGTAGTCAATATCGGCAATCTGGATAATAACGCCCGGCACCTCTGCAAAGAGGACGCGGATGGGGAGTTCATTTGAATATGCGCGGCATATGTCGTCAATGCAGATATTGGCACCTGAAGCGGCCCCGCACATAGCCCTGAGCGCGGTCATGAGCCCGCCGCCGCTCACCGTTGCGCCGGCCTTTACAATGCCGTCCTCCACCAGTTCACGCACAACCTCGTAGCAATCCATAAAGTAATCGGCGTCTCCAATTTCCGGGGCCGATGAAGGAGTTGCGCCCACGGCCTGCGCCAGGCGGGAGCCTCCCATACGGAAATCACAGGTGTCAAATGGTATGTAGATAATCCAGTCCGATCCCTCCGGAAGGAACTTTGCGGGGCATTTGCGCCGCCTGGACATCTTGGGATTGGATGTGCGATGCTCCAGTAGAAGGGACTCTTCCTCTTCCTGAGCCTCTAGTTCGTCGTCGGCCGTGACAGAGGCCTTAAAAGAAACTGAAGGAGTACCTGAGGTGAGGCTGTACTTGGAAATCTTTACGCCCAGGGCGTCTATGAACGAACACGCAGCCTCTACGGAATCATAAAACGCAGCAGGAAGGCCGATAGGGGAGTCTTTCCACTTCCAGTCCGCCTTAAGCATTAGGTCTTCCATCCTGAAATGGCCGCTGAGCCATATGGCGTCCAGGAGCCCCTGGGCCACCTTTCCGGCAGTATAAGATCCGGCAAACTCCAGCGGAACCGTGCTTCTGGCGTGCTCCACGGCAAGGGCGTAGGAATCTATCTCCGATTCCTCAAATGCAAAATTCCCGGGGACCTGGTCCAGGTGCTCGTCTGCCAGAGTTGCGGGATCACCGTCCGGCTCCAGTGGAGGCTCCACGGTGCACTCACGTAGCATTTTGGCAGGAGAGAGCGGCATTGGCACCCCGTCCAGGATGTAGGAAGCGTTCAGGAGTTCTGTCATAGCATTCAAAGGTAGTAAAAAAATCTTATCTTTGTACTATGGAATTCACTTTGGATGCGTACAATTCTCTTATAGAGGATATCTTCAGGCGGTTCCCGTCCGTGCAGAAAGACGGGTTCACATCTGGCGCATACAAGCCCGGGCTGGAAAGGATGCAGGCTTTTGACCGTTATCTGGGGTATCCTTCAAGGCAGTTCAAATCCATCCATATAGCTGGTACCAACGGCAAGGGAAGCGTGGCCAATTTAGTGGCCAGCGCACTTCAAAGTTGCGGGTTAAAGATTGGCCTGTTCACTTCCCCTCACATTTTGGACTTTAGGGAGAGAATAAGGGTTAACGGCAAAATTCCAATGGAGTATGTCTTCAAACAACTAGCCTCTTGGATGCCCTGGATAGTGGAAAATGACCTATCTTTCTTTGAAATCACCACCGGATTGGCCTTTAAATACTTTGCAGACTCCGGGGTGGATTACGCGGTAATTGAAACAGGCCTTGGCGGCCGTCTTGACTCCACAAATATCCTTGAAAAGCCAGAGCTTACGGTCATTACTTCCATTGGCTTTGACCATATGGCTCTTCTTGGAGATACACTTCCTAAAATTGCCGCAGAAAAAGCTGGTATTTTTAAGGAAGGAGTCCCCGCACTCATTGGAGAGGCCCTTCCGGACACTAGGCCAGTGTTTGAATCTAAGGCAAACGGCTTTTGTCCGCTTTATTTCGCTGAAGAAATGGATCCTCCATTCTGGGACAGGCGTGAGGAGATTCTTTCTCAGATGGATCTTGGCGCTGAAATCCAGCGCCAGAACCTCAGAACCGTCCTTTCTGCGCTTGATATTCTGGGCATCCATGACAAAAGAGTCCTTGACGGCATAATCCACACCGCCCGCAATATGGAATTCCACGGCAGGTGGGAACGCTTGCAAAAGGATCCGCTTGTCATAGCGGATATCGGCCACAACGCGCACGCACTAAGGCACAATTTTTCTCAGCTGGAAGCAATGAGGCGGCCCCTCATCATAGTCTACGGCATTATGGCCGACAAAGACCTTGATGCTATCATTCCCCTGATGCCGCGCATGGCCACGTACATTTTTACCTCTCCGGCAACGCCCCGTGCCCTTCCGGCCAAGAGTATTGCAGATCGTTTTGGCAGGCCCTCTATGGTAATAGACAATGTTCAGGATGCCGTCCAGAAAGCACTGGAGCTAGCCACACCCGATACCATAATATATATAGGAGGCAGCACTTTTGTCGTAAGTGAGGCGCTTCCGCTATTTGAGTAGCACAATTCTTGAAATGGACTCAAGATATGAAACGAATACTATTATCCCTGCTCGCCGCCCTCACGGGGGCCGGAGCAATAATTGCGGCGCCTATGTCTGAAGACGGTCACACCCTGACTGCCCTCTGGAAGCAGTACGAAGAAGCCTCCAAGGCCGATTTACCGAAAAAGGAAGCCTCCATCCTGGAACAGATCAAGAAGGAGGCCATGGAAAAACGCCTCCCGGTAGACTTCTGGGATGCTGCAACGCAGTACGTGAGCGTAGTCCAGCGCCGTGACTGGAAGAAGAGGGACTCTCTCCGTGAAGCCCTTGCAAAGGAAGTGGAGGAGTTCAATGAGCCCATTATCACCTTCCTCTGGATGGACGAGTGGAAGGGCGTAAGCCATGATGAACTGTGGAAATACATCCAAGAGAACCCTCTGGAGGGCAATAATCCTGCCCTTCACCGCGGAATGACAGGATTTCTGAACGCCGCTCTAACTCAGTTTGTGGAGTCGGATGAGGAGTGGGCGCACTGGCGCCTCCTTAACGGCAGGTATTCAGAGCCCGTTGTGAAGTCCCTGGAGAAGATGGTTGAAGGGAAATACCCCCAGGAGGGAGCCCTTAAGTATTATCTTCTTGGTAGGAAATACAACTCCGTTCAGGAAAGGTCTCAGAAGCGGGCCGCCCTGAAAGAGTTCCAGGATGCCTACAAGGGCACTGCCCTGGCTATTTTCCCTGAAGGAGACCTCCTGGGTATGGACGTGGCGGAACTGGACGATAACAAGGCCTCTACATCGGCCCAGTATAAGGCCCTTTATGAAAGATGCAAGGAGTTTGAAATCCGCCGCACCTCCTTCCGCAATAAGGAATGGAAGATAGCGTCAAGATACTCTGCTGTCACCAGTATCGGCTACCGCCTTACCTCAGAGGATCTGGGGTTAAGTATAGACAAGGACGCCATAACGGTCCTTTTCCGTAACCTTCCATCGGCCACGGTAAAGCTCTACAAAGGCAAAACCGTAGTGACCACCTGGAATGCCAAGAATCCAACCGGCAGTTTCTATGTGCGTGACACCGTGCGCCTGGCCCTTCCCGGCCTCCCGGACGGCAGTTACAGGGCAGAGGCCGTGAACGGGAAAATATCGGCCTCAGATACATTTGACCAGTACACCCTCTCCATTGCCACCCGCACGGACGCAGAGGGCCGCAAGGTTTATGTGGCCGATTACGACTCCGGAAAACCCCTCTCCAAGGTGACACTCCTCCTTATGAAGGGAGACACGGAGGCCGCGCGCGCCACCCTTAAGCTGGACGGCTTCACTCTCATACCCCAGGCCCTTGAAAAGGCCATCAACGCCCATCCAAGGACGTATTATACCTACGTTGCCGTGAGCGGAGACCGCCGCTCCCGCCCCGTGGGTATTGTAAGGGATGCCGTTACGTATATCCCTCGCACAGGCATAAGATGCAACGTATACAGGGACCGCGGCGCCTACAATCCCGGAGATTCCCTCCAGTTCAAGGCCGTGGTGTTCCAGGGAGACCCCATGCTCAAGATGAACGTATGCAAGGGCCGGAAACTGGATGTCACCCTCTATGACTCTGAGAGTAACCGCCTTGAGACAAAAAGGCTCATAACAGGTGACTTTGGCTCTGCAAGCGGCGGCTTTACCCTCCCCAGGGGCCTCAGGAATGGATATTTCCGCATTGAGATAGTGGACGTTTCCACAAAGGACGTCCTTGCCTGCGACAGTTTCAGGGTAGACGAATTCGTGCTCCCTACCTTCGACCTAAGCTTTGACAGCCGCACTGAGCTATACATGGTGGGCTCCAAAGTGCCCGTAAGCGGCAAGGTCACAAGCTACTCAGGCCACGGTCTTTCCGGCGCCCGCGTGCGCATCAAGGTGAATTACTGGTCGGAGAAAACCATCCTTGAGGAGGAGCTTCCCCTTGAGGCCGATGGAATCTTCCGCTTCAATGTCCCCGCAAACGAGGAAGGCTATTACCACGCAGAGGTCACTGTCATAGACGCTACCGGAGAGACCCTCTCCTTCACTGACGGCTTCTATGTGGGTGACAGCCTAGGCGTAAGTATCAGCGTCCTTGGCACCGAGGACGCGGAATTCATCCTTCCCGGAGACTCCGGACAGGGCTGGCGCTGGAGAAGGGAACCCCGCCATGTTGTCCGCGCCAACGAAATCCGTGCAAAGTTCCAGGCCCAGGACGCCCAGGGCAACCCCGTGCCGCTGGAAGTGACCTACGACCTTGCCGGGCAGGGCGGCGTGGTCCCTTCCGGAGAGGAAGTCAGGCTCCCCGTCAAAAAGAGCGGCCTGTATACCCTCAAGGCAACGGTCAAGGCAGAACTCCAGGACGGAAAGGAGGTTAAGGAAACCGAGGAAGTAAAGGTCCTTGTGCTCCTTCCCGGAGAAAAAGAACTTATGGTTGACGGCTCCCGCCTTTTCATCGGCGGCCCTTCCACTGTGGATAGCCGCATAGAGGCCGTGATTGGATCGGCCGATGGCGACGCCTGGGCCATTGCCACCGTCTACGGCAAGGACAGCGAGGTCCTTCAGACAAGCCGCCATATCGCAAAGGACGGACGGCTCATGGATATCGGCCTGGATTATAAGGAGTCCTGGCCGGATGCCGTGCGCCTTCAGGTGTTCTACTTCCTCCACGGAAAGTCCGTAAGCTATGAGCGCCAGTACCGCAGGAGCGTCACAAAACTTGCCCTGCCGCTCACTTTCACAAGTTTCCGTGACAAGGCCTATCCCGGCAGGGAATACACCTTTACCCTCAGGACGGAACCCGGCGTAGAGGCCCTTGCCGCAGCCTGGGACAAGAGTATGGACGCCATTGCGCGCAATTACTGGTCTCAGGTGAACCAGAGTGATTATTCTGTGCCGATGGTGTACGTCCAGTCCGCCTGCGGCAGCGTTGGAAACGGCTCCGATTATTATGACGATGACCCGCGCTTCGTGGCCTATGGCAGCACCAAGGGCGTCCTGATGGCCCGTAACAAGAATGCCGCCGTGATGCTAGATGCTGCGCCCGCCATGGCAGAGATGGAAGAGTCTGTCCAGTATGAAATGGCGGCCGATGAAGCCATGGAGGGGGCCGGTATCCCTGAGGACGTTGCCATCCGCAGCGAATTCCTCCAGGCGCTTACCTTCCAGCCTCACCTTGTATCGGCCGGGGACGGAACGCTCACTTTCAGCTTCCGCACCTCCGACAAACTCTCTACCTATTATGTACGCGTGTACGCGCATGACCCTGCAATGAGAAATGCCATTGCGGAGGGAGAGATGGTGGTGAGCCTCCCCGTAAAGGTTGCCATGCAGGAGCCCCGTTTCCTCTATGAAGGAGACGTCTGGGATGCCGCAATCACGGTTTCTTCCGTGGCCGATGCTCCCGTTTCCGGCGTAATAGCCCTCCAGTGGGAAGGCGGCAGCGCACAGGTGCCCGTCACCGTTCCCGCCGGGGAAACTTTGACTAAGGTGATAAATGTGAGGATTCCCGATCAGACCGGGGATCTCACCTTCACCGCCGCCTTCATCGCTTCCGAATTCTCTGACGCAGTCCGCGTAACCGTGCCCGTATACCCTGCAGCGCAGGAGCTCACCGAGGCCCACTCTGCCGTGCTACACGCCGGGGAAGACCGCGAGGCGCTCCTGAAGGAACTCCGTTCCCGCTTTGTGAACGTCCCCGGTTCAGCAGCAATCCTTAAGGAAATCACCGTCCTTGATATGGTGAAGGACGCCATCCCGTCACACGTTGAACCTCAGGGCAACGACGTCCTCTCCCTCTCCGAGGCCTGGTACGTGCAGCTCATGGCCAATAGGCTTATGACAGAGGAAGAAAGCGCCTCTTCCTCTGTTGAGGACCTTATCACTAAGATAATGGCCTGCCGTAACTCCGACGGCGGATTCGGATGGTTTGAGGGTATGACATCGTCGCCGGTGATTACCGCCGTGATGCTGGAGCGCTTTGCAAAGCTCCGTGACCGCGGGTTTGAAGTTCCGGATGTGACTTCTTCCGTCAAATATCTGGATGCCAATCAGTTTGGAGATGTCCGTCCCTACTGGTGCGGCTGGCTCTCGGATGCCCAGTATATGCACGTCCGCGCCATGTACGCATCCGTTCCTTTCACTGAAAAGGCCGTTTCACAAAGTGAAAAGAAGCGCTGGGATGCCTTTAAGAAGGATGCCAAGAGCTATCTCACGCCTTCTGCCAAGGAAGGCCGTGGCCTCAAGGGCCAGATCCTTTCCAAGGCCAGGAGGCTCCTCACCCTCAGGAACCTTCTTGAGAGGGACGGCGGCATTGCCCTTGCCAAGGCCTGGGGTATTTCCTTTGCATCGGCCAAAATCCAGAAATCCCTCAAGGCCGATGTTGCGTCCCTTCTTGAATACGCCGTAGAGCACCGTGACGGCGGTTGGTACTATCCCAATGCCGTTATGCCGTGGAGGGGCCTTCTTGAGAGCGAGGCCTACGCCCACGCCCTCCTCTGCGATCTTCTTGCGGCCGAAGGGAACACCTCTTCCTCCGCGTTGCTTCGCAACCCTGTCCGGGCAAATGCTCCGGAAGAGGTGTCCCCTTCGGCTGTGGCAGACGGTATCCGTCTGTGGCTGATGCTCCAGAAAGAGACCCAGAAGTGGGATACGGAGCCTGCCTTTATTGATGCTATTACCGCCATCCTGGATGGCTCCAAGGCCGTTCTGGATACAAAGGTGCTGGCGCTGTCGGCTACTTACAAAGCTCCGTTCAAGGACATCAAGGCTGCTGGAAACGGTTTTACCATTGAGCGCCGCTTCTTCCTGGACGACAAAGAGATCCAGCCCGGAGACCCCGTGAAGGTTGGAGATAAGATCCGCATTGTGTACAAGATCTGGAACGGGGAGAACCGCTCCTTCGTGAAGGTGACGGCCGGCCGTGAAGCCTCCCTGAACCCTGTCCAGCAGCTTTCCGGACACATCGGATACGGCTTCATCCGTCCGCTCAGAAGCGGCTTCGTGTGGGGATTCACGCCTCAGGGCTACCGCAATGTGAAGGCATCGGCCACGGAATACTACTTTGACTCCTACCCGGAGGAAAAGACCGAACTCTCAGAGGAGTTCTTTGTTACCCGCGCCGGCTCATTCCAGGCTCCCGTTACCGTGATTGAGTCCCTTTACGCCCCTCATTACAGGGCAAATACTGAATACAGAAAACCCTTAGAATCTTCATTATGAAGCGTTTATTAATAGTTGTCGCACTTCTTGCAGGCCTTACGGCCCGTGCCCAGGAAACCTACACTTTTGCCCAGAGGGATACCTGTGAGCTGAAGCTGGATATTTATCGGCCAGCAGAGGCGGCTCAGGGAAAGCCCGCCGTGATGTTTGTCTTTGGCGGCGGCTTTATTTCCGGCGCCCGCAATGACAAATACCTTGTGGAATTCTACAACAAACTCACGGAGAACGGCTATCCCGTTGTGGCCGTGGATTACAGGCTGGGAATGAAGGGCGTTAAGGTTGGAAACGGCCTCTCAGGTGCCTTCAAGGCCTCCAAGGCGTTTTATTACGCTCAAGAAGTGGGCGTTGAGGATGTCTTCTCTGCGGTTGCTTACCTTAGGGAGCACCCTGAACTTGGGATAGACACGGATAACCTTGTTGTTGCAGGAAATTCCGCCGGAGCCATCATTTCACTGGCGTCGGAATATGCCATCATAAGCGGTAAATGTGATATCCCGGACTTCAATTTCAAGGGCGTCATGAGTTTTGCCGGTGCAATCATCAGCACAAGCGGCGCTCCCAAGTTCAAGAAGCAGCCGTGCCCCATCCTAATGCTTCACGGTACGGCGGACCAAGCGGTGAATTACAAGTCCTTCGCCGCCTTCGGGCGCGGCATATGGGGCAGCGACTACATTGCCCGTAAACTTGCCCTCAAGGAGTACCCCCACACCATATACAGGTATGAGGACCGCACCCACGACATTGCCGCATACATGCTTGTGGCCTGGCCCCAGGTGCTCTCCTTCCTCCAGAATGACGTAGAGAAGGGTACGCCCCGCTTCATTGACGCCACCATCGACGATCCTTCCCTTCCCACCTGGGGTAACATTTCCCTTGACGATATCTATTAAAATCGGCCTTTCTCATGCCACGTAACAGCCCTAATTTGCATCTATTTAGTAGTATGAAGACACGTATCATTGCAATAATGGCAGTGCTGGGGCTGGTGGCCGTGGCCTGCTCAAAACCTAAGGGAGCTATCAGCGCTTCCAAAGAGGCCGATTACGATATGGGTGGTGTTTCCGCTCCTGATGGAGCTTATGGCGGCGGAGAAGGCAACGGCGGAGGCCAGGGCGGCTTTGAAGCAGAGCCCGGTGTTATCACCGCAGCTGAATGGAACGACCTCCTTCACTGGGATTTCTGGGGTAAAATTATGACCGGAGACTATTCCGTTTATAATGGCTACTGGGGATTCAACACTGCAAAACGTGTTGCAATCAAAACGGTAGACGCCAATGGCAACCCCGTGAAATGCCTTCCCGTGAAGCTGATGAAGGGGAGTGAGTGCTGCTGGGAAGCAGTAACTGACAACAAGGGAGAAGCCAATCTCTGGATTGGCGCCACAGATGTTCAGAGCACGGTTTCCGTGGCCGATACCCGCGTGGTGATTAATGGCGTAGAGCAGCAGAATGCACCCGAACTCTGGGCCTGGGACGCCACGTCTCCGGTTGTGAATGAATACACCGTAGCGGCTAATGAGTCTCTCAGCAATACGGTGGACATTGCTTTCATAGTGGATGCAACCGGCTCGATGGCCGATGAAATAGATTTCCTTAAGAGTGACCTCAGGCTCATCCTGGACAAGGTGGCCCTTATGGAGACGGAGCGCACCATCTTAACCGGAACGGTCTTCTACAGGGATGCCGATGGCGATGAATATCTCACAAGGTTCTCTCCCTTCACAACTGATATTGCCTCCACAGTTCAATTTATCGGACAGCAGTATGCCGATGGCGGCGGAGATACTCCGGAGGCCGTCCACACGGCCCTGGAAGTGGGCCTCACGCAGCTTCAGTGGCATAATTCGGCCTATTCAAAGCTGGCTTTCATCGTCCTTGACGCCCCTGCGCATAAGGATCACCAGGGCGTGATAGAGAGCCTCCAGAATTCCGTAAGGCAGTATGCCGCCAAGGGCATCAAGATCATCCCTGTTTTCTGCAGCTCCTATGAGAAGGACTGTGAGTTCATGTGCAGGCAGTTCGCCATCCTCACAAATGGCACATACGTCTTCCTCACCAACGACAGCGGCGTGGGCGGAGAACACATTGAGGCTTCCGTTGGCGAGTACCAGGTAGAGTCCCTCCAGGGCCTCATCGTGCGCCTCATCACAAAGTACATCCAGTAGTGGACGTAACCAACCTGCTTGACATACATACCCGCGAAGAGTTATACCGGTGGTATCAGGAGAATCACCACAAAGTCAGTGATTTCTGGCTGCGGGTGAACCGGGCCGCGGAAGACTGTCCGGGAGTGGTGCGATATATTGATGCCGTTGAGGTTGCTCTCTGCTTTGGCTGGATAGACAGTACGATGAAAAGAATCGACGACGGAAAGCCCGTCCAGCATTTCACGCCACGCCGCAAGCGGAGCAATTGGTGTGAGAGAAACCTTATCCGCTGCCGTCGTCTTGTAAAGATAGGGGATATGACACCCGCAGGCCTGGCGGTCGCCCCAGACCTGGACCCCTCTAAATTTGTATTTGAAGATTGGGTACTTGACGCAATTAAGGCCGATGAAAAGGCTTGGGCTGGCTACAACTCATTTCCTGAGACATACCGTCGCATCCGTGTGGATTACATTCAGCACTATAGGCAGACAAACCGTGAAGAAGAGGCCCAGAAGGCCCTTCAAAAGTTCGTCCAGAGTTGTCACGATGCCAAAATGTTCCCCGGCTGGGATGATTTTGGAAGGTTGAAATAGGTCTTATGCCTATCAAAGTCACGTTATGGGCCGTTTTCTTGACTAAGATTGTAAGTGGAGACAATCTTAGTCACGTTTTGCAGGGATTTTGTGACTAAGACCGTGGATAACGGGGGGCTCTCCGACGCAAAAGGCCTGCCAACTAGGCAGGCCTTTTAGGGCGGAGAGACCGAGATTCGAACTCGGGATACGCTTTTGGCGTATACACGCTTTCCAGGCGTGCCTCTTAAGCCACTCGAGCATCTCTCCAGACTTAACTCCCGAAAAACGGGACTGCAAAGATAGTTATTTTTTGAAAGAACGCAAAAAAAAGTGCTATATTTGCGGATATGAAAAACGTAGGGAAAATATTTCTGGTAGCAGCGCTTGCACTGTTTTCCTTTAGTTTATATGCTCAGCAGCAGGAAGTTCTCACTTTTACACGTATTGAAAGAAACCCCAGGGCGGCTGGTCTGGCAGGTGCCGGAGCGGCCTCTGTGGGGAGCACGGCATATGCTTCGTTCGTAAATTCGGCCATAATTCCGTTCAGTAACAATACGGCCGATTTCGGTGCCGGGTACCAGTACTGGGCCCCGTCCCTTGGTGCAGCGCACGCAATCAATCTGGCAGGAGCGTACAGGATTGGGAATATCGGCCTGTCCCTTGGCGGCGTATACCAGATGGAGCAGAAGGATTTTGATGGATTTCGCCCGGCGGAGATCCAGATTGGCGCTGGCTTTGGCGCTCGGATTCTTCCCTGGCTGGGCCTTGGCGTTAATGCCCGTTATGTTCAGGAAAACATGTTCCAGGGGCATTCCCAGAATGGTTTCGGCCTTGATGCAATGGCGTTTTTCGCTCCCGTCTGGGGGCTTACATTGACCGCAGGTGTGGCAAATATCGGCTCAAAAGTGAAGGATACCTCCGGGAACGCCTATCCCCAGCCCGCATCAATTGTGGCCGCCGCGGCGTATTATCTTGTTCTTGGTGTTGGTTCCAAGCACGGTATTGAGTTTATGCTGGACGAGAACTATTACCTTAACAGCCGCACCAATGCCATTTCCGTTGGCATGGAGTACTCCTATGACCGCCTTGCCTTTGCCCGCGTGGGTTACCGCATTGCGTCAGAAAACGCCGTCTACCCCTCCCACCTAAGCCTTGGCCTGGGCGTACAATACGCCGGTTTCCGGCTGGATGTGAGTTACCTCACGCTGTCGGAAATAATTGGCAATAGCGTTGCTGTGGGGCTTGGTTACCGGTTTTAATCGGCCAGGCAACTATCCATGAGGGCCTCGATTGCGGGCTTGTCCAGATTCTGGCCGATAAACACAATCTTCTGCATCCTGTCACCGTACTGAGGGTCCCAGTCGGCCCTGAGTTTACGGTCCCTGGCCATCATCTCCTGGAGTTCGTCCTCCGGCATTGTGGCAAACCACAGACCGCAGTCGCGGACGGTTTTCTGCTTTCCGGCCTGCTCAAAGAGGTAGCACTTGTCCGTGTCCCTTGAGAAGTAGCAAAGGCCCTTAGCGCGGATGATGTTCTTTGGCCATTTGGTTGCTACCATGTGGTCGAACTTATTCAGGTCCAGCGCCGGGCGGCGGGTGTAGACGTAGGTGTCAATCCCATATTCCAGAGCCTCTCCTTCGGCCTCTCCGTCCTCGTCTTCCTCGCCCTCGATGGCAGCAATCCAGGCGGCCGATGTTGCAACCTGGTCAAAGTTGAACATCCCGGTGTAGATTAGTTCATCCAGATCCACGTCTCCGTAGTTGCACTCCAGCACCTTTGCGCCGGGGTTGATGCTCTTCACTATGCCCTTGAGTTTACCCATTTCATCGGCCGATATTTCCGCGGCCTTGTTGAGGAGCACTATGTTGCAGAACTCAATCTGCTCAATCACCAGGCGCTCAAGGTCATCTTCCCCGATGTCCTCCTTCTGGAGGGCGCCGCCGCTCTCGAATTCATCCCTCATGCGGAGGGCGTCCACCACCGTTGCTATGCAGTCTACGTAGGGGATGCCGTTCTTTATGAACTGAGGGCCCAGGGCGGGTGCAGTGGAGATGGTCTGGGCAATGGGAGCTGGCTCGCATATGCCGCTGGCCTCGATCACAATGTAGTCGAACTTACGCGTTGCGATGAGTTCCCCGAGTTGAGCCACAAGGTCCATCTTGAGGGTGCAGCAGATGCAGCCGTTCTGGAGGGCCACAAGGGAATCATCCGTAGAGCCCACTACGCCGCCCTTTTCAATGAGGCTGGCGTCAATATTCACTTCCCCGATATCATTCACGATAACGGCGAACTTAATGCCCTTTTTGTTTGACAGTATGCGGTTGAGGAGGGTTGTCTTGCCGCTTCCAAGGTATCCGGTGAGAAGAAGCACCGGCACTTGCTGAGTTTCCATTTTCAGTTCCATAGTACAAAGATAGTCATTTTGTGCCGATATTGTTACCCTCCTTTGTGCCGCCCATGTTGCGCCTGGTGGTTATCTTGTTGATTGTCAGGTGTTTGTGAGAATCTGCTTGTGCGCTGTGCACAACCATATTTGCGTAAGTCATTGATTATAAGCCGATTGTCCGCCAGGGCCGATGTGTGGTGGGTTGATCCGTCGCAGGTGGGCACACGATCCGTCGCAGGTCTGCGTTTTTTGCGTTACCTGCGACGCAAATCGGCCACAGGAGACAAATACCGTCGCAGGTCAAGCGATTTTTGCAGACCTGCGACACTTTGGGCACAGACCTGCGACAGTTTGAGCACAGACCTGCGACGTTAAGGGCACGGACCTGCTCCGTTATGCCGCAGCCACGGGCCGCCTGCGGAGCAGCATCCACGCCGCGCCGGCGTAGGCCACGGTGATGACGGTGTTAATGGCAAGGCGTGCCCACATGGAGGGGATATCGGCCACGAAGAACATCCCGGCGTAAGCCACTCCCATAAGGCCGAAGAACGCAAGGAGCCGGCCCCACTTGTACGGGATGGGGTAGTATTTCTGTCCCAGGAAGGCGCTGAGGATGAACATCACAAGGTAACTTGAAAGATGTGCAAAGGCCGATGCCCAGTAGGAGAACCGCGGCATGAAGACTATGTTCACTATGGTTGTGACAATAAGACCGGTGAGGGTGATCCACACAGCCATATTTGTGCGGCCGGAGAGTTTGTACCACATTGACACGTTGAAGAGCATCCCCAGAAGCATGTAGCTGAGGAGCATGATGGGAACTATCCCGATTCCCACGCGGAAATTCCGGCCAAGAAGCAGCGAGATTATGTCTATGTATGCGATTACGCCCACGAACACCAGCCCGCAGAATGCCGTGAAGTATTCCATAACCACGGCGTAGAGTTCCTTTGAGCCCTTGTCACGTGCCCGCTGGAAGAAAAAGGGCTCGGCCGCATACCTGAACATCTGGATGAAGAGGTTCATTATGACGGCAAGTTTCACGGCAGCCTGGTAGATGCCAAGGGAAGCGCGCCATGCCTCGGAGGAGGTGTCGAAGTAGCGGAAGAGCACCCTGTCCACAAGGTCATTGGCAACTCCCGGAAGTGCAGCAATCATAAGCGGCAGGCTGTAGAGCAGCATGCGCTTCACAACCGGAGCGTCCCAGACCAGTTTCAGGTGCAGTATGTCCGGAATGAACAGTATCAGGCACAGCACGCAGCTTACAAGTATGGCAAATATGGGATATGTGAAATCAGGTGCCGGGGATAGCAGGCCTCCAAGGAAGGCGTGGGCCGGGTACCAGAAGAAAAGGACCAGGTTTGCAGCCGTTTCAGTGAGGATTTTCACGGTCTTGAGCACCGCAAACTTCACGGCCTTGTGCTCCTGCCGCAGTTTTGCAAAGAGGATGGCGGTGATGTTGTCGCAGAAAAGGATCCCCGCCACATAGATGATAAGGACACGGTATCCTTCATACCCCAGTGCGGCCGATATAGGCTCACTGAACGCCACCATACACGCAAGGAACGCCAGGTTTAGGCCGGTTACCGTAAGAAGCGCCCCCGAATACACCCTTCTGGGGTCCTCTCCTTCCTTGTTGGCAAAGCGGAAGCAGCCGGTCTCCAGACCCAGCACCAGGATTACTTGAAGTATGCCGATGTACGCCATGAATTCCGTCACCACGCCGTACTGCGCCTGGGTGAGCATGCGGGTGTACAGGGGGACAAAAAGGAAGTTAAGTATTCTGGCCAGAATGGAGCTGAGGCCGTAAATTGCGGTTTCACCCGCCAATTGTTTCAAGGGATTTGCCATATTGAGCACAAATTTAACTATTTTTGCATAAAAGAACGTAGAAAGCCTATGAAGAAATTAATCCTTATGACGCTGCTTGTGGCCGCCGCAATCGCCGGATGCAAGCAGCGCGGAAGCGCCCCTGAGGCCACGGAGGCCGATGATTTCCCTGACACCCTTGCCGCCGCCACAGTAGCAAAGACCCTCCCTGAAGAGCCCGTCTTTGACATCGTCACCAATTTGGGAACCATCAAGGTGCGCCTGTACAAGGACACACCCCGCCACAAGGCCAATTTTTCAAAACTGGCCATTTCCGGCTACTATGACAGCCTCCTTTTCCACCGCGTGATAAACGGCTTCATGATCCAGGCCGGAGACCCCTACACCCGTGACACCGCCAAGGTGGCACAGTACGGCATGGGCGGCCCCGGATACACCATTCCCGCAGAGATGAGGGATGCAGACGGAAATCCCCTGCATCGGCACAAGAAAGGAGCCCTTGCAGCGGCCCGCCGCGGAGACGTTGCAAATCCCTTCAAGGAGTCTTCTGGCTCCCAGTTCTACATTGTCCAGGACCCCGACAACTGCGTCCACCTGGACGGAGAATACACCGTCTTTGGAGAAACCGTTGCCGGACTCAACGTCATTGACAAGATTGCCTCTGTCAAAAGAAACCGCTATGACAGGCCCATTAATGACGTCAGAATCATAAAAATCACCCCCGACGAAGAACTTAACAAAATAGAGCGCGAAAAAGAGGCCGCTGGCCTGGAATTTGCAGGTAATTAATTCGAATAGTTTTTTTAATAGGTTAAGTTTTTAGGTTAGAGAGGGCGGACCCTGCAGTGATGCAAGGTCCGCCAATTTTTGAATGCTTCCGTCGCAGGTCCGGTTACCAAGTGTCGCAGGTGGAAAGACAAAGCGTCGCAGGTCTGTGCGCAAACTGTCGCAGGTCTGCAAAAATCGCTTGACCTGCGACGGTTTTTGTCTCCTGTGGCCGATTTGCGTCGCAGGTGACGCCAAAAACACAGACCTGCGACGGTATGGGAGCCCACCTGCGACGGAATAACCTACCACCCGCGACGATACGGTATCCCACCTGCGATTCCTGCCGTGTTGACGGCAATCGCCTACCAGCCCCAGGTGGACTTGGCTGCCTCAAGGTATTCCGCAAGCGCCACGGAGTCGCGTGCGGGCTGGCGGTCAAAGCCAATCTGGCCCTTGTAGTCCAGGCAGTAGTTCACGCCCATGGCGTCAAGGATCTCGAAGGTGTGGTCCAGGGACTTGCAGAAGCGTGAGTAGTCCTTTTTATCGGCATCACACCACTGAATCTCTGAAAGTGCGCACATACGGGGGAGGAGCATGTACTCAAGGTGCTCAGGAGTGGTGATGTACTCTGTCCAGAGGTTTGCCTGAACGCCAAGGATGTGGTCTTCGGCACCGGGGGCAAGGCCGTCGAAGGGCTCATATGCGTATACGTTCTCAAGGGGAAGATATCCGCCTATGCACAGGGGCTCCTTGTCGCGCTCCTTGCTCTGGTAGTAGTCAAAGTAGGCGTATGTGTGGGGAGTCATAATGGCGTCAAAGCCCAAAGATGCGGCCTTGATTCCTCCATCCACTCCGCGCCATGACATCACGGTTGCGCCTTCTGCCAGTTCTCCTTCAAGGATTTCATCCCAGCCGATGATACGGCGGCCCTTGCTGTTCACAAACTGCTGTACGCGGGCGGTTACATAGCTCTGGAGGAGGTGCTTTGCCTCGGGGCCTTTCTTGATGCCAAGTTTACGCATACGGGCGGCGCATTTGGGGCAGACGTCCCAGGGATATACGGTGTTCTTTGCGTAAGGGTCGAAGCATTCGTCACCGCCAATGTGGATGTACTCTGAAGGGAAGATGTCAATTACCTCGGAGAGTACGCTCTCAAGGAAATCAAACACCTTGTCATTACCTGCGCAGAGGATGTCCGGGGCAATTCCCCAGCGGGGCCATACCTTGTAGGGACCGCCGGTGCAGCCAAGTTCCGGATATGCTGCAAGTGCTGCCACCATATGGCCGGGGAGGTCAACCTCAGGGATAACCTCGATGCCGCGTGCTGCCGCATAATCCACAATCTCGCGAAGCTGCTCCTGGGTGTAGAAGCCGCCGTAGCGGATTCCGTCGTTGGAATCGAAGTCCTTGCCTACGCAGGTGCCGTCTCTCCATGCGCCAACCTCGGTGAGGCGAGGGTAGGACTTGATCTCGATCCTCCAGCCCTGGTCGTCGGTGAGGTGCCAGTGCAGGCGGTTGAGCTTGTAGGCCACCATCACGTCAATGTAGCGCTTGGTCTCTTCAATGGTCCAGAAGTGGCGGCTGCAGTCAAGATGCATTCCGCGGTATCCGAAGCGGGGCTCGTCAAATATCTTTACGCAGGGGAGAACCCAGGAAGCCTTGGCCTTCTTTCCTCCATAAATTGCGGCAGGGAGCATCTGCTTGATGGTTTCGCAGGCATAGATGAAGCCGTTAAGGGCCGATGCCTCCACCTCTACATCGTCGTCTTCAATCTCGATGTAGTACTGCTCGGGGCCAAGGTTGGGGTTGTACTTGAAGTCGAAGCCGTCGCCATCGGCCTTACTTTTTACGCCGGTAGCGGTTTCAAGGGCCTTGACAAACCGGCCGATGGCCTCGCGGGAAGCCTTGTCAATGGAGGGGTCTATCTCTACGGCCGCGCCCTTGACGCAGACCGAACCTTTCAGGAAGGTTACGTCGTTGGGTTGGGGGATTACGGAGAAGGTCTCCGCCTTTTTGCAACAGGAGGCAAGCACTGCCAAGCCTGTGAGGATTAGGAGTAAACGTTTCATAATGTGGTTAATAAAGAATAATTCCAAGTACGGCTCCGGCAAGGATGAGGTATATGGGGTTTACCTTTCCCCAGTACCCCGCGGCAAGGGCCCCTCCAAGGAGCACCCAGCTCTTCCAGTCCGGGAAGTTATCGGCCACAATCTGGACATTGGGGGTAAAGCCCGTCCAGGTGGTCTTGAGTATAAGTATGACGGCAGCGGCGCCAATCAGCCCCACCACGGCCGGCTTTACAAATGCCATTGTGCCGGCGTAGAGCGTGCTGCTCTTGAACTTCTCATAGAAGCGCACGATCAGGAGCATCAGGATGAACGACGGCAGCATTATGGAAAGCGTCGCCGTCAGGGACCCGCAGATGCCAAGGAGATGGCTCCCCGTCGCACCTTGAAGCACTTCATACCCTACGTACGTGGCGCTGTTTATGCCGATCGGCCCCGGGGTCATCTGGCTCACTGCCACGATGTCCGTGAACGCGCTCTCCGATATCCAGGAGTGCTCCACCACCACCTGGTTCTGGATGAGGGACAGCATGGCGTAACCTCCGCCAAAGGTGAAGGCCCCTATCAGGAAGAACGTCCAGGCCAGTTGCAGCAGTAATCCTATCGTCTCCATAAAGTTACGCTAAGGCCGATTACCATCACGCATATAATAATATATATGGGTGAGACATTGAGGAAAGCCACCAGGATCAGGGCCGATATTGCAAGAAGCCAGGCCCACCAGGTTTTGCAGGAACGTTTTGCCATGTTGATCATGGGGACGGCGATGAGTGAAATCACAACTGGCCGTATTCCCTTGAAAGCCCTTTCCACCCAGGGGTTGTCCTTGAAGGCGGTAAAGAACATTGCTATGGCAAGGATGATAAGGAAGGAGGGGAGGATGCTGCCAAGGGTGGCGGCAAGGCTTCCCTTGAAGCCGCGGAGCTTGTTCCCCGCAAAAATGGAAATGTTTACGGCCATAACCCCCGGGGCGCTCTGAGAGAGGGCTACTATGTCAGGGAGTTCGTCGTCAGATATCCATCCCCGCTTTGAGAGCTCCGCTTGGATAAGGGGAATCATGGCATATCCGCCCCCTATTGTAAAGGCGCCAATTTTGGCGAAGACGGCGAATATCTGCCACAGTGAGACTCTCTTTTCCATATCTTTACAAAGTTAGTAAAAAATTTATTTAAAAAAATTTGTCAGTTAAAAAATAATTACTACCTTTGCAGTCCCGTTTGAAACGGGGACAGTTCATTGACAATACTGAAAGACTAAAAGTACAAGCAAGCAAATAAACGAGCGTCAGTTTCTTTTATAGGAACTAAAGCGTCAGGGACAAGCTTAGATTTATAAAAAATATACAATGAAGAGTTTGATCCTGGCTCAGGATGAACGCTAGCGGCAGGCTTAACACATGCAAGTCGAGGGGCAGCGTGGAGTAGCAAT
>ONXC01000001.1 GCA_900321715.1 uncultured Bacteroidales bacterium | reverse complement strand
CGGGTGAGGCCCATGGAGTTCTTGATGCGGGTGGGATCATCCATCCAGAGGAAGATGTCCAGTTCCTGGCAGGCTACGGTCAGAGGATAGATGTATCGTCCGGTGTACTCGGCGCAGACGAGGACCTCTTCCACAGATGCACCAAGCGCTTTTAATGCCGCTTTAAACGCCTTCTTGAGGGCCTTTACTTCATTCGAGATCTCTTCTTCGCGGACAATCTTGAGACCGCTGCGATAGCAGAGATTGCATTTTTCTTTGCTGATGTCGATGCCGACATAGATTTTTTTCATAACTTGCACTGCTTTTAAGCGGACAGTGGGCCGTCGATCCTTCACCTACAAACCTTATTGCATCTAAGGATATTCTTATTCAGGTCCTGGATCAACGGGCCGGGCGGGGCAAAAAATTTAGACGGGTCTTACCCATTTGCGGTGATCGAGAACCGCCCGGCTCCATTGTCCTTTAGTTAAACTTTCAATATCGGCATAAATATACTATTTTTGTCGTACAAACCTGGATGCAGAGAACTACGCTGCAAATCTAAGGTTTGCAGTGCAAAAACTTCATTATTATGTCCAACATCCTGATGGTGAAACTCATGGACAGCGGAACCGCGCTGTTCAAGGCCGATAATATGGAAGCCGCAAAGGCTAAGCTTACCGATGTCCTGAATGCGTATGGAAGCGTATCTGAGGCCGGCGGGCACCTTGTCCTTGACTTTTCCACCTGGCGGTACCATCAGTTCATAGAAGCCATCCTGGAGGAGACCTCCACTCCCGGCACCTTTGCTGCGGTTCTCCGCACGGGAGACGCCCCAAAGCTTCCCTTCGACTTCCCTTCCGGGAAGGCCGTAAACACCACCAAAGCCATCCTGAAGGCACTTTCTGAATGATCCTTGCCTTCATAGCAGCCCTTTTAGTTTCTCCACCGGATACGCTTGAAGCATCCAGCGTAACCGCAAGCCGTAACGTATCCCCTCCCTCCGAGAGCGTAAGCGGCGTGGTCCTCAGGGACGCGTCATCGGCCGCCGATGCAATCCGGGATTTCAGCGGCATCCAGCTCCGTGACTACGGCGGCGTGGGCGGTCTCAAAACAGTGAACGTAAGAAGCCTCGGAAGTGCCCACACGGCCATTTTCCTTGACGGAGTGCCCATAGACAACGCCCAGAACGCGCAGGTGGACCTTGGCCGGTTATTCACCGAAGACCTTGAGACCATTGAACTATACGCAGGGCAGAAATCGGCCCTGGTGCAGACAGCCAGGGAATACGGAAGCGCATCCTCCCTGCACCTGAGGTCTTCCCTCCCGGACGGCCGAAAACTGCGGCTGAAACTACGTGGCGGCGCTTTTGGAACCATCTCCCCCAGCGGCAGCGCTGAAACCCGCCGCGGGCGCTTTGCCGCGCGCCTTCGCCTTGGAGGAGACAGGGCTCATGGGCAGTACCCATTCCATACTATGGACCTTGGGAAAGACACCCTTCTAACCCGCCAGAACTGCGACATTAAGGCATTCAGGGCCGCCGGTCACCTGTGGTTCCTGCCCCGGGGAGGCCGATACGAAGCCTCCGTGAACTGGTACGATGCAGGCCGCGGCATCCCCGGACCCGTATTCAAGCAGAGCGGCAAATACCCAATGTCAGAGGACCGTCAGTATGACCGCAGCCTTACTGCCCAGATTTCCGGAGAACAGTCCCTGGGGCACGGCCTTAGCCTTCTTGTGAAGGCCAGGTACAGCCTTGACATCCTTAATTTCATTGACGTTTCAGAACTTGACCCTTCCATAAGCGCCACCTGGAACTACAATCTTCAGAGCGCATATGCCGCCGCATCGCTTGGCTATCAGGCGCTCCCCTGGCTCCACCTCAACGCCGCCGTGGACGTCCAGGCCGACTGGCTCTCCGCAAAGGTAAATGCGCGGAGGCAGCAGGTCCTGGGGGCGTTTTCATCGGCCTTCCTTCTGGATCCATGGAGGATACAGGTGAGCGCGCAGTACCAGGGGACATCGGACGGATACCGCTTCCTCTCCCCCGCCCTTCTTGTGGACTGGCATCCTCGCTTTGACTGGGAGTTCGGCTTCCTTGGAAAGCGTTCCTGCCGCCTTCCGTCTTTCAACGACCTTTATTACACCAATGTAGGAAGCCGTGACCTGAGGCCGGAAAAAGTATGGCAGGTAAGCGCCTGGTGGCTCTGGGACAGGAGTTTCGGCCCGTGGAGCTTCCGCATAAGGGAGGAGCTTTACTTCAATCACGTCACGGATAAGCTCATAGCCGTCCCCAACGGAAGCCTCTTCCGCTGGAGCATGTACAATATAGGGAATGTCCAGGTGTACTGGGACGAGTGGAGCGCTTCATCGGCCTACACAGCCACCTCCTGGCAGGCCGGAATCACCGCCCGGTACAGTTTCAACCGGGCTTTTGACCCGTCAAATCCCTGGCAGATTCCGTATATCCCGCTGCACAGCGGCTCCTTCAACATTTTCGGCGTTTGGAAATCCTTCAGGGCCGATATCCGCGGGCAGGTCACCGGCGTCCGTTACACTGCCGCCTCCTCCCGCCCGGAGGCATATCTTCCCGCCTTCACTACCTGGGACATGACCCTTTCCTGGAAAGGTCCCTGGGGCCTGAGGCTTGCCGTGGAACTTAGAAACCTCTTCAACCACAGCTACGAGATAGTTCAGCAATACCCCATGCCGGGTTTCCACGTCATGGGGTCTGTGAGTGTTGAAATTTAGCTAGTAGACAAGAAGCGGCCCTGAGCCAAGTCCCGTTGTCTGAGACCATTTAAAGGAGCCATCGGCCCCAAAACAAACCACCTGGCTGTCACCGGTAAAGTTTGCGTCAGAGATGTATATATCGCCGTTTACGGGATGGACGGCAATTCCGTAGGGATATGAGAATGCAAATGCCTTTCCGTCCTCTCCCTTCAGAGTAAGGCTTGAGACACTGCTGTCGGCGGTGTTCACAATGGTCATCCCATCAAACGCAATATTATACAGTTTCCCGTTTGAAAGGGCTGGCATTCCTACAGTAAAGCCCTTTATGGCCTCATATTCACCTTCCGGTGTCACGCTGCCAAGGCTTGCGGGGGTTATGACCGCACTCCAGTCGGCATTGTAGCAGTCGTAGGTGGTGACCCAGAGTTTTCCGTTTGCGCTGAAAAGGCGGTTGAGATTCTCTACGGGGAGTTCAATATTTCCGATAACTGAGAAAGAGGCCGCATCTATGACTGAAAGGGTTTTTTCGTGCTCTGTCTGGTAACCGCCGCTGTTTGCCACATAGAGTTTTTCCCCAAGGGCGGTGATGCCGTCGGGCTGGTATCCAACCTCAACGGTTTTGGTTTCATAGGTAGCGGGATCTATACGGTATACCTTGCCCTTGACTCCATATACAGAGCCGTTTACTGCGGCCCCGTATGAGGTCACATAGGCGTAATTACCTTTTTTGATGATATATCTGGGGCTGTCCACATCAAGGACTTTCTCCAGTTTCCCGGTTGAGGGATTAATGATGGCTATCTGGTTTGAGCCGTTCATAAGGGCCCAAAGTCTGCCGCCGATGACGGCCATATCGTTACCGGTGTTTCCAAGGCCCTGCGTAACGTCCGGATTGGCCGCGGCAAACCAGTTGGCGCTGAATGCGCCGCTGGAAAGATTCTTAAGGTCCAGGGTTGATCCCCCCGGCCATGCACCCTGATTCAGAATAAACAGAGCGGAATTTTCACCTACTTCAATGTCGATGCCCGTGGGCAGGTTGCCCGAGGCGTTTTCCTTGCTACAACTCACGGCTATCGCCGCAAGGAGCACGCTGAAAACCAGCAGTGATTTGTATTTCATAGAACTTTTGTGTTGATGTGCAAAGATAAGCAATCTTAGTCACATTTTACCCCTTATTTATGACTAAGATCGTCACAACTGACAATCTTAGTCACGTTTTTGGTCATTTTCTTGACTAAGATTGTGCAAGGAGGCAGGAACAGCTTAATCTATACGAATATTTTTGTACATTTGCATGGAATAACAAACAAAAGATATGAGCGGTAAAGTACTAATTTTTTCGGCTCCGTCAGGTAGCGGCAAAAGCACGATCGTCAATCATATCCTGGGGCTGCATCCGGAGATAGAGTTCTCAGTATCGGCCACATCCCGTCCCCCCAGGGGAGCGGAGCAGGATGGCGTTGAGTACCTATTCTACAGCGCGGATGTTTTCCGCCTCATGGTGAGGGACGGGAAGTTCGTGGAGCATGAGGAAGTGTACCCTGACCGCTTCTACGGCACCCTCAAGAGCGAGGTAAACCGTATCTGGGCAAAGGGCCATGTCATTATCTTTGACGTGGACGTGAAGGGAGGCGTATCCCTCAAGAAGTACTTCGGGGACAGCGCCCTCTCCGTCTTTATCCAGGCCCCTTCCGTGGAGGAACTCCGTAAAAGGCTCATAGCCCGTGCAACGGACCCCATGGACGCCATAGAGCAGCGTGTGGCAAAGGCCGCTGAGGAAATGACCTACGCTCCCAAGTTTGACCGAATCCTCATAAACGATGACCTTGAGACCGCCTACCGCGAAGCGGAGAAAATGGTGGATGATTTCCTATGCGAATAGCCGTCTACAGCGGGTCATTCAACCCGCTTCACATCGGCCATGAGGCCATAATCCGTTTCCTCACGGAAAAGGCGGGTTTTGACCTTGTTTACCTTGTGGTGACGCCGCAGAACCCCTTCAAGGACGCCCACAGCCTTCCGCTTGGCAAAACCAGGTTTGACGCAGCTGTGGAAGCCGTGGCCCGCCATCCGGAGCTTAAGGTGGTGGTAAAGGACACGGAACTCCATATGACGCCGCCGCAGTACACAATCCGCACGCTTGATGCCCTCAAGGCGGAGGAGCCTCAGAACAGTTTCACCCTTGTCATAGGGGCCGATAACCTTGCCTGTTTCAGCGGCTGGCGCTTCCATGAACGCATCCTCCTTGACTACGGCGTAGTGGTCTTTCCCCGCAAGGGCTATCACCGCGGCCACACCAAGGCCCGCCTTATGAAGGAAAATCCTCTGTATAAGATCATTCTCCTGAGGGCCCCTCTTGTGACCATCTCTTCAACAGAAATACGTAACGGCCTCAAGGAAGGCAAGGACATGTCCAAATGGCTGATGTAGGAATCCATACTGAAACTGAGCGTAAATTCCTTGTGCTCAGTGACGCTTTCAAGGCCCAGGCCGTAGCATCCCACCGCATAAAGCAGGGATACATTGCCCGGGACAACGGCAACTCCGTCCGCGTACGCATAAAGGACAATACCGGCATCCTTACTATCAAGGGCCCTTCGGCCGATGATATCTCCCGCACCGAATGGGAGATAGAGATTCCCCTTGCCGATGCCGAGGCTCTTCTCAAGCTCTGCCACGGCGGAATCATTGACAAAACCCGCTACATAGTTCCGGAGGGTGGGACACTATCCGGAAGATTTTTTGAGGTGGATGAGTTTTACGGGGACAATGAGGGGCTTGTTATGGCCGAAATTGAACTGGAGAATGCCTCTGATGCATTTGAGAAGCCTTCCTGGCTTGGGCAGGAGGTGACCGGAGACAGGCACTACTACAATTCCTATCTGTCAATGCACCCTTTCAAAACCTGGTGATTCCATTTTTAAATAGTTTTATTTTTCCCATATTTTTGTTAAATTTGTGGGCTAAAAGAAATTTATTATTCTAATTCATAGCAATTATGGTATCTTATAAAGAATTAGGCCTTGTTAACACCCGCGAGATGTTCAAGAAGGCAGTTGCCGGCGGTTACGCCATCCCCGCATTCAATTTCAACAACATGGAGCAGCTCCAGGCTATCATCCAGGCCGCAGCAGAGACCAAGAGCCCGGTTATCCTCCAGGTTTCAAAGGGTGCACGTAACTACGCCAACCAGACCCTTCTCCGTTACATGGCAGAAGGCGCTGTACAGTATGCCAAGGAACTCGGTTGGGAGAATCCCCAGATCTGCCTCCACCTGGACCACGGTGACAGCTTCGAGCTCTGCAAGAGCTGCGTAGACCTCGGTTTCAGCTCCGTCATGATTGACGCCTCCTCACTTCCCTACGAGGAAAACATCGCCCTCACCAAGAAGGTTGTGGACTACGCACATCAGTACGATGTAACCGTAGAGGCCGAACTCGGTGTCCTTGCCGGCGTAGAGGATGAGGTTTCCGCCGCAGAGTCCCACTACACCAAGCCCGAGGAAGTAATCGACTTCGCAACCCGTACCGGCTGCGACTCCCTCGCCATCTCCATCGGCACCAGCCACGGCGCATATAAGTTCACCCCCGAGCAGTGCACCCGTGACCCCAAGACCGGAAAGCTTGTACCTCCGCCCCTTGCATTTGACGTTCTTCACCAGATCGAGAAAAAGCTCCCCGGCTTCCCCATCGTTCTCCACGGCTCCAGCTCCGTTCCCCAGGAGTATGTAGACATGATCAACGAACTTGGCGGAAAACTCCCGGATGCAGTCGGTATTCCTGAGGAGCAGCTCCGCGAGGCCTCCAAGAGCGCAGTTTGCAAGATCAACATCGACTCCGACAGCCGTCTTGCCATGACCGCCGCAATCCGCAAGGTCTTCCACGACAAACCCGGTGAGTTTGACCCCCGCAAATACCTGGGTCCCGCCCGCGACGAAATGAAGAAGCTCTATATCCACAAGATTGTGAACGTTCTCGGTTCCAACGGTAAAGCTTAAGCGTGGAAGTAACTGATTAAAATTCAGTCATTTAACTAAAAGAGGGTGCTGGAATTCCAGCACCCTCTTTTGCGTATTGTGCTCAGTGTCAATCACTTAACTCCACGCCCGGCGTGGCGGGAATACCACACCCAGAACAGGACGCCGGAAATCACAAACGTTCCGATGCCAATCCAAGGCGCTAGGCCGGTAGGAAGGCGGAAGCCTATCTTGTCTACAAGAATGAAGGTGACGCAGACGGCTGTCATGAACATTGAGGGAAGGAGCGTGATAAAGTAATCGAGACTTCCCTTCTTGCGGGTGGCAAGGTAGACTGTTGCCGTCCAGAGCATGAAAGCTGCAAGGGTCTGGTTGCTCCATCCAAAGTAACGCCAGATTACATTGAAACCGTTGGCATCGGCAATATTATACCAGAGGAGAAGGGCCGATGCCCCGAACATGGGAATGCCAATCCAAAGGCGCTTCCAGATGTTTTTCTGCTCAAGATGGAGGAAATCGGCCATGATGAGACGGGCGCTGCGGAAGGCTGTGTCTCCGGAGGTGATGGGGGCCGCCACAACGCCAAGGATGGCGAGTATGCCGCCAAGAAGACCAAGCCAGGACTCGGACACCTTAGTTACTACAGTAGGAGCCGCTGCGGCAGTGGTGGAGCCAACTTCGGCGGCACCTCCGTCAAAGAAGAACCAGGAGGACACTGCTGCCCAGATAAGAGCCACCAGGCCTTCGGTGATCATGGAGCCGTAGAATACGGGCCGGCCCAGTTTCTCGTTCTGGATGCAGCGAGCCATAAGCGGGCTCTGGGTAGCGTGGAAGCCTGAAATTGCTCCGCAGGCAATGGTGATGAAAAGGCAAGGGAATATGGGCTGGTCACCGATTCCGGCTTTTTCATTCCAGCCTCCCAGGCCGTCCCATATTTCAGGGAGCGAAGGCCATTTTGCAAAGAGGCAGACCATGAGGGCCGCCGCCATGAAAAGAAGCGCAAAGGCAAAGAAAGGATATATTTTGCCGATGAGCTTATCTATGGGAAGAAGCGTTGCCACTACATAATAAAGGAAGATGGCACCCACCCAAAGCATGATGGAGCCACGGCTGCCGTCTCCGGCAATGTCTCCAAGGATGAGGGCGGGGCTGTATACAAACACGGTTCCCACAAGAAGCAGAAGAACCATGCTGAAAACCAGCATGACGGTTTTGGTGCGCTTTCCAAGGTAATCTCCCACCAGTTCCGGGAAACTGGCGCCACCGTGACGGACGGAGAGCATTCCGCACATGTAGTCATGAACGGCGCCGGCAAAAATGCAGCCAAGGACTATCCAGAGATAACTTGCGGGGCCGAACTTCGCCCCCATTATGGCTCCGAAGATGGGGCCGGTTCCGGCTATGTTGAGGAACTGGATCATGTAAACCTTCCAGGTGGGGAGGGCAATGTAGTCCACGCCGTCTGCTTTGGTTATAGCCGGAGTCTTGCGGGAAGGGTCAGGGCCGAAGATCCGGTCTACCAATGCTCCGTAAAAAATATATCCAAGCACAAGGGCCAGGATGCTGAGAAGAAAGGATAGCATATTGCTGGTTTTAGGTTACCCAAAGTTACTGCTTTTATTGAAAAAATGCTTACTTTTGATGGATAATAATAATTGCCCGTATGAAAAGAGTTGTTATTCTTGGACTTATCCTCTCACTGGCATCGGCCTGCTGCGGAAGGAGTGAATTCAAGTCCTCATTCGTAACCATCACGGACGCCGTCCCGGATGCCATCCTTGAAATACGTTACTTTGGTACGTATAACTTTGTAGGAGAGCGCATAGACGGCTATCTCCAGCCCAGCGCCCTTCTCACCAGGGAGGCGGCCAATTCCCTGAAGGCTGTTTCTGATGACGTCAAGGCCCTTGGATACAGGCTCAAGATATACGATGCATACAGGCCCCAACGTGCCGTGGACCACTTTGTGCGCTGGGCTGCAGATGTCCCGGACACCCTTATGAAGGCATATTTCTACCCCGACCTTGACAAGAGCGTCCTCTTTGAGCAGGAGTACATAATGGCAAAAAGCGGCCACACACGCGGTTCCACCGTGGATCTCACCCTCTTTGACATGGCCACGGAAAAGGAACTGGACATGGGCGGCACCTTCGACTGGTTCGGCCCCGAAAGCCATCCGGATTTCTGCGGAGACCCGGACACAGGCCTGTATAATCCCGTGCCTTCTCCCGCCGGACGGCTCATCACGGAGGAGCAGTTCCGTAACCGCCTCATACTCCGCCAGGCAATGCTCCGCCACGGCTTCAAGCCGCTTGACAGCGAGTGGTGGCACTTTACCCTGAGGCAGGAGCCTTTCCCGGAAACCTACTTTGACGTTCCGGTGAAGCAACTATAGCGCCCGTGGAAGCAACTATCTCATTATCAATCATATAAGCAAAAACGTCTACCCGAAATCAGGTAGACGTTTTTACGTAATGCCTTGTAACTCAATCACTTATCCCCACGGTACTTTGCAGCCTGTTCGGCTATGAGGGCGGCATCGTCAAAGTAGTTGATCTTCATGGCGTCCTTCATCTCGTGGAGGGTTTGGGCGGCAACCTCACGGGCCGCCTCTGATCCCTTTCGGAGGATCTCATACACAGCGGGAATGTCCTGCTCATATGCATGACGGCGGGCACGGATGGGTTCCAGGCGGTCATTGAGAACGGCAATCAGGAACTTCTTGCACTTCATGTCTCCAAGACCTCCGCGGCGGTAGTGGTCCTTGAGCTCGTCCAGATTCTTGTACTCCGGCCAGAATTTCTCAAAATCTCCGTCTTCGCAGAAAGCATCAAGATAGGTGAACACAGTATTGCCTTCTACCTTTCCGGGATCCTCCACGCGAAGATGACCGGGGTCAGTGAACATACCCTTAACCTTCTTCTCCATCTCTTCCTTGGGATCTGAGAGATAGATGCAGTTGCCAAGGGACTTACTCATTTTGGCTTTTCCGTCTGTTCCGGGAAGGCGGCGGCAGGCAAGGTTTGAAGGGAGGAGGATATTAGGCTCCACCAGAACGTCACACTTATATGTTCCGTTAAAGCTGCGCACAATCTCACGGCACTGCTCAATCATAGGTTCCTGGTCTTCTCCCACTGGAACGGTGGTTGCTTTGCAGAAGCAGATATCGGCAGCCTGGGAGATGGGGTATGAGAAGAAACTGACCGGCAGGCCCCTCTGGTTGTCGTTCTCCGTTTCCCCACTGAATCCGCGAAGTGCCATCTCCGTTTTGACGGTAGGGTTGCGCTGAAGGCGCTGGACAGTTACCAGATTAGAGAAGAACTGGGTCATCTCGTGTAGCTCAGGAATCTGGCTCTGGATGAAGAGCGTTACCTTATTGGGGTCCAAGCCGCAGGACAGATAGTCCAGAGCCACCTCAATGATGTTCTGACGCACTTTCTCCGGGTTGTCTGCATTGTCTGTGAGGGCCTGCACGTCTGCAATGAACACAAACATACGGTCATAATTGCCTTCATTTTGCAGCAGCACGCGGTTGCGGAGTGATCCTACGTAATGTCCCAGATGAAGTTTGCCGGTGGGACGGTCTCCGGTAAGTATGATTCTTCCCATATATTCTATTTAAGCTTACAAATTTAGCACTTTTTTCCGATAATCGGAGCGAAGAGACGGAAGTCCCCCGCAAAGGTGGGGGATTTAGGGAGTGGGTAAAGACAAAAAAAGGCGAAGCGTCTGCTTCGCCTTCTCAGAGTATGAATCCGCTGGCTTATTGCTCATCGGGACCCTGATCCTGAGGACCGGGCTGAGGACCGCCCTGGAACGGGCCCTGAGGGCCGCCCTGGGGACCGCCGGCCTGCTGACCGGCCTGGTACATCTTCTCAAAGGCTTTATTGAGGGCCTCGGAGTACTTGTCGATATCGGCAAGGTTCTGAGCCTTTACGGCTTCCTTGAGGGCGTTGCAGTTGGTCTCTACCTCATTCTTAATATCGGCAGGAACCTTGTCACCGTTCTCCTTCAGGAATTTTTCGGCCTGGAAGGTGAGGGCGTCGGCGGAGTTGATCTTATCTATGCGCTCCTTCTCTGCCTTATCTGCAGCCTCGTTGGCCTTGGCCTCGTCCCTCATGCGCTGGATTTCTGCGTCTGAAAGGCCGCTGGAGGCCTCGATGCGGATGTGCTGCTCCTTGCCGGTAGCCTTGTCCACTGCGGACACGTTCAGGATACCGTTGGCGTCTATATCGAAGGTAACTTCAATCTGAGGCACGCCGCGGGGTGCGGGAGCAATGCCGTCCAGGTGGAAGATTCCGATCTGCTTGTTGTCCTTTGCCATGGGACGCTCTCCCTGAAGGACGCGGATCTCTACGCCGGGCTGGTTATCTGCTGCGGTGGAGAAGATCTGGCTCTTCTTGGCAGGGATGGTGGTGTTACTATCAATGAGCTTTGTCATGACACCGCCGAGGGTCTCGATACCCAGGCTCAGCGGGGTGACATCCAGAAGGAGCACGTCCTTCACGTCACCGGCCAGGACACCGCCCTGGATGGATGCGCCGATAGCGACAACCTCATCAGGATTAACGCTCTTGTTGGGTTCCTTGCCGAAGAAGTTCTTCACGAGCTCCTGCACGTAAGGGATACGGGTGCTGCCGCCCACGAGGAGGACCTCGTCAATGTCTGAAGGATTCAGATGGGCATCGCTCAGGGCCTGACGGCAAGGGGCGATGGAGCGCTGGAAGAGGGCGTCTGAGAGCTGCTCGAACTTAGCCCTTGTGAGGGTCTTGGCAAGGTGCTTGGGAACGCCGTCCACAGGCATGATATAAGGAAGGTTGATCTCCGTTGAAGTCTGGCTGGAAAGCTCAATCTTTGCTTTCTCTGCTGCTTCCTTAAGACGCTGGAGGGCCATAGGATCCTTCTTGAGGTCAAGGCCGCCGTTCTCTGCGGCAAACTCCTGGGCCAGCCAGTCGATGATAACCTGGTCGAAGTCGTCACCGCCGAGGTGGGTGTCACCGTTGGTGGAAAGGACCTCGAATACGCCGTCTCCGAGCTGGAGGATGGAGATATCGAAGGTACCGCCGCCAAGGTCATACACTGCAACCTTCATGTCCTTGTCCTTCTTGTCAAGGCCGTATGCGAGGGCTGCTGCGGTGGGTTCGTTGATGATACGCTTCACGTCCAGACCTGCGATGCGGCCGGCTTCCTTTGTTGCCTGACGCTGGGAGTCTGAGAAGTATGCGGGAACGGTGATAACGGCCTCAGTAACCTCCTGACGGAGATATTCCTCTGCGGTCTTTTTCATCTTCTGGAGAATCATGGCCGATATCTCCTGAGGGGTGTAGAGCTTGCCGTTGATGTCTACGCGGGGCGTATTGTTTTCTCCGCGGATAACCTTATAAGGTACGCGTGCAACCTCCGTTGCCACCTGGTCATAGGTTTCACCCATGAAACGCTTGATGGAGAATACGGTGTTGTTAGGATTGGTGATGGCCTGACGCTTTGCCGGGGAGCCGATCTTGCGTTCTCCGCCGTCAGTGAAAGCCACCACTGAAGGAGTGGTACGCTGTCCTTCATTATTGATGATGACGGTGGGCTGATTGCCTTCCATCACCGCGACACAGGAATTGGTAGTTCCAAGGTCAATACCGATAATTTTACCCATAATATCTTGTTTTTATTTGTTTACAAAAAGGCGCCGCTCTTTCCTGAGCGACGCCTCACAAAATATCCAATTCTGTGCCAGCAGAAATTATCTGCCAAATTGTCAGAAACGCCAGCCTAACGTGAGGACAGGCTCTATGCCAGTGGCCGATACAACCACCTCAGGGACCTGTGCTGCCATATCTACAATCTTGTCATAGGCATTGGCACCGGAGGTATAATAGCGGTAAGGAGTGAAGTAGCTCTGGGGCATGAAGCGCAGGCGGACGGCGAAATCGGCAAAGAAATGGCCGGCGGAATAACCCGCACCGAAGCTCACCAGCTGAGTGGACTGTTTGGCACGCTCCTCACCGGTAAGACTCTGCAGATAGAGAACGGGATCTGCGGGATCAGTGTAGTCCCAGACCAGCCAGTTCTTCTGCGAGCCGGAAAGGAAGTTGTAACCTACGCGGATTGCAAGGGACTCGGTGGGCTTGAACTCCATACCAACGCGGATGTTGTGGCCCAGGCCAAGGGCATCCTTAATATCGGCATTCTGGTCACTCCAGGCCCCGGAGGAATAACCGAAGTCATTGCGGCCACGGTATTTGGACTGGGAATAATCGGCCATCTCATAATCTACGCTGAGCACTGCAAAGCTGCCAAAGGTGTAAGCCAAACCGACATTCCAGCGGAAGGGCATGCGGAGGGCATATATCCATTCATCCTCCGGGCTCTTGGAAGGGCTGAAGTAGATGCCCTTGAGAGAGGTTTCACCATACCATGTGCACCTTCCGGTCATATTGACAAGGGTAGGAGTCTGGATGGCGGCACCCAGCCTCAGGCCCGCGAAGGGACGCCAGAGGAGGCCGGCCTTGAAGTATACGCCGGTTCCGGACACGCCGTAACTGCGCTTTGCCAGGATAGAGTTGAGGGTTGCGAGGGTGGCCCCGCCGTCATACTCTATCTGGGGGAACGTTGAAGGATCTTCGGGCATCTCCTCCCAGTATTCCGACTCCATATATGACAGGGTTGTGAAACCCATGTTTGCGCCGATGTAGAATTTATCGTCAAAATTGGCGCTCATGTTAATGACTACATCATGCTTGTAGCCCTTGGTCTGATAGCCGTACTTCTGGAAAAGCGGTCCGGCAGCTTCAGGCTTGCCACCAACCATCAGGTCAGTGACACCAAGGTAATCCGTGCCGCCGATATGGTCAAAGAGATGGGCGCGTGCACCCATCATGGCGCTCCAGTCCGGCTCAAGGCCGTATCCGGTATTGTACCAGTCACCTCCTATTGCCTCCGGGGTATAGCCCTGGGCAAGGGAGGCCAGAGAGCCGGAATATGTATACTTGCCATACAATGAACCGGATGCGTTTGCCCTGTAAGTGTAATCATTGGTAGCGTTGGACACGAAGCCGAATGAAACACGCTTGAGACCATGCTTGCGGCCGGTATCCATATTTACGGTAAATCCGATGTTGGGCATCTTGGCGCGGGTGTAGCCGGTGGACACGCGGTCTCCAAGGCCGATAGGATCCAGGCCCTCGAAGTCATAACCCTGAGCCTTTGTGGCCGTAATGGACAGGGAGGGTGTGATCACGAACTGGGTGTAACCAGCAACTGCGCTGCCTGCAGGATTAAGGCCGATGGACCCGAGGTCACCGCCTACCGCGGTGAGGGCGTTACCCATGGCTATGCTCCTTGCGGTGCCGCCATAGATATTCTCAGAGAACTTCTGGGCCTGATCCCAGGACTGCGCTGCGGCAGAGAATGATACCGCAGCAAAAAGTACTGCTGCTATAAATGTCTTTTTCATAAGCTACCTGTGTGAAGATGAACGGCCGCCGCCGGAAGAGCCACCAGATGAGGAACGGCCACCACCGGAGTAACCGCCGGATGATGAACGGCCGCCTCCGGAATATCCGCCGGATGAGCGGCTGCCGGAATAGCTGCCGGAGGAACGGCTGCTGCCGGAAGATGAAGACGAACGGTATCCGCCGGAATAGCCTCCTGATGAAGAAGAACTTCTGGTGGAGGAAGAGCTGCTCCTGTAAGAAGGAGAACTGCTTCTGGAAGAAGAGCTGCCGCTTCTGTAGGAAGGAGCGGAACTGCTGCTTCTGGAAGTGGTGCTACCGCTTCTGACGGAAGACGAGCTGCTGCGTGAAGTGGTGCTGCTGCTCCTGGTGACTGAGGAAGAACTCCTTGTAGCGGAAGAGGAGCTTCTGCTTACCGAAGTCACGCTCCTTGTGGAAGGGCTGTAATTCCTTGATACGGATGAACCGGAACGCGTGGAAACGGAACGTGTTCCGGATGCGCGGGAAGAAGAACTTGCCACGCCGGTTGAACGTGCCGATGCCCCGATGCTGCGGGAAGACCCGCCGATGCTCCTTGATGAGCCGGAGAATCCGCCGGTTGCATTACTCATCCTTGCAGGACGGTTTGACACCCAGTGGTGGTATCCGCCGCCGTAACCATGCCAGCCATAATAGCCATAGTGGTGGTAGGGCCTGTAATACCAGGGATCATAATACCACGAAGTGTAGTACCAGGGGCTGTACCAGGAATGATAGTACCAGGGATCATAGTGGTACCAGGGATCCCAGTAGCTGTAGAAATAATGCCAGCGGTAGGGATAGTACCAGGTGTCCCAGTATGCCCAGGGGCGCCATCCATAGTAATTGTAGCCCCAGGAAGGATAGTAGTACCAGGGGGTGTAGGGGTAGGTATAGTTCCACGCCCATGACGGCGTATCAGTAACGGTGATAACCGAATTGGACGTAGAAAGACGCACCGACTGTCCGGACGGTACCACAAGGGTGTCCCCATTGCTGATGATATAGGCAGGGGAATCCTTTGTATCGGCCAGAAGGTTGTCTACGGCATCATCTGAAACGGCCACCTCAGTGACGGCGGGCTTTGTGTAATAAAGACCGTCGTCGAAGCTCTGGGTGCTGACCTGTCCCACCGAGCCGCATGAGAGAGCGGCAAAGCCGGCTGCAATGTATGAGAGGAATCTCTTTTTCATATTAGGGCCTCCTTTATCCAATAAAATTAGTATCTTTGTGCCGATAAATGGGCACTTTGGGAAAGATAATGCAATTATTATACCTGCATGATGCTTTCCAGGAGACAATAATAGCAACAAAACAGCAAAAAAGCAATAAAAATTATGGCAAAAGAGGTAACAAAACGGGAAGAGAACTACTCCCAGTGGTATAATGACCTGGTGGTGAAGGCAGATCTCGCAGAGCAGAGCGCAGTGCGCGGATGTATGGTCATCAAGCCTTACGGCTACGCTATCTGGGAAAAGATGCAGGGCATCCTTGACGGCATGTTCAAGGAAACAGGCGTAAAGAACGCCTATTTCCCCCTGTTCATCCCCAAGAGTTTCTTCAGCCGTGAGGCAGAGCACGTGGCCGGGTTTGCCAAGGAGTGCGCCGTGGTCACCCACCACCGCCTGATGAATGACCCCAACGGCAACGGAATCATTGTGGACCCCGATGCAAAGCTGGAAGAGGAACTCATAGTCCGTCCCACCTCTGAAACCATTATCTGGAACACCTACAAGAACTGGGTACACAGCTGGAGAGACCTCCCCATCCTGTGCAACCAGTGGTGCAACGTAGTGCGCTGGGAAATGCGCACTCGCCTTTTCCTCCGCACGGCGGAATTCCTGTGGCAGGAAGGCCACACGGCACACGCCACAGCCCAGGAGGCAGAGGAAGAGAAGACACGCATGGTGAACGTATATGCAAAGTTTGCCCGTGAGGTCATGGCCCTTCCCGTGGTGGTTGGCCACAAGAGCCCCGGAGAGCGTTTTGCAGGTGCACTTGACACCATGACCATTGAAGCCCTCATGCAGGACGGCAAGGCCCTTCAGGCCGGCACGTCCCACTTCCTGGGCCAGAACTTCGCCAAGAGCTTCGACGTCCAGTTCACAAACAAGGAAGGCAAGCAGGACTATGTCTGGGCCACTTCCTGGGGCGTGAGCACCCGCCTTATGGGCGCCCTCATCATGGCTCACGGAGACGACAACGGTCTTGTCCTCCCTCCCGCACTTGCCCCTATCCAGGTTGTGATGGTTCCCATCTACAAGACAGATGAAGAGCACAATGCCGTGCTTGATAAGATGTATGAGCTCAAGAAAGCCCTTGAGGCCAAGGGTCACAGCGTGGAAATAGACGACAGAGACACCCTCCGTCCGGGCTTCAAGTTTGCCGAATGGGAGCTCAAGGGCGTTCCCGTACGCCTTGCCATGGGTCCCCGTGACATAGCAAACGGTACCGTAGAGGTTGCCCGCCGTGATACCCTTGAAAAGATCTCAGAGCCCCTGGAGGGCCTTGAGGACAGGATTATCGGCCTTCTGGACGACATCCAGCAGAACATCTACAACAAGGCTCTCAAGTTCCGCGACGCCTCAATCCGCAAGGTAGACACCTGGGAAGAGTTCAAGGAAGAGATTGAAAAGGGAGGCTTCCTCCTCTGCCACTGGGACGGCACCGCAGAAACAGAGGCCCGCATCCAGGAAGAGACCAAGGCAACAATCCGCTGCATCCCCGTGGACAGCGCCGTTTGCATGGAAGAAGGCAAGTGCATCTACACCGGCAAGCCTTCACATCAGAGAGTATTATTTGCAAGATCCTACTAATATGAAGAAAGTTTTTTCACTCATAAGCATGGCCCTTGTGGCCGCATGGACAGTGTCTGCACAGGACACCCAGGACGCAGTGGCAGAGGCAGCCGCAGCGCTCAGCGCCGCTGATGATGTCCCGGAGGTTGTGGAAAAGCCCAAATACTGGAACACCACCCTCCTTACCAACATCAACTTCGGCCAAAGCTGGCTTTCCCATTGGGCAGCGGGCGGTTACAACACCGTTTCCCTTACCGGCAACGTGGATGCCCAGACCAACTACGCCAAGGACAAGATGATCTGGAACAACCGTCTCCAGCTGGATTACGGCGGAATGTACAGCGCCGACAAACCCATCTTCCAGAAGACCAAGGACCGCATCTACTTTGAGTCCAAGTGGGGCTATGAGACACCCATCCGTCATTTGAGCTATTCCGCATTCCTGGACTTCAAGACCCAGTTCGGAGACAACTACGACTACAAGGCCCCCACAGACCAGCAGTTTGCGAACCATCCTGGAGACGAACCAGCCGCATGGCGTGAGGCTGCCAAGAACAATCTCAAGTCCGGCCTGTTCTCCCCCGCCTACATCAATGTGGGTCTTGGTGTGCTGTGGACACCCGCTCCCTGGTTCTCCCTCAACATTGCGCCTCTTGCCGGCGGCGTTGTGATTGTGAGCAATCCCAGCCTCCGAAACACCTACGGTATGGACCTCGTGAAGGACAGCGCCTATTCAGACAAAGATGCAGCCGTTGCAGCGCAGGACTGGGCCGCATTCATGGCTTTCCGTCCTGAGCTTGGTGCCCAGATCAAGGCCGATGCATCCTGGGTCATCAACGACAACTTCTCTTACACAACTCAGGTTGCAGCCTTCTACAACTACCTCAAACCCACAGTGGAGCCTCGTATCACCTGGGACAACAAGGTATTCTGGAAGCTTGCAAAATTCTTTGCACTCACCATTTCCACCAACCTTATCTACGATCCTCTGGTGAAGCTTACCAATCCGGACGGCAATCTCCTTAATGCCGGCCAGAAGAACGAGGGCAAGGGCGTCCAGTTCAAGGAATTCCTGGAGTTCGGATTCACCTACACAATCGCACACAAGCATTAGTCATATGCTACTTGTTGCAGTAAGCGGAGGCATTGATTCAATGTGCCTTGCAGAAAAGGTTCGCCAAAGCGGCGAACCTTTTGCCATTGCGCACTGCAACTTCGGCCTGAGAGGGGCCGATTCCGACGGCGATGAAACCTTTGTGCGCTCCTGGGCTGCCGGACATAGCATCACCTGCCACGTAAAGCGCTTTGAAACATCGGCCTATGCCGCCTCTGAAGGCATTTCCATAGAGATGGCAGCCCGGAGGCTCCGCTACCATTGGTTTGGGGAGCTGTGCCGGGAGCACGGCTACTCCGGCGTTGCTGTGGCGCATAACGCCAATGACAACGCCGAGACCCTCATCCTGAATCTACTCCGCGGCACCGGAGTCCGTGGAATCATCGGCATGAAAGCCAGCGGCTTTATCCCGGATCCGGATTTTGCCGATGTCCCCCTTCTGAGGCCGCTTCTTGGCATGACCCGTGAAGACATTGAGGCTTTTGCAGCAGAAAACGGCCTTTCCTGGCGTGAGGATGCCACAAATGCCCTAAATGATTATAAACGCAACAAGATCCGTAACCTCGTCTTCCCCGTCTTTCGTGAAATCAACCCCCGCTTCGTGGAGGTCCTGAACCGTGATATGGAAAGGATTTCTTCGGAAATTGAATCTGCAGGGGCAGGAGATATGCTCCTGGGGACATGTGCACCCCCGCACATGGGTAGGGGGAGGGGCCCGCTGACAGATGGGGCGGACAGGGAGCTTGCTCCCGGTCCGGCACATTTGGCAGTGGGAGGGGCCGGAGTGGAGCGAAGCGGAACGGAGTTCCCCAGGAGTATATCTCCTGCCCCTACCCTTGATTATACAATTTCCGAAGAGCCCTGGGACGGGACGCAGGTGGTGAAGCAGCCGGAAGGGGTGCTGATTCTGGATGCCGATAAAGCGGGAGAATATATTATAGGTAAGTGGGAGCAGGGGGACTGGATAAAGCCGCTTGGGGCGCCAGGGCGGAAAAAGATGCAGGACTGGTTCACGGACCACCACATTCCTGCCGATGAAAAGCCGTTTGTGCCGCTTCTTAAATCGGCCTCAGACCCTCATCACGTACTGGCAGTAATCCCCTACTGCATTGATAACGGCGTGAAAGTCACGTCACGGACAAAGAAAATCTACCGCGTCCGGACCCTCGTTGAAGAGTAAATCAAGGATTGAAAGGCCGGGGGTGAAACCGCCCATACGGTCACGGAAAACCTGGTAATAGGGCCTGTCAAGGCCAAGGTCCTTCATAACTGTATCCGGGTGCTTTGGGTGAACCAGGAAGCGGTAATCATCAGCCACTGAATCCGGCGTCGAAAAAGCGGTGGTGGGCTCTATGGAGCAAGGCAGATGAAGCCTTTGAAGGCACCACTGGATGAGCCCAAGGTTAAGATCCCACAGGCGCTCCGGCTCAGAGTCAAGGATTTCAAACAGGCCGTCCCGGTAATACTCATAGAAAGCGGCGTTCTCGTATGCCGTATCAAGGGCACGCTCGGTGCGCACTACCCATGGCGTGGAATAATCCACCAGGACCTCACGGATGGACATATCGGCCTTATGGACCACTGGGACCTGCAGCATCTGGACGCCGTCTCCGGCAAGGATGTAGCAGCGGTTGCGATAACTCTGCTTCTGATAACGCTCGCAGGCCTCCAGTGAGGCCTGCATGTCGCGTGCCGCCAGGGCGAACCACTGGACCGGCGGAAAGTATGCCGTGGAAAGGAGCACTGGTGCTAGCGGCGGGGCTTGGGGATGATGCCGCGGGAAGACTCCCTGACAAACTTCAGGATGGTGTCACGCTCGGGAGTCTGGGGGAAATTGGCCTCAATGTACTCCAGGGCCTGGCTCACGTTCATTCCCTTGAAATAGATGGTGTCATAGATATCCTTTATCTCGTTCACCTTTTCCTCAGTGAAGCCGCGGCGGAGAAGCCCAACGCGGTTTACGCCCTCGAAGCTGATGGGGTCACGGCCTGCCAGAACATACGGAGGAACGTCCTTGGAGAGCTTTGAGAAAGCGCCCACAAAGGCGTGAGTACCTACGCGGCAGAACTGGTGGGAACCGGACTTGCCGCCCATGATACCCCAGTCGTGGATGTCGGTTTCACCGGCAAGGCCCACGTAGCTTACTATGATGCAGTGATTGCCCACGGTGCAGTCATGCGCAATGTGCGCGTATGACATAATCAAGGTATCGCTGCCGATTTTTGTGGTGCCCTTGCCGCTGGCTTTGGTGCCGCGGTTGATGGTGGCGCACTCACGGATGTTCACGCGGTCACCTATCTCCACCCAGGATTCTTCGCCCTCGAATTTGAGGTCCTGGGGAATGGCGCCCACAACTGCTCCCGGGAAAACAGTGCAGTTCTCTCCAATGCGAACGTGGTTGTAAATGGTGGCATTGTTGAGCACCTTGGTTCCGGCACCGATGGTTACGTTGGCGTCAATGAAAGCGAAAGGTCCTACCTCCACACCGTCTCCGAGAACGGCGTCGGGGTGAACGCAGGCCATGGGATGAATCTTTATCATAGTAGTCTACTTAATCTTGGAACGAAGCAGTTTTGCCATTCTGGTATTTAGCGCGTGACCGGGCTTGAACGCAGTGACGCGGGCATTTAGGAACCCGCCCACAAGCCTCAGGTCTCCAATAAGGTCAAGGAGTTTGTGACGGCCGCATTCGTCCGGGAAATTGAGCTTGAGGTTGTTCAGGTAGCCGTCGTCAGTTACGTGGAGATCCGGCAGGCTGAAAAGCTGGGAAACCCACTTGAGCTGCTCTTCCGTTGCCTCTTGCTCCACAATCACAATTGCATTGTCAAGGTCTCCGCCTTTGATGAGGTTGTTCCTGTACAGATACTCAATCTCATGGAAGAAGCAGAAGGTGCGGCTGGGGCCGATCTCCGTGGCGTAATCAACGCCCATATCCCAGTGGACATTCTGGACGCCGATGATGCGGGAGCCGAAGTCTACCGTCACGTCAATGGACGGGGCCGATGCAGGCTCTACCCTTATCCATGAACCGGAATTCTCATCCTGAATCTCTACCACGTCAGTGAGTTCAAGATACTTGCGCGGAACGCCCTGGTTCTGGAGGCCATCGGCCAGTATTGCCTCTACGAAATAGCGCGCGCTGCCGTCCATGATGGGAACCTCTATGTTGTCCAGTTCAACTATGGCGTTATCCACGCCAAGGCCGGTGAGGCAGGACATTATGTGCTCAATTGTAACGGCTACCGTTTCCTTGTAGGAGATTGTGGTGCTGCGTGCAGTATTTGAGACATTTTCTGCGACGGCGATGATGATGGGCCTGTATTTCAGATCCGTCCTCCTGAACTTGATGCCGGTGTCAGCGGGAGCAGGCATGAGCTTCATATGGGCATATGTTCCCGTATGAAGGCCCTTACCTTCAAAATAGTAAGATTTCTTTAGTGTATGCTGACTATTTTGCATCAATTCCTTATCCTTGACAAAAGTGTGCAAAGATAAGAAATTGATGCGTAAAATCCAAAAAGGGACTATTCCTCTGCCTGTCGCTTGAAAATGGCGTAGGCTTTCATGTACTGCTTAACGGGGATAACAGGTGAGCCCACAAGGACTTCTCCCTCCTTACGGATATTGCCGATAACGCCTCCCTGGGCGCATATGGTGGTGTGGTCCGCGATCTTGAGATGGCCGGCAACTCCAACCTGACCGGCAAGGATGCAGTATTTGCCGATTTGGGTAGAACCAGCGATGCCGCACTGTGCTGCCATGGCTGTGTGGTCCCCTATTATCACATTGTGGGCAATCTGGCAGAGGTTGTCAATCTTGACGCCGTTCCCTATGATGGTAGATTCCATCTGGGCACGGTCTACGGTGGTATTGGCGCCAATCTCTACGTCGTTGCCGATAACCACGTTACCAAGGTGCTCTATCTTTTCCCAGCTGCCGTCGGGCTGCGGGGCGTTGCCAAAGCCATCGGCCCCTATCACAACCCCGCTATGGAGGATGACGTTGTTGCCGATAACCATGCCCGGATAGATGCGGACGCCGGGATAGAAGATGCAGCCGGTGCCGATTTTGCAGTTTTCCCCGATGTACACGTGCTCATGGATGACGGTGTTGTCTCCCACAACCGTATGGCGGCCCACATAGGAGTAATCTCCAAGGTATACCTTTTTGCCGAACTTTGTGGAGAGGAACCAGCGGGCACGGAGGCTTCGATGACTCTTTGCCTTCTTCTTTTTATCGGCCACATACTTGAGGAGTTCCGCGATGGAGGTGTAGGCGTCATCCACCCTCACAAGCGTGGGGGTAACGGGCTCCTTGGGCTGAAAATCCTTCCCCACAATGAGGATGGAGGCCTTGCTGGTGTACACGAAGGGCTCGTACTTGGGGTTTGCGAAAAAGCTCAGGGTACCGGGCTTGCCATGTTCAATCTTGGCAAACCCGGAAGCCTTGGCGTTTTCATCTCCCTCAACAGTTCCTTTCAGGAGCTGGGCAAGGAATTTTGCTGATAATTCCATACTAGATGAGGGGTTCTGCGGTCATTGCAGCGGGCTGAGGAATGCCCATGAGCTTAAGGATAGTGGGGGCTACGTTGCAAAGCGCGCCGTCTTTCACTTTCTTAACCTCAGGACCTGCATTGATGACCACAAACTGCACGGTGTTGAGTGAATGGGCGGTGTTGGGAGTACCGTCTGCGTTCACTGCGAAATCCGCGTTACCGTGGTCTGCGGTGAGCAGCACCACATAGTCCTTTGCAATGGCTTCCTTCACTACCTCTCCCACAAGTTTGTCAATACAGGTGACAGCCCGGGTGATGGAATTGTATATGCCGGTATGGCCCACCATGTCTCCGTTTGCGAAGTTGAGGATGATCATATCCTGCTTTCCGGAACGGATCTGGGCAATGAGTTTCTCTGCAACCTCCGGGGCGCTCATCTGAGGAAGGAGGTCATATGTGGGAACCTTGGGGCTGTTCACGAGGATGCGGTCCTCGTTCTCAAACACGGTTTCACGGCCGCCGTTGAAGAAGAACGTCACATGGGCGTATTTCTCTGTCTCTGCAATCCTGAGCTGGTGCTTTCCGGCCTTTGAGACGGTTTCACCAAGGGTATCCTGCACAAGCTCCTTGTCAAAGAGGATGTGGACTCCGGTGAATGAAGCGTCATAGGGAGTGAGGCAGCAGTAGTAGAGGGGAATTGTGTGCATTCCCTCTTCAGGCATATCCTTCTGGGTGAGGACGGAAGTGAGCTCACGGGCACGGTCGTTACGGAAGTTATAGAAGATAATGGCATCTCCTTCCTCAATGGTAGCCACGGGCTTACCGTTTTCAGTGACCACGATGGGCTTGATGAATTCATCGGTCACATCGGCGTCATAGCTGGCCTGGATACCGGCCTGGGCGCTTTCAAATGCTGCGCCCTTGCCCTCTACAAGGAGGTCATAGGCTTCCTTCACGCGGCCCCAGCGCTTGTCACGGTCCATGGCATAGAAACGGCCACAGACGGAAGCAACCTTACCGGTGGTCTCCTTCATCTTCTCCTCAAGCTCCGCAACAAAGCCAAGGCCGCTGCGGGGATCAGTGTCACGGCCGTCCATGAAGGCGTGAACGTAAACCTTGTCGAGGCCTTCTTCCGCAGCTACGCGGAGGAATTCGTACACGTGGTCAAGGGAGCTGTGGACGCCGCCGTGGGAGGTGAGGCCCATCAGGTGGAGCTTCTTTCCGCTCTTTTTCACATAATCGTATGCCGCCTTGATTTCCTTGTTCTCAAGGAGTTTGTGCTCACGGCAGGCAATGTTGATCTTAACAAGATCCTGGTAAACTACGCGGCCGGCGCCAAGGTTCATATGACCAACCTCACTGTTACCCATCTGGCCGTCAGGGAGACCTACGTATTCACCGCAGGCCTGAAGATGGCCGTAAGGATATTTCTCACGGAGGGCGTCAATGTTGGGCGTGCCCTGGGTCCAGATTGCGTTTGAGTAGTCATGACGGCCTTCACCCCAGCCGTCCAGGATCATCAGAAGTACTTTTCTATTCATGTTCAGGTTAATTATTCAACTACAGGTGCAGGTTCGGGTACGGGAGTAGGTTCTGCGGGGATAACGGGCTTGGGAGCATCCGGAACAACGATTTCCTCATGGGACTCGATCACTTCCTGGGCCTCTCCTGCCTTCTGCTCTGCGGCCTGGGCCTTCACTGCGGCCTCTTCTGCGGCCTTCTGGGCCTTCAGGAGGTCTTCCTGCTTATTTGCTATATTCTGCTGCTCCTTGAGGTCTTTCTTTCCCTGATTGACCTCTTTCTTCGCAGCCTGCACATCCTTCTTTGCAGCGGCGATATCCTTCTTTGCAACGCTGATCTCCTTCTTCAGGGAATCCATGGTCTTCTTGTTCTGGTTCACCTTGGACTCAGACTCCTTGTATTCCTTCTTGGCAGCATTAAGGTCTGAGCTGAGCTCCTTTAGTTCGTCCTCCAGTTCCTTGACTATCTGTTTGTCGGTGGAATCGAACTTGCCGTCATCTACCTTGCGGGCCTTCTTCTCAAGCTTGAGGGCGGCCTTCTTGGCCTTGATCACATCACCCTTTGCTTTGAGGGACTGCTTCATCACGGAAAGGGATTTCCTGCCCTGGTTGTACTGGTCCTTGGCTTTGTCGTACTGCTGCTCCAGTTTGCCGATGTGAGTCTGGCTCTGGGAAATCTGTTTGTCGGCGGCACGCTGGGTTTCGGAGAGTTCCTTCTGCTTCTGCTGGAGATTCTGCTCTGCGGCCTGGACGGCTTCCTTGTTGGTCTGGGCGTTGGCGCTGAAAGAAACGGTTACAGCGGCGATAACTGCGATGATGCTGAGAATGTGTTTCATATGAGTTGTTTTTTATTTGTTTCTATTCTGCAAATTTAATCATTTTTCCATATATTTGTACAGACAAAACCTCAACCTATTAATTATGTTCGGATTAAGACCTGACGGAAAGCAGGTGCGGGACATAGATCCCATCCAGCGGATAATGCCCCATATAATGAGGCACCGCCACGATTCCCAGAACCTGACGGATTATGACTGCCCCTGCGAACCCCTTGACGCCTTCATCAAGGAGCAATCGGCCCTTGGAGATAATTACAACTATATGCACATAGTCATTGCCGGCCTTGTGCGCACCATCGCCCTTTTCCCAAGGATCAACCGTTTCATCATGAACGGCCGGATTTTCCAAAGAAACACCATCCAGATCTCCTTTGTGGTCAAGAAGGGACTGAACGCCGAAGCCGCAGACACCACCGTGAAGATAGATTTCACGGGGCTTGAGAGCCTGCCGGAAGTTCGCGACAAGATAAACGATGCCATAAGGGCCAACAGCCATATGGACGCCAACAACGGCACTGACAAACTGGCACGCCTCATCACCTTCACGCCCAATTTCCTCATCCATTTCCTGGTTGCCACAATCAAGTATCTGGACAAGCACGGGCTGCTTCCGGGAGCCATCCTCAAGGTGAGCCCTTTCCATACATCGGCCTTCATCACCAACCTCAAGTCCATCAAGGGCCCCTCCATCTTCCATCACCTGTATGACTTCGGAAACACCGGGATGTTCTTTGCGATGGGTAAGGAGGCCAAGGTGCCCGTGGCCCAGGGAGACCAGGTGGTCGTTGGCAAGCGTATGCCGCTCTATATAGTTACCGACGAACGTTTCTGCGACGGATTCTACTATGTGAATGCACTGAGGAATCTCCGTGAGAATTACGCCCACCCTGAAAGGCTCCTTGAAAGGCTTGAAAAAGTTTCTCAGGACGTAAAGGTAATAGACAGACACAGTTTCCGTAAGAAAAACAGGAATAAAGATGAATAAGGAACTTATTGCAAAGGCCGTAGAGGCCGCCGTAGCCCAAAGAGGCTGCTTCCTTGTAGACGTCACCGTTTCCAAGGACAATGACATTGAGGTAATCATCGAGAAAGAGCAGGGAGACGTAGACTGGGAAGACTGCAGCGCCATTGACAAGGTGGTTCATGAGGCCTTCGACCAGGACGTGGAGGATTACGCCCTCACGGTTTCATCGGCCGGTCTAGACCGCCCGTTCAAGGTCCTGAAACAGTTCCAGAAAGCCATAGGATCCAAGGTGGAGGTATGGCTCAAAGGCGGGAAAAAGGTCAAGGGCACACTTGAGGCCGCAACTGAGGCCGATATTACCGTAGACGGTGCCATCATCGGCCTTGAAGGCGTGAACAGGGTAATGCCGTACATTGAGTTTTAGCAATTCCCTTTGCATTTTAAGAATTTATTCTTATCTTTGCACCCGTGAACGAGATAGAGGACGCCGGTCCCCTATCTTTTTTTATGGCAATAGAAACAATAAATATATAACAATGGCAAAAGAAAAAGAGAAAGAAATCACCTTGATTGACGCTTTCAAGGATTTCAAGGAAGAGAAGAGCATAGACCGTCCGGTCATGCTGGGTGTCCTCAAGGACGTATTCCTCACACAGCTTGCAAAGACCTATGGCAGCGCAGACAACTTTGACGTTATCATCAACGTGGACAAGGGAGACTGCGAAATCTACCAGAACTTTGAGGTAGTGGAAGAGGTTGAAGACCCCGTGACTCAGATCACCGTGGAGGAAATCGCCGCAGAAACCGGCGACGACGACTACGAGATCGGCGACACCTTCGCCCGTAAGCTCTCCCTCGCCTCCTTCGGCCGCCGCGGTATCCTCAACATCCGCCAGAACCTCCAGGGCCGTATCATGGACATAGAGAAAGCCAACGTGTTCAAGAAGTACTCAGAGCGCGTGGGTGAGATCTTCACCGGTGAGGTTTACCAGACATGGAAGAACGAGGTCCTCATCCTGGACGAGGACGGCAACGAGCTCCGTATGCCCAAGAGTGAGCAGATCCCCGGAGAGCACTTCAAGAAGTCCGATTCCGTCCGCGCCATCATCAAGAGCGTGGAGATGAAGAACAACACCACTCCCTACATCGTCCTTTCCCGCACCACGGACAGTTTCCTTGAGAAACTCTTCGAGATGGAGGTTCCTGAAATATACGACGGCCTCATCACAGTGAAGAAGGTTGTCCGCATCCCCGGAGAGCGCGCCAAGGTTGCCGTAGAGTCCTACGACGACAGGATCGATCCCATCGGCGCCTGCATCGGCGTAAAGGGATCCCGCATCATGGGTATCGTCCGTGAGCTCCGCAACGAGAACATAGACGTAATCCAGTGGAGCTCCAACCCTCAGCTCATGATCCAGAGGGCCCTCAATCCCGCACGCATCTCCCGCATAGACCTGGGCCAGTCCCCCGAGGATAAGATCAAGGTCTTCATGCAGGCCGATGAAGTGAAGAAGGGTATCGGCAAGGGCGGCGTGAACATCAAGCTCGCCGGCATGCTGGTTGGCCGTGAAATTGAGGTCTGGAGAGAGCTCCAGAAGAACGAGGAAGAGGAGGACGACGTCCTTCTCAGCGAGTTCGCGGATGTCATCGAGCCCTGGATCATCGAGCGCCTGCAGTCCATCGGCTGCGACACAGCCCGCAGCGTCATGGCCCTTGCTCCGGAAGATATCGCTACCAGGGCAGACCTTGAGGACGAGACAGTGGAAGACGTCCTGAAGATTCTCCGCGCAGAATTCGAAGACTAATTTAGAAACAAAAAGGGGTTATATATGGCAGAAATAAGACTATCGAAACTTATCAAGCAATTTAATATCGGGCTTGACACCCTGGTTGACTTCCTTAATTCAAAGGGAGCCGGCATTGAGGATGCAAACCCCAACATGAAGGTATCAGACGAGTTCCTCCCGGAGCTTCACAAGAAGTTCGGCAAGGACCTGGAACTCAAGGAGGCGGCAGAAAAAGTGGACGTAAAGCTCACGGAGATCCTTGACAAGGCTTCAAAGAAAGGCCCTCAGGAAGAGGACGACTATGAGCCGGAGAGAGTCACCGTCATCAAGAGCAACAACCTGTCCCGCAAACCGGAACCGGAGCCCGTGGCAGAGCCCGAACCAGAACCTGTAGCGGAGCCGGAACCCGAGCCCATCCCGGAACCTGAACCCGTAGCGGAACCGGAGCTGGAGCCCGTGGCAGAGCCTGAACCGGAGCCCGTTGCAGAGCCGGAACCGGAACCCATTGCAGAGCCGGAGCCCGTCGCAGAACCTGAACCGGAACCTGAACCGGAACCCGTTGAAGAGCCCGAACCCGTGGAGGAATCCCCCGCCCCGACCCCAGCGGAAACTCCCTCCCAGGACGGTGCTCCGTTCAAGGTGGTAGGAAAGATAGACCTTTCCCAGTTCGATCCCAAGAAGGCCAAGAAGCGTGAGCGCATCAAGAGCGGCGGCACCCAGAAGGTGGACGTCACCAAGGTGCAGGCGGAAAAAGCCCCCAAGAAAAAGAAGGAGGAGGGCAAGCCTTCCCGCAAGAAAGACCGCTTCAAGCCCGCTATGACTGAGGCCGAGCAGGAAGAGATGCAGAAGGAGATCCAGAAGCAGGTGAAGGAGACCTACGCCAAGATGAACGAGAGCACCCGCAACAACTTCGGCGCAAAGCACCGCAAGGAGAAGAGGGAGATTGCAGCCATCCGCTCCCAGGAGGAGATGGAAGCCGCAGCAGCGGAGAACAAGGTTCTGAAAGTCACGGAGTTCGTGACCGTCAACGACCTCGCAACCCTCATGGGCAACACCCCTGTGGTGAAGGTCATCGGTGCCTGCATGTCCCTGGGTATGATGGTGTCCATCAATCAGCGTCTGGACGCCGAAACCCTGGTCCTGGTTGCCGAAGAATTCGGTTACAAGGTGGAATTCGTGACTGCAGAGCTCTCCGAGGAAATTGAGCAGCAGGAGCCCGACCGTGAGGAAGACCTTGTGGAGCGTCCTCCGGTAATCACCGTCATGGGTCACGTAGACCACGGTAAGACCTCCCTGCTGGATAACATCCGCAACACCAACGTCATTGCCGGTGAGGCCGGCGGTATCACCCAGCACATCGGCGCATACAGCGTGAAGCTGGAAAGCGGCCGCCGCATCACCTTCCTGGATACCCCTGGTCACGAGGCCTTCACCGCCATGCGTGCCCGCGGTGCCCAGATGACGGACCTTGCCATCATAATCGTTGCGGCCGATGACGCCGTGATGCCCCAGACCAAGGAAGCAATTGCCCACGCACAGGCAGCAGGCGTTCCCATGGTCTTCGCAATCAACAAGATCGATAAACCCGGCGCAAATCCGGACACCATCCGCCGTCAGCTCTCAGAGATGAACATCCTTGTGGAAGACTGGGGCGGTAAGTACCAGTGCCAGGAAATATCGGCCAAGAAAGGCATCGGAGTGGATAAACTCCTTGAGAAGGTGCTCTTTGAGACAGATCTCCTGGAACTCAAGGCCAATCCAAACAAGATGGGAAGCGGCGCCGTCATCGAGAGCTCCCTGGACAAGGGCCGCGGCTATCTTGCAACGGTTCTGGTTCAGGACGGAACGGTCCACGTAGGAGACGTGATCATCTCCGGAAGCTACTACGGCCGCGTAAAGGCCATGTTCAACGAGCGCGGACAGAAGGTTGAGAGCGCAGGCCCTTCAACCCCCGTGAGCCTCCTTGGCCTGAACGGAGCTCCCGCCGCAGGTGAGAAATTCAATATCATGGCCGATGAAAAAGAGGCCAAGTCAATCGCCCAGCGCCGCGAGCAGCTCATCCGCATCCAGGGCATCAAGACCCAGAAGCACCTCACCCTTGAGGAAATCGGCCGCCGTATTGCAATTGGCAACTTCAAGGAACTCAACGTCATCGTCAAAGGTGACGTGGACGGATCCGTGGAGGCCCTGTCCGATTCCCTCATCAAGCTTTCCACGGAGGAAGTCCGCGTGAACGTGATTCACAAGGCAGTGGGTGCCATCAGTGAGTCCGACGTCCTTCTGGCCGAGGCATCTGATGCCGTCATCATCGGCTTCCAGGTGCGTCCAAGCGCCGAAGCCCGCCGCGCCGCGGAGAAGGAAGGCATTGAAATCCGTCTCTACTCCGTCATCTACGACTGCATCAACGAGGTCAAGGAAGGTATCGAAGGTATGCTGGAGCCTGAGAAGAAGGAAGAGGTCACCGCTACCGCAGAGGTCAAGCAGACCTTCAAGATCTCCAAGGTTGGCACCATCGCCGGCTGCCTTGTCAAGGAAGGTAAACTCACCAATAAGGCCGATGTCCGCCTTATCAGGGACGGAATTGTGGTGTACACCGGTTCCCTGTCTTCCCTCCAGAGGGGCAAGGACCAGGCCAAGGAGGTTCCTGCCGGAATGGAGTGCGGCTGTGGCCTTGAGCGCTACAACGACATCCACCCCGGAGACATCATCGAGGCATTCCAGATTGTAGAAATCAAACGTAGCCTGTAGGATGCTGATAGTACTGGAAGGGCTTGACGGAGCCGGAAAATCCACTCAGGTAAAAATGCTCAGGGCGTATCTTGAAACAAGGTGCCCTGAGCTTGAATATATCCACTTCCCCCGTTATGAGGCTCCGGTTTACGGAGACCTCATAAGCCGCTTCCTCCGCGGGGAGTTCGGCAGCAACGCAGAGGTCCATCCCCAGCTTGTGGCTCTCCTTTTCGCAGAGGACAGGCACGGCGCCGCCCCCTCCATGAAGGAGGCGCTTGCTGCCGGGAAAACCGTCCTTCTGGACCGCTATGTGTACTCAAACATAGCCTACCAGTGCGCAAAACTGAAGGACCCCGGGGATAAAGCACGCCTTAGGGACTGGATCTTCAACACGGAGTACGGAGACTTCCAGCTTCCGGTTCCGGACCTCAACCTGTTCCTTGACGTTCCCATCGGCTTTGTTGAAAAGAGCCTTTCCGGGAACAGGGAAGGCAGTGACAGAAACTATCTGGAGGGTTCCAAGGATATCCACGAGTCATCCATCAGTTTCCAGAAGGATGTCAGGGATATGTACGTAGGAGAGACCCTGAGGGATCCCAGGTTCCTCAGGATAGACTGCTCAGACCCTTCCGGCGAGATGCTTCCCCCGGATGCCATCTTTGAAAAAGTGCGTAATACCATAGACCCTTTCCTCAAATGAAGCGTATCCCCTTAAGGCGCTTCGGCGCCGGACTCATCGGCATAGTATTCCTTGCCTCGGGCCTCCTCAAGATGGCAGACCCAGTGGGCACCATGCTCATTGTGACGGAATACCTGAAGTTCTTCCATATCGCGTTCCTTATTCCGGCCGCAAAGGGTATCGGCATTGCCCTTTCCCTTCTGGAAGCACTTACCGGCATTGCCCTCATTACGGGAGTTCTCAGGAAACTGACCGCCTGGGTCACAACGGTGCTGCTGGCGTTTTTTACCGTCGTTACGCTTATCCTCTGGATAAAGAATCCCCAGATGGACTGCGGCTGCTTCGGGCAGGCAATCCATCTCACGCACGTGCAGAGCCTTGTGAAGAACGTGGTGATGCTGCTTATTGCCCTTTGGGCCTTCCTGCCGTTCGGGGACTTCGGGAAAACGCCCGTCAGGAAAATAGTATCGGCCTCAATTGCCGCCGCGTCAGTGATTTTTGCGGTGGTGTACTGCAACACCCATCTGCCGCTGATAGACTATACGGATTTCCGCGTGGGCGCAGAGCTTATGGCTTCTCTTGACGATGAAATCATGGCCGATAACCACTACCGTGAGGAACGCACATACGTCAAGGATGGCCAGGAAGGCAAGTTCCTTCCGGGACACTACCCCGGCGAGGACTGGACCCTGGTGAAGACAGACACCGTCTTTGTGGAAAGCACGCTCTCCACGGACAATTTCCCCATCCTGAGTTTCCGTGACCAGGCCGATGAATACTGTGACAGGATGGCAGCAGAAGGAAAGGTGGTGGTGTTTTCCGTCTACGATCCTTCAAAGGCCCCGTGGGAGAGGATATCGGCCGGCTATGAGGCCGTCCAGGAAGCAGGCGGTACTCCCCTTGTGATGCTTGCCTGCGCCCCGTCACAGGTGGCCGATTACGCCGTCCCCGCAGGGCTTCCGGTCTATTTTGCAGACTATAAGTCTCTCATTTCACTCAACCGCAGTAACGGCGGTGCCACATATCTGTCGGAGGGTGAGATTATCCTCAAATGGTCTTCCAAGGACACTCCCAGTGACTTCGGCCCGGCTTTCAGGGACGACGCGGTCAATCTTTCTACCTGGATGCTCAGCCATGCCCGCCTGAAGGCCCAGGGCTTCTGCCTGTACCTTGCCGCACTGCTTGTGCTGGTGTAGTGCGTTTCACCCTGCCCTGCCACACTCTGCCGCACGCTGTCGCACGCTGCCGCACGCGTACAGCACCCGTGCCCTGCCGCCAATCCACTTAGACGCCGTATAAGGCCGGTTTTGTGGATTCGCGGCGCGGAAAACGCCCTTTTCGGCCAAAATCCTAGCCGCCAATCCATCCAGACGCTTCACAATGCCGTATTTGTGGATTCGCGGAAAAGTAGGTTCCACTATCAAAAATATTCGTTATCTTTGTAAGACAACACGGAAACTCTAAAAACCTAATAATAATATGAAACCTACACTTTTGGTACTTGCTGCAGGAATGGGAAGCCGTTACGGCGGTCTCAAGCAGATGGACGGCCTTGGCCCCAACGGAGAAACCATCATTGACTATTCAATCCATGACGCCGTGGAAGCCGGTTTCGGCAAAGTGGTGTACATTGTCCGTGAGTCCTTCAAGGCCGATATGGAAGCCCACGTCAAGCAGAAATACGCCGGCGTGAAGTGCATTGACGGAAAGCCCCTGGAGTTTGTGTTCGTAACCCAGGAACTTGACAAGATCCCCGCCCCCTACACAGTTCCCGAAGACCGCGTTAAGCCCTGGGGTACTGCCCACGCTGTACTTATGGCAAAGGACGTGATCCACGAGCCCTTCGCCGTTATCAACGGTGACGATTTCTATGGCAAGGAGTCCTTCAAGGTACTGGGAGACTGGTGCCGCGCCCATGAAAAGACTCAGGGCCAGTACTGCATCATCGGCTTCGAGCTTGAGAACACCCTCTCAGAGAACGGAAGCGTGTCCCGCGGTATCTGCTACTATGACTCCAAGAACATCCTCACCGGCATCGCAGAGCACCTTGACATTGCAAAGGAGGCCGATGGAAACGTGTATGGCAACAACTCCGTCAGCGGAGAGCAGCACGTAAAGCTTGCCGCCAAGGCACTGTGCTCAATGAACATGTGGGGCTTCACCCCGGATTACTTCACCAAGAGCGAAAAAAGTTTCGTAACCTTCCTTGAGGAGCACCGCACGGAACCTAAGAAGGAATTCTACATCCCTTACGCTGTGGATGTGATCGTCAAGGGCGGAGAAGGCTCCTGCGAAGTCCTTTCCACTCCTTCTCACTGGTTTGGCGTAACCTATAAGGAAGACCGTCCCGCAGTTGTTGCAAAGTTCGCCCAGCTTGTAGCAGACGGCGTTTATCCCAGCCCTCTTTATTGATATGGCCCTTTTTGCAAGACGCGTAAACAACTATGACCTCTATGCTAACCACGCCTGGTATGTACCGGGCGTGGCTGGCATGTTCGGCCTTCTTGGATGGTTCCTGCTTGGTAACCTCCTTGGGAGCCTTGTCACCTATATCCTGGGACTCTTTCTTCCGTCCAGTGTCGTCATGGAATACGGCTCCCTGGTAGCATACCCCATTGCCTTCATCCCGCCCATGATGTATGCTGCCGGCCAAAGTCGCAAGAACATGCTCTTTGACCCCGGGTACAAACTCTCCAGCGCCAACTTCGGCCCGTTCAAGTGGTGGAGTATAGCCCTCATCACCATTGTGCTTTCTTTTGCCACAATGATATCGGCCGACCTACCCAACTACCTCAACATGAAGGTGACGGACACCGTACCCGCACTCAAGAAGTTCTATGACATGATATCGGCAGTGCTGGAGCAGATGACCGGCGGTCCCTTCTGGAGTTCGTTCCTCCTCACCGCCATCTTTGCGCCCATCTTTGAGGAGTGGCTGTGCCGCGGTATGGTCCTGAGGGGCCTCCTCACCAAGATGAAACCGGGCTGGGCAATAGTGATCAGTGCCTTGTTCTTCGCCGTTATCCACATGAACCCATGGCAGGCCCTCAACGCTTTCATCATTGGCGTTGTGATGGGTTACGTCTACTACAAGACAGGCAGCCTGTGGCTCACAATGCTAATCCATTTTGTGAACAACGGATTTGCCGTCATCTGTACCCACATCCCCTCATTGTCAGAATATGACTTCTGGATTGAAATGATGGGAAGGACAACCTATGTAGTTGTCTACATCGCAGGCCTTGCGGCCCTGGTGCTCTGCATCATGGCCTTCAAGCGCATTCCGCTCAAGGCTCCTTACGGCAATATTGACAGAGTATAGTATGGAAGAAGGGAAAAAGGACTGGCTGGCCTGGCTTAAGCGCAGTGACCACAATTATTTCATTCCGTTTGTGATAATTGTGACCACGGTGGTTGCCGTAGTCCTTCTTTTCCTGTCCCATAACAGCGTCCTCAACTGGGTCAAGGCCACTATGGAGGTCAAGAGCCAGGAAAAGGAAATGGCCCGTCTCAAGGAGGAAATCAAGGCAATGGACGCAGAGTACAAGGCCCTTACAGAGAATAAGGACTCGCTGGAATCATTTGCCAGGGAAACCTATCACTTTGCCGCCCCGGGAGACGACGTATACATAGTGGAGTAGTCTCTCACCATCTGTACGGTTTCCGGAACGTCGTGAACCCTCAGCCAGGTGGCGCCCTTCTCAAGGGCAATCCTTTCCAGGGCCAGTGTTTCAGGCATCGCCTCTTCCGGGGTGATGCCTAATTTTTTGTATATCATACTCTTCCTGGAGATGCCCACCAGGATATCCCTTCCGGCCTTTTTTAGTTCATCCAGCCGGTTCAGGACTTCGTAATTCTGGTCAATGTCTTTCCCAAAACCGAATCCCGGGTCAAGGATCCACTCCTTTACACCGTTGGCTTCTGCCCTCACGGCAAAGTCCCTGAAAAAGTCCAGGATGTCCTCAATGACATCTCCCTGCGGCTTCCGGCCGTGCATGGCAATGTATGGAAGCCCCAGTTCTCCAACGGTTTCAAGCATCTGTGAAGAGCCTCCGCCAACGTCGTTCACAATGAACGGCCCAATAATCTCAAAAGCCCTCCGGACTATCTCAGGCCGGTACGTGTCTATGGATATTGCGGTGGAGACACAGGTGTCCAAACCTGTGGCCACCCTCGGCCGCATTAGAGGGAGGGGCCCGCTGACAGAAGGGACGGATGGAAGCTTGCTTCCAATCCGGCATTTATGGCAGTGGGAGGGGCCGGAGGGAGCGAAGCGACCGGAGTCCCCCGGAGGGGTGTTCCGTGCCATCTCCAAAAGCGCCGGTTCCAGGCGGGCCCATTCCTCTTCAATAGAGGGCCGGGGGGCGCCGGGGCGGGTGCTGCAGGCGCCGATGTCTATTACATCGGCCCCGTCAGAGAGCATCTGACGCACTTTGGACATAAAGTCACACGCTGCAGTCCGGCTCCCCGCATAGAACGAGTCCGGCGTCAGGTTGATGATGCCCATTACGTGAATCATTGCAGCGAAGATAACTACTTTTTTTGATATCGCAGACAATGTCTGGCCGCGAATCCATAAAAACGGCATTGTGAGGCGTCTGGATGGATTGGCGGCAGGGATTTTGGCCGAAAAGGGCGTTTTATGCGCCGCGAATCCACAAAATCGGCCTTATACGTCATCTAAGTGGACTCGCGGCACGGTACGGGTGCAGCAGCGTGCAGCAGGGGGCACAGCAGACTATGATTGTAAAAAACTTGGAGATAGAACGCCTTATTTGCTCTGGGGCGTGTACGTCAGCCAATAATCAGCCTTCCCGCCTTGGGAATGCGGCGTACAAGGACAGCGAAGAGCGCAACGCCAACAAAGGAGATGACAGTTGTAGAAAGGATCTGCACGGGCGTTGGCAGCGCCATTCCCCTTATCCAGGCCGATACTGCCCCAAGGAGGAGAAGATGGCACAGGTACATCCCATAACCGGCGTTGGATACCGGGACAAGGACCCTGCGGTAGAAGGGATTATCGGCCTTAATCTTACGGAAAAGAAGGATCCAGGCAATGGTCATGAGGGCAACGGCAAGGCCGTCGTTCATCCAGGGGATTTCCCAGAGGGCGGCAAGGCCTACGGGGCCTTCGAAGGGAAATACGCCGCCGGAATCTCCCATGACGCCCCTGAAAAAGCCCACGGAGCCTATGGCAAAACCGCACGCAAACAGCGGCAGGGCAATGGCAAGGGTCTTTTTCCAGGACAGTTCCGGGACAAATTTACGGAAGTACAGGCCAAGGAGAAGATAGCCGATAAAACCGCTCACATAGTAGAAAACGCCGTATGTGTTCCAGCTGGCCTCTCCCCACAGCGGGAATTTGGCCGGATTGGGGATGCCTGAAGGGCCGTAAATAACCGGTGCCGGGCCGCCCGCCCACTGGCGGATGAACGGGATAAGCGTGGTGAAGAGCCAAATGCAAAGATACACCTGGAGTTCCTTCCTTCCCACTTTCTCCGCCCAGGGAGAGAGCATGGGCATTACAAGGTACAGCCCCACAATCATATACACAAACCACAGGTGCCCGGCCGCATAATTGAAGTTGAGAAGAAGGTCCTTGAAATTCTGCACCGGTTCTCCCCATACAAGGGCGTACACAACGGTCCAGATAAGGAACGGGACCAGTATCCTCACGGCCCTTTTCCTGAAGAATTCACCCGTAGAATAATGAAGGGGGAACTGGAGGTAACTGGACGCCACAACAAACAGGGCCACTGCCGCACGCGGGAGCGTGTTAAGGACCGCAACCCAGAAGGCGTCTGACTCACTCATGACAAGGGAGCCTTCCCCTCCAAGGTAAAACGGCTCACAGCTGTGTGTGAGCATAACCATAAAACAGGCCGCCACCCGCATCCAGTCAATCCATATTTCTCTTTTTGAACTATCCATAAAAATATGTAAATGCCTGTCTACGAAGGTACGATATTTTTTCATATCTTTGTGCGGTTAAATATGACTTTCCCTATGAAAAAAATAGCTATCATCCTTTCACTGACCATGATCCTGAGTTCATGTGTCAGCATCGTAAGAGGCGGAAAGACGGTAAAATGCGGCGGAGATGTGGTAGAGAAGGCTATGGATTTCTCCGACTTCACCGGCATAACCGTAGAAGGTGCCGCCCATATAGATTTCATAAGGTCAGATGAATTCAATGTGACCGTCTCTGCCAATCAGGAAGTATTCGATTATCTGGACTACCAGCTCAAAGGCCGTGATCTTGTCATCTCCACCAAAGATCACGTGAACATAAGTGCCACCCTGTACAAGGTCCTTGTCCAGACCCCTTTCATCAGAACCATCAATATTGAGGGTGCCGCAGAGATTCATCTTCCCGGCGGCTACAGGTCGGAGGAAGAACTTGAAATAGAGATTGACGGCGCCGGGAAACTGGACTTTAACGGAATTGAAGTCCCCACCCTTGACCTCAACATCAACGGTGCAGGTGAATTTGACTTAAACAACATACAGGTAGAAAAACTTGAGATAGACCTGAAGGGTGCCGGACGCGGTACCGTAACAGGGACTGCAGATAATGCCAAACTCTCAGTCGCCGGCACTGCCAATATAGATGCCAGTGGCCTCAATTGCCCCCACATAGAGAAGCACGTTGAGGGCCTTGCCATCATTAAATAGCTCATCCGGTATGTGGCAAAGACTTCAAACGCTTTATCTGGCCATCTCTTTCGGCCTGGTGCTTGCCCTGTGTTTTGGGACGGCATATCACGTGGCAGATCCTGACGGGATGCTTTCCGTCTCCTACTGGCAGCTTCAGAAACCTTACTTCGGGATACTTCTAGGCATACTCACAGGTCTTGTGGGCCTTGCCCTTGTAAGCTTCAAGTCCCTCATCCTCCAGATGAGGCTCTCAACCCTTGGCGCAATTGTGGCGCTGGGCATGCAGGGATGGCTAGCGTGGATGTATTTCTCTTGGGAAGGGCCCGTTTTCAGCTGGACCGTAATTTTCCCCCTCGTCATTTCAATTTGCAATATCCTGGCGGCGCGCAGCTGCTTCCAGGACCAGCTAATGGTGGAAAGTGCGATGCGCATACGTGAAAGGCGCCGCCGTTCCAAGAAAAAGTAGTATATTTGTAGGATGTTAAAATCCGTAATTTGCAACATATTAGGCATCCGCTACCCCGTTTTTCAGGGAGGGATGGCCTGGATTGCCGATGCAACACTCGCCGCTGCCGTGTCAGAGGCCGGCGGGCTGGGGCTTATATCGGCCGTGAATTACGGGAAGGAAGCCGTGCGTGAGGAAATCATCAAAGCCAGGAGCCTTACCGGCAATCCCTTCGGCGTGAACATCATGCTTGCGGCCCCGGATGCCCATGATATAGCTTCCCTTGTTGTGGAAGAAGGCGTGAAGATAGTCACAACCGGCGCCGGCTCGCCCGCAAAATATATGGACATGTGGAAAGAGGCCGGCATCAAGGTGATACCCGTAGTGGCATCTGTGGCATATGCTCTCAAGATGCAGGAACTTGGCGCAACCGCAGTTGTGGCAGAGGGCGCAGAGTCCGGCGGCCACGTAGGCGAGACCCACACCATGGCCCTTGTGCCCCAGATTGTGGACGCCGTGGATATTCCCGTCATTGCCGCTGGAGGCATCTTCGACGGCCGTGGCGCCGCTGCTGCCTTCATGCTTGGAGCATGCGGCGTGCAGCTTGGAACCCGCTTCCTGATGGCCAGGGAATGCCGCGTCCACCCCGTGTACAAGGAAAGGCTGGTGAAGGCATCGGACATAGGTACAATTGTAACGGGCCGCAGCCTCCAGGATGCCGTCCGCAGCCTTAAGACGCCTTTTTCCAAACAGTTTGCAAAGATGGAAGGAGACCCATCCGTTGGGGCCGATGAAATCCGCGCCTTCGGCACCGGATCCCTCCGGAAGGCCGTCTTTGACGGGGACCTTGCCGGCGGCAGCTTCCTTGCCGGAGAAGTGGCGGGGATGTGCCGGAAGGAAGAATCGGCCCGCGAAATAGTCCTTGACATCGTAGAGGGCGCAGAGAGAATCATGAAAGAAAAAACTTCAATATATGGATAGAAGAGTAGTAGTGACAGGAATGGGGGTTATCTCCTCCGTGGGAAAGGATGTGGACACATTCTGGAAAAACCTCATTGACGGAGTTTGCGGCATTGATTACGTGGAGGAATTCAAGGATATGCCCGTTACCTTCGCCGGCAAGGTGAAAGACTTTGACGCGGAGCAGTACGGCATGGACAAGCCCTTCATCCGCAAGCAGGACAACTTCACCCTTTATGCAATGGCAGCCGCCTGGCAGGCAATGAAGCAGTCCGGTCTTGAGGCCGATATAAACATAGATCCCTACCGTCTTGGCGTATACGTGGGTTCAGGAATCGGCGGCTTCGACGTCCAGTACCGTGAAACCGCAAAGATGATCGAGGACCCCACTGGAAAATGGATCTCTCCCCTTTTCATAGCCACCATGATCTCCAACATAGCAGCCGGCCACATTGCCATCAAGCATCAGGCAAAGGGCCCCTGCCTGGACATCGTCACCGCCTGCGCCACCTCTTCCCACTGCATTGGAGAGGCCTTCAGGGCCGTGCGCCACGGTTATGCCGATGCAATAATCGCCGGCGGCTCTGAGCACGCCTCAATACCCCTTGGCGTAGCAGGCTTCTACAACGCCAAAGCCCTTACCCGTGCAACTGACCCCAAGTACTCATCCCTCCCCTTCAATGCCAACAGGCAGGGTTTCGTGATGGGAGACGGCGCCGCCGTACTCATCCTTGAGTCCCTTGACCACGCCCTTGAGAGGGGTGCCACCATCTATGGTGAGATTGTGGGGTACGGCAACACCTGTGACGCCTATCACGCCACGGCTCCCCGTCCGGATGCCAGCACCCAGGCCCGCTCCATCTGCGACGCCCTCCAGGAAGCCGGCTTTGACCCTGCAAAGGACAACCTCTATATCAACGCCCACGGCACAGGTACTCACCTCAACGACATAGCTGAGACCATGGCCTGCAAGGTGGCTCTAGGAGACTTTGCCTACAAGGCCCACATCTCATCCACCAAGTCCATGACCGGCCATATGTTCGGTGCCGCAGGTGCCGCAGAGGCCATTGCAACCCTCCTTGCCCTTCGTGATGGCATATGCCCTCCCACCATCAACCTGGACACCCCGGATCCAGAGTGTGACCTTGACTACACTCCCAACGTGGCCGTCAGGACTCCCCTCACCCTGGGTCTTTCCAATTCCTTCGGCTTTGGCGGTCACAACGCCTGCGTAGCCTTCAGGCCCTACAATGGATAGGAACGGCATAATGGAGGTGCTCCCCCACAGGGGGCCAATGCTTCTTCTGGACACAATGTCTCTGGATGCAGACGGCGTATGCCACGCTACCTACCGCATCCCTGATTCTCCGTTCTACTGTGACGGCCATTTCCCCGGAAATCCAATTGTTCCGGGTGTAATCCTCTGTGAAATTATGGCCCAGGCCTGCAGCCAGCTGTTTGTGGAAGTGTTCAAGGATAACCTTGTGATGTACCGCGGGCTGGACTCAGTGAAATTCCGCGGCACCGTGCGTCCAGGAGACCTCTGTGAAATATCGGCCCGCCTCCTGGAATCCAAGGGCGGGCTGTACGTATGTGACGCTGCTCTTTCCGTGGGCGGCCGCCGCTGCGCTCAGGCGCGGATCACTCTTGCCGCCGTTCCGAAAGACATTTAGGCCATATCGCAGTTTTTTATTATCTTTGCAGGCTAAAACACAATTGCTATGGCAGAGAACACGCTGTTGGAGAAGGTCCTGAGCCTTCAGGATAAATACAAGAAACTGGAAGAACAGTTGGCAAGCCCTGAGGTTATTGCCGATATGAAGAAGTTCGTCCAGCTGAACAAGGACTACAAGGAACTGCAGCCCATCATTGCTGCCGGCCTGGAATACAAGAGGCTGGTGGATGAACTTGCGCAGGCCAAGGACATCCTCATGAATGAAAAGGACGAGGACCTCAAGGAGATGGCCCGTGAGGAAGTGGCCGATATTGAGCCCAAACTCCCGGAGATGGAGCAGCAGATCAAGCTCCTCCTCATTCCCGCAGATCCTGACGACAGCAAGAACGCCATGGTGGAAATCCGCGGAGGCACCGGCGGTGACGAAGCCGCAATCTTTGCCGGAGACCTCTTCCGTATGTACCAGCATTACGCAGAGAGCCGCGGCTGGAAGCTTGAGGTCACAGACCAGGCTCCCGGTACCTCCGGCGGCTACAAGCAGATTGTGTTCAAGCTCTCCAGCAGCCAGGACGGCGTTTACGGCATCATGAAATATGAGTCCGGCGTGCACCGCGTCCAGCGCGTTCCCCAGACTGAAACCCAGGGCCGTATCCAGACATCGGCCGCATCCGTAGCCGTGTTCCCGGAAGCCGGAGAATTTGACGTGGAGCTCAATCCTGCCGATATCCGCAAGGACCTCTTCTGCGCATCCGGTCCCGGCGGCCAGGGTGTTAACACCACCTACAGCGCCGTGCGCCTTACCCACATCCCTTCAGGTATTGTGGTCCAGTGCCAGGAGGAGCGTTCACAGCTCAAGAACCTTGACAGGGCAATGGAGGAACTCCGTACCCGTCTTTACAATATGGAGCACCAGAAGTACCTTGACGGCATTGCCGCAAAGAGAAAGACCATGGTGAGCACCGGTGACCGCAGCGCCAAGATCCGCACCTACAACTATCCCCAGGGCCGCGTGACAGATCACCGCATAGGCTGGAGCATGTACAACCTTCCCGTCTTCATGGACGGAGACATCCAGGAGTGCATAGACCAGCTCCAGATTGCAGAGAACGCAGAACGTCTTAAAGAAGCCGGGGAGGAATAAGCCATGGCACGTAAAAGAGAAGAACTCCAGGCCCTTGGCCGCCATACCACTTACAGCCAGACCTATGCTCCGGAGGTCCTTGAGACCTTCGAGAACGTGCACAAGGACAATGACTACTGGGTGCGTTTCAACTGCCCTGAATTCACCACCCTTTGCCCCATCACCGGCCAGCCTGATTTTGCAGAGATCCGCATCAGCTATGTCCCAGACGTGAAGATGGTGGAATCTAAGTCCCTCAAACTCTATCTTTTCAGTTTCCGCTCAAACGGTGATTTCCATGAGGACTGCGTGAACACCATCATGAAGGACCTCATCAAACTGATGGATCCCAAGTACATTGAAGTTACCGGATTCTTCACCCCCCGCGGAGGCATTTCCATCTACCCTTACGCCAACTACGGCCGCCCCGGCACAAAGTGGGAACAGCTGGCCTGGGAAAGGCTCAGCCGCCACGAATAGTCCGTCGAACATAACAGGCTTATTACCAATCATTTACGCAAAATCCCCTATGTGTTTTTACATAGGGGATTTTATGTAATCAATTGATAATCAATAACATCCGTTCAACGCAAACTACTTTATAAGATTCCCCAGGATTGAGCGTGTGAGTTCCCTGGTAATGGTGGTGGTGGCGCTCTTGGTGGCCTTGTTCACCATCTTGGAACCCGTGGAAGTGGTGCTCTTTTTCTTGGTGCCGGTAACCTTGGAGGTGACGGCATCTGCGGCAGCCGCGGCAGCAACGCCGGTAACCGCGGTAAGCACCGACTTAAGCACCTTTGAGGCAATACTGTTCTTTGCCTTCTTGGCCTTTTCCTTTGCCTCTTTTTCTGCTTCCTTGGCGGCGCGGGCATCTTCCTTGGCCTGGATTGCGGCCTGTTTCTCAGCTTCTGCGGCGGCCTCTATCTCTGCCTTCTGGCGCTCTGCTTCCTCAGTTGCGGCAGTGATAATCTCATAGGCGCTCTCACGGTCTATGGGATGGTCATAGCGGCCATACAGACGGCTGCGGTTGATGAGTTCCGTACGCTGTTCAGGGGTAATGGCACCAATCTGGCTCAGGGGGAAGAGGATCTTTGCGCGCTCCACTATGGCTGGCGTGCCTTTTTCATCCAGGAAGGACACAAGGGCCTCACCGGTGCCAAGTTCAAGGAGAGTGTCATAAGTCTTGAAGGCGGGGTTGGGGCGGAAGGTATCGGCCGCAACCTTGACGGCCTTCTGGTCCTGAGGGCTGTATGCGCGGAGAGCATGCTGCACGCGGTTACCAAGCTGGCCCAGGATATTTGACGGGATGTCAGTGGGGCTCTGGGTGATGAAGTAGATGCCTACACCCTTGGAACGGATGAGGCGGATAACCTGCTCGATCTTGTCCGTGAGGGCCTTGGAAGTGCCTTCAAACAGCATATGAGCCTCATCAAAGAAGAACACAAGCTTGGGAAGGTCCATCTCTCCAACCTCAGGAAGGGTGGCGTAAAGCTCTGAGAGAAGCCACAGCAGGAAGGTGGAGTAGAGCTTTGGCTGAAGCATGAGCTTATCTGCGGCAAGAACGTTCATGATGCCCTTTCCGCCCTCACACTGAAGGAGGTCATAGATGTCAAAGTCCGGCTCTCCGAAGAATTTATCTGCACCCTGGTTCTCAAGGGCAAGGAGGGCCCTCTGGATGGCGCCAACTGAGGCCGATGTAACGTTACCGTACTTTGTGGTGTACTCTGCGGCATTCTGGCCCACGAAGTTGAGCATGGCGCGGAGGTCCTTGAGGTCTATGAGGAGAAGCCCGTTGTCATCGGCAATCTTGAAAACTATATTGAGGACGCCGGTCTGGGTTTCGTTGAGGTCCATGAGGCGGCCCAGCATGTCCGGTCCCATACGGGAGATAGTGGAACGCATGGGGTGGCCCTGCTCTCCGTAAACGTCAAAGAAGCGCACCGGGCAGCTCTGGAACTGGGGGTTCTCTATGCCGAACTCCGGCAGCCTCTTCTCAATGAAACCGGATAGTTTTCCGGCCTGGGAGATGCCGCTGAGGTCTCCTTTCATATCGGCCATAAAGCAAGGTACGCCCGCCTGGCAGAAGGTTTCTGCGATTACCTGGAGAGTGACGGTTTTACCGGTGCCGGTGGCTCCGGCGATAAGTCCGTGACGGCATGCCATCTTGCCCTGGAGAGAGATAGGGCCATTGGAGGAATGGGCTACGTAAAGCCCGCGCTGGGTGTCTAGCATAGAGGTTCTGAATTATTTCCGCTAATATAGCAAAAATTATTCAGAGAATAAATCCCTTTGCGGGAGAGAGGCGGAAAAACGCCGCCGGAGATTCTTTATGAGATAGGAAGTGTTGCGGCTGAATTTGGAGCCCCTCCAGGCCGATGTATTGGAGATAAGCACCCAGCTTTCCCCGTCCGGGAACACTTTCACTATGGCCGATGTCCCGGAAAAGGATCCGGTGCGGGTCCACTCCCCGTCCTTGGTGTCCACCCAGCCCAGGGAGAAGGTGTTTTCGTCGTACCAGGTGGTCATCTTCTGGATGGAATCCGCGCTGAGGATATCCTCAATGCCTTCAAGACCGTTTATTGAAGACACCACACGTGCAAGTTCCACGGCAGAACCCACCCAGGCGCCGGCACCCATGAGGGACGTGACGTCGTTGCCGCCGTAGCATTTCTCAACGCCCGCATACTTGCCGTCAAAGGAGGTAACTGGCTCGGAATCCGGCTGCATGAAATACATGGATTCCCCGGGAAGCCTGTCTTTGAGGTAATTCCCCGCTATCCTGAAGCCGCGGCAGCCGCAGGGCTCAAAGACTTCTTTCTGCATGAACTCATCGTACGGCATTCCGGAGGCCTTTTCTATCACAAGCGACAGCAGGAAATACCCAAAGTTGGAGTATTGCTGCCAGGTGCCGGGAGTAAAGGCAAGAGGGCGGCGGAGTTCCTGCCGCACGAATTCCTCGGGATCAGGGTGATATCCGGTGAACATTACATCGGCCCCACGGTAATGGAAACCGCCCTGATGCCTCAGAAGATGCTCAACGGTCATGAGGTAATAATTGTCGTCCCTTATTGAGCCGTCATACTCATTCAGGATACCGTAAGGGCCGAAAACAGGTGTGTCAAGATACAGTTTTCCCTCTTCCTGAAGCCGCATCACGCCTATTGCCGTAAGAAGCTTTGACACGGAAGCCAGCCTCATGATGGTGCCGGGGGTCATGGGGGTGGTGGGATCGGCCTTTCCATAGCCTCTGGCGTAGAGGAGGGAATCGTGGCGGGTGACGGCGATGGATACGCCCTTGAGCGCCCAGAAACGCATGAAGCTGTCAACCACGGCGTCCATCTTAGGGAGTTCCGACTGCGAGTTCACTATGCTGCGGTTCCAGTCCGGGAATTCCGCCGGGGCGGGTGCAGGCTTCTTACCGCCGCAGAACAGCATCAGCGGCAGGAAAAGCAGTAATATGGGCCACCTGGCGCTCACTTCACCAGGCCGGCCTTCCTGCCAAATTCAATGATGTAATCGGCCGTACCTTCAATTCCAAGCACGGAACTGTCCACGCAGAGATGATAGTTGGAAGCGCTGCCCCAGGAACCCATAGTGTAGTAATTGTAATAGGTTTCCCTGATGCGGTCCTTCTTGCGGATCAGTTTTTCGGCCTCTTCCTCGGAGATGCCTTCATTCTTTACTATGCGCTCAATCCTGTACTCCTCAGGGCCTGTCACAAATACATTCAGGCAAGGAAGGTCCCTCAGGATATAATCGGCACACCGGCCGATGATAACGGCGTCTCCGCCCTCCCCGATCTTCCGGATTACGTTGCTCTGGACCTTGAACAGGATATCGTCGTTCATGTAGGTATTGTCAAGGTAGCTCATCCTTCCGGAAGCGAAGAAGCTGGATACCGAGAAGATACTCCTTTTCTTCTCCCCGCCCTCAAATATTGACGGGGAATAACCGCTCTCCTGGGCAGCCTTTGAGATGAGCTCATTGTCATAGAAAGGGATTCCAAGCTTTGAAGCAATTGCCTGGCCCACATAGCCGCCACCGCTGCCGAATGACCGGCCCACATTAATGATGGTATTCATAACTGACTTCCAAGGATTGAAGGATCGTCGCCGTCCTTAAGTTTACCTAATTTAACTATGAGATTCCACGCCAGGATGGCCGTAATTATGGCCGATACAGTATCCGAGATGGGGAAACTGTACCATACTCCGGCCTCCGATTCCAGGATTGGAGGGAGGATGTAGATGCATGGAAGAAGGAAGAGGAGCTGCCTGGAAAGGGACAGGAAGATGGATTTTTTCACCATCCCCAGGCACTGGAAAAGGTTTGTAGTGACCATCTGGAACCCTACTATGGGGAACACCGGATTCATCATCCTGAGGCCTCTGGCAGCCTTTTCTTCAAGGATGGGGTCATTTGTGAAGATACTCACCGCGGCATCCGGGAGAAACTCCGAGACTATAAATCCGGCGGTGGTGACAATTGTTGCCCAGAATGCCGTCTTGACATACACCTCACGCACACGCCCGTACTGCCTTGCCCCAAAATTGTAGCCTGCGATGGGCTGCATCCCCTGATTGAATCCCATCACCACCATGATGAACAGGAATGTTATACGGTTCACTATTCCGTATGCGCCAAGGGCAAGGTCTCCTCCCCACTTCACAAGCTGCTGGTTGATGAAAAGGACCACTATGCAGCTGGCAAGGTTCATGAGGAAAGGACCCATTCCTATGGACAGGGAGTCCGAGGCTATCCTCCAGTCCACCCTGAAAATCTTCAGGGAACGGGGCAGGTGCAGGAAACGCTTCTGGTCCAGGAAATACCACAGGGTATATCCAAGGGCCATAGTCTGGCAAAGGACCGTGGCTATGGCCGCGCCCTGGATACCAAGCCCCAGGGTATAGATGAATATGGGATCCAGGATAGCGTTGGAGGTGACTGTGAACAGAGTGAGCCCCATGGCCAGTTTTGGATTGCCGGAGGAGCGCACTATGGAATTGAGGCCGAAATACAGGTGCGTGACTGCATTTCCCAAGGCTATGATGGTCATGTAATCCCTGGCATAGGGCAGGGTTACGTCCGATGCGCCAAAGAACCTCAGGATGGGGTCCATCCACACCAGTGATACAATGGTGAAGAGGATGCCCGTTATGACATTGAGGGTTATGTCGTTGCAGAGGACTTTCTCTGCACTCTTGTAGTTTTTCTGGCCCAGGAGGACGGAGATCATGGTGGCGGCGCCCACTCCCACCAGGGTTCCGAACGCCGTGGAGATGTTCATCAGGGGGAATGTAACCGCAAGTCCGGACATGGACAGGGACCCTACATCGGGAATATGGCCGATGAAGATGCTGTCCACCATGTTGTAAAGCGAAGACGCCGTCATCGCAATGATGCCGGGAACGGCATACTGCCTGATGAGGGCGCCTATGGGCCTGGTGCCAAGTTCTGTGGGAGCGCTTGATCCCATTACTTCAGAAGCTCCAGTTCAAAGATGAGAGGTGCGTACGGAGGGATGCGGTCTCCGCTTCCGGAAGACCCGTATCCAAGGTCCGAGACAAAGATGACCGTTGCCTTCTGGCCGGCCCAGTGCATCTTGTAAAGCCCTGCCTTGAATCCTTCCACAAGGGAGGAACTGCCATCCATGGATATGGAGCTGTAGTTGGAGGAGAAGTGTATGGATGAAGACTCGTAGGACCTCTCAGAGACAAACAGACCTTCTTCCATGGCAGCTGCCTGGTCATTTGTATCAAAGGCCTGGCCGTCAAGGCGGCGGCCGATATACTTCAGCTTAAGGGTAGCGTCATCGGCCCTCTTGTCTTCGGGCTTGAAAGAGAGGGTATCACTGATGAAATAGAATGTGCCCTCCTTCTGGTCCGACTTATATTTGCAGCTTTTCTGGCCTTCCCCGTATTTGGCTGTCACATATGCCCGAAGGTCCTCGATTTCCTGAGCGAGGATGTCCTGGCACTGGTCCACCAGCGTGATCTCATATATCATGTGGACGGAACTTGTGCAGGCGGCGATATACTCTTCCTTGGTCTTGAACCTGCTTGTGGTCAGAAGCCATGCGGGAACCACGGCAGTGCGGCTTCCGCCCATCTTCATTCCCTCAAGGAGATACTCCAGACCGGCATACCCGCTTCCTTCCGCAGTGCTCTGATACCTGGGGCCGTAATAGTTGTAGGGCTTGTAGTCGTTCTCGTCAAGCTGCTGGGCTATATCGGCCTCAGTGGAAGAGAGGATGGTGCCGTCAAGTGAGCGGAGGGTGCTTCTGAGGCTGCTGTACTTGAGATCCTTAGTCCAGGCCGCGCCCGTACCGGGGGTATCTTCAATGATGTATATTCCCCATTGATCGGGATGGAATTCCGGATACTTAGTTGACATGACCAGATCCAGATACTCCTGAGCCTGTTCTCCGGTAGATGCAGTCTTCTCCTGGGCACAGCCTACGATAAGGGCCGGAAGGGCCAGGGAAGCCATTATTTTCAAAAATCTATTCATTCTTAATACTTTCAATCAACACATGATAGACCAGGGCCGATTTTGCAGGAATCGTGCCGTTCTCCTTGTTCCCGAAGGCAAATTCCCCGGTGAACAGGATATATGCCTCATCTCCGGGCTGGACGCCATGAAGGCCCATCCTGAGGCCCTCCACAAGGGTTTTGTCAAGGGTGAGGGTGACCGGCTGGAAGATGGTGGAATCGGACAGTTTCCAGTTTGCGGCTGTGGCTACCTCCTTAATGTTTGTCTCAATGAGGTTTGAGGCCGATATAGTAGCTCCCGTAAGGATGTAGCTTGCATACTCAAGGGTGACCTGGCCGCCCGCAAGGAGGGAATCTCCGGGGTCTTTGTGATCCTGTAGGGTGAGGCGCCATGCGCCTTCGTTGCGGACAAGGGTAGCCTCGGGATCGGCCTTCATCTGGGCCTGGACAAATGAGTCTATGTAGCCGGCCTGCTTGTCATAAGTGGCCTTGAGAGACTGCTTGGTGCAGCCCCAGCCAATGACAAACAGCGCTGTCAGTATGAGTAGCTTAATCTTCATTACAATGACTCCAGAAGTGCTTGTTTCACATACTCCTCAAGGCTTTTCCCGCCAAGGTCCTTTGCGGGATACAGCCTGCCTCCTGCGGCATTCTCATGGCCTCCTCCGTTAAAATATTTCACGGCGCACTGCTGGGCGCTTGTGCCTTTCTTGGAGCGGAGGGATACCCGGTAGTGGTCTTCATACTCCTTCAGAAGGAGTGACAGCCTCACTTCCTTAATTGACAGCGGAACATTCACAAGGCCTTCGCTCTCCCCTTCCCTCAGGTCAAAACGCTCCTGGATCTCTTTGGTAAGAATCATGTAGCTTGCGCCCTCTGGAAGGATTGTGAGCCCCTCATTCTGCATATAACCCATAAGACGTACCCTGTTCTCCCTGTAGCTGAAGTAGATCTTCTGGAGGATGGCATCCCTGTCCACGCCTGAGGCAATAAGTTCCGATGCCATGGCAAACGTAGTGGGAAATACGGAATTGGCAAAGTTATTGGTGTCCGTTGTCATTCCTGTAAGGAGGGCCTCACCTATCTCACGGTCCCTGAGATCCCATCCCAGGGCCTTCAGGATCCAGAACGTGAGTTCAGAGGCCGATGAGATGTCCGGTGTAGAGAAGACAAGGTCAAAGCTGCCCTCATCCGGATTGAGGTGATGGTCTATGAGCACCTTGGGGGCCGCGGAAGCCGAGAGGTTATCTCCAAGGACGTCCGTGCGGGAAAAGGCGTTGCAGTCCATCAGGATCACAAGGTCTGCATCCTCAGTTGTTCCCAGGATGTACTTCAGGGAAGGATTCATTGCAAAATGAAGGCTTTCAGGAAGGGCGTCAGGGAACATGCATACCACCTCCTTGCCCAGTTCCCTCCTGAGGTACAGGGCAAGTGCGGTGACGCATCCTACTGCGTCTCCGTCCGGGTGTACATGCCCGGCCAGGGCCACCTTGTGGGCGTCCTCAAGCAATTTTTTCAGGCCTGCAATTTTCCCGGAAGTGATACAGCCAGTCATATGCTTTTAGTTTGCATCGGCAAATTTACAAAAGATTATTGCTTTTGAGAAACCTTTTTTTTAACTTTGCGAGAAGTTTTGATAATTTGTAAAACACTAAAATAATGAGCAAATCCCTTAAAATCGCCCTCGAGGTTGTTCTTGCAGCCATCATCGTACTTCTTGTCTGGCTCACCGTAAAGAGCATCCAGAAGCCCGTGAAATTCAACAATGAGGTTGCAGCACGTTCCCAGGTAGCTATCCAGCGCCTCAAGGATATCCGTACCCTTCAGGTAGCTTTCAAGAGTGAGAACGGCCGCTTCAGTCCCACTGTAGACTCCCTCAAGCTCTTCTATGAAGAAGGCAAGATGAACATCATCATGCAGATCGGCTCCAACGATGACTCCATTGCAGTTGCAAACACTGAGGCCATCAAGAAGGCAAACCGCAGGCTCAAACCCGCAGAGCTCACAGCAAAGCTCCAGGAAGCCTACAACAACGGCCAGAAAGTTGTGTTCTCCACCGTTACCGCAATCCCCGTGAAGGACACCCTCTTCCACAACCGTCCTGATTTCTGCATAGACTCCCTCAAATATATCCCGTTCTCCGGTGGTCAGGAAGTTGAGATGGAATCTGCCATCAAAACCGTATCCGGTGTCCAGGTTCCCCTCTTTGAGGCCCGTATGCCTTACAGGGCTCTTTGCAAAGGCCTTGACAACCAGCTCCGCATCAACCTTGACGCAGACCGCAAGGACCAGAACAAGTATGAGGGCCTTCAGGTTGGCAGCGTAACCGCTCCTAACAACAATGCCGGTAACTGGGAATAACAGCCCTGGCGGCAGTACAGGAATATCCATTCAAGTCTGCTTGAGTGGATATTCTTTTAATGGCTCTCCCTGGATAGGAAGTGAGAAAGTATTCACAACGCGAGAGTTCCAGCAAAGGTACTCTACCGTGGATATTTCACTCCTTACCCCCAAGGTAGCGCTGATTCCGGAGCCATTCTTCAATCCCCAGGAGGCACGTGCCGCACTGGAGGAGGTTGTCTCTCTCTCTCCCGGAGACCTTGTGGAATACGTCCAGGTACCTTCCCTGGCATCTTACCTGGTATACTCCAATTCCATAGGGGAATCCCTTTCAAAGGTACTTGCAAATACCGTCCTACCCACTTCCGGACAGCCCGTGAAGGTGCTCCCTGAGATGTATTATCTCCTCAAGGAGCTGGATGGTCTTTCAGAGTACAACAAGATTGTGGCTTCATGGGCCGACGGCTTCCTTCACCTTGTGATAGCCCAGGGCAAGAGTCTCTCCCTTGCCAATACCTATGAGGCCCCGGATTTCACCACGGCAGAATACTTCCTTTTCCTTGCCATGAAAAGGCTCCAGCTCAATCCGGAGGTATCCACTGTATGTTTCCGCACTCCCCTCACCCCGGAGGCAGAGATGTCTCTGTACCGCTATTTCAAGTCAGTTTCCCGCCTATGAGGATTATCGGCGGACAATTAAAGGGGAAGGTAATCCTTCCTCCCGCAGGTTACAAAGCCCGTCCTACTACAGATTTTGCAAAGGAGGGGCTTTTCAATATCCTTGACAATGAATACGAATTCCAGGACCTGAAGGTTCTGGACCTCTTTGGAGGCACCGGTTCAATAGCTTTTGAATTCGCTTCACGCGGAGCCGCGCGCGTATATTCCGTTGAAATGACGCGTGAGAACGCATCGTTCATCAAGACCGAGGCCGCCAGGCTTGGCCTTTCAAATGTCACCATGGTCCGTGACAACGTCTTTGATTTCCTCCCCATCTGCCGGGAGAAATTCGACATAATCTTTGCAGACCCTCCGTACGCCCTTGACGGCCTTGAGACCATCCCTGATCTCATTTTCTCCCTGGATCTGCTGCACCCGGAATGCTATTTCATCCTGGAACACGGAGATGAGCATTCATTCACCGCTCATCCCCACTTTGTCAAGGAGCGCCACTACGGCCGCGTCCACTTCTCCTTCTTCGCTTAGTCTCCCCCAATTCTGAGCCGCGGGCGGCTACGCCGTTTGCCACCCTCGCTGCGGGGAGCATTGGTGCCCAAACCCTTCGTTCGCTTCGCTCACTTCGTCCCTCCCGTTCGCCGCGCTTCGCGCGCGCTCCGGGCCCCTCCCGCTCATGAAGCCGCGGGCGGCTACAGGTTTGGACACCAATGCTCCCCCTCCGCTTGTGGCGGGCAATGAAATGGGCATAATCGGCCCAAAACGTGTGAATCATTGCCCCGCAGTCGCTAGGGTGTGCACCGCGTTGCAGGTGGTGTGGTGGAATGTCGCAGGTCCGGTGGCGAAACGTCGCAGGTCTGCATTTTTGGCGTCACCTGCAACGTTAATCGGCCACAGGAGCAAAAAAGCGTCGCAGGTCCGACCATTTTCTCAGACCTGCGACACTTTGGGTGGTCACCTGCGACGTTTTGGGTTGTGACCTGCGACAGTCGGGGCCATCACCTGCAACGTTTTGGGCTATTACCTGCGACAGTCGGGGCCATCACCTGCGACACCTACAGCCCCTGGGCCTTGGCTTCGTCCCAGATGGCGTCCATCTGTGCCAGGGTGAGGTCACGGAAGGAGAGCCCTTTGCGGAGAGTCTGCTCTTCAAGATATGTGAAACGGCGGCGGAATTTCTCGGAGCTGCGGCTGAGGGCGGTTTCAGGGTCCACTCCGTAGAGCCTTGCGGCGTTGATGACGGCAAAAAGAAGGTCCCCGAACTCCATTTCAAGCTGCTCTGGGGATGCTCCGGCGGCGGCCTCCGAGACTTCAGCGCACTCTTCCTTCACCTTGTCCCAGACATCCTCCTTCTTTTCCCAGTCGAAGCCGCAGCCGCGGGCCTTTTCCTGCATGGAGAGCGCCTTCAGCATGGCTGGCATGGCCTTGGGGATGCCTGCCATGACGCGCTTGTTGCCACCTTTTTCCTTGGCTTTCACAAGTTCCCAGGTATCGGCAATCTCCTTGGCCGATGTCTCTTTTCCGGCATCCGGGCCAAAGACGTGGGGGTGACGGAACACCATTTTGTCGCATACCTTATTGATGCTGTCGGCAATGTCAAATGCGCCTTCTTCCTGGCCGATACGTGCATAGAATACCATATGGTAGAGGAGATCCCCAATTTCCTTGGCGGTGCCGGGGCGGTCTCCCTCAAGGATGGTCTCGCTCAGTTCATACACTTCTTCCTCGGTGAGGCGGCGGATTGAGTCGAAGGTCTGTTCTGCGTTCCACGGGCACTTTTCACGGAGGGTGTCCATTATGTCAAGTAATCGGCCGAAAGCCTGGAGTTTTTCTTCTCTTGAATGCATTTTCAATCTTTTTGCTATGCAAATATACGACATTTTATGCTATCTTTGTTTTCTCATGCCTAATCTCCACTTCATAGAGGCCAGTGAGGCCGTCAAGGCAGTCAGGAGCGGTGATCACATTCACCTCTCCAGCATTGCCAGTGTGCCTCAAATCCTTGTAGAGGCTCTTTGCCGGCGCACAGATGTGGAGGACCTTCATTTCCACCATTTCCACACTGAAGGGCCTGCGCCATATGCGGCAGGCGGTGCTTTCTTTGACCAGGGCTTCTTTGTGGGGCCCAATGTCCGTGAGAATGTTGGGGAGGGGCTGGCCGATTACATCCCAGTAAACCTCTTTGAGACCCAGGCCATGTACCGCAACGGGGCGCTTCCCTGTGACGTAGCAATGGTCCAGGTGAGTGAGCCGGAGGACGGAATGGTGTCACTGGGCACATCCGTAGACTGCTCCGTGGCGGCGCTGGAAGTGGCAAGGGAGCGTATCGGCGTGGTGAATCCCAACGTCCCTTTTGCAGGGGGAAACCTTATCCCGGTAGAGCGTTTTACTGCGCTGGTGCGCGATAATCGGCCCCTCATTACAAAAACTTACTCGGAGCCATCGGCCGCGGACCTTGAGATTGGGCGCCACTGTGCAGAACTGATTCCGGACGGCGCATGCCTCCAGATGGGAATCGGTGCCATGCCAAACGCCATCTGCGCATGCCTTGGCTCTCATAAGCACCTTGGTCTCCATACGGAAATGTTCTCCGACGGAGCTCTCCGGCTCATCCGCAGCGGTGTCATAGACGGTGCCGCCAAAGCCATAGATACCGGCAAGGTGGTCGCATCATTCCTGCTTGGATCGGAGGATGTGTACCGCTTCACGGACCATAATCCGGCAGTGCTGATGAAGGACATCGCCTATACCAACGACCCCCGCACCATCGCCCGCAATCCCGGTATGGTGTCCATAAATTCGGCCATAGAGATAGACCTCACGGGTCAGGTTTGTGCCGATTCAATAGGCACCCGCATCTTCTCCGGCACCGGCGGGCAGCTGGACTTCGTACGCGGCGCAAAGTATTCCAAGGGCGGCAAGGCCATAATCGCAATGGCATCACGCACCACCAAAGGCGCGCCCAAGATTGTGCCGGTCCTGAGGCCCGGCGCAGGCGTAGTTACCCCAAGGGCCGATATCCAGTGGGTGGTTACGGAATGGGGCGCCGTGAACCTTTACGGGAAATCACTCCAGGAGAGGGCCCGGCTGCTGATTTCAGTTGCGCACCCCTCAGACCGTGAAGCCCTGGAAAGAGCAATGTTTGAAAGATTCCACAGATTATGAATAACCGTAAATCCTTTTTTGCCGGCATCCTGATAGGCCTTGGCGCCTGCGGATACCTTGCCCTGGGAGGGCTTCCCGGAGCCATTATCTTTGCCTTCGGCCTCATTGGAGTGGTGCTTTCCGGCAGTCTCCTCTATACCGGCCGCGCCGGCGTGATGAAACTCAGTGAAACCGGATCCCTTGTTATGATCTGGCTTTTCAACATCCTTGCCTGCATTCTCCTGGGCCTTCTTATGATGTCCCTTGGCGGGGAACCCGTTGAAAGGGCGCAGACCGCCGTTGCCGGCCGCCTGGCCCAGGGCCCCTGGAGAAGTTTCCTCAGGGCCGTAGGATGCGGACTTATCATTGACATAGCAGTGTGGATGTACCGCACCACCAAGAACATACTCCCGGTGCTGTTTGGCGTGCCCCTGTTCATCGTGTGCGGATTCTACCACTCAATTGCAGACGTAGTATACCTTGTTGCCGCCTGGAAATGGAGCCCGGACATCCTGTGGTACTATCCCGTCATAGTCCTTGGCAACTACGCCGGCTGCAATGTAAGAAGATTGATATTACCAAAAGAACAATAATTATGGAAAAGAATGTAGATCTTGAAATCTGGTGGTCTTCACTCCCCATCAGTGAGAAAGAACGCATAGCCCGCAAGGGCCTCTCCAAGGCAGGTCAGAAAGAGGACGATAGCCTCATCCTCTATCCCGGCTGCACCCGCTGGTGGCAGAGCCTGGAGGAGAAGCGCAAGGAGTCCATCTACGCCCACTGCGTAGCCAAGCACGGAGATGAACTCAAAGAGTGGAAGGAAGGTAACCCCTACGGAGACTAAACCGTAGCAGGTGACGCCTCTGACCGTCGCAGGTGACCACCCAAAGTGCCGCAAGTGACGACCCAAAGTGCCGCACATCGCACCCCAAAACGTCGCAGGTGACTAACCAAAGTGTCGCAGGTCTGAAAAAAAGTTCGGACCTGCGACGCTTTTTTGCCACAGTGGTTGATTCCCGTCGCAGGTGAAGCCAAAAACGCAGACCTGCGACGTTTCGCCACCGGACCTGCGACGTTTTACCGTCTGACCTGAAACAATCCACCACCCAACCTGCAACGGTGCACATCCTAGCGGCTCCGGGGCAATGATTCACACGTTTTTGGCCGATTATGCGCATTTCATTGCCCATTTGGTCAACGAATCACACGTTTTTGGCGTTTTTTGTGCGGTTCGTTGCCCGCCATAAGCGGATGGGAAGCATTGGTGTCCAAACCTGTAGCCGCCCGCGGCTTCATGAGCGGGAGGGGCCTGGAGGCCGTGCTTGGCACGGACGAACGGGAGGGACGAAGTGAGCGAAGCGAACGAAGGGTTTGGACACCAATGCTTCCCGCAGCGAGGGTGGCAAACGGCGTAGCCGCCCGTGGCGCAGAATCGGGTGGAGGCCAAGTCATTAATTCTCAGTTGTTTACAGAATCTTCTACCAGAATAAATTGTGGTAGAAGATTCTGTAAATACCAGAAAATCATGCAGTTAACCTCCACCAGCCGGGGAGAACCATATAGGGATGGGAGGATGGAAAAGTGGAGAATTCTTTGTATATTTACGCATAATTACACTAAGACCTATGGCCGACGAAAAGATTATCTTCTCAATGAACCGGGTGAGCAAGGTGCTTCCCCACAATAACAAAGTCATCCTGAAGGACATCTACCTTGGTTTTTTCTATGGCGCCAAGATAGGAATAATCGGCCTTAACGGGTCCGGTAAGTCCACCCTCCTCAAGATTATTGCAGGGGTGGAGAAATCCTACAAGGGAGAGGTTGTATGGGCCCCTGGATACACCGTTGGCTACCTGGAGCAGGAGCCTCAGATGGATCCGGAAAAAACGGTCCTGGAAGTAGTGCAGGAGGGTGTTCAGGAGGTTATGGACATCCTGGCTGAATACAATGAGATCTCTGCAAAGTTCATGGAGCCCATGGATGATGACGAAATGAACCGTCTCATAGAGCGCCAGGGAGAACTCACTGAAAAGATAGACCACATTGGCGGCTGGGAGATTGATTCCAAGCTGGAGCGGGCCATGGACGCCCTCCAGTGCCCTCCGCCGGACCAGAAGATAAAGGAACTCTCAGGCGGTGAGCGCCGCCGTGTGGCTTTGTGCCGATTACTCCTCCAGGAGCCGGACGTCCTCCTTCTGGACGAGCCCACCAACCACCTTGACACGGAATCTATCCAGTGGCTGGAAGCCCATCTGCAGCAGTACAAGGGCACGGTGATAGCCGTCACCCATGACCGCTACTTCCTTGACAACGTAGCCGGCTGGATACTTGAGCTGGACCGCGGAGAAGGCATTCCCTGGAAGGGCAACTATTCCTCCTGGCTGGACCAGAAGACAAAGCGCCTGGCCCAGGAAGAGAAGGCGGAAAGCAAGCGCCGCAAAACCCTGGAGCGTGAGCTGGAATGGGTGCGCATGGCCCCCAAGGCCCGTCAGGCAAAGCAGAAGGCCCGTCTGGGAGCTTATGAGAAGATGGCATCGGCCGATACAAAACAGAAGGAAGACAACCTTGAAATCTATATTCCCAACGGCCCGCACCTTGGAAACAAGGTTATCAAGTTCACGGACGTTTCCAAGGCCTATGGGGACAAGGTCCTCTTTGAGCACCTGAGCTTTGAGCTGCCTCCGGCTGGAATTGTTGGTGTGATCGGCCCTAACGGAGCCGGCAAAACCACGCTCTTCCGCCTCATTATGGGCCTTGAGAAGCCAGATGCCGGCACAATTGAGATTGGAGACACCGTAAAGATATCCTACGTGGACCAGCAGCACCGCTCAATTGACCCCGACAAAACCGTGTATGAAACCATTGCCGGCAACTCCGAATGGGTGCGCATGGGCGGCCGTGACGTAAACGCCCGCGCCTGGGTGTCCCGCTTCAATTTCTCCGGCGCAGACCAGGAGAAAAAGTGCGGCGTGCTCTCCGGCGGTGAAAGAAACCGCCTGCACCTTGCCCTTACCCTTAAGGACGAAGGCAACGTGCTCCTTCTGGACGAACCCACCAACGACGTAGACGTGAACACCATCCGCGCCCTGGAGGACGGCCTTGAGAACTTTGCGGGCTGCGCCGTTGTGGTTAGCCATGACCGCTGGTTCCTGGACCGTATCGCCACCCATATCCTGGCTTATGAAGGAGACGGCAATGTGGTGTTCTTTGAGGGTAACTATCAGGAATACGAGGAAAACCGCAAGATGCGCCTTGGCCCGGACGCCGCCCCCAAACGCTTCAAGTACAAAAAATTAATGGAATAAACTACTACTATGAAAACCAAAGTCAGTTCACGCACTGTCTTCATTGCCATCGTAGCGGCTCTTGGAGGCATCCTGTTTGGTTATGACACCGCCGTAATCTCCGGCACCACGGAGGTTGTGAAGATGCAGTTCGGACTCACCACCGGCGGCGAAGGCTGGTATGTGGGGTGTGCCCTTATAGGCTCCATCCTTGGCGTTCTCATCGCCGGAATGATGTCGGACTTCCTGGGGAGGAAGAAGACCATGCTCATATCGGCCCTCCTTTTCTCCATATCCGCAATAGGATGCGCCGTGAGCCAGGATTTCACACAGCTTGTGATCTTCCGCATCGTGGGAGGATTCGGAATCGGCATAGTGTCAATAGTGTCGCCGGTGTATATCTCCGAGGTCTCCCCCGCCGAGGTCCGCGGCACCATGGTGAGCCTTTACCAGCTTTTCATCACAATAGGCTTCCTGCTGGCATACCTTGCCAACTACCTCATCCTCAAGGGCACTTCCATGCCCGATTATTGGAGGCCGATGCTTGGCGCTGAAGCCATCCCGGACATCCTGTTCCTGGTGCTTATCTTCTTCATCCCGGAAAGTCCGCGCTGGCTGGCGGTCCGCGGTGAGAGGGAGGATAAGAGTGAGGAATGGAAGGCTCTCCGTGAGCCCGGCATACTGAAAGCCGTCCTCATAGGCTCTGCAATTGCTATCCTGGGCCAGTTCATGGGCGTGAACGCCGTACTATATTACGGTCCCAAGATCTTTGCCGATGCCGGCTTTGAGGATCCCCTCTTCTCCACGGTCCTTGTGGGCGTTGTGAATATGCTCACAACCGTTATCGCTCTTGCCATAATAGACAAGGTTGGCCGTAAGCAGCTTGTGTGGTGGGGCGTAGGCGGAATGATCTTCTGCCTCCTTATGATAGGCCTGTATTTCCTGCCGGCAACAAGCCTTCCCACCTGGTTCATGCTCACATTCTTCCTGCTGTACGTGTTCTGTACGGCCATTTCCATCAGTGCAGTGGTGTTTGTGCTCCTCAGTGAGATGTACCCCAACAGGGTCCGCGGCCTTGCCATGTCCATAGCCGGTTTTGCCCTGTGGGTTGGCACATACCTTATTGGCCAGCTCACTCCCTGGATGCTGGAGGCCCTCACTCCCGCCGGCACCTTCTTCCTCTTTGCCTTCATGTGCCTGCCTTACCTCTGGATCATGTACAAGCACGTACCTAACACCACAGGAAAGACCCTGGAAGAGATTGAGGAGTATTGGCGCAGCAAATGAGACTAATCTCCACGGCATTTCTCATCCTCGCTGCAGCCTGCACGCCCGTCTATGACGTGGTGGTTGTGGGCGGCGGCACTGGAGGCACGGCGGCGGCCATAGAGGCTGCGCGTGACGGTGCCCGGGTGCTTGTTGTGGAGGAAAGTCCATGGCTTGGCGGCATGCTCACAAGCGCCGGGGTAAGCGCAATAGACGGCAACTACAGGCTGCGTGGCGGCATTTTCGGGGAATTCACGGACTCCCTGGCCGCACGCTACGGCGGGTATGACGCCCTTAAATCCGGCTGGGTTTCCAACATCCTTTTCAATCCTGCTGTTGGGGCCGATATCCTAGCCAATATGGCAGGTGAAGCCGGAGTGGAAGTGCGCTTTGAAACAACCGTCACAGACATCAGAGACCACTGGCGCCTCACTCTCAGTGACGGCTCCCGAGTTAAGGCCCGTATCCTCTTAGACGGGACAGAACTTGGAGACATCGCCATTGAGGCGGGCGCAGAGGAGCTCCAGGACCGCGTAACCCTTCAGGACATGACCTACGTTGCCGTTGTAAAGCAGTATGACTATGATGTAACCATAGTAGAACCTCAGGACTACAACCCTGAACTCTACCGGGAATGCTGCAGCACCTGGCCGCCGGAGATGATGCTCTCCTACGGCGCCCTCCCGGACGGCCACATCATGCTCAACTGGCCCCAGAACGGCAACGACATCTATCTGGATTACCTCAACATGCCGCGAGAGGATGTTTACAGACAGGCCAAAAACCGCACTTTGGGATACATCTATTACCTCCAGACGGAACTAGGATACAAGAATATCGGCATTGCCCATGACGTTTTTCCTACCGCCGACGGCCTCCCCTTCTACCCCTATTACAGGGAATCCCGCCGCTTTGCCGGAAGGGACACCATGACCCTTGAAGCCGCCAGAAGGCCCTATGACTTTGACCTCTACACCCGCGCAGTTGCCGTTGGAGACTACCCCGTGGACCATCACCACAACCAGAATCCCCGCCGGGAGGAACTCTCCCACCTATGGTACGGAAAAATCCCCTCCTTCAGCGTGCCGCTGGGCGTAGTTATCCCCGTAGGAGTGGAAGATCTTCTTATGGCAGATAAAAACATCTCCGTCTCCTGGGAAATGAACGGCGCAACCCGCCTCCAGCCTGTTGTGACGGGCCTTGGGCAGGCGGCAGGCGCACTTGCCGCAATTGCCGTAAAGACAGGAAGGCATCCTTCGGAAGTTCCTGCATCAGAGGTGCAGGCTGTCCTTTTGGACCGCGGCTGCTATCTTCTCCCTTTCCTGGACCTTAAACCCACGGACCCGGGTTTCCGGGAACTGCAGAAGAAAGGCATAAAAGGAGAAGTGAAGGGCACCGGCCGCAGCATTGACTGGTCAAACGAAACCTGGGTAAACACACCTGAACAATGAACAAAAGAAACCTTGCAATTGACATTTTCAGGGGCCTAACCATGACCCTGATGGTATTTGTGAACGAATTCTGGAAAGTTTTCAACGTGCCCCACTGGCTGGAGCATTACGCCACCCTGGAAGACGGAATGGGCCTTTCCGACATAGTTTTCCCCATGTTCCTCTTTGCCATGGGAATGTCCATTCCCTACGCCCTGGAAAGAAGACGTGAGAAGGGATTCAGCACGGAAAGTACCCTGGGCCACATCCTCAGCCGTACTTTTGCCCTGCTTGTGATGGGCGCATTCATCTGCAACCAGGAATCAAGGCCCATGACCGGGAACCGTGCCCTGTGGGTGCTCCTTATGGTGGTTGGATTCTTCCTCACCTGGAACCAGTACGGGAAGGACTTCAAGCCCGCAAAATGGCTGAAACTCTCCGGAGGGATCCTTCTTGCAGGGCTCGCGATATGCTACCGCACCCCGGACGGGGAACTCTTCGAGGGCCTGTGGTGGGGCATCCTTGGCCAGATTGGCTGGATGTACCTTTTCTGCGCCCTCACCTACCTTCTCTGTCGTGAAAGGCAGTGGGTGATCCCCATTATCTGGGCAGTGCTCTGCGTAGTGAATCTTATGTCCGTTCCAATGCGTGACGGGGGCCTCCTTATTGGCAATAACGTACTCACAGACCTTGTAAAGGCCATTCAGCTTGGAAACGGTCACGGCGCAATAATGGGACTTGGCGGCCTGATGCTTACGCTGGCCGATTGGAACCTTGCAGAGCGTCCATCGGCCCAGAGAATCGGCCTTGGAGCAGCCGCAGCGGCGGTCCTTCTGGTCCTTGGGATGGCGGTTCATACAGGCTGGATAGTATCCAAAAACCTTGGGACCCTGCCCTGGTGCCTCTTTGTGACGGCTATTTCGGTAGCGCTTTACACGCTTCTGCGCTTCCTTGAAAGGAAGGGTTGGACTGGATGGTTCAGGCCTCTTACGCCCGCCGGCACCGCCACCCTTACCGTCTATATGATTCCCTACCTTTTCATAGCCCTGTGGGTGGCAGTTAGCCCCACTCCGGCCCCCTGGCTTACAGGATGGGTGGGCGTTGGAAAATGCGTCCTTATGGCGGCAGTCTACATTGGCTGCGCCTGGGGATTCACCAAGGCTGGAATCAAATTAAAGATCTAACTGCTGCTGGACGTAACCGCCGCACAGGCGCACCCAGGTGCGGAAACCGGGATTTCCTTCCCTGAACTCAAATACACGGCATCCGGACACCGTTCCGGGTGCCGTATGCGTATCAGAGGGGATGTATCCGTCAATGCCCAGGTGGTTGTAAATTGTGTCAGAGCCGGAGAATCGGCCATAGATGAAATGGATCTGGCCGTAGTCCAGGACGTAGTCGCAGTCGTGGTCATGGCCGGTGACTATGGCCTTCACGTCCCCAATCTCACGGAACTGGGCAAAAAGGCCGGAATTGAGGCGTGACGGGCACGGGGGCTCCCCGTTTGTGCCGGCAATGGGCTTCACGCCGGCATCTATGGCTTCCTTAAGCTCACAGAGAGGAATATGGAAAAAGGCCAGCGCCGGAACATGGCCCAGTTTATCACTCATGGCGCGGTACCAGGAAATCTGGCTGTGGCGGATGTAATCGTAGCAGTGGATCTCCTCCTCCCCTTTCAGCACCACGGCGTCCATAGTGTCAAAGAGATAGAAGGCGCGGTCCTGTCCCAGGGTAATTACATCGTTGGAACAGCCGTAGATACCGTCTTTTGGGGGCAGGTTCACGCATCCCGGGAGGCTGCGGATGGCCGCAAACATATCCTCACGGGTGCTCCCGAACTGGGAATCGTGGTTTCCAAGAGTCACTGCCCACGGAATGCCGCTATCGGCCAATGGCTTAAGTATCTCCAGGGCGCTTTCTATGTCCGGACGCCCGAAGACTATGTCTCCTGTATGGATAATGAGATCCGGCTTCTCTGCGGCAATCATTTCCTCAACGCAGCGAAGGGCACGCTCACTTCTTGGATCTCCTTTAATAAAATGGGTATCCGTAAACTGAAGCAGCTTGAAAGTGCCGCCGGGGCCGTAATTGAACTTTCGGGCTATGTACAACATGTCCTTCGTCTCCGAACTCCGCTCACAGCGAAGCAGCGCCGGCACCGCCGCCGCTCCCGCCACGGCCAGAGCCGCCCCTTTGAGGAATGATCTGCGTTTCATATTGCTGTTTTATTAAAAAGCGCCGGCTCCCGTAGCCCGGGGGCCGGCGCTTAGAAAAATGGGGAAAGATTATTTATAAACCTGCTTGTGAAGGACACCGATGGAACTGTCTACCACGTAAACAGCTAGATTATCTCCCTCAATATGAAGAAGGATATCTGAAGTTGAGCCCTCATAATTATCTTCTGTCGCAGGAGTTGCTTCTTCTATCATGGGAACAGGAGTATGGCTGATTACAACAGGTGATCCAGACGTAACATCAACCAGCCAAATTGCAGAATTTGCACTCCACCAGAACGGGAAGTAGAACATCTCCTCAAATGCAACAATTTTCTTGTTCTTCCATGTGATGGAAGCAATAGCATTAAATCCCTCATTACCCTCACAACCGGTTTCCACAACAGGAATCCAATTAGTTCCATCGCTGAAGTACAACGTATACAGACCGTCATAGCCAATGTATAAGAATCCGTCCGCTGCAGTTACACCAGCAGGTGCAAAGCATCCACGATTGGAGAGCCAGATAGTATCTGTAACATCTTCAGGACAAGCCAGGTATTTTGCCTCACCAGCGACACCATTCTCAACCTCCCAGTACATGCCATAACTAATGCTTCCACAACCAGGGCCGCCGCCGCTGATAACAGAAATGACACCATTTCCAAAAACATCACCTTTAGCACGGACATTGTCTGCTATAGGGGCACCAGTCCAAGCACTGACCACACCTGTTGCAACCTTTGTTGCAGAGCTGAAGTCAGTTGCATTGGCTTTAACCGCATAAATGTCAATAGTGGCACCATAACCGGCAGCTGAAGCTAAGAGTACATTGCCTGCGTCATCATTGGTAATAGACTGGACTGGAAGAGTTTCAGGAATGCTGAATGAAGAGAATGACCCATTATCCGGGTTAATGGCACGCACGGACACGCCGTCACTCATCAAGACATTACCATTGAAGAACGCAAGTGTTACATTGCTGTTCTCATTTAACGCACCATGCTCGATTTCTTCAGGAAGAGCAACAGTATAAACAGCAGAAGCATTACCTTCCTGATAGACATAGAACCTTGTCACATAGTCCTCGGTCTCTTCGGTAGGATTTCCTTCCTCGTCATAAACGGGAACCTGGATTCCGGGAACGGTGAACTTGATGTAGGCATAACGGGCATCATAATCGCCATTTGCGGCAACATCCAGAGAGCCCTTTCCTGTAGCCTTATCATAGGTGACCGGAGCCCAGGGGAATGCTGCATCTGCAGCATCGTAGGTCTTAAACTCATATTCCTGGTTGGTGATGACCTGGAACTCAACTTTTCCGCCCTTGACGTCTACGGTTGCCTCCTCAGGAGTAAAGAAGAACACCTTTCCCTGCATGACTCCAACAACAATTTCCTTGCCGCCGGCCTTAATGGAGATACTGCCAACACGGCCTACGCTCTCTTCCGGATCAAGGGACTGGACAGTTGCCTTGAGTTCGATATTCTCACCGGCGTCACCGGATTTGTCCTTGAGAGCGATGAATTCATCGGCCTCGGCGGTCCAGGCTGCGGAGGAGGTGAACTTCACGGTAATGATCTCGGAATCGTAGTTAAGATTGACAACTTCGTCGGAGAGAAGCGTAAGTTCGTCCTTTGTGTCGGGTTTTTCGTCTCCGCCGGGTTTCTGCTCCTCTCCACCGGGATTCTGGTCATCCTTCTGCTCCGGAGCATTGGGCTTCTGGCAGGCCCACATTGTTACGGCCACTGCCGCAAGAATGTAAAAAAGTTTTTTCATAAGCATTAAAAATTATTTGGTTAATGAATTTGTGTATTCGGTAAAAGTATTCTTGAACGCGCTCCAGTACTCGAACATACGGATATGGCAGAGGTCAAAGACAAAGTAACCGTCGGCCATCCCCTTTGTGACTATGGCGTCAAAAGTCTTGGGGATATAGGCACTCTTCTTTCCGTTCTGCCAGCCTTCCGGATTGCCGATATCAGGCCCGCCAGCGAACACCGTATCCCCCATAAGGAGAGACCTGCCGCGGCTTGCAAAGCCTTCCATCGTCCATTCAGTTGTGCCATAAATACTTGCAGTAGCAGCATAACAGCCCAGGAACATGAAGTCACAGTGGTCGGCATAACCGTAGTTGTGGTAATCGGCATTGGCCCACTTGGGATAGAGTTTATGGGTGAGATATCTGGGGCTTGCCCAGTTCACGCCCGAAGAATAATAATCGGAGTACCAGGCACCCACATATGCGCCGAACTTGACCTTGGGATTCACGGAATGAACGGCCTCAGAGGCCTTCTCAATAAAATCGTGGATAACCTTGCAGCGGAAAGCAAGCCAGCTCTTTTGGTCGTCTCCCAGCCCGGAGGGAAGGGTTTTCACGCCTGCCTCGAAGATGGGCCATTTGGCCGGCTGGTGTCCAAGATACGCCACAAATTTCTGACGGGATTCTTCGGAGAAATCGGCCTGCAGGCCGGTGTCGTCATACCGGCAGCGGTCCAGGACAATGCCGTCTATCTCATATGCGGCAAGCTCTTTAAGAAGGCCGATAATGTACTCCTGGACATCGTCCCTTGCCGGATTGAGGAACACCGTTCCCTGAACTCCGGGGTAGAGACTGTGGCGAAGGCCATCGGCAGTGTTGTCAAGGGCCGTCCATTCCTCCGGAATATCACCCGTGAAGACTGGTCCCTCGCTCTCAAGGCCGTAATAACCGCCGTATCCGCCCACAAAAGTGTTTATGGCTGCGTGGACCCTGAGCCCGGCAGCATGACCAGTATCTATGAACGCCTGAAGGTAGTCCCAGGTGGCACTTCGCTCCACAAAGCGGTAAGAAGAGCCTATCCAGGCCGCAAGGCGCCTTGCCTCTGGGGCTATGGCCGATTTCCACAGCACCGTGCCCTCCGTCGGGCGCACGTCAACGATTATGTCCGTAAAGCCGCAATCGGCCAGTTGCTTTATTTCCTTGCCGATATACGCCTTATCGTTGGCAAAATAGTTGAAATTGGCCGATGCGTCAATCCACACATAGCGGGGCTTTCCCTCCGGTGCAGGATCCTGCTCCTCAGGGGTCTGTGGCTCCTGAGGATCCGGATTGTCCACCGGATCCTGCACATTCTCTTTATCCTCAGCCTTGGGAGCCGGAGAACAGGAAACGAGGGTAAGGGCCAGCAGCAGATATGTGGTCAGTCTTTTCACAGCTTACTTTATATAGATGCAATTTCCCACGGAACGTTGCTGTCCGTCTGAGGGTTTTATGGTTTCAAGGCCGTTTACAAGAAGGCAGGTGGAGCCACCGCCGTCAAGGTTAAGGGCTTCCTTGCAGCCAAATGCAAGGAGGATGTTGGCTACATCTTCCGTGGAATACCCGGGAACGCCCTCGGTCATTTCACGGCCTTCGCACACAAAGAGCACCAGAAGGCCGTCTGCGGTGCAGCCAACGGCCGTACGGGGCGCCCTTCCAAGGCAGTTCACGTCATAGTCTCCGGGGAGGCACTCATAGCGCCAGGTGTTCTGGAACTTTCCGTCCTTTATGAGCACGGGGCCTGCGCCGATTGCGGTCTTTGCCTCAAACGCGCGGCCCTCGGAGGGGAACTTTGCATCAGGCTGGGCCACGGGAGTGCTGCCGTACCCGTTCTGTGCGGGGACATCGTAGATCCAGTGGTTGTCTACATCGGCCCAATAGGTCCAGGAGGCCTCCATGGTGCCGTCTGAGTGACGGATGAAGGCACCCTTGGTGGGATAATACATGGTTACCCAGTCTTCCGAGGCGTAGTTGATGTTGGGAGAAAGCAGTTCCCCTTCCTCCACGGCGAGGCTGGCGGAATAGTTGGTTCCGCTGTCAACGTAGAAGTATCCGCCGTTCATGACCAGCACGGGGCTGTCCTTCTTGTTGTAAACCTCGGTAGGAGTCTGAAGGGCATCCGTTGAGCCGGTGAGGACGGGGTCCTTGATCCCCCACACGTGGAAACCGTGCTTGGAAAGGTCCACGGTGGCTATATATGCTATCGCGGGCTTTCCCTGAAGAACCTCGGGAGACTTATACAGGCGTATTCCGTCTGGGAGAGTCCCAAAACTGTCGTCGGTCACTTCCACAAAGGGTTTGTCATCGGCATCAGGATCATTCCAGGGCCATTCCTCAGGGATTCCCTCACCTGTCTTCTGGCAGGCGCAGGCCGCCGCCAGGGCCAAAGTAATCAAATATATTGCCTTTCTCATATTTCAAAGCAGTCTGCCACGTAGGCGCCAATTGCCTGAGCGTGATGGTCGTAATAATAAACATATAGACGGTATCCGTCCTTGGAAGGTACCAGGACCACATCTCCGGCGGCGCCTACATCGGGATCGGTAGCGCCCTTCTGGAATATGGTTATGGCGTCGTTCTTAAGGAGGGGTGTTGCGGCCGTAGGCTCCGTAACCTCAAAGAAGTGGAGACGGGGCTTGATTTCCCATTCCGGGAAGTGGCTCACGCCAAGAAGCGCCATGAACCGGCCGTGATTGAAAGTCTTGGCGTCCAGGCAGTTGGGATTGATGGCCCAGTTGCCCATAAGTTCAACCCAGTTGTCCTTGTCACCTCCGTCAATGTAATGGAGGATGTAGCAGTCTCCGCTGCCGTGCGCCACGCTGGGATCCACATTCCCTTCATAATAATCAAGGAACCATCCGTCTTTGTCGGGATGGACGGATGCGGGCACTACGGTTGCAAAATTCACGGGAGCTGCGCCCCAGGCAAGGCCAAGACCGGAGAAATCCTTGGTGAAAGTCCCTGTAACCACTCCGCCTTCCACCTTGAGCCAGGCAATCTCCGAGGCAACTGATACGCCCACAATGCCTTCCGATGTAAATACAACAACTGCGTCTCCCGTAATGTCGCCAATCACTTTCATACGGTGGCCGATAGGGAAAAGAAGAGGGTTCGTGAAACTATGCCACAGCACGGGGGCTTCCGTAGGTGAAGAGGTCATCCACACACTCACGGTTCCGGCGGCGTCACCGCCCTCGGCGTAGTTGCAAAGGAGCACATGACCTGCGTCATCGTTGGTGATGCAATCGGCCACGGCGCTTCCAAGCACCATCTCTCCCTTCTTGGCGCCGGTAAAGGCATCCACGATGAAAGGAGCGCGGCCTTCGCCTATACCCACCAGGATCTGGGAGTCTATACCCGCAAGAGACACGTAGCACTTGTTGTCATAGGCGGGAAGACCCACCATCGTGACTGGATCCACGTTGCAGAGCAGGGAAACTGATTCCGGGCGCAGGCCCTGTCCCATAAGGGTGGGGATACCCTGCTCCACATTATAGGTTTTGGTGGTAGTGCCGTTATGGGCGGTTACCGTAATGGTAGCGCCCGTATTCATATTGTATTTGGTCTTCTCGTTGTAGTCCTTCCCGTTCACCTTTGTAATCTTGGCGTGAGGGACCACCTGGCCGATGATATGGACGGACGAGAGGTCTTCCAGATACGGGATCAGGATTTTGTCGTCGTTCTCATATATGACGCAGGAAGTCTTTACCTCGTCCACCATAAGAGAGAGGAGGGAGCACTTGGAGGATTTCTCACGCTTTCCTGTAATGCGGATCTTGCGGCTGTTGCCAAACGGATCCGTAAGCGTGAACTCCGTTTCCTCCGTCAGATCCAGGACCCCAAGGCGGGGAGAAATCTTCCAGTTGGGCTGGAGTTCCGCCTGGACGCGGAGTTCCATCATATAGATGAGGGTTTCGTCGTTGCTGGATTCCGGGTAGAAATAAGGGATGGGGATCTCAAAAAGATCGGCCTCCGGGTCCGTCACAATAAGGCGTCCCAGTTCCTGCTCGGCGTAAATGCCGTCAGTTATTATGGCCGACAGGCTTGTCAGGCCCTGCCTGTTGGCAGTGGGAGCCACATATTCCGGCTGATGACAGGAAACTGCCGCCAGGGCGAGCAATAATATAAAGTATACTTTTTTCATACTACTTCCACTCATCATATTGTTCTACTTTAGCATTGGAACTGAGTTCGCTCTCCGGTATGGGGAAGCGGTAAAGGCGGGATGTGAAACTGCGGTCACTGTCGTCTATGACAACATAGGTGTAGCGGAAACCGGTTCCGTCCTTCTCTATCTTGAGACCGTGCTGCTTGTAGCCGGAAAGGCCTGTAGGATAGTCCTGGTGGGCGGTTTCCCATCGGCGCTGGTCCCAGTAGCGCTGGCCTTCGAAGGCAAGCTCAACCTTCCTTTCCTGGACTATCGCCTTCCAGAGGGCGTCACCGCTCTTGTCAGTGTAAGGCAGGCCCACGCGGGCGCGGACGGCCTTTACGGCGGCATTTGCGCCTGCGGGATCGTTGCTCTGGTAGCAGGCTTCGGCCTTATTGAGAAGGACTTCCGCGTAACGGAGGAAAGTGAAAGGATGGCTGCCGCCGGAAGAAGTCACGTCAAAGGATTCGTCCACGTTCTTTCTGAGATAGTAACCGGTAACCGTACGGCCCTTTGGCTCTTTCTCCGTTTTCCAGGTTGCCCAGCCGTCGGTTCCGTCCACATATGGTTCTATGGTCCTTCCCTTCCAGGGGGCTCCGTTATACAGGATGGAAGCCTGGAAACGGGGCTCAAGAAGGGCGTAAGGAGGAGTGTCAGTGGAACTGGCGTGCCACTTGCTCCAGTCCGGGAAGCCGCCGGTTGCAAGTTCATAGCTTTCCACAATCTCCTGGGTAGGAACCGCATAGGCACCGCCCTTGGAGCTTTTCAGGGCATAATCTCCTCCGGGAGTGTAGGATGCGTCAAAACTATGGGTGATACCCGTACCGGCATCAAAACTGAACTGGAGGATGGCCTCCTTGTTTCCGGCCGACAGAGGTTTGGATATGGCGTCCTGATACTGAGGTTCCAGGCCATAGCCAAGTTCCACAAGTTTATCGGCAGCCGCTATCACTTTGTCATAACGCCCGGCATAGAGCATGGCGCGGGTAAGATAGCCGTAGGCCATTCCCCTGTCCATACGTCCGTGGGCCGATTCCCTTGTAGGGAGGTTGTCCGCGGCAAAGTTTAAATCGGCCTCAACGAAATCCCAGGCAGCCTCTTCATCACTTAGGGAGGCATCCTTGCTTATCTTGGAGAGGTCTTCGTCATAGATGATCACATCCTTGTAGCGCTTCACCAGCTCAAAATAGAGGAAGCCCCTCACAAGGCGGATTTCAGCAGCAAGGCGGGTCTTGTCTTCATCACCCATCTGGCCGTAGGTATTGAGGTAATTCAGGGCCTCGTTGGCTTCACGGATGTTTGTGTAGAGGGAGCCCCACTTGCCAAGATATACGTCGTAGGTCTGAGCCGTGACAGTGGTTCCGCCATATGAAATGTATGACGGGATGTATGCCATTGCGTTGAAGTTATATGAAGTGTATTTCAACTCATCCGTGAGGGCTTCCGTGAGTCCCAGCTGGGTGGGATATGCATTGTAATTCCAGAAGAAAGTGAACAGGTAGTTCACGGAATATTCAGCATTTGCGGTGCTTTCCCACATAGTGCGGGAAGACACGCTGCTGGTGGGAGTAAGGTCCAGGATTCCGTTGCAGGAAACTGCCAGGGCAACTGTAAGAACTATTGCAAGATTCTTTTTCATCTTCTTTCCTCCTCCTTTAGAATGTAAGGGTGATGCCGCCCATCACCAGGCGCTGCTGAGGATAGTAACCGTTGTTCACGCCCGGGGATTCGGGGTCTATGCCCTCCGGAAGTCCGTCTATGGTGAACAGGTTCTGGCCCTCCACAAAGATGCGGAAAGCCTGGATGCCAAGCTTCTGGGTCCACTTCTTGGGGAAGGTGTAACCAAGCTGGGCGGTCTTCAGACGCACATACTTACCGTCCCTGATCCAGAAAGTGGAACTGAGACCGTTGTCGCCGCCGTGGTTGGTCTTTGCCAGGGTAAGCCTGGGGAAAGTACCGGCGGGGTTAAACTCGCTGTAGGCGTTCTGGACCAGGAACAGCGGGGAGTTGCCTCCTTCCTTGAAGGTCTGGGTCCAGATGGTGTTGTCGTCGTTGTCGTTGTAGTAAGTACCGGTGAGGGATACGTCAAAGAGGGCGCCTCCCGTGAACTGGGCGTTGAAGTCGAAGCCCTTCCAGCCAAGGTTGAGATTGAGGCCGAAGGTAAGTTCCGGACGGTTGCTGCGGCCGAAGAAGCCTTTGTCGTCCTCATCTATCTTGCCGTCACCGTTAAGGTCTATGTAGCGGATGTCGCCAAGGTTGGGACGGGTTCCGTACCATGAGGAATTGTTAATCTCCTCCTCCGTGCGGTAGAGGCCATCGGCCTGCCAGCACATTATGCTGCCGTAAGTGGTGCCGCTCACCTTGCGGTAATCCACAATGTTGGGGTCATCGTTGTACTTGAGCCAGCGGGTCTTGGAGTAGGTTACGGTTCCGGTAACCTCATAGAAGAGAGGATCTCCGGCAAGCTGGAAGTGATTGCGGTGACGCACAAGGATATCTATACCCTTTGCATCAATGGCGTTGCTGTTTACCCAGGTGGGATAATAGCCGCCCATTGATGAAGGGAAACCGGTGCTCTGGTAGGTGAGCATGTCGTAGGTGTAGTTATAGAATCCGTCTATCTCCATTCCCAGGAGACCGCCCCACAGGGAGAAGTCCACGCCCACGTTCCAGCTCTGGGTCTTTTCCCAGGTAAGGTCCGTGTTGGCAATACCGTCCGTGTAATATGAGGGAGACACCTGGGTTGCGCCTCCATACTGTCCAAGAGCCACGTTTCCGGCCTTGGCATAGGTGCTCAGGAAAGCGTATTCACTTACGCTGTCGTTACCCAGAAGACCTACGCTTGCGCGGAGCTTTAGGTCGTCCAGCCAGGAGAGGTCCTTCATGAATTCCTCCTGGGAAAGGCGCCAGCCAAGGGAGACCGAGGGGAAGAAGCCCCAGCGGGTCTTGGCCATACCTGCAAACTTGTAGGAGCCGTCGTATCGGCCTGTAAATTCTGCCAGGTACTTCTCTGCGTAGTCATAACGGGCGCGGAACACAAAGCCGAGGCTCCTTGACGCACCGCTCCAGCCGCTTGCAGGCATGCTTGTGCGGACAATACCGTTGGACAGTTCCGGAAGTGATGTGAAAGGAAGGGATTCAACGTATGCGGCAAGGCCGTTTCCCTTGTAGTCACGGTATTCGGCAAGGGCCATAAGGTCCAGGTTGTTCTTCCCAAAACTGTTAACGTACTGGACGCTTGCCTGGCCCACCAGCTGCTGGGAGAACACGACGCCTTCTCCAAGGTTGTTGATCTGCTCAGGAGCGGGCGCGGGATTTATATCGGAGCCGATATGGGGGTTATCCTTCCTCATCTGCCATTCCCAGCCGCTGTCCGTACGCACGCGCTGCATCATGGTGTACTGGGTGCTCAGGTTCTTGTTGTAACTCTGGGAATAGGTATAGGATCCGGATGCCTTGAGGGAAAGGCCCTTCACAAAGGGAACCCTCCATTCCAGGGCGGCGTTAACGTCGGCCTGGAGGCTCTTTGTCTTCTTGTAGCCGGACTCATAGATGGCGGCGAGGGGGCTTACCAGGAAACTCTGGTTGTCCTGGACGGCACCGGTATAGTAGCCGTCGTATCTCTCCGGGAGATAAGGGTGCATCTGGACCACCTGGCGGGCAATTGAGAACCAGCCCACCTCCGTGGAACCGGCATCAGTACCACCAGAAAGGAATGCGGGAGTGGAACGGTCTCCAAGGACGCCGGAGAGGCTCACCTTGTAGCTCAGCTGCTTGGAAAGGTCTCCTTCCACGTTGGTACGCACATTATAACGCCTGTAATTGAAGCGGTCTATGTTACCCTTCTGGTCCATTATACCGAAGGAAGTGAAGAAGCGGGCCTTGTCCGTGCCGCCCTGCACAGTTACATTATGCTTCTGGGTGAGGCCGGTGCCGAATACCTTCTTCACATAGTCTACGTTGTCCCAGCCGTCACGGCCTTCACGCATAGCCTGGATGTTCTTCTGGGTGAAATAGGGTACGTAATCGGCCGATCTTGCGATTTCCCCGTTGGCCAGCTGGTCCATCATCTGGGCCACATTATAATAATAGGCAAACTGGGGGCCGTTCATGAACTGAGGGAAGTTGGCGTTCATAGAGGCACCCACGGAGCCGTTGTAGGTGATGCGGGTGTCTCCCTTGTTACCCTTGCGGGTGGTCACGATGATTACGCCGCCGGCGGCCTGGAGGCCGTATACCGCGGCCGATGCACCATCTTTCAGGACGGAGATGGACTCAATATCGGCCGGATCTATATCGTTGATGCTCTCCACGGGGAAGCCGTCCACAACGTATGCTACGCCGTACACGGAGCCGCGGATGCGGAGGGAGGCCTGGTCAAGGCCAGGCTCACCGGATTCCTGCACGGAGGAGATACCGGAAAGCTTACCGGCAAGCACCTGGGACACGTTTGTTGCCGGAGCCTTGAGGAGTTCGTCACCTTTTATGGCCGATACGGCGGCGGTGAGGGTTTCCTTCTTGGCGGTGCCGTAACCCACAACAACTACGTCGTCAAGATACAGGGCGTCCTCCGTCATCTGGACGTTGATAGCGTTTCGGCCGTCGAAGGTGAATTCCTGAGTTGCAAGGCCAAGGCAGGAGAACTCTATGATGCTGCCTTTTGCCGCCTGCATGGAATAACTGCCGTCGGCACCGGTCATGGTACCCTGCGAGGTGCCTTTCACCATCACGGTAACACCGGGAAGCGGCGCGCCGTCCTGGTCTGTCACCTTGCCGCGGAGCGTCCCCTGGGCAAAGGCCGGGACGGACAGGACAAGCGCCGCCGCCACGGCAAATAACAATCTGGGTAAACCTTTCATAGTTTATTTTTTGTCTGCTATTTCCTGTAAGATTGTACTTATCTGATAGAGGCCGCGGGGCACGTGGAAGCAGCCCTTCCACTTGCCGCCCTTGAGCGGTAACAGGACCTCTCCCCTGCGGTTGAGGTAGCCGTACCACTCAGGATACTCCTGGTCCTTGAAATGGGTCCAGAGGTAGTTGTCCAGTTTTTCAAACCACTCCAGGCATTTTTCATTACCTGTAAGCTGGTAACCTTTGATCATACAGATGGCGCTCTCAAGATGCACCCACCAGAGTTTCTGGTCCCACTCCAGTTCCTGTGTGGGATAACCCTTGCGGTCCATGAAGTAGAAGATGCCGCCGTACTCCTTGTCCCAGCCGTAGTTAATTACCCGGAGGGCGATTTCCACGCTCTTGTCAATGATATCCTGCCTGTGGAGCCTGAGGCCCAGGTTCATCATGAACCACAGCGCCTCAAGGTCATGGCCGGGGTTGATGCGGCGGCCCTCGAAGCAGTCAATGAGACTTCCGTCCGGGGCAAGGTTTTCCACCATTACGCCAAGGTCCGGCTGGTAGAACACGTCAAATACCTCATGAAGGGCCTCCTCTATGGTCTTGTCAAGGAGAGACTTGTCCTCAATGATGGGCTCTATCTCCAGGGCCATGTTGCAGATGATCATGGGAAGGGCAAAGTCCTTCATGGGCCTTGTGCCGGGCACGGCCTTGAGCCAGCGGCCCTTGGGGTTGGTGCGGCGGTCAAGGATGCGCTGGAAGGTCTTGCGGGCGATATCGGCCCAATGCTCCTCTCCGGTTGCCACTGCCAGCTGGGCGAAAGCCATGCAGGCAAAAGTGTTGGAGAAGATATTGTAGGGCGCTATGATGGGCTTTCCTTCACGGGTGAGGGAGAAGTAGAAGTCATAGTTTCCGTCGTGGCCGTATTTCTCCAGGAAATAACCGCCCTGGAGGGCGCACTGAAGCCACTGCGGATTTTTCTCCACCTTATTATAGAGCATAGCGAACATCCACACCTCCCTTCCCTGCAGCCACACGAACTTGTCCGTGTCAAAAACGCTTCCGTCACGGTTAAGGCAGGTGAAATATCCTCCGTACTCAAGGTCCTGGGACTTTTCCAGCCAGAAAGGCAACACGCTGCCATACAGTTCTTTACGGTAGCGCTCTGCCATTTGGCCAAAACTTTCTTTCATCATTTTGGGTTTAGTGTTTATATGGTTTTTCGGTTAAGTCTCCACAAATATAGAAATAAAACGAAATAAGCCAAAACTTTTTTTCAAAATATTTACAACACCACGCAACTTTTTAACGATTCATTAAAAAGTTCTTGCAATTCAGATTTCTATTCACTATATTTGCAAAAACCTGAGCCACATAATGGATCCTCTGTCCCAAAATATCAGCGGGCATTATGCCCCGGAAAAGAAAACCATCCTCTCGCTGTGCTCAAACCGCCAGGGTTATAGCATAGCGGATTTTGCGCGTCTTTTGGACGCCAGCATCCCAAAAGTCACGCGCATAGTGACGGAAATGGTAGCCGACGGCTACCTTGTGGACCTTGGGAAAACGGGGTCTTCCGGAGGGCGGCGCGCAAGCATTTTCGGCCTAAACCCCAAGGCGGGTTACTTTGTGGGGGTGCACGTGGAGCAGGAGCGCATCACCGTTGCGGCAACGGATTTCCCCGGGCAGCTTGTCCACGCCGTGGAAAGTATTCCACTTCACCTTGAAAAGACGGAAGATTCCGTCCGTCAGATGTGCCTTGCCGTAAGGAAATGCCTGGAATCCAAGATGAGGATTGACAGCTCTGCCGTGGCTGGTTACGGGGTGGACATCACGGGCCGGGTAAACCACGGAACAGGTTACAGCTACTCCTTCTTCATCAGCGAGGAAAAGCCTTTCAGGGACCTTCTGGAGGCCGAATTCGGGAAACCCGTGGTGGTGGAGAACGACTCCCGCGCAATGGCGTGGGGTGAGTACATGAGCAGCCTCCCCGGCACGGAAGGAGACATCCTGTTCCTCAACGTTGGCTGGGGCCTTGGTATGGGTATGGTGATGGACGGGAAACTCTACTACGGGAAATCCGGCTTTTCCGGAGAAATAGGGCACTTCCCCCTCCTTGACAACAATATTCCATGCCGATGCGGAAAGATTGGCTGCCTGGAGACAGGTGCATCCGGAAGCGCCCTCCACAGGCTTGTTGTGGGGAAACTCTCTGACGGACGCGCATCCGTTCTGTCAAAGTCCTATGCCGCCGGAGAGGAGATTACCCTTGACAGCATACTTGACGCAGTGAAAAAGGAGGATGTGCTCTGCATTGAATGCGTGGAGGAGGTTGGAGAGACCCTGGGACGCGCCGTAGCCGGCCTCATAAACATCTTCAACCCCAACATAGTGGTCATCGGGGGCAGGCTCTGCGCCACGGAAAAATACCTCATTCCGCCCCTCAGGAGCACGGTGAACAAGCTTTCCCTCAACCTTGTAAACAGCGACACAGTGATCAAGGTGTCCCAGCTTGGAGAGAAAGCCGGAGCAATAGGCTCCAGCCTCCTTGCAAAACACAGTTACCTGATAAAACAATAAACTTCATCAATATGGAAAACCGCAGAGATTTCTTAAAAAAAGGCGCCGTGGCAGCCGTGGCGGCACCGCTTCTGGCATCGGCCTGTAAACCTTCAGACAAAGACAGATACGGCATTGAACTTGACCCTTCAGTAAAATCCAAACTCATTGTGGAGAAGGCCAACGCCCTTCCCATAACGGGCACCTTCCTGGACGAGATTTCCCACGACATCCCCCACCAGAACTGGGGAGAGGCAGAGTGGGACCGTGACTTCCGCTATATGAAGGATATGGGCATTGACACCGTAATCGACATCCGCTGCGGCTACCGCAAATTCATCACCTACCCTTCACCGTACCTCCTCAAGAAGGGCTGCTATATGCCTTCCGTAGACCTTATAGACATGTTCTGCCGATTGGCCCAGAAGTACGGGATGAAGTTCTGGCTTGGCCTCTACGATTCCGGAAAATACTGGGATACTGGAGACATGAGCTATGAGGTTGAAGCCAACAAGTTTGTGATTGACGAGATCTGGGAGCGTTACGGCTCCAAGTACTCAAGCTTTGGCGGCTGGTACATCTCCGGAGAGATTTCCCGTGCCACCAAGGGAGCCATCGAGAGCTTCCGCACAATGGGACGCCAGTGCAAGGAGGTTTCCGGCGGTCTTCCCACCTTCATCTCCCCCTGGATAGACGGCAAGAAGGCCGTGGATGCTGCCAGCGGCAATATCACAAGGGAGCAGGCCGTGGGTATTGAGCAGCACGAGCGTGAGTGGAACGAGATCTTTGACGGCATCCACGAGTACGTGGACGCATGCGCATTCCAGGACGGCCACATAGATTACGATGAGCTTGACGCCTTCTTCTCCGTGAACAAGAAACTGGCCGACAGATACGGAATGCAGTGCTGGACCAATGCAGAGAGCTTTGACCGTGACATGCCCATACGCTTTTTCCCCATCAAGTTTGACAAACTCCGCCTGAAACTGGAGGCGGCAAAGCGCTGCGGCTACGACAAGGCCATCACCTTCGAGTTCTCCCACTTCATGAGCCCCCAGAGCGCATATGCGCAGGCCGGCCACCTGTATGACCGTTACCGCGAATACTTCGGAATATGATCTTCACAATTGACGCGGGGAGTAGAGAGCCCATCTACAAACAACTTGTGATGCAGGTAAAAAGAGCCCTGCACGATGGAAGCCTGAAGGCCGGGGAACAGATTCCCTCGATGAACGACCTTTCCGCCAAACTGGGCATCTCCAGGGAAACGGTCAAGAAGGCCTACGGCGTCCTTGTGGAGGACGGTTTCATAGTACCAAAACACGGAAAGGGGTTCTTTGCGGCAGACCTTGAAAAGGGCGGGCGGCCCCAGGTGCTTGTACTGTTTGACAAGTTCTCCGTGTACAAGCAGATCCTTTTCAATGCCTTTGCGGAAAAGATTGGGAACAGGGCCGATATAACCATAGTGAACCACAATCAGAACCTGGACCTTTTCACATACTATCTGGACAACTATCTGGATGAGTTTGACTACTACGTGGTAACTCCCCACTTCCCGCTGGATTCGGATACCCAGTCCGGCGTCCTGAAGCAGCTTGCCCGTATCCCCAATCGTAAGCTCATCATGCTGGACCGCCTTCAGCCGGACTATCCCGGAAACTACGGCGCAGTATATCAGGACTTTGAGTCCGACATCTACGACGGCCTTGCACAGGGCTTCGAGAAAGGGGCCCATACCGACTGCCGCCTCAGAGTGATCACCCTCCCGGAGTCTCTGTATGGTTCCATCATCCGCCGTGGCGTGGAGCGCTTCTGCAAGGACTATGAGATCCCCGTATCATTCTACTACACCGCTCCCGAAGATATCTCCAGGGGCGACATCTTCCTGGTGCTGAACTCCCAGCTGGACGAAGGTCTGGTGAGCCTGGTGAGGAAGATATCGGCCTGGAATCTTTCAATCGGGGATGACGTGAAGATTATCTCCTACAACGAGTTCCCGATGAACGAACTTGTCCTTGGCGGACTCACCACCGTCTCCACCGATTTCTGGGAGATGGGACGCCTTGCGGCCGATATGATAGAAAATAGACAACTTGCCAAAATCCGCTGCCCGTTCAGGATGAACCGCAGGCACACCTTCTGATTGTACAATTCTGCGGCTTGTGGAGGTAAAATCCTGACACTTAATTATTTACACAAAAGAGGGTGCGGAAAAACCCGCACCCTCTTTTATGCAATCCGCTATAAATCAATCGTTTAGCCCCACGGCTAAATCCGGCTGATTGGTGGTGATGACATCCACCCCCAGGTCACGGAGGTAGCGCATCTCCTCAGGGTCATCCACCGTCCAGACGTTTACGGTGAGGCCAAGGGCGTGGGCGCGGGCCACCCAGTCCGGGTGCTTGTGGAAGGCGATGTAATGGTAGTCGATGCCGCTGATGCCATCGGCCTTGATCTTTTCGGGCTCTACATTGCCTTCCAGGTACTGGTTCTGGAAGCCCGGAAGATTGGAGGCAATCCACTTGCAGGCGTCGTAACTGAAAGAGATGAACATCACGCGCTCAGGGTCCAGAAGGCCGTGGGCCTTCAGTTGACGTACGCACTGCGCGGCAAGCGTCAGAGTGGCCTCTACCGTATCCTGGGGCTTGATTTCCAGCACTAGCATACAGGCCGATTTTGCCCCCTGATGAAGGTACTCATTAAGCGTGGGAATAGTTTCCCCGTTAGGGAGACGCGTTCCCAGAAGTTCCCTGTAAGTACTTGTGTGAATGGGGATTCCGTTTAAGTGGGAGTCGTGATTAACCACAACCACGGAGTCTGCAGTAAGGTGGACGTCAAACTCGCTGCCCCAGAAACCGCCCTCCTGGGCAAGGCGGAGGGACGCTATGGAGTTCTGGGCGTAGCCGGCCTCCTCACACTGCCAGAAGCCCCTGTGGGCACAGACTTTCTGGGCCGATACCGGAACTGTCAGAAGAAGTGCCGCCAAAGCAAAAACAATTTTTCTCATACCGTAAAGTTAATCATTTTTATTTGTATCTTTGGAGTCTATGGCAAAACTCTTACTCATAGACGGGCACGCGCTGGTATTCAAGATGTACTACGCCTTCCTCCGCCGGCCCATGATAAACTCAAAGGGGCAGGATATGTCCATCCTCTTCGGGTTCACAAAGTACCTTCTGGAGATGTTCGGCCGTGAAGCGCCAACACATGTGGCCGTTGCCTTCGACCCCCCTGGCGGCACATTCCGAGGCAAGATGTACCCCGCCTACAAAGGCACCCGTCCCCCTACCCCGCAGCTTATCATAGACGCCCTGGAGCCCCTCACGGAGCTTGTCCAGGCAATGAATATCCCCGTGGTGATGATCCCCGGCTTTGAGGCCGATGACGTCCTTGGCTCAATTGCCACCCAGAACGCCGGGCCGTCCCTGGACGTTTTCATGGTAACCCCGGACAAAGATTACGGGCAGCTTATCGGCCCGCACTGCTTCCAGCTTAAGCCCGGGAAGGCGGGATCGGAAAGCGAACTTGTGGGCGTGCAGCAGCTCTGCGAGAAATGGGGCATCAAGGAGCCCTCGCAGGTGATTGACATGCTTGCAATCTGCGGAGATACTGCCGATAACGTCCCCGGCGTAAACGGCGTTGGAGAGGTTGGAGCCGCAAAACTGATTGCAAAATACGGCACCCTGGAGAGCATCTATGAGCATCTGTCGGAACTAACTCCCCGCCAGCAGGCACAGTTTGAGGAGGCAAGGCCGCATATGGCCCTTTCCAAGGCCCTTGTGACCATCAAGACTGATATGGAGCTTCCCGTAACTCTGGAAGACATGGCCTACTCCGGAAACTTTCAGGGAAAGCTTGCCCAGTTATTCGATTTCTATGAGTTCAGTTCACTGAAACGCTTCCTGCAGGGGCATATAGTCTCTGAAGATGATGCATCCGGGGAGGGGCTTTCCGGAGCATTTGCCCGGACAGGGTTGCGAAGCAACGCGGAGGAAAGCCCCTCTCCGGATGCAACACCGGAGATCAAAGACTGCTCGTTACAGGAACTCATTGCAGCCAAACCTAAAAAACTTGGCATCGTCATATCAGGTCATAAGATCACACTTTCCAACGGTGCCATAGCGGCAATCGCAGATATCGGCCCTTCCGTGAAAGCACTTCTTGAAGATCCTTCCATTGAAAAATACGGCGATGACCTGAAGAAGGCGGCAAATGTGCTGGCAGCGGAGGGAATGAGCCTTGAAGGGCACTGGAATGACGTCCGGCTCATGCACTATGTGATTGACCCGGAAAGAAGCCATGACCCCGCGCAGCTTTCCAAAACCATCCTTGGAATTGACTTTGAGGCGGCTCCGGAAAAGGTTTCCACTGGCTCTCTATTTGACGATATCCCTGACGAGGAAGAGCCTTCCCACAGCCTTGAAGCCGCGGCAATGGTGCTCCTTGGCGATGCACTCCGGAAAGACCTCCCGGACTTTTATGACAAGATGGAAGAGCCTCTTTCCAAGGTACTTGCAAAGATGGAAAGGGACGGGGTGAAGGTGGATCTGAGGCAGCTTTCCCACTTTGCCGATTCCCTGAGGGTGGAACTTGTGGAGCGGGAAGCCCGCATCCGTGAAATGGCGGGAGACCCCACCCTCAACATATCCTCCCCCAAGCAGGTTGGAGACATCCTCTTTGAGAAACTCCGCCTGGACCCCAAGGCCAAAAAGAGCGCCAGGGGGCAGTATTCAACGGATGAGGCAACGCTCTCCGAGATAGCAGACCGCCACCCAATAGTTAATGAAATCCTGGAATTCAGGGCTGTCAAGAAGCTCCTTTCCACGTACATAGAGCCGTTCCCGTCATATGTAAGTGAGGCCGATGGCAGAGTGCACACCACGTTCAATCAGGCGCTTACGGCAACGGGAAGGCTCTCCAGTTCAAACCCCAACCTCCAGAACATCCCGGTTCGCACGGAGCGCGGCAAGGAGATACGCAAGGCCTTTGTTCCGGGGACTCCGGACGGAGTGATAGTATCGGCCGACTATTCCCAGATTGAACTCAGGATCATGGCTCACCTCAGCGGCGACGAGCACCTGTGCAAGGCATTCCGCGACGGCCAGGACGTTCACGCCGCCACTGCTGCAAAGATCTTCGGGATTCCCGTAGATCAGGTCACGCGCGAGCAGAGGGGCCAGGCAAAAACCGCCAACTTCGGCATCATGTACGGGATTTCTTCCTTCGGGCTGGCGCAGAGGCTGGGGCTGTCCCGCAGCGCTGCAAAGAGCCTCATAGATGACTATTTCGCGTCGTTCCCGGCCATCCGCATTTTCATAGATTCGTCCATCGCCTTCGCGCGGGAGCACGGATATGTGGAAACGCTTTTCGGCAGGCGCAGGTATCTTCCTGATATCCACGCCCGTAACGCCACCGTTCGCGCCCTGGCAGAGAGAAATGCCGTGAATGCGCCCATCCAGGGGACATCGGCCGATATAATAAAGCTTGCGATGATAGGCGTGGCCGCTCGGCTCAAGGAAGGCGGATTCCGCTCCAGGATGGTGCTGCAGATCCACGACGAACTCCTTTTTGATGCCATTCCCTCGGAGGTCCCGGCCCTCAAAGCCATGGTCACGGAGGTGATGGAAAACGTTATTAAACTGTCCGTGCCGCTCACGGTTGAGTGTTCGGCCGGCGCCAACTGGCTGGAGGCACACTGATGGAAAACGAAAAAGACTTAATACAGAGGGCAATAGCCGGAGACCAGATGGCCTACCGTGAACTGTACCAGATCCACGAGCGTTCCGTCCGCGGCCGTGTGAGCGGCTATTTCAAATGGAAGGCCGATGTAGACGACGTTGTGTCGGAGAGCTTCCAGAAGGCGTTTTCGGCTTTATCGGCCTTTGACATGACGCGGGAATTCCGGCCATGGCTCCTTACCATTGCCACCCGTACGGCGCTGGACCATCTTTCCAGCATCCAGCGGGAAGACCACAAGAAGGAGGGCATCCTTCACAAGGCCACGGAGGGAGACCCTTCCAGCGCGGAGCTAACGGATACCACACCGGAGGAAGAGATCATCAACGACGAAGTTCATCAGCGGCTCATGCAGTACATAGATGAGCTTCCTTCCCTTTACAAGGACGTGATGATAAAGTATATGATTGAAGAGCTTGAGTATGAGGAGATTGCGCAGGAGTTGGGGCTGGAGCTCAATACTGTCCGCACACGAATCCGCCGGGGCAAGCAACACCTGGCCCAGATGATGCTTAGGGGGGAAGTGGAATGAGTTTTCAGGATTTCATATCGTTTGTCCAGAAGGACTTTTCCCTAACTGATTCTCAGAGGGAGCGCTTTGAGGCGCTGGATGGTCTATATCGTGAGTGGAACTCCAAGATCAATGTCATTTCCCGTAAGGACATTGACTCCGTTTATGAGCACCACGTGCTGCATTCACTCTCCATTGCAAGGTACCTTCTTACAGTGCCTGGGCTCTATGAATCGTTTTCTTCCGCTTCCGTTCTGGACCTTGGGACGGGAGGCGGTTTTCCGGGGATTCCGCTTGCAATTCTCTTCCCTTCCGCAGAGTTTGTCCTTTGTGATTCCGTGGGGAAGAAAACCATTGTGGCTTCTGCAGTATCTTCCGCTCTAGGGCTGTCCAACGTGCAGGTTGTAAACGCCCGCGCAGAGTCCCTGGGACGCAGTTTTGACTATGTTGTATCACGTGCAGTAGCATCCCTTCCGGACTTCTATCCCTGGGTGAAAGGCTCCTATGACAAGGGCATCCTCTACCTCAAAGGCGGGGATGTTTCCGAGGAAATTGCCGCCGTTATGGGTAGGTACCACCTCCCCCGCGGCTCCGTCCACACCTGGCCCGTATCCTCCTGGCTGCAGGATTCCTACTATGACGGGAAGCTTGTGATACATATTGAAAAATAAATTTTGTATTTTCCGCAGGAATTACTACCTTTGCAGTCCATTACGCGAAAATATAAAAAATAAGATATTATGAAGAGAACATTTCAGCCTTCCCGTCGCAAGCGTGTGAACAAGCACGGCTTCCGCGCCCGTATGGCCTCCGCCAACGGCCGCCGCGTACTGAGCGCCCGTCGCCGCCACGCACGTAAGAAGCTCTCCGTATCTGACGAAGACCGCTGGTAGTACCCACGGGGCTCCGGCAGGGTTCAGTCCGGACCGGCCCCTCCCTACCGCTTCTTACAGCAATCACTTAACGCAGACCGCAATCGGCCTGCGTTTTTTGTTTCCCCTCCCCTTATGGTTCTCCCCTGGCGGTGGAGGCCAACACGCTCACTATCAAGCAATTACAAGTGTTTCTCCCAGAAAAAGTTCTGGTAGAAACATTTGTAAACGCCACTATATCAACACTTTAGATTCCACCCAAATGTAAATACTTATTGAGTTGTGACGGTTTTGCAGCAGTTCTTGCCGACAGTAATTTGTAGAAATCCATCTTCCTGAAGAATGACAGGCCGGGAATCTCCCTCACACTTGAGATAAGGTTCTGCCCCATCAAAAGCCTGGTGCAATCGGCATAAACGGCATCTGAATAGTTGTCCTTATCCTCACGGATATCATACTCGCTGCCGGTGTTGTCGTGGAAACTGCGTATCATAGCATCGTAATCCCCATAATAACTGATAGCTCCCACATAGTCTATTACGTTCCAGGTACTGATAATGTAATCGGCAAGCTGCTGCACCTCATCTGAATTAAGATCTTTCATCCATAAATCCAACTGGGTATAGTGCAACCATTCCCCCCTCTTGTGCAGAGTACGGACATCCCGCAGGGCCCGCCTGAGTTTTGATGATACGGTGGATTCATCCAGCGGCTTTGAGAAGGGATGACGGCTCCTGAAGTACTTGAGGAAATTCCAGCGATAGTCCTCGGCCTTCTGAGTAATCTTCCGTTCCACAGGGTTATTGTAATTATAATTGATTGTGGTGCGGACGGTTTTGTTCCCAAGTTTTACGGCGCTGCCGAAGCGTTTCTGGAAAAGAGCATCTTTTCTGCCACGGGACTTGTTCCATTCTCTGGCAAAGCAATGCGTATATAACTGCACGAACTTCGCCATCTGGTCCTGGCTTTGGAACCGGCAGGCGCTGTGGAGATGATCCGGCATAGGGCAGAGTGCCAGCACGGTGACGTCCATTTTATCGGCCAGAGTACAGTAGATTGTAAAGTACACAAGATAATCTCTGAGCGAGTAGAAGATAACCACCCCGCCCCTTGTTTTCTGGTAAATGTGGTGAACTTCACCCTCGATTACTTTCCTTTTCATAGACTTGTTTTTGTGGGCCAAAATATGCATTTCAGGCACTTTAAACAAGGATCCCTCGAAAGAAAGCGTTGTTTCGCGTGAAAGTTTTTACGTTTCAACGGATCAGGGGTGGAAAGCTACTCCCAAACAACGATGGATTTAAAGAATTTAAAACTTTTTCTCTCTCCTGCACGGCCGTCAATTTGGTGCCGGACTTCATTTTCAAGGGCCGATAAAGCGGCGTTCACCCTTGAAAGATTCACATTTAGCTCGTTGGAGAAGATGTCTATCAGACGTGCGACGCTCCTCTCAATCTTATCCGGGGAATCGGTGCGGGCGACTCTGGAGTACAGGCGGGTGAGTTCCTCCTTATGGTCGCCGATATCTTTCAGGGCAATACCCTCCGGATGCCTCAGGAAAAGAAGCAGGACGGCCTTTGACATGGGCCTCAGTTTCAGCTCTTCCTGCCCGAAGTAGATCTTCATACCACGGGTGATGCGGATAATCTCGCGCGGCGGTGGCGGAGTAAGTTCCAGAGCCGATGCTTCCTGCACAAACTGGGCAATCTCCATGGCTTCCCTCTCCTGAGCCATGGAGGAATAATCCTGAGGGGCGCTCTCCAGGCAGTTTCCGGCAAGGCGAAGGAAATAGTAAAGGACCAGCTGGCTGTTGTAGGTCATAGGCATCTGTTTTACGGTGCAAAGATAGGAAATCGACGCGAGCGGGGTGGAGGTTAAATGATTGGTTTACAGTTAATTATAAAGGTTTCTACCAGAACTTTTTCTGGTAGAAACCTTCACAAGCGCCTGATTTTCAACACATTAAGCTCCACCGCCAGGGGAGAACAGTTTGAGCTCTACCGCATCGGCATTACAATATGGGGGAGAAACCGCCAGGGGAGAAGAGGTTGAGCGACGCGGCGACGGAAATACAGTAAATCAGGAAGTTGGCGGTTCAAGAGTTTTTTTGTATCTTTGAGCGTAGTTACCACATAATTTGGACGGATATGCCTAAACCTAGGGACTTCTTGCCCAGAACCTTATCTTCCAGAATCTGCTTGCAGACTGTTATTTCTGTAGGTAGTCTCCTTGTAGCCACCATTCTTGCAATGACCATCGGGACGCGGCTCATAATCCGTGAAGAGACCGGGGGCAACATGGACCAGGCGCTGGAGGTGTTCGATCCGGGTTTCCGTATCTCGATTGCAATGATCATCCTGGGCGTAATCCTGATTGCGGCGGGTGCCATAGCCATCGCCAGAATCAGTATGAAGCCCCTTAGAAAACTCACGTATACAACCCTTGACATTGCGCAGGGCAATTACTCCCTGCCCTTCGGTGAGACAAAGCGCACTGACGATGTAGGACGCCTTCGGAACCATTACGTGAAAATGCAGGAGACGGTATCGGCGCATATGGAACAACTTAAGAGCCTGTCGCAGAGCGAGGAATCACGCCAGCAAGTACTTGCCGAAACCTACGCCAAGACCAAAGAGATTGAAAAACTGAAGAGCGCGTTCTTCAGCAGCATGACCCACCAGTTAGCCGATGAAGTGGCTCAGATCCAGGGCGGTGCGGATAAACTCTATGAAAGCGGCGGGGACATTGACAATGAGGAAATGAGGCAGGTCCTGAAGGACATCGAAAGAGACGGCGTGAGGGTGACGGAGATTCTTAACGATATGCTTAGCAGCAACAATTGAGGCCGATATGAGTACACTGTTCCGACGCATACAGCGGTCTTTGCCGATGAAGATCAGCCTCAATATGTTCTTTATTGCGGTGCTGGTCTTCCTGCTGGTAAACGGAATCTTCGGAGCGCTGTCAAGACGCCATTTCCACACCGTCGCCATGGACAAGTCCTCCAGGATACTCAGCACGGCGGTAGACAGCGCCAGGCACTATCTTCAGTCCCTGAGCCAGGAGTCCCTGCAGGAACTTTCAAAGGCGCTATTCCCCCTGAAGCCCTACCCTAATTCATATTTTATGATTCTGGACAAGGACGGCAGGTATCTGATGCACCGTGACTCTGCCAAAATTGGGGTAAAGACCATCTTTGCCCCCACTAACGGCAGGTATTACCCCGACAAAATTACCCTGGGGCACGAAATGACTGCCGGCCATAGCGGAAGGATGCACGCCAAAGTGGCAAATGTGCTGTGCCTGATATGCTATGAGCCCATTGAGGAAACCGGCCTCAGCGCCGCTCTGGTGAGCCCGGAGCGGGATGTCCTTCACAGATACTGGCACCTCAGGTTAAGCATATTCATAATCGTCGCCATCGGCCTTATCATAATCTTCCTTGTATGCCGAAGAATAGTGGCGCGGGCATTCGAACCCCTGGAACTTCTGGAAGAGCAGACCATGCGCCTTTCCGAAGGAGACTATTCCGCCGTAATTCCCCGCAGCAACGTAAACAGTACCATAGGGCGCCTGCAGAACAGTTTTGCCGATATGCAGGAAACTATCAGCAGCCAGATTCGTGACCTTGACGCAGCTATTGAGGAGGCAGCAAAACGAAACGATGAACTCCAGAAGGCGACATCGGCCCTTGAGGACGCCATCAGGCGCCGGACCGAATTTGTCTCCAACATGACCCACCAGATCCGGACCCCGCTAAACCTCATCCTTGGCTTTTCACAGCTTCTCCGTGACACCTCAGGCGCCGACCTTTCCCACCAAGAGCGGGAGCAACTCCTTCAGGTGATTGACTACAACGCCATGGCTCTAACAAGGATGTCCCTCATGCTCTACGACAGCTCAGACCGCGGATACCACGACGAAATGGTGAGTTTCACATATGAGCCCGTATCCTGCAATGAAATTGCCAGAGAGTGCATAGGCTATGTCAACCGCTATTTCCCGGGCGTAACCGTGAAGTTCCACACCCAGGTAAAAGACTCGTTCACCCTTGTTTCCGACCACCTCTTCCTTATGCGCAGCATCCGTGAGATCCTGTTCAATGCCTCAAAATACTCCGACGGCAAAAATATATCCCTCCGCATCACGGCAAACAAAACCAGGGTCCGGTTCATCTTTGAGGACACAGGTCCCGGCATTCCCAAGGAAAATCAGGAACACATCTTCACGCCTTTCTACAAGAAAGACAACCTCTCTGAAGGCCTTGGCGTAGGATTACCGCTTACCAAACGGCACGTCATCCTGCTTGGAGGCACACTGGAACTGGACCCGGACTACCGCAAGGGGTGCCGGTTCATCATGGATTTCCCAATTGAGGACCCTACTTATCAATAGGATACAGCCTCAGGAGCAAAAGGATAAGGAGCGCGATTGCGGCCGGGAAGAGGGAGAACAGGCTCCAGATCATGGTCTGGACAGAGGCCTCATTGGTAATTGTAATTACAGTCTGCCCGGTTGCAGCATCCGTTCCGGAAATGAAGCCCGCAAGGCCAAGGAGCAGTGCCACAAGGGCGCCGGAGATGGCCGATCCAAACTTCTGGGACATGGTTCCGGAGGAGAAGATGAGGCCCGTGGAGGAGGTGCCGTTCTTCTCAGTGGCATAATCCGCTACATCGGCATACATGGACCAGAGAAGCGGAGAATAAAGGCCGATACCCACAGACGTTAGGATAACCGTTGCCACCATTACCCAGATATAGGCTGGATCCATGGGGATGAAGAAGAAGCCGATGGAAGTGACGGCACAGATGACGGCCGCCCAGCCGAACGCCTTCTTCTTGGAGCCCACCCACTTTGTGAAGCGGGGGGAAAGGCCGCCGAAGACCATGCAGGTGACCTCACCGAAAGTCATGAACACGGTGTAGTTGATGATGAGGCCGGAAACGGTGACGTCACCGTGCAGGCAGTACTCCAGGAGGTAACCCGCCACGGCATAGCGGAACCCGTTGAAGAAGTTTGTGCATATGCCGATAAGCGTGAGATAGATCCACGGCTTGTTGCGGAAAAGGTCGGCGAAAGGCTTGAAGGAGAATTTCTCTGCGCGTACGGGCTTCAGGCGTTCCCTGGTAAGGAGGCCGCAGGCAAGGGTACCAAGGGCCGCCACGCCGCCAAGGACTGCACCCAGCACGGCATACTGGTGCTGCGGAGTGCCGCCCACCATCTTCTGAAGGTAAGGGAAAGACAGAAGCGTCACAAAACCCATGGCATAAGCGCCCACCATACGGTAGGAGGAGAACTCATTCTTCTCATTGTCATCATCTGTCATGACGCCAAGAAGGGAGCCGTAGGGCACGTTCACTGCCGTATATACCGCCATCATGATGAGATACAGCGAATACGCCCATATACGCTTCCCAACCGGGCCGAAGTCCGGGGTAAAGAGCAGCAGCGCAAACACAATGCCCAGCGGGATGGCGCCAAATATGAGCCAGGGCCGATAAGTTCCCCAGCGGGACTGTGTGCGGTCTGCGAGCGCCCCCATCACAGGGTCCGTGACCACGTCAAAAAGACGCGCCACAAGCATGAGAGTGGCGGTATCGGCCACCGTGAGCCCAAATATATTGGTAAAGAACAGAGGGAATGCGATGGACATTACCTTCCAGGTGATTCCGCCGGCGGCGGCATCTCCAAGACCGTATCCTATTTTCTCTATTAATTTAGCCATAGTTCCAGTGTTAATTATACAAATATAGTCAAAAAAATTCAGTAAATTTGCTTACTATGAATAAGGGAATCAGGTTTTTTTTAACGGCTATCCTCCTAGCCGCCACAATACCCTCAGGGGCACAGACCATAACAAAACTTGAGAGCGGCTGGAAGTTCGCTTTTGGGAACGCTTCAGACCCCGGAAAGGACTGGGGCCGCGGCACGGAATATTTCAACTACCTCACAAAGGCCCACTCCATCCACAACCAGGGCCCCTACACGGAAACCTTCGACGACAGTGCATGGGAGGACATCACCGTCCCCCACGACTGGGTGCCCGCCCTCCCCTGCGATTCCCTTGCAAGCCACTCCCACGGATACAAGACCGTTGGCTGGAAGTACCCTCAGGCCAGCGTAGGCTGGTACCGCAAGGCCTTCACTTTCACCAAAGCCCAGGAAGGCCGCCATTTTACCATCAAGTTTGACGGCATCTTCCGTGACGCCTCAGTATGGTTCAACGGCATCTATATGGGAACGGAGCCAAGCGGTTATGCCACGCAGGTCTACGACATCACCCCCTACATAGACTTTAACGGCGGCCCCAACGTCCTTACGGTAAGGGCCGATGCCACCCTTGAGGAAGGCTGGTTCTATGAGGGCGCCGGCATCTACCGGAACGCCTACCTAATTGAAACCAAGGGCCCGTACATCCCTGACGGCAGTTTCTGGGCCAGCTGGGATGGTTCCAAGGTAACCATCCATTCAGAGGTAAAAGAGGCCACCCATCGTATTCTGGACAAAGACGGCAACGAAATGACGGAGCCCCGTCTCTGGACCCCTGAGGACCCTTATCTCTACACCCTTGAGTCCACGGTTGGAGAGGATGTTTACCGCACAAAAATCGGCCTCAGGACAGTTGAGTTCAACGCCACGGAAGGTTTCCTTCTCAACGGCAAAAAGTTCATCCTGAAAGGCGTAAACCTCCATCAGGATCACGCTGGAGTTGGCGCCGCAATGCCCGACGAACTTATAGAGTGGCGCGTTAAACAACTGAAAAAACTGGGCGTAAACGCCATCCGCTGCTCCCATAATCCCGCATCCCCCGCCCTTCTTGACATCTGTGACCGGGAAGGCATCCTCCTCATAGACGAGAACCGCCTTATGGGCGTGAACAGCCATCACAGGCGTCTCCTTGAGAATATGGTCATGGAAGGGAGGTCCCACCCCAGCGTGATTCTCTGGAGCGTAGGTAACGAGGAATGGGGCCTGGAGAACGATGTAAGGGGCATAAAGATAGTTAAGGAGATGCAAGAGTACGTCCAGAGCCTTGACCCCACAAGGCAGACTACGGCGGCAAACGCCGGCGGCGGCACCCTCATAGAGGGCCTTGAGGTTCACGGCTACAACTACATTGTCCAGAATGACGTCGACGGCCGCCACCAGAGGCATCCGGAGTGGATAATCTTCGGCTCCGAGGAAACCACCGGCTGCGGCACCCGCGGCATCTATGAGGCCCAGGAAGGCCGGATGCCAGCCATCAACCGCACCGGAGAACCTGAAAACGTCATTGAAAGGGGCTGGAAGTACTACGCGGAGCATCCCTGGACGGGCGGCGTCTTCTTCTGGACGGGCTTTGACTACCGCGGGGAACCCAATCCCCTCAAGTACCCCGCCACGCTCTCGGAATTCGGCATCCTGGACTACTGCGGCTTCCCTAAGGACGAAGCCTTCTACCTCAAATCCTGGTGGACCGATGAGCCCACTGTCCATATCTGCGGCCCCACGGCCGATATATGGGTGTATTCCAACTGCGACGAAGTCCGTTTAAGCGTGAACGGCCGCATCCTTGGAAAGAAGAAAATGCCCCGTAACGGCCACCTGGTATGGAAAAACGCCTGTCACGGCGGAAAGATCAAGGCCACCGGCTACATCAAGGGCAGAAAGGCCGCGGAGGACATAATAGAGCCCACCGGCCCTGCCACAAACGTAGATGTAACGTCAGAGCGCATCGGCCGCCTGCAGGTGTTTGAACTAACCGCCAAGGACGCCAAGGGCCGATATGTCCCTGACGGCGCTATCCCCGTAAAGGTATCCCTGGATGGCCCCGGCCGCATAATCGGCTACGGCAACGGAGACCCTGCCGGCAGTGAAAAGGAGCAGAGCCCCGACGGAAAAACCTGCGCCATCACCACCTTCAGCGGTAAAGCGCAGGTCCTTGTCCTTGGCGACGGCGTCCTGGTTTGCCGTGTTTGCAATTAAAGAAAAAAGTATTATATTTGCATTTGGAATCGTCACGGGGTTTTCGGAAAGGGTTGACAACCCTCTCAAACATAGTTTGATACGAGCCCCATCAGAAAAGTCGCTGCCTAGGCGGCTTTTATTTTTTGTGCATTCTTTCACCCGGAACTGTAATACAGTACTGAACGTACTGACCTTTGGATGCCTGGAATCCAACTGTTAGTTTGACTCTTCCATACTTCATAATAATCATTTTGGAGAACTTCTTCTGATTGTTATCTTCCTGTTTCTTAGGCCTTTCCTCCACGAATTCCGCTTTATTCAGTATTTCTGTAAGATTAAGTACTGCCATTGTGGATTCATATGTCCCAGATGCATGCCCCCTAGTCTCATTCAACGAATGAAACTTTACGTAAATGAAGTCATTTAGAGATTCATTCCAAACTCTCTTGTCAGGATGCTCTGCTTTCCACTTAGCATAGAAATCACCTATTATTTGTTTACGGACTTTTATGTCTTCCGGAGCACACCCTTGCGGTATAATAATATCTTCCACCATAATTACCAAATAAATAGTATTATTGCATAGTACCCCGTTAAGGTGCACTATTCCCCTTACTGAAATACGAAAATGATTTGTGAAGGGAGTCGCTTCAGACGGAAGACTTACTTACTCCTGATTTCATTACCGGCCGATTCGACGACCGTATTACCGTGAACAAATATACTCTTTTTATCTGAATGCGGCAAAATTGTTCATATTATCATATGGCATTAATCCAATAATAATTATTATATTTGTGATGCCTCCTGAATGGAGTGTGACATAGACAATTAGCATTTGCTATTTATTCGGATGCCCGAAACCTGAGAAATTTCAAATCGCATCGCTCGAATAAGTCAGTGAATGTCTGCGCTTTGGCGTGGACCGACTTATTCGTGATGCGGGCTTTCTCAGGGCCTCGGGCGTGAATAATGAAGTTCACGCCTTTTTTATGCCCTGTTAGTCCGCGCCGAGAATAAGTTGCAAGTGCCATAAAGCGCAGATTATGGCCAAGGGTAACTCTAAGCTGAACGAAGCTAAGGTCGCCAAGAATGATGAGTTCTATACTCAGTATGATGACATTCAGAACGAAATCAATGCATACGTCGAATATAATCCCGATGTATTCAGAGACAAAGTCGTTCTGCTTCCTTGTGACGACCCGGAATGGAGCAACTTTACAAAATTCTTTGTGAACAATTTCAAGGCTTTTGGTCTAAAGAAATTGATTAGCACAAGCTATGCTGTTGAAAGCAAACATTACAAAGAGGGCTATCAGCCTTCTCTGTTTGAGACAAGTGCTCCCCAGTATGATGAAGACAAAACCCGCACACACGGGAAGATATTCATCCTAGAAAAAGACATTAACGACGATGGCATTATTGATGTTAATGATCTACAATGGAATTATCTGGAGGGAACCGGCGATTTTATGTCAGATGAAGTTAGAGTACTCAGAGATCAATCAGATATCATCATAACCAATGAACCGTTTTCTCTGTTCCTTGAATTCCTTAGCTGGATTATGGAAGCAGACAAGAAATTCCTTATCATCGCCAACAAACTATCCACAGGATGCCGTGATGTCTTCCCGTTAATTCGAGATAATAAAATATGGTCTGGAAAGCGGGACTGGAGTGGCGGGATGTGGTTTGTTACCACCAATGATGACGATGTGGACAAGATAATTGATGGACAGAAAATGAAAAATGTGGCTTCAATATGGTTAACTAACCTGGAGCACGGCAAGCGTCATGAACCCATTTCGCTAATGACCATGGCAGATAATCTTCGTTTTAGCAAACATAAAGAAATCCGCGAGAAGGGCTATCGAAAGTATGATAATTTTGATGCTATTGATATTCCATACGTTGATGCAATCCCGTCAGATTATGACGGTTTAATGGGAGTCCCCGTTTCCTTCTTTAACCGCTATTGCCCGGAACAATTCGAGATTGTGACTCAAGGTGAAGGACAGCAGTATTTTACTCCTACCAAGTTTTACGAATACTTTCTTGACGGTCGCACAGGACGCCCATCCAACGCAAAGCGGGACTATCAACTCTACATTCAAGATGATGAGGGCGATTATTTAACCCCATACGGATATCGCGTTAATAAAGCTTCAAAGCGAATAATAATTAGAAAAAAGCAATAAAATATGATGCAGACATTCCTCAAGACGGACTATACTGTCAGGCAAGTATTGGAGGGGTTTGAATGGAATGAGGCGGAGGGGAAAGGCCTCTTTGGCCTGAATGGGAAACTTACGATTCAGCCTGAGTACCAAAGAAACTACATTTATTCTGAGAATAAATCTGAGAAAGAGAAAGCCGTTATCAACTCTCTATTAAATGGTTACCCGTTGGGACTATTGTATTTCAATAGACTCCCTGACGGCCGACTTGAGGTTCTGGATGGGCAACAAAGAATAACCTCCATAGGCAGATATCTCAAAAGAAAATTTGCTTATGTTGATGCCGATAAAAAAGAGTGGTACTTCGATGCTCTTTCTGAGGAGCGGCGCAACAGGATACTCGACGCGCAACTGTTAATCTATGAGTGTATCGGAGATGAGGATGATATCAAAGCCTGGTTTAAAACCATTAACACCAATGGTGAGCCACTCAACGATCAGGAAATCAATAACGCAATTTTTTCTGGCCCATTCGTTACGTTGGCAAAGGCTGAGTTCAGCAACTCAAATAACTCCAATATCCAAAAATGGTCGCATTATATGACTGGTAATGTCAAGAGACAGGAGTATCTGAAAGTTGCACTGAACTGGGTAAGCAAGGGGAATATTTCACATTATATGATGGAGCATCGGTTTGATGACAACATCAATGAGTTAAAAACCTATTTCAATACCGTCATTGACTGGGTTACAGAAATGTTCTATTCGGTAGAGAAAGAGATGCGTAGTATCAACTGGGGGCAGATGTATGAAAGGTTTCATAGCACTCCATATGACAAGAAACTACTCAATGAGGAGGTTCGGCAATTATATTCTGATTTCTTCGTAAAAGATAAGCGAGGCATATATGAATACCTTCTTGATGGAAAGAAAAACCGTTCTTTATTGGAGATCAGACTATTTGAGGAACCAACCAAACGAGCAAAATATGAAGAACAGACAAAACGTGCCAAGGAAAGAGGAGTAAGCAATTGTCCTGACTGCGAAAAAGGTCATGAATCTACTCAAACAAGAATCTGGAAATACAGCGAGATGGAAGCAGACCACGTAACAGCATGGTCAAACGATGGCAGTACCGACATCAAGAACTGCCAGATGCTCTGCATTCACCATAATAGACTTAAAGGGAATAAATAAGGTTGCCGTGTTGACACGTATAACGCTCCTGATGGCGTTTTGGGGACCGACACGGCAGCGATTTTACGGAAAATGGTCGATTTCTTTGCCGTGTTGGCATTGAAATCGGCCATATAAGCAATATGAGCGTCAACACGGCAAGCGCGGAACCAACCACACAAGCAAAAAATGAAGAACAGACAAGTCTATCTTGCGGATTATTTTTCATTGTTATCCGATAATTCTTGTAAAAGTTAAAGAAAAAGTTTACTTTTGCCGCAGAAAGTGTAATTGGAACGCTTCGGCGACCACCTGCACTATAAAAAAGATTTAAGCTTCTGAGTTTCAGAGGCTTATTTTCGTTTAAAAAGGAGGCCGCGTTTGATGGATTTCGTCCTTGAAGGATAAAGAAATGGGGGCCGAATGGTCCCCTTACATCAATCCGATATAAATGATATTAACGGGATTATTGGTGTAAACTAGTATATCGCTCACATAATTTTTGTATTTTTGTTTTGTTAAGTTTAACACACTGCAATATGAAGCACATCATTACCACCCTCACAATCCTCCTCTGCAGCACCTCACTCTTCGCACAGGACATCATCACAAAAAAGGACGGAACCGACATCCAGGCCAAAGTGACCGAGGTCAGGCAGTCCGATATTTGCTACAAGAAGTTTTCCAATCCAGAAGGCCCCACATATTCGCTGGACATTGCAGATATCGTTATGATAACATATGAGAACGGTGAGCGTGAAATGTATAATGTGAGCCAGGATTCAAATAAGAGCAATCTTCCTTCGGGCGTGATGACTTATAATCCCTGGAGCGGAAAAGTTTCCGTGGGCGGAGTGACTATTGAAAACGAAATGCTGGACAGGTTCTTCACCACTGACGATCTTGCCTTGTTCAAGAGCGGCAAGACTATGAGTACCGTGGGCGGTATCATCGGCGTTGCTGGTGCTTGTTTCTTTGGTTACGGCGCAGGGTACCTTCTTGGATGGCATATCGGAGGTGGCGGAACGCCCGTGCCTCCTTATGACCGCCCATACAACGCTGCCAAGTGGATGCTCATCGTGGGCGGAGTCGTGACAATTGCAGGCTTTGCCATCAACATACCCGGGGAGAATAAGATGAAGACAGCCATCAATAATTACAATTCTGCCCTAACGTATCGCCCCATGCTTCACATTGGCGGTACAGAGAACGGATTTGGGGTTGCGTATGTGTTTTAGTGGCCCCTATGGAACGTCGACCGTAATATAGCCGTGTTGACACGTATAACGCTCCTAATGGCGTTTTGGGGACCGACACGGCAGCGTTTTTCAGGGAAATGGCCGATTTCTTTGCCATGTTGGCATTGAAATCGGCCATAGAAGCAATCTAAGCGTCAACACGGCAAGCGGGCTTCTCGGGCGGTGCCCTTCGGACGGCGTAGCCGCCCGTGGCTTCGTGAACGGGAGGGGCCCAGAGGCCGTGCCCCAGCACGGACGCATGGGAGGGATAGGACCGAAGGTCCGTACCGGTCCGAAGGGCACTGGCCGGAAGCTACCCCAGTATCCTGAGGGCCTCAAGGCACATACGGGAGTTGTGATAGGGGCACTTCCAGAAGCCGGCCTTGGGGTTGGCTTTGTCAAGGGTGCCATCCGGGAGGACGGCCCACCACCATTCTCCGCCTTCACTGTCCACAAGATTCTTAATGATGTAGTCCCAGGCCTTAATGGCCACATTGTAGCCGGAGGCTACTCCGTGGTACTTCCACAGCCAGAGGTTACCCACCACTGTCTCGGCCTGAACCCACCACTGTCGGGAGTCGTCAAAGGTGCCGTCGGTGAGCCTCTCATAACGCATGGATCCATCCTGGAGAAGGCCTTCGTTGCCGGCAATTCCAAGACTTAAAGCGTATGGTTTCACACGTGAAACAACGCTTTCATCATTAAGAGCCTCTGCGCACTCCAGCATAAGCCAGGAAGTCTCAATGTCGTGGCCATAGGAAACTGCGCCGGGAAGCACCGTCCAGTCATTCTTAAAGTAGAGTTTGAGATGTCCGTCCTCCCCCATCACCTTTCTGCATGTAATGTCCAGAAGCCTCTCCACGGCCTCTTTAAGGGACGGATCCGGCCACACCCTGTAAAGATTTGCAAACGCCTCCAGGATGTGAAGGTGGGAATTCATCGTCTTATCGGCATTAATATCATGGGCCGATAACGACATATCCTCCAGCGGAGAGAAGTCTCGCGCCAATGCCTCCGTGTAGCCTCCGTAAAGGGTATCGGAGAACTTTGCCTCAACTACTTTAAAGAGGTTCACGGCCTCATTAAGGGCCTCCTTGTCACCATTTGCCCGTGCAAGCTCTGAAAGCCCGTAGATTGCAAAGCCCTGGGAATAGAGCTGCTTCTTGTCTTCAAGGGGCTCTCCCGTTGCCGAAACGCTCCAATAAACCCCGCCGTATTTGTGGTCACAGAAATGCTTCAGGAACCACTCCTTAGCCCATACGGCAGCATCCAGGTACTCCTTCCGGCCCAGTGCGCGATACGCGGCGGCAAAGGCCCAGATGATGCGGGCATTGAGGATAACGCCTCTTGGCGCATCCTTAATCACATCACCGCTTGCCGAGACCTCCCCGTAGAAGCCTCCCTCCGGGTCACGGAGCTTTAACCAATACTGCAGGATGTTCTCCTGCAGTACTGATTTGAATTCACTTAAATGTTGGGAGTTTCCCATACCTTTGTTTCTGTGCAGTTAACCATAACTCCAAGGCCGCCGCAAGAGATGCGGAAATCGCCCTTTTCAAGGCGCCATTTTCCATCTGCGCCAACAAATGCCAGGGCCGATGCAGGGAGCTCAAACTCCACAGTCTTGGTCTCACCGGGCTCAAGGGCAATCTTCTCAAAACCGCGTAGACGCTTTACGTCCGGGATGAGGGAAGCCACAAGGTCAGAGCTGTAAAGGAGAACGGCCTCCTTGCCGGCGCGGTCACCTACGTTCTTCACGTCCACAGATACTTTCAGGACATCGCCGGCCTTGAAGGTATCGGCCGATACCTTAAGGCCAGAATACTCAAACCTGGTATAGCTTAAGCCGTAGCCGAATGGCCACTGGACGTCCATGACTGCGTCGTAGTTGTAGGAGCCTTCCATGGTCTCACGGTGCTCGGAAACCTTGTAGTCATAGGTATGGAGGGCGTTGATGTGCTTGGAGTAGGTGAACGGAAGCTTACCGGAGAAGTTTTCATCGCCGGCAAGAAGGGCTGCAAGGGCGTCTCCGCCGTAGTTTGAAGGCAGCATCACGTCCACAACGGCCTTTGCAAGGGGCTCGATGTCTCCGATAAGACGGGGACGGCCCTCGTTAAGCACCAGGACAACGGGCTTTCCGGTAGCGGCAACAGCCTTGACAAGCTCCTTCTGGTTGGCCGATAAATTAAGGTCATCCATGTTACCGGGAGTCTCGCAGTAGGAGTTCTCACCCACGCAGCACACAATGACGTCTGCGCTTCTGGCCACGTTCACGGCCTGCTGGATGCTTGCCACAACGTCATTCTGCCAGTCTGCACCTTCATAGACAACGCCGGGAACCCAGGTAACCTTTCCGGGGAAACGGTTCTGGAGGGCCTCCAGGATGGTGTTGTACTGAGGCACATAATCATCGGCCGATCCCTGCCAGGTGTAGCTCCAGCCGCCGTTGAGGGTGCGAAGACTGTTGGCGTTGGGGCCGCAGACAAGGATGCGTTCCGTGCCCTTGAGAGGAAGGATTCCGCCCTCGTTCTTGAGGAGGACCTCGCTCTCAACCGCTGCCCTGTAGGACTGCTTTCCGAATTCCTCAGAAGCGAATTCGGGATACTCATACTCCCAGCAGGGGTTCTCAAAGAGGCCCAGGCGGACTTTCAGCCTCAGGACGCGGCGGACAGCGTCGTCAAGGCGTTCCTTTGAGATAAGACCTTCCTTCACGCACTCGATGACCGCGGTGCAGCACTCGGGATCGTAGGGGTCCATGATCATATCAATGCCGGCGTTGATACCCATTGCCACGGCTTCCTTTTTGTCGGCCGCAACGTGGTCACGCTGGAAGAGGTTGTCAATATCGGCCCAGTCCGTCACAAGCATACCGTCCCAGCCAAGCTGCTCTTTCACCCATCCGCTAAGGAGGATGGCGTTGGCGTGGGTGGGGATGCCGTTGATGGAGGCGCTGTTCACCATTGCGGTGAGGGCGCCGGCGCGGAAGCACTCCAGGAACGGAGCAAAGAATTTCTCCCTGAGGTCATTCTCCGCGATGATGGCGGGAGTGCGGTCCTTACCGCTCACGGGAACGCCGTAACCCATGAAGTGCTTGATGGACACGGCAACGTGCTCAAGGTCTATGTGGTTGGGGTCTTCGCCCTGAAGGGCCAGGGTTTCCTCACGGGCCAGCTCTGCCTGCAGGTAAGGGTCCTCGCCGAAGCTTTCCCACAGACGGGGCCAGCGGGGATCACGGCCAAGGTCCATGACCGGGGAGAACACCCAGGGAACCTGCGCTGCGCGGGTTTCATAAGCCATTGCATGGCCCATCTGGCGGGCGAATTCACGGTTGAAAGTGGCGCCAAGGTTAATCTCCTGCGGGTACAGGGAGCCTTCGCTAAGATAAGACGCACCGTGAATCATATCCAGGCCGTAGATGCAGGGGATGCCGATAGCTTCCATGCTCTTTTCCTGGATCTGGCGCACCATGGCGGCGGTTTCCTCACGGGAATGGGCTTTGTCGTGCATCACATTGAGGATGGAGCCCACCTTGTACTCACCAATGATCTTGTCAAGCTTTGCGGGATCTATTGCCTCGCGGGTCTCATCTTCCAGGGTGGAGATGTTAAGCTGAACCAGCTGGCCGGCCTTCTCTTCAAGGGTCATGCCCTTAAGCACTTTCTCTACCTTTGCCTCAACCGCTTTGTCGGCGGGGATAGCGGGAGCCGCTCCCTGCTGATTACAGGAAGACAGAGCGGCGGCCGATATTACAACACTGGACATCATTAATACTGTCTTTTTCATATAAGGTTTTAGTTAGTTATTGTCCCACAACTACAACTTTGTAGGTCCTCCCCTCCGGCATCCCCGGATAAGAGCCTTCACGGGGGCCTATATCGGCCTTCCCAACGGCATTGTTCCAGTGGATACGGGTAACGGCGTATTCCCCGCGCTCATAGCCGTAGGTGAGGCCGTCATCCTCGTAGAGGGTGAAGTCGGAATTGGCCCCGGGATATACCATGAGGGTGACCTCCTCCAGAGGTTTTTCATCCGTCCATTCCATATCCGGGCCCATGGGGATGATGCTGCCGGCGCGGACGTAAAGGGGTATCCTCTCATACGGGGCGTCAACGGTTATACGGCGGCCGCCTTCAATCTTCTCACCGGTGTAGAAGTCATACCAGGTGCCTTCCGGGAAGTAGACACTGCGGCTTGTTGCCTTGTACTCAAACACCGGGCAAACCATAATGGCAGGCCCGAAGAGCCATTGGTCTGAGAGGTCACGGACTTCGGGATCATGCGGGTAATCCATTGCAAGGGCCCTCATGATGGTAGCGTCCTCATAATGGACGGCGCCTGTAAGCGAATATATATAAGGCATGAGCCTGTAGCGGAGCTTCATATAGTAGAGAATGCTCTCATAGGCTTTTGAGCCCTCCGGGGCAATGTTCCAGAGTTCCCTTCTTGGCCACTGGCCGTGAGTGCGGAAAAGGGGCACGAAGGTGCCGGCCTGACGCCAGCGGGTCTGGAGTTCCTGCCATTCGGGGGCATTTGCGCTGTCATAGAACTTACTCATCACGGAGAAGCCTCCGATGTCCATTCCCCAGAAAGGAATTCCGCTCATGGAGTAGTTAAGACCAGCAGCGGCCTGCATGCGGAAATCTTCCCAGGATGTGCCGATATCCCCGCTCCATGATGCCGTGGAATACCTCTGGAGGCCGGCAAAGCCGTTACGGGTAAGGAGGAACACCCTCTTATCCGGATCTACGGAGCGCTGGCCCTCGTAGATAGCCTGGGCATTAACCAGGGCGTATGCATTAAGGTATTCAGTGGAGGAGCCAAGGGCGTTTGGAGTGATGAGCCACTTGAAGTAATCCATAGGGAGGCAGTCCCTGAGGTTTGGCTCAGAGGCATCCATCCACCATGCGTCTATCTTCCGGCCGAACTTAGAGTAGAGGTTACGGTCCATCTGATCCCAGAACATCTTGCGGCCGCCTTCTGCATAGGCGTCGTAGAAGCTCTGCTTATGGCCTAGCCAGTCTTCAAGGCCGTCTTCCTCAGCGTGGGTATAGGCATAACCTGCGGCCTTCAGCTCCTTGTAATTGTCCGTATTGGTATAGAACTTTGGCCAGACACTTATCATGAATCGGCCGTGCATGGCGTGGACGCTGTCAAGCATGGCCTCCGGGGCCGGGTAGCGGGCCGAGTCAAACTGATGGCTTCCCCACTGATCCTCCTCCCAGTACTGCCAGTCCTGGACAATATTATCCACGGGGATGTGGCGGCGGCGGAATTCCGCGAGGGTGCCCACAAGGTCTTCCTGCGTGCTGTAGCGCTCACGGCTCTGCCAGAATCCAAGGGCCCACTTGGGCATTACGGGGGCCTTGCCGCTTAGCTTGCGGTAGCCTGAAATCACTTTGTCGGCGCTTCCGCCTGCGATGAAGTAGAAATCGGCCATAGGCTCACATTCGCTCCAGAAAGTGAGGCGGGACTCATCCTCCGGAGATTCAAGGGGAGCAACCCTCAGGCCGATATAAGACACGTCTCCGTCCGGCTCCCAGTCTATCACAACTGGAGTGGGAACGCCTTTTTCAAGGTGGACGGTGTATTTGCAGCTGTTGGGGTTCCACGCCGGGCGCCAACGGCGGCTCATGACCTCCTTCCCGCCGATTGAGGTGCTCTGGAAGCCGGCATAGTACTGGATGAAGTGGTAGTCGCCGGTTTCATGGGCGGTGATGGTGCCGCTGTAGCGCACCTTCGCGCCGTTAAGGGGCACACTCTTGGGAAGGTTCCTTATGGCCCACTCGTTCTCATAGTAGAGGGAGTCTTCCTTCTGGATGAGGACACGGCCGGAAGCGGCGGTGTATCGGCCCTCAAGGTCAAGGTCAAATACCTCTCCAAGCTGGCGGTAGGGTTCAGTGCTGCCCCATCGGCTGTAGGAATATGCGTCAAAGAGGATTCCGTAACCCTTGTTGGAGAGCACGAAGGGGACGCTTATCTTGGTATTGTACTGGTACAGCTCCTCACGGCGGCCCTTGTGGTCAAGTTCCCCGGCCTGATGCTGTCCAAGTCCGTAGAAGGCTTCGTCGTCTGTGGAGGCAAAACTCACGGCAGTGCCACGGTCAAAGCTAATGCGCCCTTCATCGGCAAGGACGTTGCCTTCCCCGTCGTAGAAGCGCATGCTTCCATCGGCCTTGTAAACGTCTACCGCAAGGGCCTTTGTGGTAAGATGCACTACGCCCATGGCCTCCGATACCTCAAAGTCCGTGCAGCCCTCCTGAGGGAGCACGGCAAGGCTCTGACGGTCACTGAACCGTCCGTCCTTGGCTACGCTCACCCTCACAATCTCAGGGCTCACCACCTCAAGACGCAAAAGTCCGGTGCCCGTATTCACGGAAACAACGTTCCTGGGCGTACAGGCTATCGCCAGAGCAACGAGCAGACAGAGGCAGGCGTTTTTGTTAACTCTCATTGTATCAATACTTTACAACTTTTACTCCTATTCTTTTTGCCGGGAGTAAAATCAGCAAATGTCTCATTATAAATGACTTAGCAAAAACGGTCAATATTCCCAGTCATCTGTGCGGAAGGGCGGCACGGGAATGCCGCTTGTCTTCTGAAGGTTAGCGCCCATCCAGTTGCGCCAGGCATAGCGTACGGCTACGGGTTTAGGCACATCAGGACACTTCACAATAATGGTCTGGCCGTCCCAATCCACCTCCGCCTTTGCAAGGTGGAACTCCCGGTCCTCGCCGGCAAGTTCAAAGCCCACTACGTCACGTGAAGTCATTGAGCCAAGGTTACTCCATACATTTGTAAGCCACACTTTCACGGTGCCGTCCTCTTCCAGGGCCAGGTCTTTCAGGAGCGCAGGTTCTATGGAAATGCCGGTGGGGATACCATAAACGTTCTGAAGGGCGGTAAGTTCCATCATATCGGCAACCTCCCTCTTGTAAGGAGGATGGATGGTGACTGGATCTCCAAGGGTCTCAGTGCAGACATACCAGGCGTTGGTGGTTTCAGACGCCATCCTCATCTGGGCCTCAACAAAGAAGGGACGCCACCTGCCGTCAGAATCCCCATGATGATAGGGCGCAAGGAGAGCATAGATGAAAGGCATGTCTCCCCTTCCCCAGGAATCTCTCCAGAGCTGCAGCATAGACGCCTGAAGGCGGTCGTAGCACCCTCTCTGGCCGATATTTGAGCATCCCTGATACCACAGGAAACCCTTTGCGGCATAGCCGGCGACGGGTTTTACGCGGCCGTTCCAGATAAGTTCAGGAGACTCAGGCCAGCGGTCCGGCTGCTCAACTATGGCGTTTATTTCAGCCCTTTCTTCAGGGGTAAGGTCTACTCGGTCAATGGCCTCCCTTGTCATCCAGGGCTCTATTCGGCTGCCTCCCCAGGCATTCACTATGATGCCAACGGGGACGTTGAGAGCCTTTGAGAGCCTTTTCGCAAAGAAGTATCCAACGGCCGATGTCCTTGAAACCACGTCTCCGGTGGAATATGCCCATACTGCATCCACATCCTTCTGGGGTTCCTTGCATTTTGGAGTCTTGATATCAAACACACGTATCTGAGAGGCCGTTTCTGCGGCTTCAAGTATAGCCTCCGTGCTGCCTTCAATTCCCTGGAAGCCGAAGCCGCTTACCGGCATCTCCATATTGGACTGGCCGGAGCAGATCCAGACTTCGCCAAACACCACGTCTTTCAGTTCTATCTTCTCCTTCCCGGACTTCACAAGCAGGCTCTTGGTGCAGCCGTCAGCAGGAAGAGTTTGCAACTGAACACGCCATGAGCCGTCATCGGCCACAGTAGTGGAAACAGCTGTTTTGAGCCAGGAGGCCTTCACCTGCACCTTCTTGCCGGGTTCTCCCCATCCCCAAACAGGAACGGAAGTATCCTGCTGCAGAACTGCATGATCTGAAAAAACATGTGCAATCTGAAGCGGCTGCGCATTCAAAGCCGCACTCAGAAAGAGAAGCGCCGCCACAAGGCGTGGACGTAAATGTTTCATTATTAATTCTTTATGCATTTTAGGGTGTCGAAAAACAAGCACCCTCTTTTAATTAACTCACTTATATTCAATTACTTGTCTCCACGGCCTTCATTGGCGTCAATGAGCCTGTTGATGGCCTCCACGGAAAGTCCGGTGCGGAAACCGTCGGCCGGAGTGTTGAGGCAGTAGTCCACAAGGCGGTCAATGGTGGAGGTAGCAACGTGCATGCGGGTATCGGAGGAGGCGTAGTAGATGAATACGCGGCCGTCTGGATCGGCAATCCAGCCGTTGGAGAAGACTACGTTCATGACGTCACCTATGTACTCCCAGCCCTGAGGCACCATAAAGAAGCCGCCGGGTTCAGCAATCACACGTGAAGGGTCGTCCAGCGCGGTCATATACATGTACAGCACATAGCGGAGACCGCTTGCACAGCCGCGTACGCCGTGGGCAAGGTGCAGCCAGCCCTTGGGTGTCTTGATGGGATGGGGGCCTTCGCCGTTTTTCACTTCCTTGATGGTGTGATAGTGACGGAGGTTGATGATTTTCTCCTCCTTGATCACTGCGCCGTCCATGGTATCTACCAGAGCCCAGCCAATGCCGCCGCCGCTTCCCGCGTCAATGAATCCGTCCTGGGGGCGTGTGTAGAGGGCATATTTGCCGTTCACAAACTCAGGGTGCAGGACAACGTTCCTCTGCTGGCTGCGGGACTGGATATCAGGAAGCCTTTCCCAGTTCACAAGGTCCTTGGTGCGGGCAACTCCGGCCGCTGCGGTTGCGGCGGAAAGGTCTCCTTCCTGGGTGTGGTCCTTGCGCTCCACGCAGAAGATGCCGTAGATCCAGCCGTCCTCATGGGCCGTGAGGCGCATGTCGTAGACGTTGGTTGCGGGCTCTCCCCACTCCGGCATGGTGATGGGACGGGGCCAGAACTTGAAATTGTCCACTCCGTTGGGGCTTTCGGCTACGGCGAAGAAACTCTTACGGTCATTGCCTTCCACGCGCACCACAAGCACGTATTTGCCGTTCCACTTGATGGCACCGGAATTAAGGGTTGCATTCACCCCAATCCTTTCCATAAGGAAGGGGTTACGCTCACGGTTGAGGTCATAACGCCACTCAAGCGGGGCATGAGCCGCCGTAAGGATGGGGTTTTCCCAACGCTCATAGATACCGTTGCCCTCGATGGGGCTGTTCTTCTTTTCAATCAGTGCGCGATGGTTGTCCTTAAGCCACGCAAGTCTCTCGTTAAAGGTCATAGCAGTACGATATTCTCTTTTTCGGTAAAGGTTTTAAAGTCATCGGCCCCGTCAAATCCGGCCCAAGGGGCATAGAAATGCTCAGGTTTGTCATGGGCGTTACGCCATGTAAGGACATAGCTTATGGCAAAGTCGGAGATGACGGGATACACAGTCTCTGTCCACCAGGTGGGGTCTACAAGGCCCTCAAGGCCGGTTTCGGAGAGGCACATCAGTTTCTGGTGCTCATAGGAAAGGGCCGTGAGGAAGGTAAGGATGCGGCGGAGTTCGCCCCTGAAGCGGGCCGATGCCTCCTCCACGCTGCCTCCTCCCACATACTCATAGGTATCCACGCCAAGGATGTCCACGAATTCGTCTCCGGGATATCGGCTCATATAGTCTTCCGGACGGACGTCTCCGTTGGGAGAGTAGCACCAGAGGATGTTGGTGAGGCCGCGGTCCTTGGTGAAATAGAGCCAGGTGGCGCGGAAAAGTTCCTGATACTCCTCGGGGGTGCACAGCTTGCCTCCCCACCAGAACCAGCTGCCTATGTTCTCATGCCAGGGGCGGAAAATGATGGGAACATCCGGGCCGATAGACTCCAGAAAATCGGCCGCACGTGATAGCCAGGTGCGGAATTCACGCTCTTTCTCGCCGCCCTTGAGGATGGATTTCACCACCTGGTCCGATGAAATATCCCAGGCGTCACCGCCCGTAAGGGGGTTCCGTGGGTGCCAGGAGAAGGTAACTATGCCGCCCCTTTCCGCGTGCTTCTGAGCCGCCCTTCTCATCAGGTCAAATGGAACGCCGTCAAGGTTTTTATCGGCCCCCAGTTCAATGCCGCCAAGGTCACATCCAAGGAGCATGGGATACTTTCCGGAGACATCCTTTACGTCACTGCGCTCCAGAGGATCATTATCATAATCCTCCACTTTCCAGGTGTGGCCGTAGAAAAGGTCGTCCTGATGGCCGTAGGCAATCTGGCCGTTCTCCGCATAGGTAAAAAGCCTGTGCACAAGCTCATCCTTGGGCGTTTCCATGGGCTTTTTGTCACGCGGGCCGCAGGCTACGCACAGAGCCACAGCGAACAAAAGCATTGCGTTTTTCCTAATCATCTTATTATTAATCACTTATGCATTTTACTCCCATCTGTTTTGCCTGGAGTAAAAGTTGTATTTAACTCAAAATCAATTAATTAACAAAAACGGCATCAGAAAGTGGGTGCGCTGTTGTAAACGGAATCAAGGGTGTAGGAACTGCTGGAAGTGTTCCAGGCCTTGACCATAGCCTTCACAGGGTCCGTTCCGTTATCCGTAACCTTACCGTTTCCGTGATCTATGTAACCGTGTCTTTCCTGGCCGTAACCATTGGCTCCGTTATCCCATAGGAATGGAGCGAAGCCGTAGGTTTTGGCAGCCTTTACCACATATTCCAGATAGTAGCAGAAATATGCCCAGGCCTTTGCGTCGTTCTTGTTACGCATTGAGCAGCCGAACTCACCCATATATACGGGGACGTTCTTTGCAATATACGTATTGAATATATCGGAGAACAGAGCCCTTATCTCATTCTCTCCGTTCTTGTATGAGGTTCCGGTATGGCCCCAGTCAGGGAGTTGCTTGTCCCCGATGGTATAGTCATAGGGGTCATAACAGTGGAATGCCAGCATAATCTTTCCGGCGGGATCATTGGGAACCGTGAGATACTTCAGATAATTGGGGCTTGCGGCATATCCGGGAACGCCCAGCCAGCGGGTGGCGTTATTGCCTCCCGTTGCACGGACGGCATTAACAAATACCTGATTCCATTCATTGATAACTGCGCATTTCTTCTCCGTGTTGGAAGAAGAAGACCACTCATTGCCATAGATAAGTTCGTTGAAGGATTCAAGCATAAGGAAATCTCCCTTGTCCTTGAACTTAGCGGCTATCTGGCCCCATACGGCTGCAATCTCCGCCTTCACCTGAGTGTTGATTGCGTCGCTGTTCACTGCTCCCCTCAGGTCCTGCCAATGGTTTCCGTCACCCTCACCGTGGTCTTCGTCGTGATGGGTGTTAAGGATTACCTTGAGGCCGGCGTTTTCTGCATAGCCCACCACCTCATACACGCGGTTGAGCCATTTTTCATCAAGAGCGTAATCAGGGGCCTCTCCGATATGTCCCATCCAGGTGACGGGGATGCGGACGCTGGTGAAACCTGCCGCCTTCACACCGTTGAAAGTGGCCTGTGTGGCCGATTTTCCCTGCCAGGCGGTCTCATTTGCCACTCCGTTTGAATAAGCGTCAAAGTGGTTTCCCATATTCCAGCCTAGGCCCAGTTCAAGGGTGCGGGCAATGGCATCATTGCTCACGGTACCGGGATCTACGGGTTCTTCCTGTCCTTCCTGGCTGACCGCCACGGTTTTATCGGCCATTCCCGTTGCTGAAACGGTAAGGGTAGCCGTTCGGCTGGAATACGTGGGATTGGCCTTCACCGTAAGAGTAAAGGTTATCTTATAATTGTTGAATACCCCGTCTTTCATAGTAATCCAGTCCGGAAGACCGGAGAGTTTAGGACGCACCGGGGAATTGACGGTAAGTTGATAATCTGAACCCTCTGCCGAGGCCGATATTGATTCAGGAGACACAGTGATGGCCGTAGGGGCTTCAGTTTTAGTGGAGTCCTTATCCTCACCTGCGGGCTTCTGGCAGCAGCAGGCTATTGAAATCAGGGATAAAAGGAAGAATTGTGTGAAATATCTCATCATAAAAACTATTTCAGTGAAGGCATATTTTCACGGGTAATGACCTTTGAAGATGCCATAACGTTTTTCCAGTATGCAGTAGTATTGAGGGAATAAGATTCAAGGTCCCAGGCCATAAACCAGCACCACTTTTCTCCCGCCGCTATGCATTTTATGGGCTCGGGGATATTTCCGCACTCGCTCACGGTCACCATCTTGTGACCGGCCGACAAATCTGCGGCGGCCTTGTACTGACGCTCCTTGGCGTCAGTGTCATCGGCATAAATATCTACGCCTACTATATCCACAAGGTCATTCCCGGGATACCAGGAAGCCCATTCTTTCTCTGCGCCGGGGGTGGCGTCAAGCGTCCACACCCAGATGAGGTTATTCAGGCCATACTCACCTTCCAGCTTGTCACGAAGGAGTTTCCAAAGGCTCTTGCATGCATCGGCGCCGCCGCGGCCCCACCAGAACCAGGCGTTGTTTGTCTTGCCGTAGAGGTTGTAGTTTCCGGCGGCTTCGTGAAGCGGACGCCAGATTACGGGAATCCCCTCATCCTGAAGGAGTTTCAGGTAACCTGCCACCTTCTCTATGTCCTGGAGGATGAAATCATTCTCCCAGGTGCCGGGGGTGAGGGCATTCACTATGCTGAAGGACGTTTTGTCGGAGTAGAAATTATATCCATTGAAGTTCCCGGTCTTGCCATTGTCCCAATCGGCCTTGGAAGAAGGCACGTTCCAGTGCCACATATAGTTTACAAGGCCATTGTTCTGCCACTGCTCCTTTGCGGCGGAAATGTCTCCGTAGTTCACAACCCAGCTCCATCCGGTGGGGGTGGGAGAATACTGCAGGAAGATGTAGTCGTAGCCGGCAAGCGCTGGGTGCTTACCCGTCATCTGATAGATTTGGTTCACCCTCTCGTTGTTGTTGGCGGTGCCGCCTGACTGGACGCCACTGAGCATCTTCTCCCCGGCTATGGAGAGGAAGAATTCATACACGTTCTTTGCCTCCGCAGATGCATTGGGATTGGTCAGGGCCGCGTCATATTCATCGGCGGGGGTAATGGGATCCACAGGGTCTACGGGTTCGACAGGATCTCCTCCGGCATCCTGAGACACTTTCAAGCTCCCTGAAAGGCTTCCGGCAGAGAATACAATGGTTCCCATTTCCGGCTCACAGGAATAATTGCTATTTGCCGAAAGGGTTGCCGTCATCTTATATTTAGTCTTGTCATACGCGCCCTCCTTGAACGTCACCCAGGCGGGACAATCCTCCAACACAGGGCGTTCCGGGGCGTATATGATCAGAGATACGCTGCCTCCAGCTACAGGGAATACAACCTCTGCAGGATCAAAAGAGATACTCTTCGGGACCTCTGGGATGCCTTCCCCGGATGTGCCAGGCTTGGTACAGGATACTGCCAGACCGACCAATATGGCCAAAGCCGATATAAGATAACGTTTCATAGAGTCAGTTTATTGGAACCCGGAGGGAGGGTCGGCCCCCTCCGGATTAAAAGAGCATTACTTAAGGATTACAGCGGTAAGCGTCATTCCCTGGCCGGTAAGGACCAGACCGCCGTTGCCAACAAGTTCGTCAATCATTGCCTGGGTAAGTTCAATTTCTACCGGGCTTGCCTCGGGCTTAATAGGATCGTCCGTTCCGGGAAGAGCCGCCCAACTGCCGTTTGAAACACGAATCTGAGCTTCAACACCGTCTACAGGGTCATACTCTATCACAAGAGTTGTTCCGGCCGTAACCGTGCTCCAGTCATAACCGCCCCAGGAGAGTGCTGTCATGGCCTTATTGGCATCTCCAAGACCACCTGCCCAATCAATCTGATGACTGCCTTCCCAAATGGTTTCCCCTGTAGGGAGGGCAGGGCCTCCTCCTGCTGTTACAAGAGCAACTTCAGTGAGAATCATTCCCTGGCCGGTAAGGACCAGACCGCCGTTGCCAACAAGTTCGTCAATCATTGCCTGAGTGAGTTCAATTTCTAACGGGCTTGCCTCGGGCTTAATTGGATCTGCAGTTCCGGGAATAGCGGCCCAACTGCCGTTTGAAACCCTGATTTGGGCCTCAATGCCGTCAACGGCATCGTAACTGATGCGAAGGATTGTACCGGGCTCAACAGTGCTCCAGTCATAACCACCCCAGGAGAGTGCTGTCATGGCTTTATTGGCTTCTCCAAGACCACCTGCCCAGTCAATCTGATGGCTGCCTTCCCAGATCACATTCTTGTTCTCTGAAGGGCCGGCACCGAACTGAATGAGGGAGATGCCGGTGATTTCCACATTACCATCACCATTGATGATGAAGGCGCCGCCCCAGCCCTTGTCTGTATTGAGACATGCAAGGACCTCTTCCGTAATCTCGAAGGTAAATATCTGTGATCCACCAGGGAATCCGGCATCCTGTTTGATTTCGTTTCCGCCGCCAAGTTCATTCAGGGAGAGGTTGTCCCAGCAGCCGTTCACAAGTTGCAGATCCCACCATCCTTCTTCGGGAGCGGTGTAGTAGATACGGACCTGGTCACCTACCTTGGCGCCAAGGGTTGCCCAGATAAAGCGGTCGTCACCGAATGTCACGCCTGCCCAGCCATTGATGATCTGGCTGCCCTGCCATATGAATGTCTCCGTGAACGGAGCGGTGATGGCAAAGGGAACGGGCCAGGTGAGTTCCGTACCGTCCATAAGGATCATACTCAGGCGGTAAACACCGGGGCCGATGCCCTCAGGGATGGCGAAGGACATTGAATCCTTTGCACGAACGGCAAAGTCTACAACCCTCTTGCCCTTGACGTAAAGTTGGTCAATCTGAAGGAGATTCTTACCGGTAACGGTGATGTTGCTTCCAAGACCGTATGAAGGAGAATCGAAGTTGATGGCGACGGCCATATCGTAGGTAATGGTGATATTGTCCGTTACGGTCTCATAGCCGCTTTCTGCTGTGAGAGTGATGGGGGCGGAGTATGCCTGCTCGGGGATATAGACCTTCACAACCACATTCTTGTCCTCGTCTTCGATGAATACGAACTCGGAATCTATGAAGGACTGCTCCTTTGTGCCGATAACCACGCTGGCGACAAGGTCAAGGTCCGTACCGCTTACCAGGATTGAATCGGCACCTGCTACGGCCTCCGTCTTTTCGATGGCAGTCACGACGGGCTTCACAACCTCGATATCATCGCTGTAGGCCTGCTTGCCGGAGTCAAGGGTAACGGTGATGGCACCGTCCTTGGCAGCGGCGGGCTGTGTTGCGAAGATCTTGCCATCCTTGAGGTACCAGGTTGCCTCCGCATTCGTGAACTCGACCTTGGTGACAAGGTCAAGGTCCTTACCTGAGATCTCAACCTCGCAGCCGGCCTTATAGCGGGCGTCTTCGGCAAGGGACTTGACGGTAAGTTCGGTTACGCTCACGGTCTCGATCTCTCCGGCATCGAAGGTCTTGCCAGCGAATGAAGTGAGAGTGATATTGCCGTCAGCAGCCTTGGGAGGAAGGTTAAAGGTAATGGACTTGGCGTCCTCAGCAATGGTGAATTCAACATCTGAGACCTGAGGAAGAGCGACATTCTTGATCATGTCAAGATGTTCACCGGTAACGGTTATGACATCTCCGCTCTTGTAGGTAGCCTTGGCGGCCTTGTTGACGGTAGGATCTCCAACCGTGAGTTCAGTGGGAGTGTAGATATGGTTCGGGATGGTGTTCTGGTCCTCGATCTCGTTGACATCGGACAGGATCACGGGGCCGCTTACGGCGTTTGCGGGAACCTTCACCTTGAGTTCGCGACGGGACTGGCTCTCGAATGCCACGGAAACTGCGTCTTCTCCGCTGAAGAAGATTTCCTTCACCACGTTCAGGTATTCACCCTTGATGGTGAGGACGTCACCTGAGAGTACCGTAGCGGGTGAGAATGATGAAATCTCGATGGACTCGGAGAAAGTAAGGTCACTCATTGAAGAAAGTTGACGGCCGTCTTTTGCGACGATCGTAACCTTACCAACCTCAGGTCCCTCCAGGGGGACGACGAGTTCCAGGGTATCAAGTTTTGCTCCTTTGCGAAGCTCCTTGAATTCGGTCACCACCACGTCCTGGCCGGCAAAATGGACTTCGGTCACCTGATCCAGGCTGCGGCCGAAGATCTTGAGGACACCGCCGCGCATAACGGGGTTAGGTGCCAATCCGTTGAAAGAGAAGTTCTCTCCCATCGGATCCACGTTCATCTCCTTCTGACATCCGGCCAGCGAAACCAGGACGGCGCAGAGAGAGACTATGACAGAAAATTTAAATATCTTTTTCATAAACGCTTCGGATTATTTGATGGGAACTGCACGGATGTTATCAATCTTGATGACGGGATGGCTCTCGGTACCGGCAACACCGCCGCCCCATACGAAGATGGTAAGGGATGTGAAGGTCTCGGGCTTGATCTCATAGTCATTCTGAGTTCCGTCAGACTTGTAAACGAAACTGGTATAAGGGATGGTAACGGTAACCCACTTGTCTGCGGTATCATATGAACCGGTTGCTTCCCAAGGCCTGTAGAGGGCGCGGGGAGCCATAGGAGCGCCGTCACCGCTGATGAACTTGTTGTTTGCTCCTGCGCAGGTGTTACCGTAGATATCGGTGGCACCTTCTGCACCGCCTGTCACAAGATCAACGCCGCCGATGATCAGTTGCATGGCGCCGGACTGCCAGGGATCAGAGGAAGGGATAAGCATCTCGAACTTGAGACCCATATTGTTCCACTTGGTGAAGTCGGCAAAATCAGTGAGTCGGGGGCTGTCGGCATAGGAGACGGGATCGTCCCAGTCACCGGGCCAGTACTCGAATGAATATGCGCCGTCGTTCCAGCCGCCATCGGCATCAAGAGTGGCGCCGCCACCGCCAAGGCGGAGGAAGTTGCCGCTGAGAGCGGTGCCGTCGGTTTCAATTACCTGGGCGTGCCAGCCGTGGTTGGCGGGATGGGGATCAGTGTCAAAATTGAACAGCATACCGCGGGAATCCTGGTACATAAAGATGGACTGGGCGGTACCGGAAGCGGTTGTAACCTTAATCTTACCGGGCTGTGCTCCGGCGGGGACCTTTACCTGGAAGGAATCTCCGTCAGTACTGGTAATATCCACGGGGTCTACACCGGGGAACTGGACGGTAAGGGGAGCAAACAGAGAAGAACCCTTGATTGTAACGGTTTCTCCTGCAGGAGCCCATTCGTTGGACATTCCGGTAATCTTGGGTACAGGAGGCAGGACCTTGAAGTCGTAGAGAACAACGGTGCTGTCACGGGTGACAAGGTGCATCTTGTTGTCTTCAACCTCGGGAAGGGTCTTGGGAACGGCAACGATCATAGTGTGGGCGGTGATGAAACTGGTGTTCAGGACTGCCGGCTGATCGTTGAAATAAAGTTCGTGAACGCTGGTGAGATTGTCACCAACGATGCATATGGTCTCTTCCATAGCAGCCTGGCTGATGATGACGTCCCTGTCGGCATAACGGACATAATCCACCGAAGGAGCGCCGGGAGTGGGCTGGAAGCGGTCCGGATAATCCATGGACTTGCAGGATGCCAGCACGGCCAGACCCATGATGATACCAATATATTTAGTCATTCTGTTCATGGATTCAGCAATTAAAAGTCATAGGTAAAGGTTTCACGGACATTCACGGAGACTGCTTCTACGTCTGAACCCACATTGGGATTCATAACCACGTCTTCGGTAGGGAAAGGAATGGTGAACATCTCGGGCTTTACGTCGGTAAGTTCGTCGGAAGCGTTGTAGACGATCTTGGACTGATCCCAAGTATGTGCGCCGGGGCCCACATAGGAGCCGTCATCGGCCACCACATAATCGTGATAGACATCGGTGATACCATCCCAGTGGGAACGGCGCTGGGCCTTCAGTTCTGCGATAACTGCGTTTACGTCGTAGTAGGAACGGCGGACGTAGTCGTACCAGTTGTCGCCTTCAAGGGCAAGTTCCAGACGGCGCTCTTTCCAGATGTCTTCAATCTTGATGGTGGTATACTGGGTTGCGTGTGCGCGTGCACGTACCTTGTTTACATAGGCAAGGGCGTTTGCGCTGTCGCCGGTGAGCATACAGGCCTCGGCATAAACCAGATAAACGTCTGACAGACGGAGGATATGGGTGGGCAGCTGATAGCACATACGGTCGGCGTTGATACCAAGCGCAGCAACGTGGTCGGTTCCGCAGCCATAGATATGCTTTGCATACATACCGCCGCTCTGGCAGCTCCACTGGTGGTTGGAACCATTGGTTTCAAGGCCGGTGGGATAGTAATTCTCGTCATTGTGGAAACGGTACAGATCAAGCCCGCCCTTGTCTCTCCAATACTGGGGATACTGGTCGCCGAACATCATGATGGTGCCGTGGCGGCGGTCATCCTTGTCTACGCGGAGGGTAGGTTCTACATCGGCCGATACTCCGAAGAGGTCCTGAAGGTTCACGCTGGGACCTTTCCAGTCTCCCCAGGTGTTACCGAATTCGTCGATACCCTGCATGCTCACGTCACTCTGGATGGAGTTCTGTGCAGTCCAGATACCGCTGCCGGAAACCCACTGCCAGGAGAAGAGGTTTTCACCGGTTGCCTGGAAGATGGTGGGCTCCATACGGAACACATCCTCGTAGTTGGGGGTAAGGCTGCGGCCGGAATTCTCAATGACATCCAGGGCATAGGTCTTTGCCTTTTCAAGATCGGCCTTGGCTTCCTCGGAAGAGATGGAGCCGTTAACGCCGGCCTTTGTGAGGTATACCTTTGCGAGGAGACCCATCGCGGCATACTTGTCAATGCGGTTGTATTTGCCTATATTGGGATCCTTGGGAAGGAGTTCGATGGCCTTTTCAAGGGTGATGATGATGTAATCGTAGACATCGGACTTCTTCACCTTGAACTGCTCGTTATAACTGGCGTCCTTGATGGTGGAAGTGTTGTCGTGAATGATGGGAACGTCACCGAAGGTACGGACAAGGAGGAAATAAGCCATAGCCTTCCAGGCGAGGGCCTCGCCGATTGCCTTGTTCTTTGTTTCCTGGCTTGCGGTACCGGTAGAGTTACGGATGTTGTTGATGACGGTGTTGCACTGCGCGTTCACGGCCCAAAGGGAATAGGACATATTCTTGAGGTCCGCGTCAGTACCGTTAACAGTAAGGGTAGAGTAGGCGTTGTTGCCCTGATAGACGTTACCGCACATAGTTTCCGATCCGTAGATGTAGAAACGGATAATATCGTACCAAGGAGAATTGTAGAGGTAGTTGACGGACTGCTCCACCTGCATGTCGTTCTGATAGTAGTTGGCAGTTGTGTATCTGTCTTCTGCCGGACGGTTCAGGAATTTGGAGCAGGAAGCGGCCACTAAGATGACTGCTGCAACTGTAAGGATATATTTGATTGTATTTTTCATCTTGCTGTCCTCCATTTTAGAAAGTAAGGTTAACACCGAAGGAACAGGTCATCGGGGAAGGATAACGGCCGTTATCCACGCCGAAGGTAAGGCCGGAAGAATCCTGGGTGGAAGCACCAACTTCAGGATCGTAACCCATATACTTGGTGAAGGTGTAGACATTCTGGATGTTCATATACAGGCGGATATTGTCAATCTTCACTTTCTCAAGGACCTTCTTGGGGAAGGTGTAGCCGAGGGTGATGTTCTTCACGCGGAGATAGGAGCCGTCTTCGATGTAGCGGTCGCTGAGGCGGTCGTTGTCGTTAGGATCGGCGATTGAGGGACGGGGGGTCTTGGTGTCGGCGTTTGCAACGCGGACATTGGAGACATCCCACTGCCAGGTTTCACCGGGAGCATAGACTTTTTCAGGATCTATCTGCTCCAGACGGGCGCGGTCTGCGATGGAGGCGTGCTGGTTGGTCCAGACGCTGTTCATATGAACCAGACCGTTCCAGCCCTGACCCATCAGGTTGTAGTTGAGAACCTTGTTGCCAACTGAACCATTGAGGAAGATTGAAAGGTCAAAGTTCTTGTAACGGAATGTGTTGGTCCAACCGAAGGTGAAGAGGGGAAGCGGTGAGCCGATGTTGGTGCGATCAAGCTCATTGATCTTGCCGTCGCCGTTGACATCTGCGAACTTGAGGTCACCGGGCCATACGGTGGTGTTGCGGTTGAACACACCGTCGGAAGGATATTTCTCCGGGGTAGGAGAATTCTGGATATCCTCAAGGTCCTTGTACACGCCCAGTACCTTGTAACCATAGAAGTTATAGAGGGACTCGCCGATTTCAGTCACGGACACAATGTCGTTCCACTGACCGTAACCCACAAGCTGGGCATTGGCGCTGCCGTCAAGGGCTACGAGTTTGTTCTGGTTGAAGGAGATCTGGAAGTTGGAATCCCAGCTGAAGTTCTTTCCGTCAATGGGGTGCGTGTCAAGGGTGATTTCAAGACCGCGGTTGCGGATGGTACCGTAGTTACCCTTAGGTGCTGCGAGGGCCGATGAGCCGTTACCCTGGGTACCCATGTATGAAGGAAGGGTCATTGACATAAGCATATCCGATGACACTTTCTGATAGAGGTCTACGGTGAGGTTCAGGCGGTTCTGGAAGAAATTCAGGTCAAGGCCGATGTTGATCTGTTCCTGTTTCTCCCAGTGGATACCGGTATTGGAGATGTTGGAGGGGCGCTGGCTGTCGCCAAGTGCGGAAGGCATCTTGCTCATGCCGGATTCCCAGGCGCCGGAGCCGATGTTGGCATTACCGGTCTGGCCCCAGCCAAGGCGGATCTTACCGTCATTGAGGACGTTCTTCACGGATGCCGGGAAGAACTTCTCATTGGTGAAGCGCCAGCTTCCTGCTACTGAGTGGAAGCCTGCCCAGCGGTTATCGGGACCGAAGTTGGAGGAACCATCGTAACGGAAGGTGTAGGTGAGGAGGTAACGGTTGTCGTAGTTGTAGGTCTCACGGGTAAAGAATGAGGCCATTGCACTTGAACCGAAACCGCCGCCGATGGTGGGAGACTTGCTGGTGGCAAGGCTCAGGCTATGGATTTCGTCGGAAGGAAGGTCCGTGCTGGCGGCTCTCATGTAGTCCCAGCGGGATTCCCAGGCTTCCTGACCAACCATGGCGGTTATGCTGTGCTTACCGAAGGTGTTGGAATAGGTAAGGTAGTTCTTGATGGACCAGTACACGCTTGCGTTACGCTGCTGGCTGATGGAGTTACTGCCCTGCTGGAATGTACCGAGGGATATCTTGGGTTTGTAAGTATCGGCCTGTGAAGCGCTGATATCGAAACCAACCTCACTGCGGAAAGCGAAATGCTTGATGGGAGTGAGTTCCGCGTAGATGTTACCGGTGAGTTTCTGACGCTTCAGGGTGTTCTCGTTGTACATTGCAAGAGCCACGGGGTTCTTGGTGTTGTAACCTTCACGGACCACGGTGGAATAGTTGCCGTCAATGTCGTAGACGGGGATGTCGGGGAGGGATGCCAGGGAGTAGAAGATGACACCTTCCTGACCATCGGCCAGCTTAAGGTTATCGTGGGTGAGGGCGTAAGTGGCATTCACACCCAGTTTGAACCACTCCTTGAGCTGTGCGTCAAGGTTGGTACGGAAGCTGAGGCGGTCGAAGTTGGAGCCGATGATGGTACCTTCCTGGTTCATATAGGAACCGGAGACATAGTACTGGACTTTCTCAGAACCGCCCTGGGCGCTTACCTGATGCTGGTGCTGGAGAGCGGTGCGGAAGACCTCGTCCTGCCAGTTGGTACCCTTTCCGAGGATGGAAGGATCGGAATAGAGGGCATTGGCCTCAACTTCTCCGATATTCACCATATCGTTATAGTACTCTGCGAATTCACGGAGGTTCAGCATCTTGATGCGGCTGGTCTGGCGGCTTACTGCGAACATACCGTCATAGGAGAACTTGGCGTCTCCGGCCTTACCATGCTTGGTGGTAATGAGGACAACGCCGTTAGCACCCTGGGCACCGTAAATAGCGGTGGCCGATGCATCCTTGAGGATTTCCATGCTAACGATATCGGCAGGGTTGATGGTGGACAGCGGGGAGATGGTGGAAACCTTACCGTTACCCAGGGCATCACCAAGACCGAAGTCTGCGCCGGAATTGCCGCCACCCTGGACGATGACGCCGTCAATGACGTACAGAGGTTCGGCGTTTGCGTTGACGGTGGCCTGACCACGGACGCGGATGGATGAGGATGAACCAGGAGCACCTGAAGTCTGCACTGCAGAAACACCGGCTGCGCGGCCCTGCAGGGACTGGTCCAGGTTGGTGATGATGGAGCCCTTCAGGTCTTCCTCCTTCATGGAAACGGAAGCACCGGAGAGGTCACTCCTCTTCATGGTACCGTAACCCACGACGACTACTTCGTCAAGGAACTGGGTATCCTCTCCCAGGACAACGTTGATAACGCTCTGGTTACCCACGGCGATTTCCTGGGTTGCATAACCGATGGATGAGAACACCAGCGTTGCGCCGGGGCGCACGGTGATGGTGTAGTTACCATCGAGGTCTGTGATGGCACCGTTATTGGTACCCTTCTCCATGACACTGGCTCCGATTACCGGGCCGACGTTGTCGGTCACCGTGCCGCTGACCTTGTTCTGTGCGAACAGGGCAGTAGTGGCGAGGAGCGCCAGCATGAAGGTCACAAATTTTTGTCTCATGCTTTTTGTTGGTTAATGGTTAATATTATTATTGGTTTAGATTGTTTGTTGCGTTGCAAATAATGTCAACGGTAGAGTCTGTCACGTAAACGCCGTTAAGGCCCTGGGCCTCCTGGGCGGGGTCTCCGGTGTAGGGGTCTCCGCTCTCCCACTGCTCATGCAGGGGCACTGCGGTGCCGCTCCAGCCCCAGAAGTTGGCGCCGTCAAGGTTTCCGCCAACCTGGGAGAAGACAAATTTATAGTACGCATCACGCGTGCGGGTGGGCGCGGAAATATCGGCCTTGAAACCGTCACGCGGGAAACCGAATTCCTCGCACACAACGGGCATGCCCAGTTCCTGAGCCAGTTCTGCGTGAAGGCCGATATAGGCCGACGTCTTCTCGATGGCCGCGGGGAGGTCCTCCTCCAGGCTTTCCTCCCCTGCCCAGCCCCAGTTGTAGGGCCAGATGTGGATGGTCATGTAGTCTATGCCGGGGATGGAATTGATCCTTCTCACAAGCTCAATGTCTTCCTCCGAGCCCATCAGGCCTTCGTTTCCGGTGGAAAGGAGGTGGTTGGGGTCAAGCTCTTTCACAATTGCAGCGGCCTTTGTCATCCAGCCGATGAATCCGTCCTGGATCTCCTTCTCAGAAGAGAAGCAGCGGGGCTCATTGCCAAGCTGCCAGGCAAAGATTGCGGGATCTTCCTTATAAGGCTTTCCGGTGATGCTGTTGGTGCGGCCCACAATGTTTCTGAGATGGCCCAAATAGAGTTCCTGGGCAGGTTCAGACACCTGGAACTTACGCATCTGCTGCATGAAGGGCCAGTAGCCGTCCACAAGCGGGATGAGGGTCTTTTCACCGGTAGCCCATTCCAGGTACTGACCGTAACCGCCGCTCCATTCCCAGGAGTTGTTGATGTAGAGGACGGTCTGCATTCCCCTCTTGCCCAGTTCCACAAGATAGCGGTCAAGGCCCACGAGGAGGGTGTCATTGTACACGCCGGGAGCGGTCTGGAGAGTGGGCTCCACGCGGGAGAATACGCCATCCGGGCCGTCTCCGCCAACAAGGGTACGGAGGTTGGTGAGGCCAAGGGCCTTGAGGGTGTCAAGCTCCCTTTGGAGGCGCTCTATGTCACCGCCACGGCCTTCCGAAGCCAGGATGGGGCCATACCAGAAATTGGTTCCCACATAGGTGTAGGGCTTACCGTCACGCTGGAAATGACCGTCTTTTACGGTAACAAACTGAGGGGCTTTTGAACATGAAATAGCGGCAAGGGCAAGAAAAGCCCATACCACAGTTTTGAGCGTTATTTTCATTATGTTGGCCGACATAAATACTTTACTTGTGCAAAGTTATTGTTTCGGCCTGTTTCGGACAAATGAAAAAATATCTAAAACTGATACTTTTTTAACATCTGCTATACAAACACCCTGTTTTTGGTGAAAAGCGCCCTGAAATCACGGGGCGTGTAGCCGCGGCGGTTCTTGAAGGCGCGGTTGAAATTTGAGAGGTTGTTGAAGCCGCAGGCGTAGCAGATTTCACTGATTCCCGTGGTGGTGTCCACCAGCATGCGGGCGGCTCTTCCAAGCCTCACGTCAATGATGTAATCCTGGAGATTGCGGGTGGTGTGCTGCTTGAAGAAACGGCTGAACGCGCTGGGGGCCATTCCCACCATGGCAGCAAGGTCCTCAAGGCGTAGATCCTCTGCGTAATGTTCTGATATATACTCCTTTACCTTAAGGATTCTGCGGCTTTCACTCCCCTGCCTTGTATTGGCGAATGAGGTGGATGCAAGGATTCTTGCGCCCTTATCCTGAGACAGCTCATTAAGGATCTTGAGCATATTGAGGAACTGGTCAAAGCGCTCCTCAAGGGAAGGCAGGGTATCCAGCAGATTGTACACTTTTGCGATGGCGGTGAGTGAGAACGTGACACCGAGCCGTGCGCCTTCGAACATCCGTTTTATGGAAGCAAACTGGTTACGGCCAAGGAGGCGTTCGTCAAGGAGAGTATCGGAAAACTGGATTGTGATCTCACGGATATCGGCCGATGTGCAGTTCCCCTGTTCCCAGGCGTGCTCCAGGCCGTCTCCGGTTACCAGGGTAAGCTCCAGATCACCGATCTCTTCTATGCTGTCACCCACCACACGCTTAACCCCCTTGCCGTTTTCTATGAAATTGAGTTCGAATTCCTTATGGGAATGAATGGGGTACAGGAACTCGCTCTTGTGGCGCTCCACAATGTAAAAGCAGTCCCTGTCTGTGATGGGGGTTACTTCCCTGAGTACGTTGGCCATATCCGTATCACTGATGTTCTATGTACAAAGATAACAAAATTTTGATACTTTGTAAACAATCAGAATGAGCGGGTTATGCCAAGCTGCTGAATCTTGTAGGTGTCTCCGCCGGAAGAAGTGGCGTAGATGGTGACCTGGAAGTTTTCACCGCCGGCGTTAAGGATGCCGATGAGGTACTTCTTGTTGGCATCTGATGCCCTGTGGGTTACCTCGAAGGAGCGCGGCGTGTAGGTGCCGAAGAAATTGCGCAGGATCTGGCGGGCCTGGGCCTTGGAGCAGTTGCGGGACGACGAGAGGACAGTAATGTCCAGATTGTCTGCGAACCAGCTGGAGAGCGATGCTACGTCACCGGCCGATAGATATTTGATGATAGATGAGAAGACGGAGAATTCTCCTTCAGGTGAAGCGACGGGTTTGTAGGCCTTCACCGGAGTCACGGGTGTCTGCGCCATGGCTGCCCCGCCCGAGAGGAGGAGCATTGCCGCCGATAATACAATCTTTGCTTGCTTTTTCATTCCGGGGAGATTTCTTGCAAATATCAAGCCGAAATGTTACATTTGCGTTATGAACATTGAACTCCTCACCGTAGGGAAAACGGACGTTAAATGGGTGAAAGAGGGCCTGGACGTGTATGTGTCAAGGCTCCAGCACTATGTGCCGTTCAAGGTGACGGAGATTCCGGAGCTGAAAAAGGCCCAGTCCCTGAGCCGTGACCAGGTGAAGGAGAAGGAGGGAGAGCTGATCCTGAAGCATCTGACGCCTTCAGATACCCTTATCCTCCTGGACGAGCACGGCATTGAGTACCGCTCCACGGAATTTGCCGGAATGCTTGAAAAATACATGCTCCAGGGCACCAGGAACCTGGTTTTTGCCGTTGGCGGGGCATATGGTTTTTCACCGGAGGTTCACGCCAGGGCGCGTGCAAAGATGGCCCTTTCCAAGATGACTTTCACCCATCAGATGGTGCGCACGGTTTTTGCAGAGCAGCTGTACCGGGCGTTCACGATCCTTCGTGGGGAGCCCTACCATAATGAATAAATCCCGCGTCATACGGCAAAGCATCGCAATAGTGTTTATGGCTGCATCGGCCATAATCTTTGCGGCGTCGCTTCTCACGGGAACCGGCAGCGAGGACCCGGAAGCAGCGGCGGCGGATTTTGGCAAAAGGACCAGCGCCCGCATCAGGATCCTTGACAGATACATAGACAAGGCCCTGAATTCAGACCTTGGTTCATGGATGGAGCTTAAGGGACTTCCGGCCGATATGGTGGTATACCGCTACGTGGAAGACACCCTCCAGAGCTGGGCCGGGCAGTTCCCCCTCAGGAATGACGACATCCGCATACGCCCGGTGAGTTCCCGCCTCTCCGACGCCCGCAGCAACGTCACATCCCCCCTTGCCGATGCAACTTCCCAGCTTTCCTTTGTGAATCACGGGCCCAAATGGTATCTGGAAAAGGCCGTTGAAGGCAATGGCTGTAAGGTGATTGCGGGTCTTGAGATTGTGAACCAGCTAAGGCCAGGCTCCCTCACCGGAGTGAATCCACGTATCAGAAAGGACAATCACTACAGCGTAAGCCCGCTTTCCTCAAGTTCAGGAACCGCGGTGGAAGTGGATGGAGTTCCGCTTTTCAAGCTCACCTCCGACACCTTCCAGGGATACTCCAGAAGGCATTCGGCACTCATCTGGGTAAGCCTTCTGCTTCTGATGGGCGGCCTTGTCATCTTCCTGAGCGTCCACCCCACGCCGCTGTGCCTTGTTGGCACCGTAGCAATCCAGACCGGCGTTTTCATCTGGATGTTCCTGTACGGAAGGCAGCTGGACCAGGTTTCCCAGCTCTTCTCTCCCCTGCTGTATGCCGACGGCCCGTTCCTCTACAGCCTTGGCGCTGTAATAATTGTGAACCTTGCCATAGATGTCCTGATCCTGGACCTCTTCGTGGTGAGATGGACCTTCCTCAAGGGCGTTATCAGGCGTTCTTCAAAAGCCATCCAGGGCATCCTGGCGGCGGTTTTCCTGGCGGCCACAATTGGGGTTGCCATATATATGCATGCAAGTTTCTGCAGCATCCTTGAGAACTCCAGCATTAATCTGGAATTATATAAGGTAACGCTTCTATCCAGGTTCACGGGTCTTGTGTATGCCAGTTTCCTGGCCCTTGCCCTGGCAATCCCAATGCTCCTTCAGATACTGTCTCCGCTTGCAAAAAGTCTCATCGGCATAAGATACGACATGTTCTCCCTGTGGGGCCGGATGTCGTTCTGTGTGGTGCTGGGGGTGTATTTTGTTACAACATCGGCCATACTTGGATTCCGGAAAGAGCAGCGCCGCGTGGACGTCTGGGCAAACCGCCTTGCCATGGACAGGGACGTTGCCCTTGAAATCCAGCTCCGCGCAGTTGAGGGTTCCATTGCCGATGACTCCATGATAGGTGCCCTGGCGGCCCTTGACGGGGGTAACGACATCCTCCGAGGCAGGCTCACCAGCGCCTATATGGTAAGGATAGCCCAGGACTACGACATCTCCGTGGTGAAGCCCGGCCCCTCCGGCCCCGGTTCCCACCCGCTTTTCCTGGAAAGGATACGCGGCGGCGTCAGGCTTGGGGAGAATTCCCACTTCTTCTACAGCTCAATCGGCAACGGGCGTACGGCCTACACCGGCCTCTTTACGTATTATTCAGAATACGGCCCGTCTTCCATATTCATCACGGTTGAATCCAAGCACAACAGGGAAGACCGCGGTTACCTGAGCCTTCTTGGCATACAGGATCCCGGGCGTGTGAGCCTTCCTCCGGTATATTCCTGGGCCAAATACGTGGACGGCCGCCTGCTTCAGTACAAGGGCGCATACCCCTTCCCCACCCTCTATTCCGGAAAGATAGAGGAAATGGCCGGAGACCATCCAAACAGCCACATACGCATTGAGGGCTGGGACCTCTTTGCCAGGGAAGTATCTGACGGAGAGGTGATTATCCTTTCCCGCCAGAGCACGGAATGGCTGTACTACATTGTGGAGGGCTTCCTCCTTACCCTGGCGGCATTCTTCCTTGAAAGCGCCCTTTCCAGAAGGCGCCGCCGCACGGGAGGCCGAAGTTACTTCCAGACAAGGATAAGCCTTGTGGTGTACATATCCCTCATCATTACGCTGGTAGCCATGGCGGTATTCAGCGTATGGTTTGTGTACAAGAGGAATAATGCCGACATGCAGAGTGTCATGACCTCACGCATCAACACCCTTCAGGCCATGCTGCAGGAGCGCCTGAGGATGGTTGCAACTCCAGCCGATATAGGCACGCCGCAGGCCGTGGCGGCGGTGGAAGGCGTTGGGAACAGCCTCCGCTGCGACATAACCATATTTGACACGGCCGGCAGCGAGGTAATGAGCACCACCCCGGAAGTGTATGACCGGATGATCCTTGGAAACAGGCTGGAGCCATCGGCCTATAACCATATCATATATGGCCATGACCGCTTCTACCTGCACCCGGAGAAAGTGGGTCGCAGGCGCTTCTACGCCCTGTACGTGCCGCTTTTCAACAGCAGCGGCTCAATGATAGGGATAGCATCGGCCCCGTTCACGGACCTCACCCACGACTTTGAGACAGAGGCGGTGCTGCATATCGCTACCATAATCACCATCTTCCTGCTGCTGCTCCTGATTTCCCGCCTGGTTACCTTTGCCGTTGTGTCAAGCCTGTTCAGGCCTCTTACAGAGATGAGCCGCAAGATGACCGTGACGGACGTGGAGCACCTGGAACCCCTCATCTATCATCAGGACGACGAACTTACGCCTCTTGTAGACGCGTACAACCGCATGGTGAAAGCCCTTGGCGAGAGCTCCCGCCGCCTTGCCCAGGCAGAGCGCGACAAGGCCTGGACAGACATGGCCCGCCGTGTGGCGCATGACCTTAAGAACCCTCTCACGCCCATCAAGCTGCAGCTCCAGATGCTTGTGCGCCTGAAGACCAACGGCAATCCTGCATGGCAGGAAAAGTTTGACGAGGTTGCCCAGACGGTTCTCTACCACGTGGATCTCCTGTCAGATTCCGCCGACCAATTCTCCACCTTCGCAAAGATGTATGACCAGAAGGCGGAAAGGATGGACCTGGATGCCCTGGTGCGCCAGGAGGTGGATCTGTTTGATTCAAGGGAAGACATCAAGGTGGATTATTATGGCCTTCCCGGCGCCATGGTGGAGGCTCCCCGCCCCCAGCTTACCCGCGTTGTGGTGAACCTCATCACCAACGCCATCCAGGCGGTAGATGACAACAAGGCCGATAAACGTCTTCTGGTGTCTGTGAGGAAGGCTTCGGAGGACGGATTCTATGAGATTGTGGTGGAGGACAACGGCCCCGGCGTGGAAGAGGCCAACCAGGACAAGATCTTCACCCCGGACTTCACCACCAAGACCAGCGGCAGCGGCCTTGGACTTGCAATCTGCAAAAGGATAGTGGAGCACTGCGGGGGCAGCATCTCCTACAGCCGTTCATTTACGCTTGGAGGCGCCTGCTTTACTGTGAAATACCCCAGGAGCTGACTGCTCCGGCAACTTTCTCAAGCAGCCATTTAGGGGTTGAGGTGGCGCCGCATACGCCAACGGACTGCCAGTCCTTTATCCAGGAGTAATCTATTTCCTTTTCAGAGCCAATTACGTATGTGGCGGGGTTTACACTGCGGCAAAGGTCGCTGAGCACCTTTCCGTTGGAGGAGGAGCGCCCTGCCACAAAAAGGATTACGTCGTGCGAGGCAGCAAAACGGGCCAGTTTCTCATGGCGGCCGGCAACCTGGGCGCAGATAGTGTTGTTGACGGTGAGCTGGGCCCCGGCGGCGCGGAGCATCTCGCAGATTTCCTCATACTCTGTGGGGCTCTTGGTGGTTTGGGAGAAGATGACCACGGGCTTTTCAAGGTCAATCTTGCCTTCACTGAGGGCAGTGGAGAGCATCTCTGCATTTTCCACCACCAGTGCGTTGCCGCCCACCTGGCCGATAAGCCCAAGTACCTCCGCATGACCCACGCGGCCAAAGATGATGACCTGGCCGCTGGCGTTACGGATGCGCTCCTGGAGTTTGAGCACCACGGGGCAGGAGCAGTCAATGATGGATAGCCCGCGTTCCCTGGCCTCCTCATAGGTATATGGAGGCTCCCCGTGGGCACGGATGAGAACGGTACCACCGTGGGGCACCTCTGACAGGGAATTTACGGTTACAAGGCCCTGCTCCTGAAGGCGGGAGAGTTCTGCTTCGTTGTGGACTATGGCTCCAAGGGAGTAAAGTGTGCCTCCGCCACGGAGGTATGCTTCCGCGCTTGTGATGGCGCGGATAACTCCTCCGCAGAAGCCGGAGCCGGGGTCTATCTCTACCTTTACCACGTGATTCCGGGACTTTCCAGAAGTGTGAATTTGCCCTGAAGGAGGCCCAGCATCCACACCAGTTCCTCATGGAGGGTCATGTGGGTGTTGTCAAGCACAAAGGCGTCCTGGGCCTGCCTGAGCGGCGAAGTTTCCCTGTGTGAATCTATGTAGTCCCTTTCCTGGAGGTTTTTCATGACGTCCTCAAGGCTGGGGGTCTCTCCCTTTGCCACAAGCTCATCATAGCGGCGCTGGGCGCGTACGGCGGGCTCTGCGGTCATGAAGATCTTTACCTCTGCATTAGGGAAAACAGTTGTGCCGATATCCCTGCCGTCCATTATCACGCGGCCGCCCTCAGAGAATGCGTGGAGGTGCTCATCCACCCAGGTGCGCACAAAGGGGATGGCGCTGACGGGGCTCACGAGTGCGCTTACCTCAAGGGTGCGGATGAGAGGCTCTATGCAGCGGGAGCCGCTGTAGAGAAGCGTTTTGTCATCCTCCCTCTGGAAGTGAAGGTCAAGGCCGGGAAGGGCCTTTTTAAGGGCATCCTCGTTGATTTTTCCGTCCGGAGCCATGCCGCCCTCCATGGCAAAGAGGGTTACGCCGCGGTACATTGCGCCGCTGTCAAGATAAAGGAAGCCGAATTCCTTGGCAACCATCTTTGCGAATGTGCTTTTGCCGGTAGATGAGTAGCCGTCTACTGCAATGGTTATATCGGGGATAGTCATAGCATTAGTATTTGTACGGAATACAAAAATAGAATATTTTTACGATATTTGCATAAAAATATACAGTGTCATGAAAGTTCTGATTGTAGACGACGAACGCGCCATCCGTTACTCCCTGAAGGAAATCCTGGAGATGGAATCCTATCAGGTGGAAACCGCAGATAACGGCGCTGAGGGCCTCCAGAAGGCGTCAAAGGAGAAATATGATGCCATTTTCTGTGACATAAAGATGCCGGAAATGGACGGCACGGAGATGCTTGTAAAGATCATTGAGGAAGGCATAGAGACCCCCGTTATAATGATTTCCGGTCATGCCGATATAACAACGGCGGTGGACTGCATCAAGAAGGGCGCATTCGATTTCATAGAAAAGCCCCTGGACCTTAACCGCATCCTCATCACCCTCAAGAACGCCACGGACAAGGCAAACCTTGTAACCCAGACCAAAATTCTCAAAAAGAAGATCTACGGCCGTGAGATGGTGGGTGAATCAGAGCCTGTGGAGCACCTCCGGGACATGATCCGGAAAGTGGCCCCCACCGCGGCCAGCGTCCTTATCACCGGCCCCAACGGTTCCGGTAAGGAGCTCGTGGCCCAGAGCATCTACCAGCTCAGCGAGCGTTCCATGATGCCGTTCGTGGAGGTAAACTGCGCCGCCATTCCGTCAGAACTCATTGACAGCGAACTATTCGGCCACAAGAAAGGCTCCTTTACATCGGCCATAAGGGACCATAAGGGAAAATTTGAGCAGGCCGATGGCGGCACCATCTTCCTGGACGAGATTGGCGATATGTCCCTTGCCGCCCAGGCAAAGGTCCTCCGCGTCCTGCAGGAGCGTAAACTCACCCCTGTGGGCGGAGACAAGGAGATCACCGTGGACGTACGCGTGATTGCCGCCACCAACAAGAACCTCCAGGAGGAGATTGCTGCCGGAAACTTCCGCGAAGACCTCTATCACAGGCTCAGTGTCATTGTGCTAAAGGTGCCCGCCCTTGACCAGCGCAAGGACGATATCCCCCTCCTTGTGAAGCATTTCACGGAGCAGATCTGCGCAGAAAGCGGAAAACCCTTGCGCGAATACCAGCCGGAGGCAGTGAAGATGCTCCAGGAGCGTCCCTGGCCCGGCAATATCCGTGAACTGAGGAATGTGGTTGAGCGCCTCCTCATCCTTGGCGGCAATCCCATCTGCGCACAGGATGTGAAAGACTACGTGCTGTAGTTCTGGCACGTAAGCCCCTCACTCACAGCTTATTACGCAAAGTCGGGTGCACCTGCAGGTGCACCCGACTTTTTATAACTGGCTGGCTGCCAGTAAGTTATCCGCCAGGGATTACTTTACCCTCTGGCCGTAGCTGCGGTCTGTGGTGTTCACGGTGATGATTTCACCGGTTTCGATGAACAGGGGGACCATGATCTTGGCGCCGGTCTCAAGGGTGACTTCCTTGAGGGCGCTGGTGGAAGCTGTGTTACCCTTGACTGCGGGCTCACTGTAGGTAACCTCCAGGGTTACGTAGGTGGGAAGCTCGCAGGTGAGGCAGCGCTCCTCAGGCTCTGTCATGTACATCATTTCCACGCGCTGTCCTTCCTTCATGAGGTCTGCGTTCTCCACTACGTCGTGAGGGAGGGTGATTTGCTCGTAGGTTTCCTCGTGCATGAAGTTGAAGGCCTCACCGTCATCATAGAGGAACTGATAGGGGCGGCGCTCCACGGAGATGGTGTCAAGCTTTACGCCGGCGGTGAAGGTGTTCTCAAGGATGCGGCCGTTCTCAAGGTTACGGAGTTTGGTCTTTACGAATGCGGGGCCCTTACCGGGTTTCACGTGCTGGAAGTACACTACAACGCAGGGTTTGCCGTTGAACATCAGGTACATTCCGTTTTTAAGGTCAGCAGTTGTTGCCATATAAAATTGGATATGTTTAGTTAATTGTTATTTCCAAAAATCTCACAAAATTAAGAATTTGTGGTTTTTTCTGCAAATTTTCTTTAGATTTGTATGGATGAAACCGGGGAAGGTCATACGGAATGTTCTGATAGCGGTGGTGGGGCTGCTTGTGGTGGTCCTTGTGGCGCTGCAGATTATCCTGAGGCCGGCGGTCCTTACAAAACTGGTAAATAAGTTTGCCGCAGATTACGTGGAGGGAGACGTTTCCTTCGGGATCATCAAGGCCCACGTGATAAAGAGTTTCCCCTTCCTCAATCTTGAGGCCGATGACTTTTCCCTCACCTACCCTCATGACCGTTACGCCCAGTGGGACACCATCTACCCGGACAGCGGGAGGCGGTTCAGCCTCATGAAGGCCGGCCGGGGGGAAGATGTTGATACTCTGGCATCGTTCCGCCACCTAAGCGTTTCCCTCAACTACATGGGCATTATCCGCGGGGACGGCTTCCACATCCGGAAAGCGGAACTTGAGCATCCCAGGATATTCGCTCATTACTATGATTCATCGGCCGCAAACTGGGACATCCTGCCCATAGGCGGCCCCAAGAAAGATACCACCAAAAAGCCTGCGCCAAGGATAGAGATAAACAAGGTGCACATGAGCGGTCGCCCGTTCATTGTATTCACTAACCCGCGTGACACCATTCACGGGATGTTCTCCATGAAGCGTCTGAGCCTTGACGGGCATCTTGACACCCGGAAAATTGAAAAGATGGAATCGGCCCTGGAGGTGGATTCCCTGTTTGTTTCCGGAAGGCTTCCCGCCGATACAGTGGCGGTGGCCCTCCAGTCACTAAGGGCCAAGGGCGGGGAAAGGCATCTGGAGCTGGACGCAAAGGCCCAGGCATGGCTTGCAACCCGCAGCCACGGGCGCCTCAGGGTGCCGCTTGGAGTATCCCTGGACGGGAATTTCCCCGAAAGGCAGGACAACTCCCTTGAGGTGCAGCTTAACCGTCTGGGGCTTGATGTGAGCGCCCTTCACCTTGACGGAAAAGGCAGCGTCACGGCCGCAGAAGGAGCATATGACCTGGACCTTGAAGCCAGCATAGAAAAATGCCCGCTTGGGAAGCTGATAGATGAATATCAGGACAATCTCCCGGTGCTGAAAAAGATTGACACGGACGCCAGGCTCAACGTCAATGCCATTATCAAAGGTGTCTACGGCGGCGGCAGGACTCCTTCCATTGATGCCGATATAACCATTCCTCCCGCAGCGCTGGACTACGAAGGCGTGGGCCGGAAAGGCCGCGTGGCGCTGGACGCCAAGGTAACAACGGATAACCTCAAGGCCGTGGATGCCGACATCCGGAATCTTTTCCTTGATATAGTTGGGGCAAAGATAGACCTCCGTGGCGGGGTTAAGGACATCCTTGGGCAGGACCCTCTCATTGTGTTTGACGGCTCGGCAAGGGCGCGCGTAGACTCCCTCACAAGGGCGTTTACGGAAGAGCGCGGCATCACCGGCACCGGCGCTATTGACGCAAAGCTTCACGGAAAGGTGCGTAAGTCTCAGCTCAATATGGTCAAGATCGGAGGGGCCGATATCCTCTGCAACCTTGACGCCCGTGACCTCTCCGTCCAGGATGCCCCGGATAACATAGACGCCTTTATTCCGGCCCTGGAGCTGGAACTTGCCACCAAGGCCAACAAGATAGACCGCAACATCCGCCAGGGCGCGCGTGTGCTTGCCCTGAAGGCGCGCACGGACACTTTATCGGCCCAATACGGAAACCTTGACATCAAGGGCGGGAAGTTGCTCCTCCTAATGCAGAATTCCGCCGATATCCTTAAGAAAGGCAAGGAGCTCACTCCACTGATGGGCCTTCTGAAGCTTGAAAGCCTGGGGCTCAAGGACAAGGACGGGATGGGCATAAGGCTTCGGGAAAACACGGAAACCTTCCGCATCACGCCGGCTACAAAGGCACTTCCTACTCCAAAGCTCACCCTCACATCATCTTCAAGCCGCCTTGGCTTCAGGAAAGGAACGGATTTCTATGCCCTGAAGGATGTGAAATTTGATATAAACGCAAGGAAGCACATTTCCTCACGCCGGTTCAGCACAGAGCGCCGGAACCACATTCTGGATTCCCTCCAGAGGGTATATCCGGGAGTGCCGCGGGATTCCCTCTTCAGGAAGGCCCGCCTTGACCGCCTGAACCGTCAGCCAAAGGACGATTTCGCTTCCAAGGACATCAAGATAAGCCTCTCCAAGGCCCTGCAGGGCTATGTGAGGGACTGGGACATAGACGGCAATCTTGACATTGCCGGCGGAAGGGTTGTTATGCCCAAGTTCCCGCTGAAGACCAGGGTATCGGCCGTGAAGGGCTCCTTTGACAACGACACCCTAGACCTTGGAAATATCACCATTAATGCCGGGGAGTCAGATTTATCGGCCAGGGCGCATCTTACAGGCCTCAGGCGGGCGCTGATGGGACGCTCAAACAGCAAGCTCATGCTCAAGGCCGATGTAAGCTCCAACTACCTTGAGGTGAATGAACTCATGCAGGCATATGCTTATTCCACCACCTATGAACCTCCGGAGAAACTTGCTGCGGCCTCCGATCAGGACGTCCAGGATGCCGTAGACAGCGCGGAGCTTCCGGATTCTACGGGCAGTAAGCTCATTGTGATCCCGTCCAACCTTGACGTAGACTTCACGCTTGAAGCCAGCGGCATCAAGTACGACAGCCTTCTCATCAGCTGGGCTGCGGCCGATATAGCCATGCGGGACCGCACGCTGCAGGTGACAAACGCAATTGCTGCGTCAAACATGGGAGACCTCTATTTCGAGGGCTTCTACTCCACGCGGAACAAGAAGGACCTGTCGGCCGGATTTGACCTTAACCTTGTGAATATCACGGCAGAGAAAGTTATAACCCTGTTCCCCGCGGTGGACACTCTCATGCCCATGCTCACAAGCTTTGACGGAGACCTTGACTGCGAGCTTGCCGCCACCACCCAGATAGACACCAACATGAATCTGGTGATTCCTTCCGTGGACGGCATCCTCAAGATTTCCGGCAATGACCTCAACCTCAAGGACAGCAAGGAGTTCACCAAGATTGCAAAGCTCCTTCTGTTCCGGGACAAGAAGAAAGCCCACATAGACAATATGTCCGTGACCGGAATGATGAGGGACAACCGCATTGACATCTTCCCGTTTGTCCTGGATCTGGACCGGTACAGAGTGGCGGCCAGCGGCGTTCAGCTGGTGAACGAGTGGCTGGATTACCATATATCCGTGATAAAGTCACCGCTTCTCATAAAATTCGGCCTCAATGCATGGGGCAAGGACTTTGACCATATCAAATACGGTCTGGGCAAGGCCAAGTACCTGAATGCCAACGTTCCCGTATACACAAAACAGATGGATACGGTGCAGTACTCCCTTGTGGCGGCAATCCACAACATCTTTGAACTGGGAGTGGAGAAGGCCCTGGCCGAAAACCGCGCCGCAGAGTACCTGAAGCAGCAGGAGATCTCTTCCAGGGGACATGATTCCTCTGAGGAAGTGAGCGAGGAAGACCTTCAAAGTGCCGCAGAGGGCATGGCCGGCTTCCAGGAAGGGATCCTTGGAAACGTGGAATCCCGCCGCGAGGCAATAAAGCAGGAAATCCTGAGACTGGAAAAAGAACTATCATCGGCAAATGAACAGTGAAAAGTATCTGGAAGTAAGCGTAAAGCTGTCTCCTTTCTCTGAGGAAATGGCAGAGATTATCATGGCAGAGCTGTCTGAGCTGCCGTTTGATTCCTTTGTAACGGAGGATCCTTTCCTCAAGTGCTATATCCAGATGGATTCATACAGGGCGTCTGAGGTGAAAGCCGTGCTGAGCGGCTTCCCTACCGCCACTTTCACCACTGCGCTTGTGCAGGGCCAGAACTGGAACGCTTCCTGGGAGGCTTCATTTGAGCCAATCGTGGTGGACGGCGTGGTCACAGTCAAGGCACCTTTCAACACTGACGTTCCACGCACCCGCTACAATATCTGGATAGACCCCAAGATGGCTTTCGGCACAGGGTATCACCATACCACATATATGATGATGTCCAGGCTCCTGGGGCTTCCCGTACGCGGGTCCTATGTGTGCGACATGGGCTGCGGCACGGCAATTTTGGGGATTCTTGCCGCCAAGATGGGCGCCCGCAAGGTGTTTGCCGTGGACATTGACCTTGTTGCCGCACGCAGCGCCTGGGGCAACTGCCGGTGGAACAAGGTTGGGACGCGCGTTGAGACCGCCTGCGGGGATGCCTCGCTGCTTCAGATGGGCACCTACGACATCCTCCTTGCCAACATCCACCGCAACATAGTGATTGAGGATATGCCCACTTATGCACGCTCCCTTAAGCGCGGCGGGCATCTTCTACTGAGCGGTTTCTTTGAGGCCGATGTCCCCGCGGTCACTGATGCAGCTCTTGCTGCCGGGCTCCTTCCCGCCGGCTCCTCTTCCCGCGAGGGCTGGGCCTGCCTTGAATTCACTAAGAAATGAGTATCGGCCATCATGCCGGAAATCTTTCTGCGCCCACCATTGTGAGTGCAGAGACCATGCTGCGGGCCATCCTGGAGTGCGGCATGGTGCCGTTTTTTGAAAATCCCATTGCCGGATATTCCGTAGAGGAGATGACGCATCCGTCGTACTGGTTTGACGGAGATGCCGGTGTCCTTGGTCCATGGGACTGGAAGATTGACTGCGTCCAGAGCGGAGACATCCTGTACGGGAAGTATCTCTGCGGCGGCAAGGCGGCTTTTGCCACTTTTGAGTGGTACAGGGAACTGAGGAATTACCGGCAGTCGCTGTCAAAGTACGCCCTGCAGCCCGGCCCGCAGAGTGAGGTGATGGATTATGTGAATGAGCACGGATCCATCTCCGTGAAGGAGGTGCGGGCACTTCTTGGAATCAAGAAAAGTGCCGCCGATTCCCTTCTCACAAGGCTCCAGATGCAGTGCAGGCTGGTAATAGGAGACCTTGTGAGGGTGTACCGCGGAGAAGACCTCCACTACTCCGGCTGGCAGGTGGCATCCTTCTGCAAACCGGAAGACCTTGCCGGCTCAGGAGGCTTCCCCGGGGCTCCCGCGGGGTTCCCGTTTGCCAGTTCCGATGACTCCCTGGAGTGCTCCCACTCCCCTTCCGAGTCCTTCAATATCCTCTCCACACACATCACAGAACTCACCGGAGAAACTTCTTCTTCCCTTATTGCAAAGATTTTAGGATAATTTTGTATCTTTGCAGTCCAATCCCGCGGGCGTGTTGGAATTGGTAGACAACCCAGACTTAGGATCTGGTGCAGCAATGCGTATGGGTTCGAGTCCCTTCGCCCGCACAAAAGAGAGCCGACTGGCTCTCTTTTGTGCTATATATCGTTTCACTAACTGGGGGACTAATCCCCCAGACCCCCTGCGTCGCTACGCTCCGAAGTCCTTCCATTCAGTGTTGGCAAGGGGCCTTCGTCATGCCTGGCTACGACCGGGCATCTCGTGCGGGAAAAGGCACAAGTAGCGTTTTCGCTAAGTAACTAATATTCAGCATATTATGCATTTTACTCCCAGCAAAACCTCCCGGAGTAAAATGCGCAAGTGATTTATAATCAAGGAATTATGATTTACGGGGTCAATTGAGGGGAATTCAAACTTTTATTTGTAGATTTGTGAGTTTATTTTCCGGAAGTCCTGATGAAAAAAGCTTTCATACTGTGCATTTTTGCCGCGCTTGCATTTGGGTGCAGGCCGATGGACACCCCTGCCCCGCCCAAGGAGCAGTCCCAGGACAAAACCGATGAGACGGACAAGCCCGATGACCCCGGGAAGCCGGATTCGCCGGACGTCACGGACCCCTTTGAAAGCGCTGCGGAAGCAGTCCTCAACATGGGCGCCGGCTGGAACCTTGGCAACACCCTTGACACAAACAGCGGAGATACCAACAATATGTGGATAGAAGCCTGGACCTCCCGCACACCAAAGGATTACGAAACCTCCTGGGGCCAGCCGGAGACCACCCGTGAACTCATCCATATGTTCAAGGAAGCCGGTTTTGGGGTAATCCGCGTGCCCGTAACCTGGTACCCCCATATGGGTACGATCACGCTCCATGACCAGAATAAATGGAATCCAGCCACCTGGACCGGGACCAGGGTGGACCCTCAGTGGATGGCCCGCGTGAAGGAAGTTGTGGACTACGTGATTGACGAAGGGATGTACTGCATACTAAACGTCCACCACGACACAGGATCCGCTTCCACGGCGTGGATAAGGGCTTCAGAAGAAGGTTTCAACGCCGCCAAGGACCGCTACGAGGTCCTCTGGCAGCAGATTGCCATCACCTTCAAGGATTACGGAGAGAAACTCCTTTTTGAGTCGTATAACGAGATGCTGGACCAGTACGACTCCTGGTGTTTTGCCTCATTCGCCGCCCCCGGAAAATATGATGCAGACGTGGCCAGGGGAGCCTACAACGCCATCTACAGCTACGCTAAACTATTCACGGAAACCGTCCGCGCAACTGGCGGCAACAACCTCTACAGGAACCTTGTGGTGAACACCTACGGCGCCTGCAGCGGAGACGGCACCTGGAACACCCACCTCCAGGACCCCATAGCAAGCATCCAGATTCCCGAAGAACCCGGCCACATAGCCATTGAGGTGCACAGTTACTGGGAGGCCGATAAATTTGACGCACAGAAGGCCGATATCGACCGCCTGTTCACAAACCTTGACACATATATTGTAAAACGTCTTGGGGTACCCGTAATCATTGGCGAATGGGGCGGCGGCACCAATGAAGACAATGACGCCAACGTCACTTTCGCCTCATATTTCTCCGGAAAAGCCAGGGAGGCCGGAATTGCCACCTGCTGGTGGATGGGCCTTTCCGACGGCAGTGACCGCAGCGTCCCCGCATGGACAATGCCAAGGACCAAGGACGCCATCCTTCAAAAATAAGGTTACACCGGCACGGCAAAGACAAAGCGGGCGCCAGGGCCGTAGGAGGTGTCAAGGTAGATCTTGCCGTTCATCTTGGCGGCTATCTCACGGCAGATACTGAGGCCAAGGCCGGTGCCCTGGACGAAGTCGTCCAGTTTTACAAAACGCTCAAAGATGCGCTGGGCCTCCCCTTCAGGAATGCCGGGACCGGTGTCCTCAACGCTGAAAGCAATCATTCCGGGGACTTCCTCCATTGAACAGCCAAGCCTGATTTCTCCCTCCTTTGTATGCTTGCAGGCATTTGTAAGGAGGTTTGTGAGCACCTGCTGAATGCGGAGGGCATCTGAGGTGAAGGTGAACGGCAGTTCCATTGAAGGCTTGAAAAGAAGCTGCACGCCGGGCTGGAGCCGGTGCTCGGCCGCCCTCATGGCCTCCTTGCAGATTGACTCGCACTCGGCCTCGCCAATGGTGATCCTGTAGCCGCCGCTGTCCATGGCCGATGTACTCATAAGGTCGTCAAGGAGCATGGTCATCATGCTGGTGTTGTTCAGGACGTGCTTTCCGAACTCCTCCTTCTCCTCTGAGGAGAACATGCCGTCAGGGAGCGCCAGGAGCTGGGAGAATCCCGTGATGGCGTTAAGCGGGGTACGGAGCTCGTGGGTCATGTTCTGGATGAAGCGGTCCTTGGCGGCATCGGCCTTCATGACACGTTCATTTGCTGCGGTGAGTTCCGCAATCATCTTTTCATCTTTCTTCTGCGTACGGCGGAGGTTCCTCACGTAGGAAAGCAGCCCCAGGATGACGCCCAGAAGAAGAAGGATGCCAAGCACCATCACCATGCGCGTCACCTTCTCCACCTGGCGGGTCTTTTCCTCCACCTGGTCCTGGAGGCGGTCGTTCTCATAACGGGCATCCATCTCCGACACATGCATCTCAAGGATGGTGGAGAAGTCTTTCTGGTTGGCGTTGAGGCAGAAATCCTTCATATCCACTGCCACGTCCAGCCTGCCCACAGTCTCCGCTACAGCCGAGAGAATGTAGATATTGTTTGGCACCAGGCTATAATACACGGATGTGTCAGATCTGTCAGTTTTGTCAAAACTTCCGTCATACAGGGCGTCTATACTCTTGAAGATGGTTGGGGTCTGCCGGCCAAGAGCCTGCTTGTGAGGCGACTCAAGGCATTTGTCCCGGAAAGACTTGTAGCGGGGATAGTCACCGGCCACGGCAGCAAGTATGGCCGATTCCCGCATACACATCACTGTGTCGGCAGGAAGGATGGCGTTCTCCCAGGCTTTGTCCACGAAGAACCGGGCAGAGTCAAGGTGGAGCTGGAATGTGGAAGCATAATCCAGATAATACGGGCACAGGCTCTGGCGGCGGACGGTGGGGTCATCGGTGGAAAGGTACGTGCGGATAGAAGCCCGTATATGCTCCCTTGCCGCAGAATTGGCCCCATACACCTTATAGTACGACGCAAGCTCTTTCTCGGCCAGCCATTTGCCGTATTCGTTATTCTCCTCAAAGGCCTGCTTCTGCATTTCCTGGATAACTTCCAGCGCACGGATCTGCCGGCCTGTGTTGAAGAAATAGTTCTTTACAGACTGGTAGGACTGGTAATAGTACTGGAGGTAACCATATTTCCGGGCGTTGGTCTTGACTTCCTCCTGGGCGGCAAGGACATTGGCATCACTCACCGGGCGAAGGGCGCAACAATTGCGAAGTCTTTCAAAATAATACAGGACCAGGGCCTTGTTGTCGGAGGCCGCCGTGGCCGCCTTAAGAAGCGCTTCATTGGCCTCATCGAAGCCTTCCTTGCCTAAGAGGGCATCGGCCCTTGTCATACATTCATAACAGGAGTCGTCAATCTTGTAGGGATTGTTCTGAGCCCTTAGGCCGATGCCCCCAAGGAGCACCGCTACAGCTATTATGAGGAGTCTAGGTTGCATAGTAGATGCAAAAATACACAATTATTTCCTTAACGGTGCGGGTGATGGGTCTTTTTTGTGGCATATCACCCGCACTTCTGATATGATGAGAGCGCAAGGGGTGAGAATATAACAGATAATTTATTGCATATTCATTAAACTTTATATATCTTTGCAAAAAACAAGGATATGTACAAGATTGCAGACATAGAGACTATGCGCAAAGCACGAGGAATGACCCAGGAGCAAGTGGGGATCCTGGCCGGAATGAGCAAGTCGCAGATATCCAGGATGGAGAGCGGAAAACTTGGAAGCCCTGCCACATATCATAGAGTATTGAGTGCGTTGGGATACAGGGCTGTTATCAGTTTTGAAGACATAAGAGGCAATAACCCAACGGAAAGAGAGACTATTCTTTCAATGCTAAAGGTTTACTATTTATGCAACAAGAAAGAACTGGGAATTGAGAGAATTGGGCTATTTGGCAGCTTTGCCAGAAATGAAGCCGGTCCTGCAAGTGACATTGACATAATCATAACACTTACCAAGCCGGACCTTTTCCTTTATTCCACCATTTCTCGCCAGCTTGAAACAGTGTTTGGAAGGCGCGTGGACCTTATTTCTTCAAAGTCACATCTTCCGGAGTCATTCAAGGAACAACTTGAGAAGGAGGCTGTGTATGTTGACTAAGAAAGAACGCGTTCTCACTCTGCTTGACGCCTGCCTGAAAGAGATGAATCTTCTTCAGGAAATGAGTAAAGACATACTTCAGCCGGATGATTTCGTATCAAGTTTTCAGGGAATGGTGGTCTTCAGGGCCTGCGGGATGAGTCTCCAGTACATCACGGAGAGTTTTGTAAAGATACGTAATATCTGCGGCAAAGAGTTCTTTGCCCCCTACAAATCTATCCCCTGGGACTCAGTCTTTGGCATGCGCAATTTCCTTTCTCACGAATACGGTGACGTGGACGCTGAAGGTATCTTCAATACAGTCAAAAATAATATCCCGGAGCTTCTCCTGGTTTCACAGACTATCCACAAAGACATCCTGAACGGGAAACTGGATTCCGCCAATTAATATTCTTACCAGTGCGGGTGATGTGACTTTTTCTGGCACATCACCGGCAAAAAGGGGGTGTTTTTGCGGGTGATGAGACGTTTTTCGGCACATCACCCGCACTTATGAAGCAGCAGAGGGAATGTCAACATTTATTTGTAGATTTGTAAAACAATTTGAATCACAGATGATTTACAAGTCACTTACAGAACTTATAGGCCGCACTCCCCTCCTGGAGGTGAAGGGATTCGAGGGCCAGAGGGCAAGGATTGTCCTGAAACTTGAAAAGTTCAATCCCGGCGGGTCCGTCAAGGACCGCATTGCGGCGGAAATGATAGAAAAGGCAGAGGCCGATGGCATCCTGAAAGAAGGGTCCACCATCATAGAACCCACAAGCGGCAACACCGGCGTGGGCCTTGCCTGGGTGGGTACTGCAAAGGGATATAAGGTAATTCTAACCATGCCGGAATCCATGAGTCTGGAAAGAAGGCAGCTCCTGCAGGCACTTGGAGCCACCCTGGAACTCACCCCAGCAGCGCAAGGGATGAAGGGTGCAATTGCAAAGGCGGAGGAGCTCCGTGACAGCATCCCCGGCGCTGTGATCCTGGGGCAGTTTGTGAACCCCGCCAACCCCCTTGCCCATGAGAAAACAACCGGAGAGGAAATATGGAAGGATACTGACGGCGCCGTGGATATCTTTGTGGCCGGAGTGGGCACCGGAGGCACAGTAAGCGGAACCGGAAAGGCCCTCAAAAAGCACAAGGCCGATGTGAAGATAGTAGCCGTGGAGCCCGCGGAAAGTCCCGTCCTCAGTGAGGGCAGGAGCGGTGTCCACAAGATTCAGGGCATAGGTGCGGGCTTTGTCCCGGACACATATAATCCGGATGTGGTGGACCAGGTCCAGCCCATTACCAGTGAAGATGCTATGAAGGCCACCCGCCTTCTTGCAGGAAAGACAGGTCTCCTTGTGGGAATATCCTCTGGAGCCGCCTTCTGCGCTGCCCTGAAGCTCTCCCGGCTGCCGGAGAACGAGGGCAAGATGATTGTAGCCCTTCTTCCGGACACCGGGGAACGTTACCTTTCAACAGGAGTATTTACCGCATGAACATACCAATAAAACAGACAAGGCTGCATCTCAGAGCCCTTATGGAGTCACTCAGTGACGCCATGTTCCCGGAGTATAACTACATCCCCTATGAGGAATCCCTGCAGAATGCCATGGACGTCCTTGCGCAGCTGTGCCCGCAGGAAGCCGTGGAAAAGTTCAGGGCGAGAGTCCCGGACATTGCCCGGCTCCTGAAACAGGACGTTGAGGCCATTGCCAGCAATGACCCCGCAACGGACAGTCTCCAGGAAATTGTGTACTGCTACCCCGCCGTGACTGCAATGATCCACTACAGGGTGGCCCATGAGCTTGACGCGCTGGGAATTCCCATCATCCCCCGTATGCTCACGGAATGGGCCCACGCCAATACCGGAATAGACATTCATCCTCAGGCTTCCATCGGCCACCATTTTGCAATTGACCATGGAACGGGCGTTGTGATAGGCCAGACGGCAATTATCGGCAATTATGTGACCATTTATCAGGGAGTCACCCTTGGCGCAAAGAACATCAGGAAGGATGCCGAAGGAACCCCCTGCAACATCCCCCGCCACCCCATCATTGAAGACGGCGTTACCATCTACAGTAACGCCACCCTCCTTGGCCGCATCACAATTGGGAAAGGCTCCGTCATTGGGGGTAACGTCTGGCTCACCCACAGCGTACCTCCTGGATCAAAGATAATACGGCAGCAGGACTGACGGGAAGTTCTATCCGTAAAACAGTCCAATAATTACAGTCCTGCCGTCCAGGCTACCTTGCCCTTCCCGCCGTGGGAAACAGTTACGCTGCCGTGAGGCGGCAGGGAGAAGAAGTTGTCTGACCAGAAGGCCTCCGGAACAAGCTCTCCATCTCCGTCAAGGAGTTTAAGGACCACCTGGAAGGCCACGGTATCTGAATTATTCACAACCGTAACATTGTGTGCACCGTCCTCCTTGACACTGAGATCCGGAGCGGGAAGCGCCGTCACGTAAGAGAGATTTGCATACGTGCCGATAGGCGTCTGGAACCACCCTGAATGCGCAAAGTCGTGGACATTGCCCTGGGCCGGAACGGCGTAGAAGTTATTTGCGCCGCCTTCCACAAATACAAAGAGGTCCTCACCTTCCGGAAGGTCCAGTACGGGGACGGACTTGCCTTCAGGGACGCTTACGCTCACGGGGACTGACTGGATTTCACGGGAAGCGGCATCAAAGATACGGACGGTGCAGTCCAGTTTTGCCACTCCCTTTCCAGAAGCCAGGCCGTTTACGGCATAAAGCTTACGCTCTTCCCACTGCAGAAGCAGCTGGACGGGCTCCAGGGCCTTCTTGGTGCCGTAATAACCGGCCGTAGGGATTCCGTACCAGTCATACAGCTGCCAGTAGAGCATGGGGACGGCAGAATTGAGCATCCACTGCACCACGCCCGTAGCCTTACCTATATTGATACGGAAGGCCTCGTACATACCGCGGGTACCGGTGTAGTCTGCAGCCTGGGCGCGGGCAACGAATTCTTCTACTGAAGAAGGCTCCCCGTACTGGCCTGAGACCACCTCACGGATGACATGGGTATCGTGCATACCCTCTCCTGCCACGGTGCAGAGGCTGTCCCATGCCTTTCCAACGGGCCAGAGATCTTCCGGTGCAATCATCCTTTTCACGGATTCTAGCTGAGGCATATTAAGGCCGATACCAGTTTCCGTGTTGAATCCAAGCGCGCCGCCATCGGCCTGTGGACTTACCCAGTATTCAGGGCCGCAGTACTCATAGGGACCCGTCATCTTGTTGCCGGAAGGTCCTGCGAGAGAAACCTTTGAGGCAGCGCTGCAGATATATGAGAACTCCAGCCCCAGGGCCTTGAATTCCTTGATGTAGAGAGGTTCAAGCTGAGGATTTGCAATGCGGTCACTGCCGGTAAGGAAGGCCGCAATTGAGGGGTGATTGCGTATCCAGCGCATCTGGTCACGGAAATAACGGTATGCCAGGGCATTGCGCTCAGGGTCATTGATGCAGCCATACAGATTGCTGTGAGGGATGCCGCAGTAGCCTTCCCATTCCCACTGGCAGCTCCAGCCGGTAATTGCCATGAGGCCCTCTTGGTCGCAAAGGTCATAGATATAGGAATCCTTGCCCCAGATATTCTCAAAGCGGATACAGTTAAGGCCCATGTCCTTCACAAGTTTCACCTGATGGGCGATGCTTTCATGGGTGTCCCGGAGATAACGGTCATCGGCCCAGCCGGCGCCCACCACAAGGATGTCACGGCCGTTGAGGGTGTATTGGCGGTTACCGTCTGCGTTGAGGCGGGAGGTGAACTTACGTATGCCGAATGTGCGGGAGACTTTGTCCGATACCGCCTTTCCGGTGAGGGCAAAGAGCCTGAGATTGTAAAGCTCCGGCGTTCCTAAGTCGTGGGTCCACCAGAGGCGGGGATTCTCTATCTCAAGGGCCTCGAATACCTCCTCACGGGTTTCCCCGGGCCCAAGGGCAAGGGAATGGGAGAACTCCTGGCCTTCCAAAACGCCCTTCAGAACTACCTTACGGGGCTCTGATGTATGGTTACAAAGGAGTGCGCGGACTTCAATATCGGCCTCATCCAAATCATCATCCAGGATGGGATGGACGTAGAGGTCCTTTATGGAAACGTCTCCGTGGGAGCGTAGGGAAACGCCCCTCACAAGGCCCATACTCTCATCTTCCGGTGCGGGGCTCCAGTCTACCCAGCCATGGTTAAGGTCCCCTGCCTTTGCCCTTTCAAGCCGCACCTCAAGGAGATTCTTCTTACCCATCAGGCGGGTTACGTCAAACTCCCTCACGGCAAAGATGCCGAAGGTGGTATCCTTTGAGGCAATCTTGTTCCCGTTGAAGAAGATATCGGCATAATACCCCAGGCCGTCAAAACGGAGGGTGTAATGAAGCGAAGGGTCATAAGCCTTGAATACGGTGGAATAGGTAAAACTTCCCTCCAGAGCCTCCGGAGTGAGTTCCACGCCGTTTTCAAGGAGCACCGCCGCCACCGTTGAAGGCACCTGGGCGGGATAGGATTTCCCGGTGCTGTCCTGGGTTAAAGTCCACTCAGAGCCGGCGCATGAGGCCAGCAAAAAAATTAAAGCCGATACAATTACGTTTCTCATAGCGTAAAGGTACGGCTTTTATTTGTGAAAGTCAAGGGTTTACCAGGCAACGATGGTTCTGTCCTTGGTGAAAACGTGGCCTGAAGGCGTTGAGTAAAGTTCCGTTCCTGCAGGAATCTCATACACCAGAACCGCCTTCTTTGCAGGAATCACAATGGAGCAGTCTCCGCTTGCATTCTTTGCTGCATAGTCACGGGCAACTGCATCAAAGAGGTCATAGGCGGCGCTGCCGCAGGCCTTGTAGGTGACGGTCCTGTCATCGGCATAAGGATTATACATAAGATGGCAGGGGAAAGGACGATCGGCATAAAAGTCCGTGACGTTGCAGTCCAGGGAAAGGATGCCCTCAACGTCCGTAGTGGAGATGATGGACCCGAAAATGCCGATTGGCGAAGTGCTGTAAAGGCTGAACATAGTGCAGTCAGGCATACCTGCAAGCCAACTGGGGCCGTCTCCTTCCGCCACCGGCTGGGCCGATATCTTCCCATAACGGTCCCTCTTGCGAAGGCCTTCGTAGCCGATGATATTATTGGTAACGTTCTTGAGGTCGGGGCAGGCCTGGTATTCATCGGCAATCTCCATAGGGAAGAAAAGGCGTGAGGCCGATGCATTGTTGAGCATCCATTTGCCGATTGTAGTTGCGAACTTGGGCTCATACTTAACCATAGGAACCAGCGGCCAGGCCATCTCATAGGAGTTCATCTGGAAGGCGTAACCGCCGCCGTCGGTGATGCTTCCCTGAAGGCCGGAAATGTCGTAGGGGCCCCACTGGCCCACCGTAACTGCCCAGCCCACACGGCCGCTGCTCTTGTTGCCCTCGAAGGTCCAGCGAAGCACCCTTCCAACCTCGAATGAAGTACCGTACATAGCGTTCATTGCTGCGCCCACATAAGCACCAAACGGCAGCACAATCTCATAGAAACGGCTTTCCGGAAGGTTGTTTATCACGGTCATCGCGCTAACGGCCCTGCGGAGGTGGTTGATGTCCCCAAACTTGCGGTAGGCATTCAGGAGCACCCAGGCGTGGCCGGCTGCCGCATCCTGCTGACGCGGGATGTTGTTCACCTTGCCCTCCATAGTGCTGTACTTGAACCAACTGTAGCCGTAATCTCCGTTCATCGCTTCATCGGCCTTGGCAAACTGGTCTGCTATTGAACGGAGGATAGGATCCGCGCCCTCAACCCCGGGGAATATGTCGCAGACACCCCAGTAGAGGAGGTTTGGCAGCATATTGTACCACCAGTCCTGACCGAATCCGGAGGTGCCGTTGACCATAATGTTCCACTCGTTGCGGCCGGCGAAATAGTTCTGGAGCATCTGGGGGTAGTTGTAGCCGTCCTGGGAGGTTTTGTCTATGCCCACAAGGCCAGCGCCCATAACGGCCGCCATAGTGTTGATTGCCTCGTGGCCGCCCGGGCTCTGGGGCCCCTGACGGATGTCTCCAAGGGTGGTGTAAAGGCCGAATCCGTCGTACGGGGAGTTCTTTCCGGTCTGGTCCAGCCAGATAAGGGGAAGGTATTCTCCGGTAGCGTTCCAGTCAAAGACGTATGCGTCATAATCCAGGGCCTTCTGCCTCCAGTCAAGCATCTTGTAAGTGGCAGGCATATCCGGCATAAGGTCTACGCGGGAGATGGTCACCTGCTCGCGGGGACCGGGAGATACAAACGGCGACAGTGTCTCCTCACCGGGGATTTCCCAGGGTTTGTCGGGGTCTTCCTCATCAGGTTTCTGGCCAGGGTCGTCGTCCTCTCCGGGGTTTTCCGTAGGGTCCTCCTCCTGGTCCTGTTCCTGAATAGGCGCGGGTGCGCAGGCCATCAGCGTACCCACCGCTGCGAACAAACTGAGTATGAGAGTGATATTCTTTTTCATAACAGGAACAAATATAACGAAAAAATCTGGAAACCGGCGGAAGGGTCAGCCGCCGCCGGTTTAAGGTGAGAATTACTTCTGGTCGTTGAACAGTTTCGCTACCTGGCCGCCGTCAAGAGCAACGGTGTAGAAAGCGAGGTCGTCCAGTTTGCCGGTGTAGTAGCCGGTCTCGGAGTCGGGCTCCTGGAGGCCAAGGAGGAGTTTGGTGCCTTCCGGTGCAGGGGCAAAGGTCTTGTTGGTGATGTCAAGTTTGCCTTCGTTCTCCTTGTCCCATCTCATAGTGAGTTCACCGTCAAGATAGAATTCCATAGCGCCGTTGGTGAGGTCGCAGGTGGCTACAACGTGATGCCACTCGTTCTCAGGAATCTCGGTGTTGCCGTCGTGGTCGATCCATACGTCTCCGAAGTGAACGGTGAGGAAAGCCTTGTTGGTGCTCTGGGTCTGGAATTTCCAGGTGTCCCACTTGTTCCAGGAGAGGATGTAGTTGTTCTCGTAGATAGCGGTGTTCACCCAGCAGGCGATTGAGAATGTAGGAGTCTCAAGAACGGAGGCCACTGCATCCTGGAACTCGCCGTAAGCGCCGTAACCGAACTGGAGGCCCTTGCTGCCGGCCTTGTGACCGTCCACGAACTTGGGAGTGCCTTCCTCACCGGGGAGGAGTTTCACAGTCCACTCATACTTGCCGGTGGTCTTGAGTTCAGTGCCGCTGCCTTCCTCGAAAGAGAGGGCCCAGGCAAGGGCGTCTGCGGGAATGGCGCCGATTTCTGCTGCAAGGAATGTTTCCTTTGCGGTCTTGAGCTGTGCAAGAAGGTTGTCAACTGCAGTCTGGGTAGTAGCGGCGGGGATAGCCTTCTCTACGGTAGAGATAACGGCCTTGAAGTCATCAATGGCCTTCTGGGACCAACTGTCGGTGGTAGCGGCGTTAGCAATGGTCTTGCACTCGGAAAGGAGGGCGTTGAGAGCGGTAAGGTCAACCTTAACCTCTTCCTTCTGGTCGCCATTGGCGGCGGGCTTGGTGCAACTCACAGCCACCAGGCTGATGGCGATTGCGACAAATGCGAAAATCTTTTTCATTTTGTTGTGTTTTGGTTAATGGATTAATATTTATGGTTTGATTTTAGTTCTTCAAAGCGGAATTGGCATCGGTCTCTCCCTGGGGGATGGGGAAATAGTAGCGTTCCTGCGGCCATGCGGCTGCGCCAAGGGCGGCCACGGCGTACTCCTTTCCGTAACGCATCACATCAAAGAAGCGGTGGAACTCGAAGCCAAGTTCGCGGCGGCGCTCCTTGCGGATAGCGTCCCTGAGGGCCGCCTGGGTGGTGGCGGTGGTGGGAGCAAGGCCTGCGCGGCCCCTGACCTGATCAAGCACGGCGGCCGCGCCGGCGGTTCCGCTCTCGTTCATAGCCTCGGCCTTCAAGAGAAGGACTTCGGCGTAGCGGATGCGCTGCTGGGGAACGGTGCTCTGTGCCTTTGCCTGGTCCTCAACGTCGTCCTGGTCGTACTTTTTCACAAGGTAGCCGGTGGCTCCGCCCCATTCCTTCTTGAAGGTGGTACCGTTGAACCAGGGCTTCCCGTCACGGCCGATGGATGCGTCAAGGCGGGGATCGGTGTCACCGCCAACGGTGAGTTCATCAAATACGCCCACATAGGACTCCGTGGGAGCGTTGAAGTTGTAACCGCCTTCCTCGAAGGGTGCGAACCACACGCATAGGTTGTTGCCAAGGGATGCGGTCTTGTTGTTGCCGTAACGGATTGCGAAGATGCTCTCCACGCTGTCTTCTCCGCCGGGGGCGAAGAGGCTGGCGTAGTCCGGATCCAGGTCATAACCTGCGCCCAGGCCTTCAAGGGCCGTTATCGCGGCAAGGGCATCGGCCCATTTGCCCTGGAAAACCTTGCTCTTTGCAAGGAGGGCATAGGCGGCGGTGCGGTTCACGTGACCGTCCTTGAGGTCTCCAACGCCTGCGGCTGCGTCCGCAAGATCGGCATCAATCTGGGCGTAGATGTCCTCAATGCTGGAAAGACCCACGTGGATTGCGGAAGACTCGTTCTGGGGCTTTGTCTTCAGGGGCACCCTTCCGAATATATTCACAAGGTTGAAGTAGGAATATGCGCGGAGGAATTTTGCCTGGCCGATGAGATTAGCGGCCACTTTGTCCTCAAGGCCCATCTTCGAGATGGCGTCTATGGCGTTGTTGGCGCGGGTGATGGTCTCGTAGGTATCCTGCCAGAATGTGCCCAGGTTGCCGTGGTCCGCCGTAGCGGTGAAGGAATCAATCTCGTTGATCTGGGGCTGGTCACCGTCCGATCCTCCCTTTACGGAGTCGTCGGAGGCTACGTCTCCAAACATCCACAGGATATTGCCGTAGAGGCTGTTGTAGACGGCATTCACGGCCATTTCGGCCTTGCCGGGAGTGGTATAATAATTCTCTGCAGAGTAGCCGCCCTTGAGGTTTTCCTCCAGGAATTTCTCGCAAGATGTTGCGGAAAGGACCGCTGCTGCGGCAATTGCTATGATGATTCTTGCTTTCATATCTCTAGAAGGTTAAATTGAGGCCAAGGGTAACACTCTTTGCAACCGGGTATGTACCCCAGTCGATACCGTTTGCACGGTCTCCTTCTCCGGTGGAGTTGGCGTTCACAGTCATCTCAGGATCAAGTCCCGGATAGGAAGTGAAGGTGAGGAGGTTGGACGCCGCAAGGTAAACCCTGCAGGTAGCAACGTTCCAGGATTCCGGCAGTTTGAAGGAGTGGCCCAACTGGACGTTCTTCAGACGCATATAACTGCCGTCGTGGAGGAAGCGGGTGGAAACCTTGCGGTTGTTCGTGCCCACCCAGGTGGCGCGGGGGAATTCGTTGGTGCTCCCCTCCCCTGTCCAGTGTCCGTCATAATAGCGCTTGGTGGCAGGGAAACCGCGGTAGAAGCCTTCGGAGTCGTTGAAGAACTGCACGTACACCTTCTGGCCGAAAGCGCCCTGGAAGAACATTGAGAAGTCCCAGCCCTTGTAGTTGAGGCCAAGGTTGATACCGGTGGTGAAAGTAGGGATGGCGCTTCCCACGAAGGTTCTGTCCTTGCCGTCGATCACGGAATCCTCAACAATGTTGCGGTACTTCACGTCGCCGGGCTTGATGCCTGTTCCCTGGATGGGGGACATCATCACCTCAACGTCGTTCTGGAAGATTCCCTCCATCTCATACATATAGAAGGAGCCGATAGGATGGCCAACCTCCGTGCGGGTAACGTACACTCCGTCGTTCACCAGACCGCCAAGGATGGGAGAGTCAAGGCGCAGGACCTCGTTGTGGAGGTAACCGCCGTTGAGTGTTACGTCAAAGCCCCAGTCCTTGAACTGACGGCGGTAGAACAGTTCCACGTCCACGCCGGTGTTAAGGACGCTGCCGTTGTTCACCCAGCGGGATGCGTTGCGGCCTACGGATGTGGGCAGGGATTCCTGCACCAGCATATCGTCCGTAATCTTGTAGTACCAGTCAACGGAACCGCCGAGGGTGCCTTTCAAGACCTCGATGTCGATACCGGCGTTGAGTTGGCGGGAAGTCTCCCACTTGAGTTCGTCGTTACCCAGGGAAGTCTGGGTGTAACCGTCGGCCATAGCGCCGCTGAAAGCGTAATAGTACTTTCCGGAATAGCGGTCAGAGTATGCGTAAAGGCCGATATTCTGGTTGCCGATGGCGCCGTAGCCTACGCGGAGTTTGAGTTTGTCAAGCCAGTCCGCGTCCTCCATAAATGCCTCCTGGTCTATGTTCCAGCCGGCGGAAGCGGAGTAGAACAGACCCCAGCGGTGACCTGCGCTGAAGCGGGAAGATCCGTCCAGACGGAGGATGCCGGAAACGTAATAGCGGCTGCCGAAGTTGTAGTTGGCGTTGGCGAAGAAGGAGAGAAGGGACGACGCGCTCTCGCCCTGGCTGGAGACCAGCGCTCCCTGCCCGAGGCCGATATAGAGGAGGTCGGGGTCGTCGGAGGGGAAATCCTCGTTGGCCGATGAGATTACCTCTTCACGGTTGTGGATGGCTTCCATACCTACAAGGTAGTTGATATGGTGCTGGCCGAACTCAAGGTTATGGTTGAGGGTGGAGTTCACCGTCCAGTTGCTATTCTGGTTGTAACGCACCGTAAGGCCGTTGGTCTCGTTGATGCGGTCTTTGTCGCCCCAGGTCTTGTTGTAGAGCCTGTAGGTGTTGTGGCGGTAGTCAAGGCCCATGGTGGTTTTCCAAAACAGGTTCTTGGTGAAGTTCACCATAACGTTGCCTGTCACGAGTAGGGTCTTGGTGCGGTTGGTGCGGTCCGTGTACTGGGTGAGGCCTTCCGGGCTGTAACCGTCGCCGAAGAAACTGTTGTATGCGGCGGCGCCGTAGTAGGTGCCGGGCATATCCACGTAGTTTCCGTCGTTGTCAAACACGGGGATAGCGGGGTTGCGGAAAAGGGCGTAACGCACCACGGAGCCGCCCTGGTCGTTCTTGTAACCGTCACCGGATGAAGACAGCATCTTGTTGTTAGCGTAAGAGCCGTTAACGTTGAGGTCCACCTTCAGCCAGGGCTTGATCTGGGAATTCAGGCTGGCGCGGAGGGAAGCCTTGTCGTAGGAGGAATTCCTGATGATACCCTGCTGGTTGAAATAATTGGCCGATACAAGGTAGCGGGTCTTGGAGTTGCCGCCGCTCAGCGTGAGTTCGTGCTGGGTGATGGGAGCCACGCGGAAAATCTCCTCCAGGTGGTTCACGTTGGGGAATTCCTTAAGGTATTCGCCCTCGATGAGTTTACGCTTGATGGAAAGGACCTCGTTGTCGGCGGTGGCGGCCTCGTTGTAGAGTTTGATGTATTCTTCCGTGGAAGTCATCTGAGGCAGTTTGCCGTGGAACTGGATACCGGTTTGCATATTGTAGGTGATGCGGGCATCGCCTTCCTTGCCACCCTTGGTGGTGATGAGGACTACGCCGTTGGTTGCACGGGAGCCGTAGATTGCGGCCGATGATGCGTCCTTCAGGATGGAAATCTCCTCAATGTCACCCGCAGAAAGCGAGTTGAGGGCTCCCTCCACAGGAATACCGTCAACAATGTAAAGGGGCTCGTTTCCGGAAGAGATGGAGCCGGTACCACGTACGCGTACGGAGATATCGGCACCCGGAGCGCCGGTCTGGTTGGAGATGTTCACTCCGGCCACGCGGCCCTGCAGGGATTCCTGCACGCTGGCCACGGGGACCTTGGTGAGTTGCTCGTTACCAACCTTGGAAACGGCGCCAAGGACATCGCGGCGCTTCATGACGGAGTAACCCACAACCACAACCTCGTCAAGGAACTGGGTGTCTTCCTCCATCTGGACATTCACCACGCTCTGGCCGTTCACCGGGATGGTAACGGTCTTGAAGCCGATGCAGTCAAACACCAGGACGGCATTTGAGGGGGCGCTGATGGTGAAAGTACCGTCTAGGTCGGTGATGACGCCCGTGGAGGTACCCTGCACCATTATGCTGGCGCCGATAACGGGTTCACCGTTTGCGGCTTCCGTCACAGTTCCGCTTACCGTATGCTGTGCAAATGCGGCAAGGGGCAGCAGGAGAACTGCTACTAGTGCACTAATTATTCTTTTCATTGTATGCGATTATATTTTCGTTTACAGTCAGATTTCCGTTTTCATCGGCCTTTATCACGCTGCCGGCGGGAAGCTCCACTATTACGGCGGAGGAATCGGGTTCAATGAGGATCCGGGCGCTTCGGCACACGCTCTTTGCAACGTAGCGGCGGGACACTATGTCAAAGAGGTCCTTGCGGCCGCCGTCTCCGATTTTGTAAGTCACGGACTTCACCACATCGAAGGGATTGTACATAAGGTACACTGGATAGGGCCTGGATGCGTAGAAGTCAGTTGCGTTGCAGTTGAGGCGAAGGACGCCCTCCACATTGGTGGTTTCCACAATGGCTCCAAGGATACCTACGGCCGATGTGCTATATACGCTGAACATACTCTCCATGGGGTTGTTCTCGTTCCACAGCGGGCCGTCTCCAAGGGCCATGGGGTGAATGCCCTTGTGCTTTTCGGGCTCAAAGATCTGGTCCTCATAGCGGAGGCCTTCGTAGGCAATAATGGAATTGGTGTAGTCCTGCATTCCGGGGAGGCACTGGTTCTCGTCGGGAAGCTGGTCCGGGAAGAACAGGCGGCAGTTGTTGGCAACGTTCAGCATCCATCGGCCTATGGAGCGGGCCCACTTGGGCTCATACTTCACAAGGGGGACAAAGGGCCATGCAACGTCTACGGAATTCATCAGGAAGGCAAATCCGCCACGGTCTATGAGGCTGCCCTGGAGGCCGCTGATCTCATAGTCTCCCCACTTTCCGGCGGTGATGCCCCAGCCGTTACGGCCGTCTGGAGCCTTGCAGCCCTCGAACACCCAGTCAAGCATCTTGCCGGTGTCGAAGCTGCAGCCCTGCTCTGCATTCAGGCGGGCGGCGGTGTAGATTCCCATTGGGAGGAGAATCTCATAGAAACGGCTTTCCTTCTGGGAGTCAAGGGCGGCCATGGCGGTTTTGGCGCGCTCAAGGTAGCGGGGGTCTCCAAACTTGCGGTATGCGCTGTAAAGCACCCAGGCGTGGCCGCCGGCGGCGTCCTGCTGCTTGGGGATCCAGTTGTTGCAGCCCTTCATCTGGGAGTAGTCGAAGTAGGTGAAATCGTAGTTTCCGTCAAGCACCTCATCGGCCGCAGCAAACTGCTCCGCCACCGTATGCATTATTTCATCGGCCCCGTCAACGCCGGGGAAGATCTCGCTCATTGCATAGAAGAGGATGTTGGGATAGACGTCGTACCACCAGTCACGGCCGTAACCGCCGCCAAGCAGGGCAACCTCCGGGCAGGTGTTGTTCATCACTATGTTCCAGCCGTTGTCGGTGTTGAAATAGTTCTGGGACATCTTCACCCAGTTGTAGCCATTCTGGGAAGTCTTGTCAATGCCGTTGAGGCCGGCACCTATGAGGGTGTGGAGGATGTTGAGGCTCTCGTGGAACTCTCCGCCGTTGTTGTCGGGGCCCTGACGGGCGTCCTTCATTGCGGTATAGAGGCCGAAGGTTACCTGGCCGTTGTTGCGGCCGGCGCCGTCCATCCAGATCACGGGACCAGCGGGAAGGGTGCTCTCGAAGTCATAGACATAGGCGTCAAAGTCAAGGGCCTTCTGGTGCCAGTCAAGGATCTTGTAGGGCTGGGGCATTGCTGCCATAAGCTCTACGCGGGGGATGCTCACCTGCTCAACTGCCTGGCCCCAGGACTCTTCAGGAGTGTTCTGGCAGGCTGTGAGGGCGGCAATAAGGGCTATTACAATGTACTTTCTCATTTGTTGCCGTCTATTTCTTTAATGATGTTCTTTGCAAGGGGAAGGCTGAGCATCTGGATGGCGCCAACGATGACAAGGGCATAACGGAGGGCTATGTCCTCGCTGAATACCTTTGCCAGGACAATGAAGAGGACCATCCCGAAGGCCCGGCCCACAAACAGGCCGAACTCATGGCTCATGATATAGGCGTATTCGTCCCTGCCTTCAATCTTTGACACAGCATCAATGGTCTTCATCATTGTAGGAAGGTATGCCAGGTCATGGATAGGCTGGAACAGAACTTTGCAGAGGATGAAGACAATTACGCCGGCGGCGCTGAAAAGGATGCTGTTGGCAAGGGTGCCAAGGAAGAACACAAGGAGGCCGAAGCCGAATATCTTCATGCGGTCCTCAGGCTTTGCAACGCGGCCAAGGACATACACAAGGATGGCCGTAAGGGCTCCTGCGATACCCTGGATAAGGCCAAGCTCGCCTTCTCCGCCGATGAATTTCATGATGAGGATGGCGGGAGCGGTCACAAGGAAGCCCTGTACCATGCCCTTGAGGCCGGCAAGGGAAAGGAGCTTGTTCCAAAGCCTGTGATACCTTAGGTAGAAGAAGTTCTTGCTCTCCGGAGAGCGGAACTTTCCGCGGGAAAGCACCAGGCATGCGCAGATGGCTATCACAAAGGCAACCATAGTGATCACCCTGTATCCTGCATTAACGTCAAGGGTCATTCCAAAGATGGTCCTGCCGTCCACATATGCCAGGAAGGCGCCTACCACAATGGGAATCACTATATTCCACAGGGAGAAGAAGAAGGACTCGAACCCGAAGAAATAGTTGCGGTTCTCATCGTTGGTGGAATAGAGGGTGAGGAGGTAGCGGTTTGTCCAGAAGAATCCTGTTGAAAGGCCGATAAGGAAGCCCGTTGCGCAGAGCATCGGGAGGGTGACGCTGCGGATGAACATCATCACCATAAGCGCTATGGCGGAGATGATGATACCGAAGGTGTACAGCTGGGAAGACTTGAACCACTTGAGCAGCAGTCCGTTCACCATAGCGGACATAACAACGCCCACGTACATACAGAGTTGGTACACCACAACCCAGGAGGGGCTGCCGGTATTGCGCATGATGTAGGCTCCCGCGAAGATCTCTATGAGGGGGAGCACCATCGCAAAGAGGAGATTGGTTACCAGGAGGGTCCTTATCTCCTTAGGCTGGGACTTGAAGAAAGCCAGTTCGTTTAATCCTTTCATTACTTACAAAGGGTGTCTAAGATTTCTTTGATGGAGAATTCTGCGCTGCAGATCACTTCGTCGGAGGCGCCATAGAAAATGCGCACGGTGTCCTCGTCAAGGCGGTAGAAGCCGTTGGTGAAGACCACGTTTCCAAAGAATCCGGTCTGCTCATAGGGAGCGATGGGTTCCATGATGGGTTCCTCGCTCCTTGCAATGACCTTGGTGGGATCATCGAGGTCAAGAAGGAGGGCGCCAAGGCAGTAGCGGTTTTCCTTGTTTGCGCCGTGATAGATCTCAAGCCAGCCCTTCTCTGTGCGGATAGGAGCTGCGCCTGCGCCCACTCTTGCGCTGTCCCATTTGCCGGGACGGGTGGTGGCGATGCAGATGTGCCTGCCCCAGTGGATACGGTCCGGGGATTCGGCCACCCAGATATAGTTACCGCCAAGTTCGGGGCTGCTGGGACGGTGGAAAGCATACCACTTACCGCCTATCTTCTCCTCAAAGAGGGCGCAGTCCTTGTTGTGGGGAGGGAAGATCATACCCTCACGCTCAAGCGTCTGGAAGTCCTTGGTATGGATCAGGCCAACGCCAACTGCCACGGGAGAAACCTCCGTGAAAGTGAGCCAGAAACCGTCCTCCATAGTTGCCACGCGGCAGTCCTCAATGCCGAAAGACTCCTGGAAGCCTTTCCCGAAGATGGGGCGCATAGAGGGGTCCTCGTAGAAATGGACGTCGTCGTCTGAGCAGACGGGACGGAGATATGACAGAGTTGTAAGGTAATTCTGTCCTTTATATCCTATGACGCGGGGATCACTGGCATCAAGGTCTGGGTCATCCTTGGAAAAGCTCAGGACCTCTATTTCACCTTTATCATTATATACGGGGAAACTGATCACTCCTTCCTTCTGGACGGGGCGCTCTGCCACGCGGAGAAGAAGCCAGGTCTTACCGCCAAGGCGGAACACGCCGGGGTTGAGGAGACAGGTTATTTCCATTCCCTCGATGCAGGGGTGGAGGTCGCTGGGACGAAGCAGCGGATTGGAGGGGTTGCGCTTTGCAATATCCATACTTTCTGACGTTTTAGTGTACCGCAAAGATAGCCCACGGACTTCCCTGCGAGGTGCACAATTTAAACAAATGAGTGCTCAATTTTGACTTTTAGGGAAAAAGTACTTATATTTGACGAAAATGAGATCACACGTGAAAAAACTAATAATCTGCCTTTTAACACTGCTCTGGGCCATTTATGGGCACTCTGCGGTGCACAAATACAACATAAAGCGCATCACCAACGCCAACGGACTGTCCAACAGTTCCGTAAATGTGATCAGGCAGGACAGTAACACCCTCATGTGGTTTGGAACATGGGATGGCCTCAACTGCTGGGACTCGGAAGGAATGCGGGTATTCCTGCCATCGGCCGATGAAGCGGGATCTCTGAGGAACAACGTCATAAGGGATATAGTGGAGCAGAGTGACACCTGCCTGTGGATTGTGACAGACAGGGGCGTAGACCGTTACAATCCCAGGAAACAGGCTTTCACCAACTATTTTACCGGCCCTACGGAAAGGTCCACCATATCTGAGGACAGCTTCCATCTTGCAGTGAGTCCTTCCGGAGAAACCGTATGCCTTGTGAACGGCCGCGGCGCCTATATCTTTGACGGTCATACTTTCAGGATGACCGCTTCCCTGAGGGGCAAAACCGTTGTGAATGCTTTCTTTGACAGCAGGAACAGCCTCTGGATACACACCTCGGACGGAAAACTGTTCCGCGGGGAGAGCCTGGAAGAGGAAGGCGTTGAATTTGTGCACTACAACAGTGCAGAGGACGACATCTGGATTCAGAAAGGCCGGGAGCTGCGGGAAATAAGCAGTTCAAAGGTATTTCAGTTCAGGGAAGGGATGATAAGGGCTTTTGCTACCGACGGGACATCCATCTTCCTAGGAACACAGACTGGCGTTTTTGAAATGGATGCCGTAACCGGCAGCTACAGCCATATCCTGAAAAACCTCCCTGTCCTGTCCCTTTGCTGCGGCTCCCAGCAGATACTGTGGGTTGGGACTGACATGCACGGAGTCTTGCAGCTCTCAGACCAGCTATTTGATTTTGGGAAGGTGACCGGCCTGTTTGAAGACAATGCAATCAGATGCTTCTCTGGGTATGGTGATAATTCAATCCTTGTGGGAACAAAGGGCTCCGGAATATTTGAATTTGACAGCGCGCTCAATCTAAAACGGCAGATCACTACCGCAGAAGGCCTGTCTCACAACTCGGTTTTCGCATTCGCAGAAACGCCCCGCCTTGTGTGGATAGGCACCGATGGCGCCGGAATCAATTATCTGGAGAAAGGAGGCAAGGGCCAGAGGATAAAGTCCTTGTCCCTGCCAAAGGATGCACCTGTCCACAGTGTCTACGCAATTCTTCCACAGGGCGATGATACTCTCTGGGTGGGGACCAGCGGAAGCGGCCTTTTCCGGCTTATTCTATCGGCCGATAACCGCCGTGCCGCGCAGGTGACTCATATCCCGGAAGAAGAGCTTGGAAGTAACGTGGTATACAGCCTCCTGTCCGGTGACAGCGGGCACATCCTGGTTGGGACAAGGGGCGCCGGCATTTCCCTTCTGAACACCGGCAGCCTTAAGGCAGAACTCCTAGGCGGCACTAATTCAGACGACATCCTGTGTATGGCGAGAGACTCCCGGGGGCAACTCTGGGCCGGATCCAGCCTGGGTCTCATGCTTCTGGATCCTGCTCGGGGCCTTCTTCGCCGATATTCTCTCAGTGACGGCCTTCCAAGCCAGACCATACACGGAATCCAGGAAGACCCGTCTGGGAATATCTGGGCCAGCACCAACAGCGGTCTTGCAAGCCTTGAGCCAGATACCGGATACATCCTTTCATACTATGCGATTGACGGACTCCAGGACAATGAATTTTCCGACGGAGCGTCCTTCTCCCGTGACGGGCTGTTCTATTTTGGCGGAATCAAGGGATTCAACCGCTTCGATCCCCTCTCCATACATTCTTCCGGCTATGATCCAAGACTTGTCCTGAAAGAGCTGAGGGTAGACAACAATCCTGTAATACCTCCTTCAGAAGGCGGAACACTGGAGCTGGAACCGGATGTCATGTCCGTTAGCTTCACCTTCACGCCTGTAGACTATGTCTCAGGAGACAGGTGCCTCCTTGCATACAAGGTGGAAGGCCTTCATAAGGACTGGATCCAGATCGGGCAGTCCCGTACCGTAGCCCTGTCCAACCTCAAACCCGGAAAATACAATCTGATAGTGTACTGGACAAATGCCAGCCACCTCCTCAGCACCCGGGAATGGAGGCTTCCCATCCACGTGAGGCAGATATGGTGGAAATCTCGCACGGCCATGATAGTATTCCTCATTATTGCCATCATTGCAGCGCTCAGCGCCATCTTTCTGTGGCAGTACGGGAGGTTCACAAGGCGCACCCACGATGCCAAACTGGACTTTTTCACAAACATCGCCCATGAGTTCTCAAACTCCCTGTCCCTTATTTACGGCCCGTGCCAGCAGCTCAGGAATTCATCGGCCATAAACGGGAAGGACATGAGAAGCGTGCTTGCCATAGAATCCACCTCCAACCGCATGCTCACCCTTATCCAGCAGCTCATCTCATTCAGGAAGGCGGAGACAGGGCATCTCAGGATCAGTATCGGCCTGGTGGATATGCCGGCCCTCATATATCACGTCTACGACAACTTCCGCGAGCAGATGGATGCCGCCCGCATCACTTTCAAGTGCGACACTCCCCCGGACGGGCTCATCTGGACGGCCGATGGAGACTCCATGGAGAAGGTGGTTTTCAATCTTCTGTCAAATGCTCTCAAATACACCCCGGAAGGGCAGACCGTGGAAGTCAAGCTGCAGAAAGTAGCCGGAAGGATGGAAATGGATGTCACAAACTACGGCGTGGGTATCCCCAAAGACAAGCAGGCCACCATCTTCAACCGCTACGACGTCCTGAACCGCTTTGAGAAGGCCCTGCAGAAGGGACGCACCAGCAATGGAATAGGTCTGGCCCTATGCCAGAGTCTTGTAGAGTTGCATAACGGGCACATAGAAATCATCAGCGACGGCCTCACGTATACCTGCTTCCATGTGAGTGTCCCCCACCTTGAGCCGGATACTTCGCTTCCGGTTTTCAGCGGTTCCGCCGCCATTCAGGAATCCCGGGCCGATATTCCACCCGAGGAAGAGGCTCCCCTGTCGGCCAGAGGGGCTGAGGAAACCGTCCTCGTGGTTGACGACGACGACTCGGTGAGGGAATTCGTCACCGGAATCCTGTCACCAAGATTCAACGTGGTGGCAGCTTCGGGCGCGGAGGAAGCCCTCCGGCTTATGGCCCAGTCCGAGCCCAAGATAGTGGTCTCAGACCTTGCCATGCCGGGCATGGACGGTCTGCAGCTGAGGGCAAAGATGCGTGAAGATGAACGCCTGGGGCATATCCCGTTCATCCTCCTCACCGGAGAATCGGCAGTGGACACCCAGATCAAGGCCCTGGAAGGAGGCGTAGACGCATACATCGCAAAGCCGTTCCACCCCCGTCACCTGCTAGCCAGAATAGAGCGCGTCCTGAGCCGTGACACGGAGGTTATCCGCTACAGCCAGTCCGCTCAGGCATCCGTAGAGAAAGTTGCCGGCAAGGAAATCAAAAAGGCCGATAAAGCCCTCCTCACATCCATCACTGACATCATCCTTGCCAATCTGGACAAGGAATCCCTTAACGCCGACATGATTGCCGGAGAGCTTAACATAAGCAAGGTTCAGCTGTACCGTAAGCTGAAGGCCACCGTGGATATGACCACAACAGAGTATATCCGCAGCGTCCGCCTTGAACAGGCGCAGCATCTTCTCACCACCGGCAACATGTCTGTCCAGGAAATCATGTACGCCTGCGGATTTGTAACAAAGACATACTTCTACAGGGAATTCCAGAAAAAATTCGGCGTAACTCCGGGAGAGTTCCGCCGCAGCCAGAAATCCTGAGGGAAGTGTCCAGCACTGCCATCCGAAAGTTAAACGACGGCATACCCCAGCAGAGGGACTTCTGGGAGGGGGTGGTGCAGTTTACCCCGTGACCAAGGAAGGGGGTAAACGACAAAATCGGCCTTGTGGGGCCCAAAGTGCGGTTTAAGTTTCGGAAGCACCCGAAGCGCCCTGGCACCTCGTCCCAAAAGTGGCTGGACCAGGTCCACCGACAGCGGCATTCGGTTTGGAGCTTTGCCGTGTTGACACTCAGATTGCCGGTATTGGCGATTGGGAACCGACACGGCATGGTTTTTCTGGAAAAGGGCTGTTTTTGCTGCCGTGTGGGCAGTGAAATCGGCCTTATACGCGTTCTGAGTGTCAACACGGCAAGGAGCCTGGTCTGGCCAGTTGCTGGAGCAGTGGCGGACAGGGTGCGGGGAGCATCGGCCGGAGCTCCTGGACATAGCCGCACGGCCGTCCGAAAGTTAAACGACGTCATACCCCGGCAGAGGGCCTTCTGGGAGGGGGTGGTGCGGTTTACCCCGCGACTGGAGCAGGGGGTAAACGACAAAATGGGCCTTGTGGGGCCCAAAGTGCGGTTTAAGATTCGGGAAGAGCCTATTTCACAGACGCCTGATACTCTATCTTCTGGCCCTTAACAAGGTGGTCACACTCGATGGCGGGCTTGGACGAAGACGACGCATTACATTCAATCTGGACCCAGGTGGATTCACCGGGCATGAGGCCCCTCAGGTTGAACGATCCACGTACGCCTTCCACGGCCACCCAGGCATCCCTGTAGATAGGTGCCACGCCCACATTAGCAATAAGGACGGAGGCCGATTTCCCGGGATTTACGCAGAAATCCCTTATCTCAAAGCGATAACCCATGGACATCGCAGCCTCTGTAATACGGGCATCAGTCTGCTTTCCGGGCTGGTCATTGCCGATTATGAAGGTCATATGGACCTTTGCCACCAGATCTTCAAACTTGCGGCCATGCATGCCTTCCTTGTCAAGGGCATGCTTCTGGTCAGAGTCTGTGTAATAGCTGAATTCTCCTCCGGCCACCCCCTTCTTATACCTTTCAAGGCCGAAGAACTGCCAGCCGGACCAGTTGTATCCGTCCCAATCGGAGCACATGAAGGAGTCGTCAAAGTTACCGAAGTTAAGGTTCAGAAGCTCCTTATTCTTATGGAAGGGGGCGTATTTGGAATCAGATGCATCAATGGAGAACAGCCAGGGGGTATCCTTGAACCACTGGTCCATCAGAGGTAAAAACTCTGACTGGAATTCATGTGAGGGGAAAGTCTTTCCTATCACGCAGGGGCCGTCGTATATGTGATATTCCGCCCATAGGCCGAACCCTATCTCCACAAAGGCAAGACGGGGGTCCTTGTCATAACGCTCTGCAAAACGCCTGTGGAACTCCTTGTGGAAGCGCTGAAGTTCCTCGCAGCGCCAGTCCGGGAACTCCGTATTGCGGCCTTCGCTCTTAGCGTTGGTAGCCTCATAACCGGGCCATTTCTTGATATAATCCGGCACGGCGCAGGAATACCCGGGATAGGTATAGCGGAAGCGCACCACGGCCTGGTGGCCGCGTGATGCAACCCCCTCCAGAAGCCTGTCCATAGCGCCCCAGTCAAACACGTCCTTTTCCTTGCAGACGTCATTGTAAAGCATGTAGGAATACTCCAGCTGCACATAGCTCTTTGTCTTTGAGCCGCTGGTGTTCCAGAGCACAATGCCCGTCATGGGCTGCACGCCGGTAAGGGAGGCCGATAGCGGAACACGGTCCCCGGCATCATCCGGCTTATTGGGATTTACCGGCTCCTGCTGCGCCGGAGTCTCGGGATCATCCGGGGTATCGGGAGTATCGGTGGAACCTGGGACTTTGTCTCCCTGACATCCGCAGGAGGCAATGGCCAGTGCGCAGGCGCAAAGGATGGAAAGGTACTTATTCATATAATTACTCACGGCTGAAGATGAATACGCAGGAGATGGCCGCAACCATACCGCAAATCTGCCACACGGTGGGAAGGGCATTCATGCCTGCAATAAGGAGAAGCACAATGGAGAGCAGGCAGCAGATGACGGGAGAGCAGGCATCGGCCAGCGGAGCAATCACCATAGCCTTTCCGTAGCGGTTTGCGTAAACAAGGGTGAATGCGCCAATTGCATTGAGGATCTGGACAAAGAACACCTTGGTAGGAACTGCCCAGCCATAAGCGGCAAGCTCAGAGGGAGATTTCAGCAAAAACGCCACGGGAATGAGCACCACGGCTGCAAGGGCCATGTACACAAACACGCTCTCTGCATCTGGCGTATTGTTGTTTGCAAGCTTCATGACAAAGGCCTGGATACCCCAGCAGATGAACACCACTGCCGCAAGGACAATCCATATCCAGCCGGAAGCCGCACCTTCTGTGTCACTGGGCATTGCAAAGCAGATGATAGCAACAAAAGCCAGCACAATGCCAAGGATTCCAAGTTTGGACACCTTCTCCTTAAGGAAGATGGAAGACAGGATAACCGTAACGATAGGTGCCACGGAGATCATGGGCATCACAAGATATGACGGGGCATACTTGAGGGCCAGGAACAGCACCAGCTGCCCGCCGGCGCCAAGGAGCCCCACACCCATTGAAAGGGCCACGGTCTTGGGACGCACATCCAGTTTCCACTTGATGTTTATCAGTGCAAATATTGCACAGGGAATCATTGAAAGTGCCCAGACCACGTATACCATCTCAGAGGGGAAGTCTGAGGGAATTCCAAGGTAATGCTCCCCGATGGTAGGATCTGAAAAAGTCATCCAGATGCCCCAGGTAATCATGGTTATCAGGGCATACAGCAGCCAATTGTGTTTTTTCTGTGCCATATTATTTTACAAACGATGCTACAAGTTTACCCCAGTCCTCATTCTCACGGATTCCCGTGAACTGCGCGCTGCCGGGGCCCCAGGCGTAGAACGGAACGGCAATGCCGTTATGTGCCTCAGAAGCAAAATGAACGCCGATAAGGCCTTCCTCCAGATTGCCGTCCTGAAGAGTAAGGCAACCCGTTGCGTGGTCTGCGGTCATTACAACAAGGGTATGGCCGTCGGCCTCCGCCCACTTAAGGACATCTCCCAGAGTACGGTCAAAGTCCAGGAGCTCTTCCATGGCCTTTTCAATGTCATTTCCGTGCAGCCAGTCGTCAATGCAGGAGCCCTCAATCATCATCACAAAGCCCTTTTCATTCTTTGAGAGCCTGTCCAGCCCGCGTGCAACCATATGGCGGAAGAGGTCTCCGCGCTCCTGAGCCACCGGAAGATTGTCCGGAGAAAGTATGCCGATAACGGGCAGTTCCGCCGAGAGAAGCTCTTCCTCCGTAAGGGCAACGTTGTATCCCGCTGCAGCCATCTCCTTTGTGATGTCACGGCCATCAGTACGGTTCACCGTGAACCAGTCCAGACCGCCGCCCGCCAGGTAATCCACGCCGCAGGTCACATAGTCTGCGATAAGGTCTTCCTGGTTGTATCTGTACTCATTGTGGCAGCAGAAGTCGCAGGGAGTTGCGTCTGCAAAGTGGCAGGTAACCGCCACTCCTGTGCTCTTTCCAACGCGTGAGGCGTCTACCAGGATGGAATAGAGGTCAGTGGTATCTGCGGCCGTACCCACGTGGCTGTATCCGGTCTTCTGACCTGTAGCCAGGGCGGTTCCGCCCGCACCGGAGTCCGTGATAAGTGCATTGGTGCACCACGTACGGGAAATACCCACAGACTTGAAGTTGTCAAGGTTCAGTTTGCCCTTGTTGAGCACCCACGCGCAGCTCACCTGCTCCAGGCCCATGCCGTCACCGATCATGAAGATTATGTTCTTAACCTCATTGGTCTGGGGCGGCTCCTGGACTGAAACTATGTCATAAGTGTAAGGAGTCTGGTAATACTGAAGCTGCGGTTCCCCGTTCTGTTTGCAGGAAACCAGCGCCAGCACAGCTGCTGATAAGGCTATTAGAATAGATCTTTTCATCCTTTGATGTTAATTCTATGGTTCACACAAAATTACAGAAAAAACTGTAACAGCGCAACGCCCCACGTTTCATTTTGGTTTCGGTTACTTTCATTTGGTTTCAAAATGCCACCCCATCCTGCGGGCCAGTGCCTCCAGTATATCCCTGTCTCCAAGCGGGACTAAAAGTTCATACTCCACCCTGGTGCCATACTCCACCTTGGGCGAAGCCAGCACCGCAACAGGTTCCGGTTCCAGATCCTGCCCCATAGAATGAGCATACCCCGCCACCAGTCTTGAAAGCCCCTGCTGTTTTTTAAGCATTATATGTTTGTTATACCTCTCCTGCAACCCCACCCAGAAACTGGCCGGAATACCGTCAAGGCCCATAGCAATCTTCTCCGCTATTGCCGGAGTGATATTCCTCATGCCATTGATAAGGGCGCTAAGATGAGTTGCCTGCATGCCAATCCCAGCGGCAAAATCCTTTTGCCTGATGCCCCTGGCCTTCAGTTCCTCCCTCAGAATCTCTCCAGGATGCAGAACGAGAGCCGGTACAGTATTTTCATCCAGAAGGACAAATCCATCATGTCTTGTTTCCATAATGTGTATTATCAATTGTTATTAGTTGTACCTCTATACCATCTTCCAGTTCTGTAAACAAAAGCCTGTGTACATATCTGTTTGACAATCTAACCGAGGATAAACCAGAGAACTGATACTTCAACTTCTCATAATGAAGAAAGCTGAATTGTTTCAACTGCTCCGTATCCACTGCTTGTACAAGAGCATCTATAGCTCTTGTATAACCTTTCAACAGCTCCGGTGTCTTTGCCACCTCCTTGTATATCTTACTTTCCCCAGTAAGATATAACTCCTCCAGCTCTTTTGTCATCAATACCTTCATGTTCTTCCTATCTCTATGCAAATATACAAATAATTACCATAATTACCAAGTATATTACTATATTTTTTCGTGTAATCTTGCCCTCTATACCGCTGCCGGTGGACCTGGTCCCATCCGTCTGTGGACCTGGTCCAGCCGGTTTTTGGACGAGGTCCCGGGCCTTTCCGAAACTTAAACCGCACTTTGGGCCCCACAAGGCCGATTTTGTAGTTTACCCCCTTCCCCAGTCGCGGGGTAAACCGCACCACCCCTTCCCAGAAGGCCCTCTGCTGGGGTATGACGTAGCTTAACTTTCGGACGGCCGTGCGGCTATGTCCAGGAGCTCCGGCCGAAGCTCCCCGCACCCTGTCCGCCACTGCTCCCGCAACTGGCCAGACCAGGCTCCTTGCCGTGTTGACACTCAGAACGCGTATAAGGCCGATTTCACTGCCCACACGGCAGCAAAAACGGCCCTTTCCCAGAAAAACCTTGCCGTGTCGGCACCCAAATCGCCCCTACAGGCAATCTGACTGTCAACACGGCAAAAAAGCGCCCGTCTATATGACAGGCGCAGACATATTGATTCAACAAACTATTCCGATGGCGCAGGAATTGTTATAGCAAGACGCTTAGTTTTAGGATATACTGTTGAAGGTGTGCCATCCTTATAGTGTCCATACAGGCCTAATGAAAAGACTTTGGTTGTAGAAGGGTCCGGAGAAATACTTAATGACGAAAGAGGAATACAGTACTCTATATCTAAATAATCTGTGGTCTTAACGGCCTTATACATTGTAGTCTCATCAAAGCCCTCTAAAGCTATTTTAGACCATCCTGATGACCATTTTGCAAATGGTGTTGACTCATCCGGTTTATAATAATCTGGGCAACTAGGGTCATCAAAATAAATGAAGAATTTCCAACGTCTATCTGCCCCTTTCTGATAGGCGTCTTCTTCAGTGCAGCCACTAGTGTCATCATTATCAATATCAACGTAAATATATTGATAATTATCCCAAATGCTGTACGTGAAATTCGAATTGATAAAGCGTTGATAGATATAAAGGTTGGTTCTGTCTGACGTTGCCTTCATAACACCAAGTGTACCTCCGACATAGCGCTCTGTATGTACATCCCAATCAGAGAAAGTGCCATCAATAGTAATGCCACCAAGAGGCTCCGTTCCCAACTGTTTAGGACTTACGATTGTCATCTTTCCCTTGGCGATGTTAAAATGGCCCGTGGTGATTGAATAAAGGTTAGAATCGTCAGCTGCATTGAGAAGGTTTAACTCATATGTTGGCCAATACTCAGAATTAGTAGTGCTGGTTTCTGACAGAGGCAGAGGAAGATATAATACAGCTACCCCTTTAGCATCTGCCTGAGCTGTCACATACGTTGTATTCCAAGCGCTGTGATTGTAGTAATCGGTCACGTGGTTTCCCTGGATAATGGCAGAGGATATGCCAGATGATAGTCCTTGAATCTCATAGAGGCCATATGTACGACGCTTGTCATTGTGTGAGTTGAACTGGAATTTAAGATTCTGATTTGCAGTAAGACCGCGGAACGTGAATTTTAATGCTCCACAGAGATGATAAAACCGATAAGTTGACTCTGAGTAATTGGCAATCATAGGAATATTACAAACATTTCCGTTTGTTCCCGTAGGAAGGAAAAATTTGATATCTGTATCAGAGGTGTAAACATGATTGTCATTTGCAGGAAAGAGGGCCCATTTAGTACCTCCAACAGACCCTTCGTAATCAAAGCCATCTTCCACTAAACCAGTGAAAGTTGCAGAAGCACCAGTTCCTGTTGTTGAGAATGTGAAAAAGCGATTTGTAGACCCATCGTTAAAAAGAACCGATATCTCATCTCCTGAAGTCCAAGAGAATACCTTATCATTTGCGTAAGTGGTTTTTGTATCCTCATCAACAGCTTCGGCTTGTGCTGCTGACAATGTTACAAGATGATAACCAGCAGGGATGTCATTATTGACAGGCACCTCAACAGGTTCGTTGATAATAGTCTCACTTACTTTATTGCAGGCAACAAAAGCAACGGCAGTGAATAATAAAATGCATATCTTCTTCATAACCATTCATTTTAAATGTCAGCATAAATAGGATCCCCAAGGTCTGAACCTGTTCCATTGGGAGAGTAGTTATTCAATAGTCCGGATTCCATACGGACAACGATAACGCTCGTTTCTGGTGTTATGTAATCGTACTTCATAATTAATATAGTTATTGTTTTATATTTTAATTACATGGACAATAAGCATCAGAATGCTTTGAAATAGTCTCCTTTATCATGGTAATAAGGGAAATAAACGAAACGCCAAACGAAACGTTTTGAAACCTTTTTTTGTAAAACAAAACGCTATAGTGTTTGTTTTTGATTACGAATATTTCAATATTTGTCACTTAGAGCTAAAACTAATTTAGAGATAGGGTTGTGTATTCCCTTATTACCATGATTAAAGACACTATTAATTATATACCTATGACACACAACGAGTATTATGAGACTCCAGAATGCACTGTTCTGGAACTGTCATTCAAAGAAAATTGCATGAACACAGCTTCTACGGAAGATATGAATCTTGGCGGCGAGTACAACATTTAACAGGAAGGACTATGAAGAAGATTTATCTCTATGTTATTGCCGGCGTTCTTGCCATAGCAGGATGCGCTAAAACACCTTCAGCTCAGGATCAGATTATCCCCGAAGAAGAGCCGACAGCTACCGTACCGGAAGATGAGGCCGATTCCGAAGCAAATGTTGTAACTATCAAAGCTTCCATCGAGGGCGAGACCAAAACCACATACACTGAGGACACCGGATCCATGAAAGCCATCGTTGGCTGGGAAGCAGGTGATCAGATTAAAGTCCTTTATTCAAATGGAGAAGGTGGCAGCTACTCTGTCAAGGATTTTACAACCACCGCTGGAGACGGCAACTTCACTGGCACACCTGGAGACAAGACGGAAGGCGGGGCATATGCCCACGTTGCGTTCTATCCCATAGAATCATATGCCAGTATTTGGAAAGGCGACGGAAAAGAGAGTTTCTACTTTAATTTTCCTGACGAGATCACAGGAAGTGGTGCCAATATGATTCCTATGATGGTTTACACTCTTAATGCGGATTTTGAATCAGACCCTGTTTATAGATTTAAACACACGGGCGCCGTACTTCGTTTCAAATTCGCCAATATTCCCAGTACAGCCAGACAGCTAATCATCACATCTGCGTCTCACGAATTAGCGGGCAGATATTATACTAGTTATGACTCAACCAATCAGTTGTATTATTATACTTCCGGTACTTCTGAGGACAATGAATCAGTGGGCGCAAAATACTCTATAACTTATAATTTTACACCAGATGTAGACAACTCTTATACGTTCTATCTCCACCATGGTTTGACCACACCTTCCGGGAACTTTACCTTTACGTTTAAAAACGCAGGTGGAGATGTTATATGCTCAAGGACAACTTCTCTTGGTGGACTGGCTAGTACCACACTCGTAAGAAATACGATGTACCGCATCAATATTAACGCATTGTCATTTGACGGCTACCCTCTAAGCTTGATTACGATTAATCCATCAGACTTGTCAAACACTCATAATTCGGAGCTCCCTGGAAACGCATTTAAGTCTGGCGGATTTGATTTCTATGCCCTTAATGCTCGTAAGCCAAGCAGTTCTGATAATATTGAATTCAAAAATACTGGCGATGCAACTATCTACAATTCAACCGATTTTGGTCAAATCGTTCGCATTGTAGTTAATAAGGGGCAAAGTACTTATTATAGAAGTGCTTTCAAGCTCTATGCAGGCGCAACATCGAAACCATCTTCAAACGAGATTCCTTATTCAAGCTACGTGGATGATGGCGGTTCTAACATGTCTACCACTTACAATTTAGCAACAGGAGACTACCATTATTTTACGCTCCACAGTATTGATGACACATATAATACATATACTGGCACTATCCAAATCTATTACAAACCCAATGATTAACCTAGTATACTGCACTCCAAAAAGGACGGCCCTAGTGGTCGTCCTTTTCGTATTATCTATTCTGCGTTGGCATCTCATTCTTCTTTTCTAGATACTCTTCCCGTGCTCCGGATTTTCAACCAACCGTTCTTCTTTCCCTCTGCAGCTTATCATAAAGTATAATATATTACATTTTAATGCCCAAAAACCGCATTAACTTTTATTATATTACAATTTAGTCACAAGGCCTCAACCGCCATAAAAAATGCTCACGGCGACATGACCGGGAGCATTCATTAGATATTTGATTCCAGGCCCTTGTATCAAGGACACCGGAAAATATGGACTATTCAAGCGTCAGGCTTTGAAGAACCGTATCATAATTATCGTAGGAGATGCCAACTTTGATAGTACCAGCAGAAGTCAGGCTAACCTTGCTCCTAGGGATGCACATCTCGAAGTAAGTAACCGCGCCAGCAGAAACGCCCCACGAAGTTAATGATCCATCACTGCTGCCATTCACTGTGCTGCGCGGATCTACACCCTGAATAAATGTGACAGGAGAGCTATCGGCGACTGCAGGATAGATAACGACATACTGCTCAAGGCCATCGATCCCACCATGTTTAGTGCCCCCTTCAGCGGTATCAAAGCCAACATAGAAATATCGAGCATTTGTTATTTTTTCCGATACGATCTCGGCATAAATATACACATTCTGAGCATCGGAAGTCATTCTCCAATGGTTGATTCTGGTATTATCACCACCATTAGCTCTTGTACCCGCATATTCAGTTATTCCATCCCAATCTGCAAAATTACCATCAATAGTTACAGCCGGGGTAAAGTATTCACCGTCGCTGAGATCAATAGTAATAGGCTGAACGGAACTCATACTCGTAGGTTTCTGAGCAGCGGATGCTGTCACTGTCTTTATCATAGAACCATTAGCCGCATTATAAATCTTTACAATTGGCTGGAATGTTCCCCAGTAACGGCAAGACACGTAAAACACTGCCTTGGAAGCGGTTACGTTGCCGGTATATGAGAGGCAACTGTTTGCGGAACCAGGAGAGGCCCAATCATAGTTGATGTACTTATCGGCGTGTATCGGCCAACTGCCGGACAGGCCATATGTTGTCTGATTCGAGATATCAAACCGAACCTTACTCACGGATGCGTCGATGTTCTCTAAGATGAACTTGTATGTACTGGCAAGATTAGCAAAGGAAAGACCTGATGCCACATCAGTCGCGAGGGCATACATAGGAATATTGGCTGAGAAATGAGTGGCAGAGAAGTCAACTTCAGGCTGCACATAGAAGTTGGGGTTACTTCCAGCAGCGTATGTATGATTTGCAGATGCCGGGAACAGGGCCCAGACCTTCTTGTCACTGCCATCACCATCCGATGCACCAATCTCATATCCAGAGGTAATCTCGCCGCTGAAGGTGGCCGATTTTCCGGTGCCGGTAGTAGTAAGGGTGAAGAACTTATTATCATCTCCCTTATGGAAGAGGACGGAAATTGCATCGCCTGCGGACCATGAGAATTTACCGTCGGAGCTATAGTCGGACTTTACGGCAGGGCCTGCGGCATCATTTACTGCCTTGATAGTGAAAATATAAGTTCCGTGGTCGGTCTCCTCAATTGAATACATGGGTTCCACCGACTGCTTCTGGCAAGCCACAACAGCCATAGTGGCTGCTACAAGTATATAAATAATCTTTTTCATAGCCCAACAAAATTAAGATCCAAAGAAAGAGTCAAATGTGGCCTCAGTTTCAAATGTGACATCGGCGCCCTCAATGAGGAGCAGATCGACTTCCGATCCGCCCTGCAAGGTTTCTTGCATCGGTGCCAGCGAGAGGACCTGCACCGCTGGTTCCAGATAGGTTTGCTTCTTCATAATAGGTTATTTAATAGTTAGTTATTATAGTTCAAGCAGTTTATTGTAGCCCGTAGCGCTCTCGAACACGCCGGTGTTGGCGCAGGCGATGCTGTAGCGAGGATCATCCGGGATAAGGGGATCGCTGAGTTTCAGATAAAGCGTACCCTTTGCTGCGGAAAGCGTAAAACTGGTCTGAATAAGGCGTGTACCACTGTGCCATGTACGGGGATCAGAACCAAGTTCAAATTCAGACACAGTTGAATCTTCGGCCACAAACACAAGCTTTGCCTGCCTGGGATTCATCGGAGCCGCATATCCCTTATTCTGGATACGGAGCGCAAGGTCGAATGTCTCGCCGGCAACGGGAGAAGCAGTATAATACGCATCCTTCAGCACAAGACGATATCCAAGACGGTCAGCTATCTCATCACTGCAACCGTCGGTCTTCCAACGATTTGTCACGTCCTCGTTCCAGCCACTGTTCAGATATGTCCAGTGATAATCTTCCAGATCACGCTTAGTATTGTTACACAGGCAATAATCTGACACGGCGCAGGTTTCGCCGCCCATAATTGTATAGCGGCTTTCGGCCTTCCAGAAGAATCTGTCTCCGGCGAAATTGCCAAATGTACCGGAGTCATTGGCAGAAGCCCCAAAGCAGTCGTTATGACCTGCAAGGCGGGACTTGACGCTGCCGTTGTGGGCAGTAGCCGCCGTGAGGGTATCCGTAACCATCACATCGTACAGTCTCATCTTATATGCAGGGATGCGAAGTTCCAACTGCCTCTCTGAAGGAAGTGCAGCAAGAAGGGCGTCCACAACCTCCTTGCGGTCTGCATCATCGGCAAAATTGGTGGTATAATACCATTCTCCCCAAGAGCCGATAAATCCGCACTGCTGGACAAAGATAACGTCCTTGTATTCCTCCAGTATAGGCGCTATCTGGGATATGTGGCCCAGAAGCACACTCTTCACAGGATCAAAAGGTTTATCACCTTCATCATGACCGTCTTTATAGGCAAAGCGGAGTATGCACTTCATACCCTCAGAACGGAAATTCCCAAGTGAAGTGCGAATCATTGAAAGGTAAGCATCGGAAATGCTCCCCCCCATAAAATCTGTCAGGTAGAAGCCCACATATACAAGGGTATAGCCTTCCGCTCGATATGAGCTGAGACGCTCCCTTGTTACGGGAGTTGACGCCGACTTGATATCAGAATGCTGCTTGTAGAAGCCTCTTTCGGGATTAAGCAGGTGGGCCGATGATTCAGTATACGTAATATGGGTCCTTGAACTAAAATCCGGCTCCGGTTCCGGTACCGGAGGCACACCTGGGGCCGACATTTCAGGGAGCACGACCATCTTTATACCGGATTCGAGGCCAAGGCGGTCGCTGCTGAACGCCGATCTTGCACTCTTGGCATAAAGAGTATAACCGGAATCGGCCTCCTTAAGGCTGAACATAGGCTGGAAATCTTTGGTCCATCCACGGTAGGGCACATAGAAAGACGCCTTGCCTTCACCATCAACATTGGCAATGAAAGTGAGGGATTTATCTTCTTCTCTTGACGGGGTTGTCTGCTTCAGAGCAACGCCCTTATCAAGCCTTATACGGCCGGAAAGCTCCCTACTGTCATTGTAAACGGTAAATTTCACCTTGGACACCTCAAGGTCCTTGAAGGTGAATTTATACGCCCCGCAAAGGTTTTTGAAGGTATATGTACCGGCCGACGCCGACTTTACCCCAAGAGGGAGATCGGCCGAAAAATGCGCGCCTACTTCTGTGAAATCCTTTTCTGCAGGTATATAGAAGGAAATGGGGTTGTCAACTCCTCCCGCCGTGAACGTATGCTCGTCGCTGGCAGGGAAAACGGCCCAGTACTCAGTTGTGGCATCGGACGAGCCCTCTGTGAAGCCTACTGTAACAGGGCCGCTGAAGGTAGCGGTTTTGTTGCCTCCGGACGCCGCAGTGAGGGTAAAGAACTTATTTGTAGAGCCATCGTGGAAAAGAACGGAGATCTTATCGCCATCACTCCATGTGAACTTACCTTCAGCGTCATATGAGGATTTTGTAAAATCCTGGTCCAGCGACGCCTCAATTGTGTACTCATATGTCTGAGGCTCTGAAACCACATTTGGGCTCTCCTCCTTGCCAGAATCCTCCTTGATTACGGCTGTGCAGGCTACAGCAAAAAGGACTCCTGCCAATAAAACTAACTTTTTCATAGGCCAGGTCCAAAAATAGAGTCAAATTCATCCTTCGTCATATCCGTAACAGGAATATCGCTGCCCGTACCCGTTGCGGTGGGTGACGACACCTGCATGGTTTCCTGGATACTCCTCATTGAGATAATAGCCATACCTGGCTCAAAATACTTTTCTTTCATAGCGACCTCGCTTACTGGCCTAAAACGTAGTCCTTCAGGTCCGGGAACTCGTACTTATAAAGATATGACGGGGAACCGTAGTCATCGGCCACCCAAACACAGTTACGGGAGTGGTCCACTACAATACCCTCTTCGTTGGACTTTGACTTCAAGGCATAGGCGCACAGAAGCTCCGATGCATCTCCGCTGAACACAAAGATTTTATGGGCCTCGGAGTCAATCATCCACAGCCAGCCAGTGAGCGGGTCATAGGAAAGGCCTGCGATTTCAAGGACACCGGGGAACCTCTTCCTCAGGGAAATGGGATCCTGCACCAGCGTAGTATACTTGCTGCCATCCACGGCGGCATTAAGGTCGCACAGGAACAGGTTGGCGTCTACCTGCGTACCGCAGTAAATGAGATCACGGTCTCCGTCCTTCTTATAATAGGTTATGCCCTCCAGGCCGGAGTTTCCATAACCGGACGCTTCCTTGATCTTGAATATGATAGTCTGCCTGTCGTTCTTATTGACGGGAGCCTTGATGACTCCTACGGAGACAGGCTCTTCGTTGCCCACGATAAGGTCTCCGGTTTCAGGATTCATGGTGATTCCCTCAGGGTCACCTCCGGAGCTCCAGGACTCAAGAACCTCTCCGATATTGTTTGTAATGTCAATCCTTCCAAGTTTTCCGTTGTCGTCAATGGTCCAGAGGAAAGACTTGTCCTCACTAAGGCAAAGGCCGGAGAACTCGTTGAAATTGACAGTATACTTTGTCATTGCGCCCATTTCAGGCATCTTGGGCTCCGGACCTTCGTAGGCAGTAAGGGCCGATGTAATGTCTCCAAGATCCTTAATCTCTCCAACCTTGAATTCGGCATCCTCCTTTACGGAATAAACCCTGGACCAGACGCCTTCCTTCTTGATGAAGATGCTGTAGCCGCCTTTGAAGGAAGCACCGCCGGGGAACCAGAGAGTTGCCTCACCGTTTTCCAGATTGCCGTAGCGGAACGGATATCCGTCATCCTTTGGCTTTATGAAAGAAGGGTCAAGGGAAGTATAATCGGCATAATAGCTTGAGAGCCTCATTCCCTGGCGGCGTGTGCAGGCAATGGCGTATTCATCTGCGCCGTCCGTAACCTTGAAACGAAGGCCTGCCGTTGCATCCACAAACTCAAAACGCTTGTCTTTCTGGAAAGCCACGGCCAGGGGGATCAGGAATTCCTCGAAGGTTGTAGCGGAACTCATGAGCGCATCTTCTTCCTTCACGGCCTGGGCGGGCCATGCGGCATACAGACCGTCAGGATCGGCATAATAATCCGTAACATCCTGGCTCAGCTCTACCGATGCCGTCTTGCCATCGGCCGATATATCACCCTTGGAAAGAGTGATTGTGGTGGCCTTGGGGCCATAACTCCCGTGAACAAAAATCTTGTCCCCTTCCTCCCAGGAGCCCTTCAGAGGAGATACTACAAACTGATAGGTTCCGGGATCCAGATGAGGCCTCTCCGGTTCCTGGACCTCATCCTCCTCTTCTTCTTCAGAATCAGAAGGTGTGCAGCCGATACAGCACTGCAGGGAAAAGAACACAGCAGTGGCAAGAAGTACAGGAAGAAATGCTTTTTTCATAGGTAGAAATTATATGGCAAGATGGTACGCAGTCTCTACGGTTCCATCTGCAGATACCACAAAATAAATGGGCGTCATGCGCGGATCGAAAACGGCCGATGCGTTGTTGGGCTGAAGATACTCCCAGCCGGGAACGGAGGGAAGAGGACCGTAACCGCAGCATATCGCTATATGTCTTAAATCTGCCCACTGGCTGTTTTGCGCCAGACCCGTCAGGGCCTCACGACAGGATGGGCAGCTCTGGTCAAGAACCAGTATCAGGGCCGACTGGCAGAGTGCCATACCGGGAACCGTTGCCTTTTCTCCTTCAAGGTTATAGCCGATCCACTCCCTTTTCTCAATGAATGGCTCACACTCATTCTGGGAGAGTATCCCGTCGGCAACGATCCTGTCTACAGCCTTGGAATAGATGGCCGAATTCCGGCACGGGGAGAAGATGTTGTAAAAAGCCCCGTCCAGCCAGTCTGTATAAATATAATATGCCACGGCGTCCTCTTTCAACTTGTCAAAGAGGGCATCTATGGCCGATAATGCCTCATTTTCAGGGGCAGCCACAGCCAACTCGGCAAAGTCTGCGAATTGGTCCTGGGCGGCATTGATATCAGAATAATCAATGCTGTGGGTATCCCAGAAATCGCTAACGCCCTTTGCCTGGCATCCCAGAAGGAGTGCCAGGCAAAAGATGATAGCTGTAAAACGACTCACTATTTGTCGGTTTTAATCTCAAGGAGATGACCCCAACCGTTCTCATTATCCTCTGAGATAGCGGCATTGGGCATGTTTGACCACTCTGCCCAACCGTCGCAATAGAAGCGGATACCGGTGTGGAAAATGTCACCGATGGGCTGATTGACCTGAGTTGCACCCTTGATGGCGTTGTTGAATACCTCGCGGGCAAGAAGGATTTCATACTCATTGCCTGCACCCTGACCGGCTACAAGGTTATTGTTGGGAGGAAGAAGTTCCTGCCAGCTGCCATCAATTCTCTGATGAAGGGTACCGTCATACTGGCCGAAGCCGCCTTCTCCATTTCCAAGGGGGCCTTCAATGATGAAATCATAGCTCTCCAGGAAATAGTTCTCATAACCGCTGGTGAACTCGCCGTCGGTATTGATGCAAAGACGGATGGGAAGTTCTTCGTTGTTTGAGAACTGCTCGTTAAGAGCCTCTTTGTTGAATTTGACGTAGTAGTAGACAAAATCGGCATTTGCGTAGACACGGATCTCGCTCACGGCGTCCCACTGGGATTCAGGGTTGGTCTTGGCAGAAATGGCCTTATCGGCAATAGCTGCCCAGTCATCAAACTTACCGTCAATGGTAATATTGACAGCAGTCTCTTCCTCAGTTTTGTCTTTACCACCTTTCTTGCCAGTGTTGGCCTTCTGGCAGGAAACGGAACTGATCATTGCCACAAGGGCAAAGAATGCGAATAGTTTTTTCATGATAAAACAGTTTATTAGTTTATGGATTATAATTCAAATAACTTGTTCAGACCTGTCTTACTGCTGAAAACATCCTTATTTGCAAGCGCGATGCTGTATTCGGGCCGATTGGGCAGAAGAGGATCGGAAAGGTCAAGGTAGAAAGTGCCTTCTGCCGAGGGAAGATTGAACTTTACCCCTATCTGATGCTTTCCCGGATGCCATGTACGGGGATCTGACCCCAGAGGGAAACTTGTCTGATTACCATTATTGTCAATAAACACTATATTGGCATTCCTAGGATTCATAGGAGCCGCCCATCCCTTGTTTTCAAGATTCAGGACAATCCTGTACTCCTTGCCGGGCTGAGCATTGGCAGAATGATATACTTCATCAAGCACAAGACGATATCCAAGGCGGTCTACAATCTCATCAAAACAGCCGCTGTTTCTCCACCTGGAAAGGACCTGACCGTTGTAGTCTATGTTAAGATATGTCCAGTGATAATCGTTCATATCTTTGCGTGAAGCGTCGCAGGTGCAGTATTCAGACACATTGCAGGTTTCGCCGCCCATTATGGTATAACGGGAATCGGCCTTCCAGAAAGCCCTGTCACCGGACTCATTATCAAACGTACCATAATCTTCCTGGGAAGCGCCGAAGCAGTCGTTATGGCCGCCAAGACGGGACTTCAGGGAGCCGTCGTGAGCTGTAGCCTGGGTGAGGGTATCCTTCAGGCTGAGTCCGTACATTCTCATCTTGAACTGAGGAGTGCGCACTTCAATCTGGCGTTCCTGGGGAAGAGCTGCCATGAGGGCATCGATGAGGTTCTTGCGCGGAATGTAATCGGCATCCGACCTTGGATTCATTATGAAATTCTGAGTGTAGTACCACTCTCCCCACACACCCACGAAACCGGCCTGCAGGACAAAGATCACATCCTTATTCTTTATCAGGAGCGGCTTCAGTTGCTCTACATGCCGAAGCACTATCTCCTGGGAAGGATCCCATGGCTTTGAGCCCTCACTGCTTTGATATGCGAAACGCAGGATACACTTGGCACCGCCGTCCCTCAGGGCGTCAAAGCAGGCTTGCATCTTATCAAGAAAGGCCTGGGAGATATCCCCGTTCATGAAATTGGTAAGGTAGAAACCCAGATACATAAGGGTCCTGCCCTCGCTTCTGATGGACATCACGCGGCTCTTTGAGAGGGCGCTGTCTGATGGCCTTATATCCAGGGCGCTATAGAACCCGCGCTCCGGATTGGTAACGTGGGACGTAGATTCAGTGAAGCTCACCAGGATATCGTCAGACTCGGGGGCCACCGGCGTCTGATCCTGATTCTGCGCCGCCTGACAGGAGCACATCAAAAGGGCCGATACCAAAAAGGTGAGATATGGAATAAGGCGCTTCATACGGCTAAAGTGAAAGGGTGGTAAGCTTGTTCATACCGGTTTTCTCCTCCCACACATCTTCATTTGCAAGTCTGATGGAGAAAAGGGGATTATTATGAAGAGTCTCACAGGGATCCGGCAGGTTGAGGTAGAGGTTGCACTCCCCGCTTGCGCTGGAAGGAAGCTCGATATTCTGGTCAATGACCGTTGTCTGAGAGGGCATCCAGTATCTGGGATCTGAATTCAGGGCCCAGGTCTTGATTACCTTGCCGCTGCCATCCGTGAGCACGAACTCTGCGTCACGGGGGTTCTGTACGGGAGCGAAGCCGTCGTTACGGATTTTCATGACCACACGCATGGTGCTGCCAGCGGCGGGTGATTTGGTGAAGAAAGCCTTCTCCAGCACATAGCGGTAGCCAAGGCGTTTCTGGATCTCCTCAAAGCAGCCTTCACTGCGCCAGCGGCTGAGCACGCCGGTGTGGTAGCCCTGATTGAGGTAAGTGAAATGGTAGATGGCCATATCCTGAAGTACGCCATGGGCATCCTTATAATTAGGTTCAGGCTGGCAGTGGCAATAGGCCGACAGGCCGCAGGTCTCACCACCCATGATGGTATAGAGGCTTTCTGCCGCCCAGTATTTTCGTTCGCTGTCTCCTTTGTAAGTGCCGGTATCATTGGAGCTTGCAAGGTAGCAGTCATTGTGGCCGCCAAGACGCGCAAGTGCAGTGGCCTGGTGTGCTGTTGCACGGGTTATTGTGTCGGCTACGGAATAGCCGTATAGATTCATTTTGAAGGCAGGAGTGCGGAGTTCGATCTGTCTTTGACCGGGCACCGCATCCAGGAGGGCATCCACCAGGGCTTTTCTGGAGGCATCGTCCTCGAAGTTATCTGTATAATACCATTCTCCCCAACTGCCCACGAATCCGGCCTGGACGACCATGATTACGTCGTAGAATTCCTGAATCAGGGGTTTGAGCTGGGCTACATGGCTTAGAACCCGGTCCGGAGTTGCGTCCCAGGGTTTGTCTTTCTGACTGTTTCCGTTTGAGTAACAGAATCTAAGAATGCATTTTGCGCCATTGTCACGCAAACTTTGGAAACAATTCTTTATGTGCTGAATATAATCTTCCGAAATGGGAGTACTGACAAAGTCGGCAAGGTGGAACTCCAGCAGATACAGCGTACGCCCTTGTTTACGATGAGCATCAGCTATCACCTTGGAAATGACACCACTGGACGTGTTGCTTATCTCAGAGGCACCATAAAAACCACGTTCAGGATTGGGGAAATTCTCGTCTGAAACGATATAGTTTACTGAATCCATACCGGGCATCTGCTCCTCTGTATTGCTTTTATTGCAAGATATAAGAAGAGCTGATATAGAGGCAAGAATAGTCAGGGTTCTGCTGGTACTTTTCACGGCTTTTTTGAATTAAAAGCTATGGGCAGGATAATCCTGCCCATAGCGTGGGAACTAAATAAATATTATTCTACAGTAGTGACCTGGAGTGAAGGAGCGGTACCTGCGGGGTTGTCGTCGGTAGCTGCTGCGTTAGGAAGGACGCCCACTGAATTCCAGCCCTGCTGGATATCTACGCCGATTGAGAAGTTCTTGGCGATTTTGCCGAGAGGATAGAGTTCGCGGGTAAGCTGAATCTCATACTTTCCAGAGGCAACGCCTGCGCCGGAGCAAACACCTGAACCTGCGTCAAGGACTGCAGGATCACTCCATTTCCAACCTTCGCCATTGGCAACGCCAATCCATGAATACACACCGGGATCATAGGAGGCGATGTTATTACCATCGGTGAGGAAACCTTCAAAGCAGGAATCCATGCAGGCATCTGACCACTGATCGGCGAAACCGCCAGTCTTGTCATCACCATCACCGTTGAGATAGATGTGGAAAGGAACATGCTCTACATCGAGTTCCCAGGAGATCATCTCAGGATTCCATTCAAGGTAAAGGAAGATGAAATTAGCATCGGCATAAACCTTGAGAACCTTCAGTGCATCATGGGTAGCACCTTCAGTATGCTTTGCAACTGCTACCTTGGAAGCATCAAGCTTTGCCCAGTCGTCAAACTGACCATCAATAGTGATGGGCTGAACATACTCGGTTTTACCACTGTCCTTGCCACCTTTCTTGCCGGTGTTGGCCTTCTGGCAGGAGACAAAGCAGACCATAGCTGCAAGAGCTACAAATGTCAAAACTTTCTTCATAATTTGTTTAATTTAAAAGGGTTAATAATTAAAAGGGTTAAAAAATTATCTCTTATTCTGTGCAATGCCACTGGTATTAATCTCGTCAAGCGGGATAAGCATTGCAATCCTGGGATCGTTAGGCTGGAGGATCTCCCAGTCGTGGCAGCCCACGAAGCGACGGTCCATAGGAAGATTGTTGCGGAAGACGTCGAACGCACGGTGTCCTTCGTAGCAGAGTTCCTTGCGGCGCTCATCAAGGACAAGGTCCAGGACCGTGGCATAGCCGCGGCTGGCGTAGTTGGCCAATGTCATCTCTGCGTCTCCGGTAAGACCAGCACGGTCACGGATGAGTTTTACGTCAGCGATGGCCTGGGCGTCCATACCGCCCTTCTTGGCATATGCTTCTGCACGGTTGAGCACAACTTCACCCCAGCGGAGGAATACAGGAGAGGTCATCATGGGAAGGCCATCCTGATAGCTGAACTTGGAGCAGTAGTAGATTAGGTAGTCACCACCCATGTTGTTACGCACACCGGCAGAACGGTTGGTGTTGGGGCGGATGAATACACGGGCCTTGCCGTCCAGCTTCTCTCCGGGGAAGGAAGCATCCTGCACATAATACTCAGTATAAGTGTTGACTGTGGTGGGAACAGCCTTGTAGTTCTTGCTCTGGTAAGTAAAATCTACGGAGCCGTCACCGTTAACTGTGCAGTCAAATGCAAAGGCGTCGGAACGGGCATTGGTCTTATCGTTAACTCTGATGGGGAAGACTACGGTAACCTTGCCGGAGGCCATGGCAACGGGATAACTGAGATTTGCAGTAGTGAAGCCGATGTATGAGGTGAAACGCTTGTCCTGAGGATAGCGGAGGAAATTGTCCATGAGGATATCGCTCATATAGTGCTCTCCCCAACCGTTGCCATCCTTGATATACATGGAGGCGATGGAAGCTTCGGCATGCTCACCGGCCCAGTCATCGTTATTGTCCAGACGGAGGCACCAGATGGTCTCAGGGTGATCGTAGGTGTGGGTGGGATAATCGGCGTAGTCGTAGCCAGAGGTAACGGATGAGGGTGCATGATCCATAAGTTCATTGCACTCTGCGATGCACTCATCGTTCATGCCCATGTACAGATACACGCGGGAGAGAAGGGCCCTTGCGGCGTCCAGGGATACGTATACCTTGGATCCGCCCTTGATCCTCTCATCCTCTCCGTTTGCGAGGTATGTCTTGGCAGACTTGAGGTCTTCCACAATCTGATCATATACCTCACCGACAGTGGCACGGGTGGTAGTGGAAGCGTCAATGCCTACGCGAAGAGGCACGCCGGGGTTGTCCCTGCCCTGGGCATAAGGCATAGCGAACAGGGTAACCATATGGAAGTGCATCATTGCGCGGAAGAAATAGTTCTCACCAAGGAGGTGGTCACTGAGGGCAGTGTCTCCGGGCTTGATGGATGCAATGTTGGAGTTTGCAGCATTGATGATCTTGTAGGCCATCCACCAGGTATAATAGATATTCTTGTGGGTGGGATCCTCTGAATACATGTAGGCCTCGGTGAAGGGGTCTTCGGACTTACCGGAAACCGTTATGTTGTCTCCGCGAAGCTCTGCAAACTGGAAATAGTGGCGGATATAGTAGTTTCCGCTCTCTCCGCCGCTCTGGCCCTTGTAGGCGATGCGTTCCTTGAGGAGAGTATACAGACCGTCAGTTGTATAGACGGCCGATGAAGGGTTGTCTGCAAGCTGTGATGAGGTCATGGAATCCGATGAATAGAAGTCCATGTTACATGACACCAGGGCAAGCAGTGCAACGATGATTACAAATATCTTTTTCATAATGCTATTCCTCCTTAAAATTTGATGTCAATACCTAATACAACAGACAGCGGAACGGGATAGTTGCTGGAGTAGAGTCCTGCATGGTGATAAGTGTCACCGTCCAGACGGACCTCAGGGTCCATACCGGAGAAGCGTGAGATGGTAAGAAGGTTGTCGCCAGAGAGATAGACCCTTGCGCTGGACATCCTGATCTTGCTGATGAGGCTCTGAGGCAGGTCATATGACAGGGTCACATTCCTGAGACGGAAGAAGCTGCCGTCTTCGATGTAACGGGAAGATGTTCCGTTGGCACCATCGGCACGGGCTGCGAGGAGTGCAGGATGAGTTGCCTCGTCTCCTTCCTCGTACCAGCGTGACCAACCAAGGCCATTGTCAATTGACATCTGGTTGAGGCCGGTGTAAGCACCGTCGGAGTCCATCTGCTCACGGTTCTTGTTATAGATCTTGTTGCCTACCACGAAGTTTCCGTTTGCAGAGAGCGTGAATCCCTTCCAGTGAAGGCTGGTGTTAATACCGCCGCTGAACAGAGGAGAAGCCACGCCTACAATCTGTTGGTCGGCGAGCTGGATATTGTTGACGTAGGAGATAGAGCCGTCTTCTTCAATCTTTTCCCACTGAGGGAGACCATTGTCAGGGTTGACTCCGGCCCACTTGGGCATGTACCAGCTATATACATCGTGTCCTTCACGGATAACCTGGTTGACGTCACCGCGCATCATCACGATGTCCTGGTGATCCGGAAGTTCAAGCACACGGTTCTGGTTGAAGCCGATGTTCAGGCCGCCGGCCCAGGTGAATTCCTTGGTGCGGATGATGTTTCCGTCAACAGCAAGCTCAACACCCATGTTGCGGACCTTACCCACATTGTCCATGACGGCGAAGAAACCGGATGACGGGGGCATAGGAGACTGAAGCAGGATGCGGCTGTTGAGGGTGTGGTACAGATCCAGGGTGATGTTGACGTTGTTCTTGATTGTACCGTCAATACCCAGGGAAGTCATGTAAGCCTCTTCCCATCCAAGGTTGGGATTTGCCATACGTTCAAGGATAGCGGTCTTTTCACCGTTATACTGTCCGCTGAGGGAGAAGGTATCCTGATACTGGAAGGCAGGGATGGCATCGTTACCGGTTTTACCGAAACCTGCGCGGAGCTTCAGGAAGGAGAATGCATTCTGAGACCTCATGAAGTTCTCCTTGGAGATAATCCAAGCCGCAGATACGCCGGGGAACCAGCCACCGCGGTTGTTGGGGCCGAACTTATAGCTTTCATCGTAACGGATGGAGGCCGTTGCAATGTATTTGCCAAGATAAGAGTACTGAGCCTGGCCGAGGACAGCCCATGAACGGGTGTGGTAGTCGGCGCCGCTCACTGCGCTCATGACGGTATTGGAAAGAGAACGCTGGCCGATGGGGAACTTGATACCGGCAGCTCCCAGGTTACGGGAGTAGCCCTCTCCGTATTCCCAACCGAGGGTTGCGTTTACATCGTGATCGCCGAAGGTCTTGTGGAACTTGGCCAGATTGGTGGTACCCCAGCCATTGGACTCTGCGTCGGAGTTCTCAAGGCTGCCGCCAGTGCCGATTCCGTCATAGGTACGGGGATCTGCATAGTACTCATAGAAGGAATTGTAGGAATCGTAACGGTTCATGGACACCAGGGTGAGCCAGTCTGTTACATTCCATACCAACTGGAGGTCTGCGGTGAGGCCTTCGCCGTGGCCCTTGGAGTAGTTGTACTGCTCTGAATGGAGGATGTTGGAGGGGTTCTGAGTCCACCATACGCCACCGCCGTATCCATCGTCACGGGTTTTGCCGCTCATGAAGATATATTCACCGGTTGAATACCAGTCTCCGTTTTCGTCCTGAGCCATCCTGTAAGGGACATCCCAAGGCATTGCATAGTATGCATATTCCAGGGTACGCCATGAAGATTCGCTCTGGTCGTTGGATTTTTCGTAGTTTACGCGGAGAGTGAGGTTGAGTCTGTCCGTAATGGGAGCGGACAGGTTCATACGGGCCGATGTCTTCTTGAAGTTGGTGTTGATGAGGGTACCCTTTTCATCGTAGTGGTCCAGGCTCACATAATAACCAACCTTGCCGGCCTTGCCGGATACTGAAGCGAAGTAATCCTGGACAACACCGATCTTGAAGGCGTTCTTTACCCAGTCAAAGTCCTGATCAAGCAGGGACTTGGGATATTTCAGGTTGAACAGGGCAGCAGAGAAGAGCTCGCTGGTGTAGTCGTAGAGTTCTTCAGAATTCATAGGACGGAAACGACCTGTGAGGGCCTTCTTGATACCACCCTGAGCCTTGAACTCCACAGTGGTCTTGTCCTGGCTGCCGCTCTTGGTTGTGACAACGATAACGCCGCCTGATGCAGCTGCACCGTAAAGGGCGGTTGCGGAAGCGTCCTTAAGGACCGTGATAGTTTCTATGTCGTTGGGGCTGAAAGAACCGCCGGCAACGCCGTCAACAACGTACAGAGGGCCTGCGCCTGCAGTAATGGAACCGGTACCGCGGATACGGATATCGGCCGATGCACCGGGCTGACCGGAGCCGTTCATGACCACAACGCCTGCGACCTTGCCCTGAAGCATGTTACCAACATCGTTGGATGCAACGTCTACAAGTTTGTCACCGCTCATGGATACAACTGCCGATGACAGTTCTGCCTTCTTCTGGGTTGTGTAACCCAGCACAACTACTTCTTCCAGAGCCTGTGAGTCAGGAGAGAGGCTGACATTGATGACATTGCGGCCATCTACAGACTCAGTGGCGCTGATGTAGCCAAGGGAACTGAATGTGAGAGTAGCATTTCTGTCGGCCTGGATCACATACTTTCCCTCGTAGTCCGTGATTGTTCCGGTACCGTTGGGGAGGACGACACCTGCGCCGATAAGCGGCTGGCCGTCTGAGGCATCCAGGACCTGGCCAGAGATGGAGATCTTCTGGGCCGATGCAGGGATTGCAAGCACGGCGGCTGCAACTACTGCAAGCAGGTAGGAATAGATTTTTCTCATGGTTAGACCAATTGGTTATTAATTATTAGATGCAAAAAATTGTCTATTTGTTTCACAAACTACAGTAAATCGTTGATTCCAACAAGGTTAAATGCGCGGAAATACTTGTCCATGTCACGCTCTATGCGGCCAAGGACTATCTCCTCTGCGTCTATTCCAAGCCTCTGAAGGTTTGCATAGAGGAAGCCGCGGGCTGCAAGGGTGCGGGGCTGCTGCCAGATATATCGGCAGCAAGTTGCAACAATCCAGTCCTGGCGCTCCGGGGTAAGGGCGTGGAGGGATTTACCTCGCTCGTCCTCATGGAGCCACTTTTCCCAGCGATGGCTGTCCTCAACCTCCTGGAGGAGGACTTCCTTCATGTGGGAGAGTACGGCTACGCGGCCTTCTGCGTGGTGCTTTTTCTCAAGCTCCTCAAGTTCGCAGAGGGCGCGGTATTCTGACATAGTGAATTCAGGGCCTACGTTGGCGGCACCCATGCCGCAGAGAGGATACTCCTCAGGGTTAGCTACATCGTCGGTGTAATGACCCTTGATGTAGCTACCCAGAGGACGTACCTTGGACGTAAGCCGGCGTGCAACCTCTCCGTCGAAGATGGTGGTATCAAGGTCTGTTCCCACCTTACCTACGATGAAGCAGGGCCATACATCCGGCAGTCCTGCAACCATTAACCCATTTTTTAAATCACTAATGAAAGTGTCGAAGGTAGTTTCATCGGCAAGGCCCCCGTGCACTTCCTCAGTGCCCACCTCATAGGAAATGGGCGCTATTGAATGCTCCTTGCGGAACTTCTCCACATGGGCGATAAGTTCCACGGTGCGGGCTGCCACAAGATGAATATCGATGATTTCCCCCTTGGGGACATTGATGTCTACGGTAGGATCCACGTGGATGAGGTCATAGCCGGCAAGAACTGCTGCCTCGAATGATCTCTTCACGCCGTCCATTGCATCCTTTACGCTCCACTTTTCCACGCGCTGCCTGTCCTTGAGCCAGGGGCCGCCGTGATCAATGGCGATTATGACGTCTCCGGTGAAATTCACGCGTTCCGTCTCAAAGCGGACGGTACGCACGAAGTCTTCCTGGGTCATTCCCGTGTATCCGCCGTCGCAGTCTATCTGGTTGAGTGTGGCGGCAAAATAGATGGGGGCATTGTTGCGCTTTGCAGCCCTCAGGGATGCACGGATTACGGTAGGGGAATTGGGGCATGCCGCGAATATGGTGCGGGGAATGCCGGTTTTCTCACGGATAGCGTCCAGCTTGTGGAGCAGTTGTTCTGTCTTAGGCATTGTTCTTATTAATTATATAAGGTAACGCCCTCCACCACTCTGGAGATGTTTCCGGAGATGGAAGGAGAGTCCGGGCTCAGGCCCAGGTCCAGCGATTTGAAGAATCCAAGGAGCTGTCCCATCCAGGCAAAGCTTACGCAGCCGTAGCAGGGAGGCATTGAAGGATTCATTCCGGTGATGATTCCAAGGTCATAGTAGGATTCCTCTATGGAAGGGTCATCGGCCGATATGATAAGGGTTCCCTTGACGTTGTTGTTGGCCTTTACCTGACGGATGAGGTCAAGTTCATAGCGGCGTACCTTGGGATTGGGAGAAAGCAGGTACACCAGAAGGGAGTTGGGCTTCACCACAGCCTTGGGACCGTGACGGAAGCCAAGGAAGGAGTCGAAGGAGCACATGACGGCTCCGTCTGTGAGCTCCTGCAGCTTGAGGCGGCATTCCTCCGCTACGCCCTTGAGGGGGCCGGAGCCAAGGAACACTGCACGCTCAAAGTCACGGGAAGCAAGCTCCTTGATGGCGCCCTCATATTTTTCAAGGGACTTCTCAACGGCGCCGGCAACTTCCTCGATGAGGGGAACGTCCTGGTCAATGTGATCTATATTTGCTATCATGGAACATGTGAGCAGCATGGTGGAATAGCTGCTGGTCATGGCCAGGGAAAGGTCGTTGGTTTCCGGAGGGAGGAGGACGCAAAGGATGTTCTCACCCTTCATCTGGGCCAGTTCTCCGTCCTTGTTGCAGGTGATGAAGATGTGGGCCACCTTACCGGCGCTGCCTTCCACGGCCCTCAGGGCACCTACGCTTTCCGGGCTGTTGCCGGAACGGGCGAAACTCACAAGGAGGACCTTGCTGGACTCATCGAAATACATCTGGGGATTTGTGATTATGTCGGTGGTGGCAATGGCACGGGCACCTTTGAAGCTGGTAGTATACAGGGCCGGCTCAAGGGCGTCTCCAATGTAGGCCGATGTTCCGGCACCGGTAAGCACAACCTGATAACCATCATTGAGATACTTATCCTTGAAGTCTTTGATTTCCTGCTTATGGGCACGGATGGAATCCAGGGTCTTGAGCCAGACTTTGGGCTGCTGGAGGATTTCCTTGTAAGTGTTATAATTGTAGTTCATTTCCTAAAAATCAGTACACAAAAATAGTTGTTTTTATCTAAAAATGTTTCGGTTTGAGTTTTGATTTTTATTCTTCGCTCAAACCGAAACACCTGTTTGTTACTATAACAATATGATTATCAGCTCATTAAGGCACCATAAAAAATTGTTTCATCGGGTTTCGCTTTTATTAAGGAATAACCGTTTCCACATTTATGTTCATGGATTTCAACTGCCTTTTCACGTTGGATGGCAGGTTATTGTCCGTAACTACGGTGTTTATCTTGTCAACCTCTGCGATGAAGGCAAGGGCGCGCTTGTTCACCTTTGACGAGTCAAAGACACCAATCACCTCACGGGCACGGGAGATCATCACCTGGTTGGTGCTGGCCTCATCCACGCTGGGGGTGGAGAGACCTGTTTCCACGGAGAAGCTGTCCACGCCCAGGAACAGCTTGTCACAGTAGAAAAGCTTGAGGTTGGACTCTGCGAGGGGGCCCACCATGGACATACTGGACTCGCGCACCGTACCGCCAAGGAGGATGACGTTAAACCTCTTGTACTTAAGGGCTTCCGTCATAGCACTGATGGAATTGGTGATGATTGTGAGGTCATCGAAGGGCTGGAGGTTCTTCACAACTTCCAGTGCAGTGGTTCCGGAGTCTACAAGGATAGTATCTCCGTTCCTTATGTATTTTGCCGCAGCGCGGCCGATGGCTTCCTTCTCACGCATGTTCACCATCTTCTTGAAACTGAGATGGCGCTCCTCTGCAGCAGGTTCCGAGGCCGATGTTGCTCCAAGGATGGCACCTCCGTGCACCCTTACTAGCAGTTTCCTTTCCTTGAGGATCCGAAGATCCTTACGTATGGTGACTTCCGAAACGCCGAAACGATTACTGAGCTCAGTAACATTTACCGACGAATCGCACTTTAAAAGTTGAAGAATGGCAGATCTTCGGCCCTGAGCGGAATCATAAATATCCATAGTGGTTTGTTTTTAGTGCTGCGGCAAATATAGTTATTTTTTTTAACTGAAACAAAACGAAATGTTTTTTATTATCGAAAACGAAACCAAAATGAAAGATTATCGCACTTTTTTTATAATTTAGCAATGTTAAATAACACTAATTTCTATGAAAAAATACCAAATAGCCGCCATAGGTGAGCTTAACGTGGACATCATCCTCAACGGAATAGAGTCTGAGCCGGAGATAGGTAAGGAGAAGTTCTGCAAGGACATGACGGTGACCCTGGGAAGTTCTACCGCCATCTTTGCCGCCAACGCCGCAGCCCTGGGAAGCAGGGTATGCTTCGTGGGCCTTGTGGGCCGTGATTCCTTTGGAGACCTTGTGAGGAGCTCACTTGAGGCAAAGGGCGTAGCCACCCATTTCATCGGCACCGGAGACACCCCCACCGGCGCAACCATATGTATGAATTACGGAGAGGACCGCGCAAACCTCACATATCAGGGCTCCATGGACGTGATGGGATTCGACGAGATTGACAAGAGCGTCTTCGACCTCTCCCAGCATATCCATCTATCTTCACTGTTTATGCAGAGCGCCCTGCTGCGTGATATCCATAAGGTGCTTGACCTTGCGGCGGAAAAGGGCGTTACCGTTTCCCTGGACACTCAGTGGGATCCCATGGAGAAATGGGCCCTGGATTACGCTAAGGTGCTTCCCAAGATCACGGTGTTCATGCCCAATGAGAAGGAGCTCTGCGCCCTCACCGGGAAGGCAACCCTTGAAGAGGCCATCAATGAGGTTCGTCCTTATCTTGGCGGCATAATGTTGGTGAAATGCGGTTCCAAGGGGTCTCTCCTTGTGAAGAAGGACGGCTGGCAGAAGCTTCTTCCCGCCTTCCTGAACAAGGATGTCGTGGATGCAATCGGCGCAGGAGACAGCTTCAATTCCGGCTTCATCAGCGCATTTGTCAGAGGTCTTGACCCGGAATTATGCCAGATCGCCGGCAACCTCACAGGTGCAGTGAATACAACCGGCGCCGGCGGCACTGGGGCCTTCACGTCCCTTGAAGCCGTACGCTCTATCTGCAAGGAACGCTTTGGACAGGAACTCCCATTCTAAGATCATGAAAAGAATTCTCATAATAGCATCGGCTGCCGTTCTGGCCGCAACATGCTCCGGCCCCGCAGCTCAGGACACAGTTTTCTACAAGGGAAAGGCCGTAAAAGGATTTGAGGTTGTGGTAGACGCCGCGCCCGTTCCGGGACATGACGGAATGACCCTCAGGAACATCGGCTTTGTGAACACCACCGGCAAGGACCTCCTTGTAGATGCCATGGAAACATCGGCCATCACCATTGAAGGAGATGACATATGGTCCCTCCAGCCTTCATCCACCGCAGAGCGCAAGGACTGGGTGCTGCCCGTCACAAAGGACTTCTACCAGAAGAACTACCTTGGAATGAATGATCCAGACTACGGCGGCGGCATCCCCATGGTAAGCCTCTGGACGGCCGATAAAAACCTTAGCGTGGGCCTGGCCGGCCCCTGCCTTGAAACCGTGAACTTCCCCGTTCAGAGAAAGGGGAATAAGGCAAAGGCCTCCATCCTCCTGGAACTGGATTCCCCTGTTGTGCTTGAGCCCGGAGACACCCTTTTTGCCCTCACGCAGTTTGTGTGGGAGGGAAAGGGAGATTTCTTCAGGCCCTTAAGGGATTTCTCGGAGTATATGCAGGACACCTACGAGTATGAGATGCCGGTATCTCCCGATGATGCCTACGAGCCTGTGTGGTGCGCATGGGGCTATGAGCGCACTTTCACCGTAGATGAAGTAATCGGCACGCTTCCCAAAGTTGTGGAGCTTGGCTTCAAGTGGGTGGACATTGACGACGGCTACCAGATCTGCGAAGGAGACTGGACCACCAATGACCGTATCGGCCCTGAAGGTATGAAGCGCATGACCGACGCAGTTCATGCGGCAGGCCTCAAGGCCAAGATCTGGTGGGCTCCCATGGCCGCAGACCCTGAGAGTTCCATTGCAAAGGAGCACCCTGAAATGCTTCTGGTCCAGAAAGACGGCTCCCATGAGGATATCTCCTGGTGGGACAGCTGGTACCTCTCCCCCGTCAATCCCTATACATGGGAATACACTGAGGACCTTGTGGACATGTTCCTTGCAAAGTGGGGCTTTGACGGCTTCAAGCTGGACGGCCAGCACCTCAACCTGAGCGGCCCGGACTACAACCCCGCCAGTGGGCTTGAGTATCCCGGAGAGGCCCAGGAGCGTCATCCGGAGTTCTTCCAGCACCTTTATGAACGCGCCCAGGCCATTAAGCCCGGTTCAGTGGTCCAGATATGCCCCTGCGGCTGCGCCGTGAACTACTTCTACCTTCCCTACATGAACCAGGCGGTGGCATCTGACCCCACTTCCAGCGCCCAAATCCGTCAGAAGAGGAAAGTCTATGCAGCCCTTGCTCCCTCTCTGGCATACTACGCAGACCACGTAGAACTCTCCGACGGCGGTCTTGATTTTGCTTCCCAGATTGGTGTGGGAGGCATTATCGGCACAAAATTCACCTGGCCGGAGCCAAATCCGGATGCCAAGGAATCCGGCGGCAGCCTCCTTACCCCTGAAAAGGAGGAGCTCCTCCGCAAGTGGGTGCCTATCTATAAGGAAAAGATGCTCTCCAAGGGCATTTATCGCGGAGACCTCTATACATATGGTATAGACAAACCCGAGGCCCACGTCATTGAAAAGGACGGAGCCCTATACTATTCCTTCTATGCCCCGTCATGGAATGGTGAGCCCATCACCCTCCGCGGCCTTGACCCTTCACGCAGCTATACCGTAACGGAATACACCAAGGATATCCCCACAACGTATTTCCTTGATGGCTCCAATCCCGTTATCACACCCTCTTTTGAAGGCAATTACCTCATTGAAGTGAAATAATCTTTAATAACATAACTTATGAATCTTACAAAACTATTTGCTTCCCTGCTTGTTCTTCCCATGTTCACATTCTGCAACGCGGGAACAACAGATTCCGGAACTGAGACCGGTGATGAGACCGAGCCCGTCTTCACCATAATCGGAGACCAGGAATTCCACTTCGGAGGAGAAGGCGGAACTGCCACCCTGAAGTTCTCAACCAACATGGACTGGACTGCAGAGCCCGGTTCCAGCTGGATTAAGGTCAACCCCAGCAGCGGCGCGGCCGGGGAGAACATCTCCGTCACCATCACATGTGAAAAAACCACAAAACAGAAAAAGAGGACTTCAGATATTACCATGTCCATACCTAAAAGGATGATTCTTGTGGACATTACCCAGGATGGGGATCTGATGGCCGGTGCAGCTCCCGAATTCAAAAACGGAGACGTCCTTCAGGCAAACAGCCTGCTCACTGAAAAATTCCTCACAGAGGTAACCTATCAGGACAAAACCTGCACTCAGGACACCAAGATATTTGACTATTACGGCGGTTTTGACGGCGTCAATCTCACCTGGGAAAACTGGGGCGATGAATGGCCTGACGGAGACATGCCCTGTCAGTATAGCATCCGCTGGAGCCAGGACGCCCTGGAAAGCGGTGCCATGAAACTCCACATGGAAGATGAACTTGGCTGGTCCGGAGACCTGGACATAGCAGAAGGCGCACTTTATGTGAATATTACCAATCTGGTTCCTAATGACAAATATACCTACAGCGTAACCACAGCCGGCGGAAAAGTCCTTGCCCAGGGTAATTTCAGCACCAAGGGAAGCCTGCACCAGGTTTATTTCCTCGGAGACCCTCAGAAGGGTAATATCAAAGGCGGCGGCGCACGTAACGCCAGAGACTTCGGCGGCTGGAAGACATTGGACGGAAAGACCATCAAATACCGCAAGATCTACCGCGGCGGCCGTCTGAATGAGAAATGGAGTCCATATCCTCTCAACGCACAGGGAGAAAAGGAAGTTGTGTTTGAAGGCATCAAGGCAGAACTTGACCTCCGCGGCAACAGTGATGTCATGTTCACCCCTGCAGTTGAGGGTCTGGACCACTGCGCTCCCGTTATCGAACAGGGCGGAAAGACCATGCTGGTGTCTGACAAGGAGAAGACAAAAGAGTGCTTCATGTTTGTCTACAACAGTGTAAAGGCAAATAAGCCCGTGCATTTCCACTGCTCCCTGGGCCGTGACCGTACGGGAACCCTTGGTATTCTTATCCTGGGCCTTCTGGGCGTAAGGGAAGGAGACATCGCCAAGGAGTATGAGCTCACCTACTTTGCCCCCGTGGGATACAGCGTTTCCAGCTCAGACAAGAAGAGCAATCCCCAGCCCATCTTCAAGAACACCCGTATGGCATGGGTGTACAGCGACGTAGTCCCCTATTTCTGGGAACTCGCCGGTGACGGCACATTCGCCGAGGGCGTTCAGAAGTATCTGGTTGACGTTGCGGGAGTAAGCCAGGACGTCATCGATGACTTCCGGGCACTGATGCTTGAATAATTACTGAGCAGTAATATAGAAAACGGCGGAATCAAACATACGCCGGAATTCCACATCCAATCCTTCAAGCGTGAGATAATCTCCCTTGAAGGATTGATTGTTTCCCCACCAGCAGCTGTGCTCCGTGTTGAGCTCTGTCACCTTATATGTCTTTGAAGGGTCAAGGCCCTGGAGTTTAACCACAGGCGCTTCAAGGGCGCGGCTGCGGAAGGTGGTGGAATAGGCAAAGAGAACTGCGCGGGATTTATCCTCAGACACATACATAAGGCTGTAAAGGTCTGTGTTCCAGGGATCTCCAAGCCTGTAAAGGTCTCCGGTGAACACAAGGTCCCTGTACTGCTTGTAAGACTCTATGCAGCGGGACGCGAAGGCGCGTTCATCCGCTGTCATATTCTTTGGCTGGAGCTCCATTCCAAGGCGGCCTGTGCAGGCAACGTCAAAGCGGAACTTCAGGGGAGTCATGTTTCCGGTCTGGTGATTGGGGACGGCCGATACATGTGAGCCGTGAAGGCATGCCGGATATAGCATGGAGGTGCCGTACTGGATCTTGAGGCGGGTTATGGCGTCCGTGTTGTCACTTACCCAGAACTCGTTGAAATACTTCATGGCGCCGTAGTCCACGCGGGCTCCGCCGCTGGAGCAGCACTGAACGATTACGTCCGGGTACTTTTCACGTATCCTCCTGACAACATTGTAGAAGCCCTGGATATACTCAATGTAGAAGCGGTTCTGCTGCGCTCCAAGGTAATCTGAGCCCATGCTCTCCACGGGACGGTTGCAGTCCCACTTGATGTAGTCAATCTTGTCGGAGAGAGCCATTGTTCCATCAAAGACTCCGTACACAAAGTCCTGGACTGCAGGATTGGACAGGTCCAGGATCCACTGGTTACGCTCCTGGAGGATCTCACGGCCTGGGGAACGGACCACCCAGTCAGGATGCGCGGCGGCGAGGTTACTCTTGGGGTTCACCATCTCAGGCTCTATCCAGATGCCGAATTTGATACCTTTATCGTGGGCGTATGATGCCAGGTAATCAATGCCTTCCGGGATCTTGTCAGTGTTCAGTTCCCAGTCTCCAAGGCCCTGGGAGTCGTCGTTGCGGGGGAAGTCCTTTGCAAACCAGCCGTCGTCCAGAACGAAAAGTTCCAGGCCCATTGCCGCGGCGTCGTCAATCATGGCCGTAAGGACCGGAGTCTTGAATGTGAAGTAGGCGCCTTCCCAGCTGTTCAGGAGGGTGGGATTGATCTCTCCGCCCCTATACACCTGATGCCTGCGTGCCCACCTGTGGAAACTCCTGGAAGCATCACCTGCACCATTTGAACTGAAGGTCCACAGCATCCTGGGGGTCTGGAAAGTTGTCCCGGGAGCAAGGGGGTAAGCAGAGTTGAAGGGGTTGATTCCGGCTATGATGTCCACGCTGCCGCCAGTGCCGCGGGAGAAGTCAATCTTGTAGTTGCCGCTCCACTCAAGGGCTCCGGCAATTACGTCTCCGGAGGTTTCGCTGAATTCACGGGCATTGACACTAAGGACAAAGGAAGGATTTGCCCTCTGGGTGGTCTGGACGCCCCTTCTTGTCTCAATGCTGGTAAGGCCGTAAGGCACGGGAGTGCGTTCTACCTGCATCTCAAAAGCCCAGTCTCCGTGGAACTGCGTGAGGAGGAATTCCTCTCCGGGGACATTCAGTGAGGCCGATGCAAAGCTGGTGAGGGTAACCGGCTTCTTCCCGGGATTTGTGATCTCACTATGAGAGGCGATCACATCTTCTTTGAGGTATGCCTCATATACCAGTTTCACCTCCAGGAGGGTTACGTAATCCTTGAGTGAAATCTCCGTTGTAGCTACGCCATCGGCCTGTTTTTGCGCCACGCCGGTCACGTATAGTTCCGTGTTCAGGCTGCCGTCCGGGTAAGTTACGGCAAGGGCTGCGTCATCGGGCGTATAACCGCCGGCGGTGGGATAGGCGCGGGCAGTCCGCTTACCGGTGCTCCTGAATGGGGCCGTGTCCAGCTTCCTGCCGTAGCGCACCTGCTGCAGCTCTCCTTTTTCTGTGGTCCGGAGAAGGAGCTGGGTGTTTTCCGTTTCAATCTCTATGAGCTGCGGCTGCACCTTGGGCACTTCAACTACGGTATGCTGTTTGACCTGTGGCTTTTTCCTGGCGTTTGCGCCGGGAGTGGCTGCCATGCAAATGAGAGCAATCAGGAATAGGATTTTCTTCATAGTATATGTGGTTATCGTTTTGCTTCCCACAAAGATAACAATTATTCTTATCAACTTAAAAAGTTGTATATTTGTAAGTTCAACAGTAAGTGAATGGGAAAACTCCGTCACATATTCAAGTTGGCGGCCGTGGCGCTTATCGGGGGCTCCTTAATGCTTACCGGCTGCGGCTACAGGGCGGCGCTGCACGCTTCCTACATACCGGAGGTGACGGACAGCACCCTGTACCCCGGCGTGAAGCCTGAGTACCAGCAGCTTGCTGCTCTGATGGAGAAGGATACCGGCATTCCGCCAAGCACGGGGAACACCATAGGGTTCATCCCTGACGGAGACCACAAGCTCCAGCTGATGCTTCAGGACCTCAAGGCGGCTTCCAAGGCCATCTATATGGATTATTACCGGATTTGTGCCGATTCCGCCGGAACAATCGTGCTGGATATCCTGAGGGACAAGGCCATCCAGGGCCTGGACGTGAGGGTGATGGTGGATAAGGCCGCCGAAACCCCTAAGAATTACAAAGCCCTGAAGAGTCTCCCTGAAGCCGGAGTGCTCTTCAACAGCTTCTACAAGCCCGTGTGGTTCATAGATGGCCTTGTGCCACCTGCCGGAACTCACCGTGACCACCGCAAGATCCTCATGACAGACGGCGCAACGGCATACCTTGGCGGCCGCAACATCCAGGACAAGTATTTCACCTCCTGGAGGGATGCCGATGTAAGGATTACCGGCCCGGCAATTGAGCACATCGCAACTGTGTACATGGAGAACCAGCTGCGCCTGAACCCTCAGGCAAAGCCGCTCCACATAGCAAATGACCTTAACCTGGAGGCTCTTAAAGACGATGTCCCCGGCCTTGTGCAGCACAGGGGTAAAACCGTCCAGGTGGTCCACGACTCCCCCATAGACAAGAAACTCCCCATGAGGAACCTCTTTGAATGGTCTATCGGCCATGCAAAGCGGTATTTCTGGGTATACTCCCCCTACACTCCCCCGCCAAAATCCACGCTGAACGCCCTCAAGGAGGCGGCCCGGCGCGGGGTGGACGTACGCTGGATAGTCCAGGGAGTCTCCGACGTATTCTTTGAAGAATATGTGGCCGAATTCCTGTTCAGGGACCTCATGGAGGCAGGAGTGCGCATCTTCAAGTGGAACACCGGCATCATGCACGCCAAGCAGTTCATGTCCGACGACTACCTCATGGCAATCGGCTCCGTGAACATGGATAACCTGAGCTTCTTCCTCAACTATGAGAACGAAGCCATCATCTACGACGAAGACATCACCAGGCAGGCCGCGGAGAGGTTCCTTGAAGATCTGGACACTCACTGCTCGGAGGTAACAATAGCGGAAGTGAAGCGCTGGAATATCTTCAGGAAGTTCCGCAACTGGTTCTTCTACACCTTCGGAGGCCCCGTAGGTTAATAAAAGATCATGAAAAAGACCATCATAATTGTAGTCATCGCCCTACTCGGCCTCACGCAACAGGCCAAGGCACAGCTTTACATAGGCGGCAGCCTGACGGCCCACGCAAGTTTCAATAACAACCGTTCCATTGCTGTAAGCGTAGCCCCCGACATAGGTTACGGTATTGGCAACTGGAATGTGGGCACTATGTTTAACGCCTACGCTTATAACAGCGAAGATGAACCGGGCACTTCCCTGAGACTCAGCGTCACCCCTTACGCAGAGTATTACTTCTTCTCCGCCGGTCCTGTGTCCCTTTTTGCCGAGGCCGGAATAGGTTTCCTCTTTACTAATGATCTTGTAGACGAAGCTCCCAAAGGCCAGTTATTCGTGAACCCGTATCTGGCTCCGGGAATTGAGATATCACTTACGGACCATTTCTCCGTAATGTGCCATCTGGGCAGGCTGGAATGGAATTCCGAAATAAATGACATAAGCCTCACCATGAGCGGGGAGTCGCTCGCCCTTGGCCTTTACTACAGTTTCTAGGAAGTTGGTCAGGTTCCGTCACATACCCCGGGAAACCCGCCGGCGTTTCATGGAAACAATGCTTGTTCTGATTGTCTCCGAGATGGCCGATTCCCTGTGCGGCCTCATAGACGGCATGTACGTTGGTAAATTCCTTGGCAACGACGCCATGGCGGCGCACGGAATAGCGGCTCCGGTCTTTACCTTCCTCTGCATCTTCAGCTACCTCATCGCGGCCGCCATCCAGCACGCCTGCCCCGTGGCCATAGGCGAAAATCGGCCCCGGGAAGCCAACGGCTACTTCAACATAGCCCTCACCGCCGTCCTGAGCCTTGGAGCCATCCTCACGGTTATCGGCCTTGCATTCCCCACCTGGACGGCCACAATGCTTGGCTCCGGAAGCGGTCCCATAAGGCCCCTTGCCGCCGATTACCTGAGGGGTGTAGCCCCCGGAACCATCCCACTGGTGCTTTTCATAGTACTGGTTCCCGTACTTCAGATAGAGGGCCGATGGGGTCTCATCCACGTTGGAAGCGCCGTGATGGCCGTCTCAGACGTGGCCCTGGACTACATAAACATCCATTTCCTTAACGGCGGCATGTTCGGGATGGGCCTTGCAACAAGCATAAGCTACACCCTGGGCCTTGGAGTATTCCTCCTTTATTTTGCAAAGAGGAAACGCATCTTCAGTGTGGATCCCGGGTCCATGAAGGGCATTCCTGTCCCCCAGTTCTTCTCCACTGGCCTTCCTACCGGCGTAAGGATGACAGCCAGGATGTTCTCCCTTGTCATAATCAACATCCTTGTGGTGAATATGGCCGGATCCACCGCCATGGCCGCAATGGCCATCCAGAGAAACCTCTCCACGGTGGTCCTCAGCGCCGTCGTGGGCCTTTCCGCCGCCGTTCTCACGCTCACATCGCTAAGCTACGGCAAGCAGGATACCGAAGGCATGGGAGACGCCGTGCGCCTTGGATACAGGCATTCGTTCGGGGTGGTAGCCATCTTCGCCACAGCCCTGTTCTTTGCCGCGCCCCTTGTCACCTCCCTCTATCTTGACAGGGCCGATGCCGCCTTCTCCCTCACGGTGAAAGCCATACGCTGGCTATCGGCATCAATGCCCCTGACGGCCTGGAACTGGTGCTTCGGCAGTTATCTCCACGGAATAGGAAAGATTGCTCTCTCCACCAGGCTTTTCATTTACGGAGAACTTGTGACCCAGTGCTTTACCGCCCTGGTCCTGGGCCTTGTATGGGGGGCCGATGGCATCTTTGCATCCTTTGCCGTAAGCCAGGCCATCATTCTTGTGACGCTGGTTTCCTACCGTCCAAAATTTTTCCTATCTTTGTAGGATAAAGTATCCTCCAAGGAATGAACAGAAGAAGGCTCGCCGCCATAATCCTGGCCCTAGTGCTCTCCCTCCCGCTCTTTGCCCAGAGTAAGGGTGAGAATACCATTGTGTTCACTCCACAGTGGACCGCCCAGGCCCAGTTTGCCGGCTACTACGCCGCCCTGGAACTTGGCTTCTACAAGGAAGAAGGCCTTGACGTAGTCATAGAGCACCCAAATGCCAGCCGCTCCGCCATAGACCGCATGCGCAAGAACCAGAGCCAGATTACAACCCTTCCCCTGTCCCAGGCCCTCTTTGCCCTGGACCGCGGAGTGAAACTTGTGAACCTCCTCCAGACTTCCATGAACGGTTCCCTCATGATTGTCTCAAGGCGTGGTGTGAACCCCCTTAAACAGAAAGGGGCCAAGGTGGCCGGTTTCAGGGCCGGCTACGACCAACTGGCAAGGGCGGTGGCCCAGGAACTGGGTCTGGAATACCAGTGGCTGGAGACGGCGGGCGTCCTGAACCTTTTCATTGCCGGGGCCGTTGACGCCTCCGTTGCAATGTCCTTCAATGAATACTACCAGTTCCTCCAGACAGGCCTGATAGACCGCAACGAGGACATAGTATACCGCCTCTCAGACCACGGCTACAACATCCAGGAGGATGGTCTTTATATGACCCGGGAAGAGTACGACAAAAATCCGGAACGTGCCCGTAAGTTCGCCCGTGCCAGCCAGAGGGGCTGGGAATGGGTGGCATATCACCCTGAGGAAGCCCTTGAGATTGTGATGAAGCAGGTAAGGCGTAATCACGAAGCCACCAATCCCACCCTCCAGCGCCTTATGCTGGAAGAGGTCCTGGACATGATGGAAGGCTATGAGAGCGGAGAAAGGGAATATGTCCTGAGAGAGGATATGGTAAACCAGGCCGTAGCGCTCATGCTCAGGGCCGGTATCATAAGTAAGGAACACACAATTAAGGAACTTCTGCCATGAGAATAGGATCAAGACTCAGGAGTTCCCTGTCGGCAAGGATCAGTCTCTGGACGGTCCTGTTTGCCGCTGTTGTGTTCATAATCTCCATTTCCGTGGTGGCCTTCCGTTCCCGCAACGCAGTGAGGGAAGAGGCCATAAAAGGCGCCAACAGGGTGCTGGAGAACGCCGTCCTCAGGACAAACTACATCCTGGAAGACGTGGAGGACCTTGCGGCCAACCTTGAATGGCTTATCCTCAAGGACCTGGACAATCCTGATGCCATGATGGTGTATTCCCACAACATTGTCCAGAACAACACTTTCCTCAACGGCTGCTCCATATCCTTCGAGCCCTACTTCTATCCTGAGAAGGGAAAATACTTCAGCGCGTACTCCAACAACAACGGCCGGTACGTGTACACCATGCAGGAAGGATCGGACAACTACCAGTATTTCTACCTCAACTGGTATATGCTCCCCAAGCTCCTCATGCAGCCGTGCTGGACAGAGCCCTACACGGACCAGGAGGAGGGAGACGAAGCCACCATGAACCTGGAGATGAACGTCTCCTACTGCAGGCCTCTCATCGGCAATGACGGCAATTTCATAGGCGTCATATCCCTAGACATATCCCTCAAATGGCTGTCAGAGACATTATCGGCCGTAAAGCCATATCCCAACGCGTATGCATTCCTCCTTGGCCGCGGCGGCACGTACCTTGTGCACCCGGACCCTCAGAAACTCTTCTACGAGTCCTTCTTCACCCCTGGCCTTGTGGATGCCCTCACCCCGGAGCAGAAGCAGCTTGGGAAGGACATGCTTGAATGGAAGGAAGGGATTCAGAGGGTGACTGTCAACGGAGCCCCCAGCTTTGTAATCTTCAGGCCCATCCTCACAACCGGCTGGAGCCTTGGAATAGTGTGCCCCGAATCTGACATTTTCGGCGGATTCAGGCGCTTCAGGAACACCCTCCTCCTTAGCCTCATCCTTGGGCTCATCCTGATGTTCCTGGCCATGTATTTCATCATCCATCGGCAGATAAAGCCCCTGAGTTCACTTGCCACACACGCAGAGACCATGGCTTCAGGGAAACTGGAAGTGGAGCTCCCGCATATGGACCGCACGGATGAGATAGGCGTCCTTAACAGGGCGTTCAGGTATATGCAGGTGTCACTGAGAAAGTACATAGACGAGCTAACCACCGCCACGGCAAAGCGTGAAAGGATAGAAGGAGAGCTCCAGATTGCCCGTGACATCCAGATGGGCATGGTTCCCAGGACCTTCCCCGCCTTCCCGGACAGGAAGGACATTGACCTTTACGCCTCCATGTCTCCCGCCAAGGAAGTGGGAGGAGACCTCTACGACTACTTCATCAAGGACCGGAACCTCTATTTCGCAGTGGCCGATGTAAGCGGCAAGGGCGTTCCCGCCAGCCTCTTCATGGCAGTTGTGAGAAACCTCTTCCGCGTGGTTGGATCGGCCGGTCTGCCTCCTGAGGAAATTGCCCGACAGATAAACAATACCGTATCTGAGGATAATGAGCAGCTGATGTTCATCACCATGTTCATCGGCCGTATAAACCTTGAGGACGGCAGCCTTAGCTTCTGCAACTGCGGCCATAATCCACCGGTGCTCCTTAGAGGCAAGCCTGAATTTATGGAGTGTGAGCCTAACGTTCCGCTTGGCATAGCTCCGGGATTCCAGTTCAAGGGCCAGAGCATTGAAGGTTTCCGTGGCACGCCCATCCTCCTTTATACGGACGGCCTCAATGAAGCGGAGAATTCCGCCCACGAGGAACTTGGCAATGAGCGCCTCCTCCAGAGCCTTGCGCAGAATCCCTTCAAGGATGCGAAGACTACCGTCCTCATGCTTCAGGGGGTTGTATCGGCCCATGTTGGAGACGCGGAGCAGAGCGACGACCTTACCCTTCTGTGTATAAACCTCAAACCATGAAGCGTATACTAAGCCTAGTTGCACTGTTGGCAGTGAGCACATCCCTGTGGGCCCAGGAAGACGAGATTGTGAAGGATGGCTGGAACTTCGGCCCCCTGCCATGCGTGAGCTACAACTCAGACCTTGGCGTCCAGTTTGGCGTGTGTGCCGATATCTTCAATTACAAGGGCGTATACCCGGATTATCGGCAGCGCTTTTATGTGGAGGCTTCCAGCTACTACCCCAGCTTCCAGACTCTCCTTCACGCGCAGTTTGACTCCAAATACCTCATCCCCGGCATCAGGACCACTTTCAGCGCCAGCTGGCAATATGACCCTTACTTCCAGTTCTTCGGCTTCAACGGCGTGGAGCCCTTTGACCCGGCGCTCTTCTCCAATGCCGAAACAAGGACGGCCCGCTACCTTTACAAACGCTCCATGGTGCGTGTCCTGGCCGATTTCCAGGGCCCCATTGCCGGGCACCTCAACTGGATAGGCGGCCTCTCCTACTGGTATTACGGAACGTCTGACCTTGTGAACAAGGACTATGATGCGGAGAATACTCTCTATCATGACTTCAGGCAGAAGGGCCTCATCAAGGACAACGAAATTTCCGGCCACAGGCTGGAGATAAAGGGCGGCGTTGCATACGACACCCGTGACAACGAGGCCGCCCCCAACAGGGGTATCCAGGCCGAAGCCTACATCAACGGATCGCCTTCCCTCACCGGAGACGGGTATAATTACCTGAGGCTGGTAGCCCACTTCCGCCATTACATAACCCTTTGGGAAAACCGCCTGGTATTTGCCTACCATCTTGGCTACCAGGGAACATTTGGGAATGCCCCGTTCTATACCCAGCAGAATATCTCCACCCTCTATCTCCGGCAAACCTCTACGGACGGCCTTGGAGGCATGAACACCGTACGCGGCATACTGGTCCAGAGGCTGGTGGGAAATAGTTACGTGTGGTTAAACTCGGAGCTTAGGCTCAAGCTATTTTCCTTCAAACTTTTCAACCAGAACTTTTACGTGGGCATAAATCCGCTGTTTGACGCGGGCTTCCTCCCCACGCTCTATAAAGGAGAGGAACTGGCGGCCTATTACGGTACAACCGTAGAAGACCTTAAGGCCAAGGCCATCCTCCCCCACCTCAGCGCCGGCGGCGGGCTCAAGCTTGCCATGAACCAGAACTTCATAGTGTCCGTGGAGATGGCAATGCCGCTCAACGCATTCACCTATGCCGACGGAACCCGCCAGACAGACGGCAATGAACCGGCCCTTTTCGTTGTCCTCAATTATGTTTTCTAGTATGAAACGTTCACTCATAGTAGCCCTGGTCCTTTTAATGGCCGTTGCCTGCGGCTCTGCCAGGCCTTCACTCCAGGAAAGGATTGACGCCGCCGTGGATTCAACCCTGGCTTCATATACCCTTGAGGAAAAGGTGTGGCAGCTCTTCATGGTGGGCACCCAGGAGCTCCAGGACAGCCTTTATCCGGTTGGCGGAGTTATCCTCTTCGGCTACGACATAAAGGATTCCGCTCAGCTTGTCCACCTAACCGACAGCCTTCACGCGCTGCCGGGAAGTCCTTTCATCTCCATCGACGAAGAAGGCGGGAGGGTAGCGCGTATCGGCCGGAACAAGGCCTTCAATGTGCCCCGGATCCCCGCAATGAGCAAGGCTTCCGGCCAGGAGGATGCGTATGAGTTTGGCAATTCTATCGGCCGGTATCTTGCCCTTTACGGGATAGACATTGATTTTGCTCCTGTGGCCGATGTTAACACCAACCCGCAGAACCCGGTCATTGGCGACAGAGCGTTTTCAGAAGACCCCTCGGATGCTGCCGGGAAGGTGGTAAAATACCTCCAGGGCCTGTCTGATGCCGGAATTTATGGCTGCATCAAGCACTTCCCCGGCCACGGAGACACCCAGACAGACTCCCATTTTGGCTATGCCCAGAGCCTCAAGACCTGGGAGGAACTCCTCACCTGCGAGATGATTCCCTTCAAGGCCGGAATTGAGGCAGGGACTCCGCTTGTTATGACGGCGCATATTGCCGTGCCGTCCGTAACCGGTTCGGCTATTCCTTCAACCCTGTCTCCCCTTATGCTTACGGAAAAGCTTCGCGGGGAACTTGGCTATGACGGGATCATCATCACGGACGCCCTCAGGATGGGCGCCATTTCCAAGGAGTATTCTGCCTCAGAGGCTGCTGCGCTTGCCTTCATTGCAGGGGCCGATATCCTCCTTCTCCCGGAGAATCCCCTTGAAGCATTCAAGGGTGTCATGGCCGCCATAGAGGACGGCAGGATCACGGAGGAGCGCCTTGACGCTAGCGTCCGCCGCATACTTGAATTGAAAATTTCCAAATCCATAAACTGATATGTCCGAAAAACTTTTCAGGGTCGAAAGTGACCTTATCGGTGAACTCCAGGTTCCCATTGACGCTTATTACGGTGTCCAGACACAGCGCGCCATCAACAATTACAAGATCTCCAATACGCACATGTGCGACTATCCGGAGTACATCATTGCTATTGCATACGTGAAGATGGCTGCAGCCGAGGCAAACGCCCGTCTGGGTGTGCTTGACAGGAAGATTGCCGATGCAATCGTAGCAGCCTGCAAGGAGATTGTGGGCGGAAAGCTCTGGGACCAGTTCCCCGTGGATATGATGCAGGGCGGCGCCGGCACATCCGTGAACATGAACGCCAATGAGGTAATCGCAAACCGTGCCCTGGAACTTATGGGCCACAAGAAGGGTGAGTACCAGTTCTGCTCCCCCAACGACCACGTGAACTGCGCCCAGTCCACCAACGACGCCTATCCTACCGCGTTCCGCTACACTTTTGTACGTATGAACAGGAACCTTGTGAAGGCCCTGGAGGCCCTCATCGATGCCTTCCGCGCCAAGGGTGACGAATTTGCCGATGTCCTTAAGATGGGCCGTACGCAGCTTCAGGATGCAGTTCCCATGACTTCCGGCCAGGAATTCCACGCCTTTGCGACCAACCTCAAGGAAGAGCTTGCAAACCTTGAGAGGAACGTGGTCCTGCTGAAGGAAATCAACATGGGCGGCACGGCTATCGGCACCGGCCTCAACGCCGTTCCCGGCTTTGCAGAGCTCTGCACCAAGCTTATGGGTGAGTTCTCCGGAGACCACTTTGAAGTGGCCGAAGACCTTGTGGAGGCAACCCCGGATACCGGCGCTTATGTGAGCTACTCTGCTGCCCTCAAGAGGCTTGCCGTGAAGCTCTCCAAAATATGCAATGACCTGCGCCTCATGGCCTCCGGTCCCCGCTGCGGCCTTCATGAGATCAATCTCCCCGCAATGGCTCCCGGCTCATCCATCATGCCCGGCAAGGTGAACCCCGTTATCCCGGAGGTCACCAACCAGGTGTGCTTCAAGGTTATCGGCAACGATACCACCGTTGCATTTGCCGCCGAGGCCGGCCAGCTGCAGCTGAACGTGATGGAGCCCGTCATCGCAGAGTCCATCCTGGAAAGCCAGACCTGGCTCACCAACGCCATGGACACCCTGCGTGAGAAGTGCATCGTGGGCATCACCGTGAATGCAGAGCACTGCTATGAGATGGTGAAGAATTCTATCGGCATTGTTACCGCCCTTAATCCCTACATTGGCTACAAGGCTTCCACCAAGGTCGCCAAGGAAGCCCTTGAAACCGGCGGCAGCGTGTATGACCTTGTGCTGGAGCACGGCCTCATGACCAAGGAAAAACTTGACGAGGCTCTTGATCCCGCCGCCATGACAAAGCCGCACGAGCTTCTGAAATAACTGTATTTCAGCACTTTAGCAACATAGCAGCAAAAATCCAGGCCTCAGCCTGCGGAGACGCCTTCGCCAAAGAGGGCGAAGTCTCCTTTCAGGGGATCGTCCGGGAAAATCTGCGCCAGACGGGCGGTGAGGCGCTGCGCAGCGGACATTGAGGCGGTTTTGGAGGAGAGCAGCCCCAGCCGGACGCTCTGCTGCAGCACGTGGGTGTCCATGGGCATGATGAGCGTGCGCCTGTCAATTTGCGGGGCCCAGAGGCCAAGGTCTACGGGAGAGCCGTCACGGACCATCCAGCGGAGGAACATGCACACCCTCTTGCAGGCCGATTTTGTGTCCTGCGGCACCGGCGCCGTGTCCCCGAACCAGCGGGTTATGGCATCCACGGCTTCAATGCCGGTGGCGGAACCTACGTACGCGCCCAGCGTGCCGTAGCCATCAAGGAGACGGCGGTAGGATTCAAGGAAAGCGTGGACATCGGCCACAGTATAAAGCCTGTAGTAGCAGGCGGTGGAGCCGGATGGTAAATCGGCCTTGAAAGCCCCTGAACGTACCCAGCGGTCCATATCTCCGCCTGCGCGCTCCAGTAGCCAGCCTATCTTTGGCATAAACTGCGCGCGGGAGCCGTACGCCAGGGCCTGGGCCACGAAGGCCATTGCCTCCTGGTTCAAAGCGCCGGAGACCTGGTGCATCCACCAGGAGGGGTCTCCTTCAATGAAAGAGGGAGTCTCGTACTTTGCGGCGAGCTCCCTCAGTAAAGCGTCTACATTCATTTAAAGGCCGATACTCTTGAAGAAATCGTTACCCTTGTCATCTACCAGGATGAAGGCCGGGAAGTCCTCTACAGTAATCTTCCAGATGGCTTCCATGCCAAGTTCAGGGTACTCCACGCATTCAATGCTGCGGATGCTGCTCTGGGAAAGCACTGCGGCTACGCCGCCGATTGTTCCAAGGTAGAAGCCTCCGTGCTTCTGGCAGGCATCCGTTACCACCTTTGAGCGGTTGCCCTTTGCAATCATTACAAGCGATGCGCCGTGATTCTGGAATTCATCCACGTAAGGGTCCATACGGTTGGCCGTGGTGGGGCCCATGGAGCCGCAGGGATAGCCTGCGGGAGTCTTGGCGGGGCCGGCATAGAGGATGGGATGGTCCTTGAAGTATGCGGGCATGCCTTCACCTGCATCCAGGCGGGCCTTGAGCTTTGCGTGGGCTATGTCACGGGCCACGATGATGGTGCCCTTGAGGTTCACGCGGGTGCCTACTGCGTATTTGGTGAGCTCTGCGCGCACTGCATCGATACCCTTGTCAAGGTCTATCTCAATGCCCTTGGGACCTTCGCCGGGACGGCGGAATTCATCAGGGATAAGTTCTGAAGGATTGGTGTCCATCTTCTCTATCCAAACGCCATCGGCATTGATCTTTGACTTGATATTGCGGTCTGCGCTGCAGCTTACTCCCATGCCGATAGGGCAGCTTGCACCGTGTCTGGGAAGGCGCACCACGCGGATGTCATGGGCCAGGTACTTGCCGCCGAACTGTGCTCCAAGGCCAATCTTCTGGGCCTCCTTCAGGAGTTTCTCCTCAAGGTCTATGTCACGGAAGGCGCGGCCTGTTTCGTCACCGGTAGTGGGAAGGGCGTCGTAGAACTTGATGCTGGCAAGCTTTACGGTAAGGAGGTTTTTCTCGGCCGATGTTCCGCCAATCACAAACGCAATGTGGTAAGGCGGGCAGGCTGCCGTGCCAAGTGAACGCATCTTCTCCACCAGGAACGGGATAAGGGTACCCTCGTTCTGGATGGTGGCTTTGGTCATGGGGTAGAAGTAGGTTTTGTTGGCGCTGCCGCCGCCCTTTGCCACCATAATGAAGCGGTATTCGCTTCCCTGGGTGGCCTCAATGTCAATCTGGGCCGGGAGGTTACACTTGGTGTTCACCTCATTGTACATATCCAGGGGGGCGTTCTGGCTGTAGCGGAGATTCTCCTTGGTGTAAGTGTTGTATACGCCAAGGCTCAGGGCTTCTTCATCCTCGAAGTCCGTAAGTCCGTCCACACGTGCTGGCCTTTCTCTCCGTGGATGATGGCCGTGCCGGTGTCCTGGCAGAACGGAAGCACGCCCTTCACGGAAGTCTCCGCGTTGCGAAGGAACTGCAGTGCCACGTATTTGTCGTTATCCGAGGCCTCAGGGTCCTTCAGGATTGCAGCCACCTGCTCATTATGGGAGCGGCGAAGCATGAACTGGCAGTCATGGAAAGACTGCTGGGCAACCAGGGTAAGGGCCTCCGGAGATACCTCCAGGATGGTTTTGTCACCGAATTTTGAAGTTTTTACCAGCTTTTCAGAACCTGGAATCTTGTAATACTCTGTGGTGTCCGGGCCCAGCTGGAACATGGGCGCATATTTGAATTCTGCCATAATGGGTTTATTTGTTCAGTTTACAAATATAGCATTTTTACGGGAGGATTCCAATGCCGGACGTGTTTGTTGAAGGCGTCTCCGCTGGCTAAGGCCGGCGGGCGCAACATAATCGGCCCTTTTTGTTCCTCCAGCTGGTCTCGAGACCGCCGCGTGGCACAAAATCGGCCTTTTTTGTGTCCCCAGCTGGCCACCGGCCTGGATTTTTGCTATCTTTGTATCATACTGGCTTTTGAAACGACTATATGAATAAGATTACAGCAGTATTGATATCGGCCCTTATGGCGGCAGCCTGCAGCGGACTGAACCCTTTCGGGCTGGACATCAGATATGAAGACTTTGACCTTGAAGGGCAGATTTGGGCCGTGAGCGGCTTCAAGGGCCCTTATGGCCAGCAGGAGATTGGCAGGATGCATTATAAGGATGCCGATGACAAGCTCATTGCGGCGGAATTCTCATTCAAAGACGGGAAGGCCACCGTGGTGTTTCCTTCCGGGGCATACCGCACCGTGGGGTATACGCTGGACACCAAGGCCCGCACCATCAGCTTTGACAAACCTATCACCTACGGCTGCGAGGTCCGTTTCAACGGCAACACGTATGTGGGAGAGGACATCAAACTGGGAAAGTTTGAGATGATGACCGTGTCCGCTAATATGCCCGGGATGCAAGTGGAAGGAAAGGGACTGATGTTTTCTTTTTATGATCCGTCGGCAGCCTCATACAGCGGCCTTGACCTTGACAAGCAGCAGTGGGGCATAGCTATGGTTAATATGGAAAAGTCCAGTCTCACTCCCCTCTATGAGATTGCCGGAGAATATGGTACAAAGGATTCAGGCAGGAAGCCGTTTGACACCGGCGTTGCCTGGGCAAATCAATTTGTGTATGACAACGCCCTTTTCCCATGGGTGGACGGCGCAGACCTTTCTACCGTCCATTACGGCCTGCAGTGGTGCAACCCTTCTGAGGCACAGGCGCAGTGGCTGCTTGACAACTGTGACCTTGTCTGCGTCAACCACCGGACAAACATGGCGTTCATGCACAAGACTGAGCAAACATTCATCTTCCTGCTGTTGCCACCGGCCCTTGGAGAAGAGAGCGGATTCTGGCTCTCCAGTGGCAAAGCCCTTGTATACAAGTATCTTGACCCAAAGGACGACACAAAAACCGAGGCCCGGATCATCACTCCGGAACCCGGCGCAAAGTACCACCTTTTTCCCGTGAAACAATAGGCATACAATATGTATAAGTACAAAGAAGTAAAGGACAATGCGTTTGTCCTGAGTATAGACAACCATGAGGGGGTTGCTGCCGCCTTGATGGCTTTCTGCAAGGAGAAGGACATCCTTGCCGGCAACATAACCGGCCTTGGGGCTATCTCGGAGGCCACTTTCCGTTTCCTGAACCCGGCCACAAAGAAGTACGTGGACAAAACCTTCAAGGAGCAGATGGAAATCACAAACCTCACCGGGAACATCTCTCAGAAGGACGGTAAACCGTATCTTCATCTTCACATCACTGCCAGCCGGAGTGATTACTCGTGCATCGGCGGGCATCTCCTGGAAGCCTACATCAACGGCGCCTGCGAGCTATATGTGGAGGCTTTTCCAGGAGTAAAAATCGGCCGATACCAGGACCCTGAAACCGGCCTCAACCTTTACGAATTCTAGCGCCATGGCTATCAAGATCAACCTTCAGGAAACGGAGCAGGAGCTCTTCTGCTGCTCAAAATGGTGGGGAGACCCCGACCTTCCCGCCGACATGGAATACCCCCTTGCAAAGGCCGAGGAAGACGGCGAGGAATTTGACTATCCCCTCACCTTCGTGTGCCAGATAGACTGTGCCGATATTGCGCCGTTCGACCCCGAGGGCAGGCTCCCCCACGAGGGCATGTTCTACATCTTCGCCGGCCTTGACGAGTACCTTGGCTTTGACAGCCCCTGGCACAACGGAATTGGGGAATGGCCCCGGAAGCAGGTGGTGGTGAAATACACCAAGGCCGTGAATATGGAAACCTTCCGCAGCGCTATCCTGGTGGACGACGAAGACCAGCCCCTCACCCAGAAAGCCCTTAAAATGACCTTTGAAGCCTGCCCGGACACCGATGACTGCACCAAACTCCTAGGCATCCCCTTCTTTGAGGAGGTGCGTCAGGAGATGGAAGGCTGCATCAACTTCCTGCAGATAGACTCCGACACCGCGGGCCTGCGCTTCTACGACGAAGGCCAGCTGAACCTCCTCTACAAGGAGGCCGATTTTGTGGCCGGAAAGTGGAAGCTTGTAAAAGCCTATATGAGCTCCTGCTAGCCTAGAAAACCTTCTTGAACGGATATTCAGGCCAGCCCGGAGAGCCGGTCTTGCAGAAATCTGTCCAGGCCGATACAATCTCTTCACTGAGGGCGTAATCCTCCTGAGTGAAAGGACGCCAGCTGCGGCCTAGGGTTCCGAACACATACCACAGTTCCGCCGAATGGAAGGCCCCAGGGAGGTTGTCGGGTACGTCCTTGTCCTCTCCGGGAAGGTCCCTCGTGAACTCATATTCATACACCGGAGCGGTTCCAAGTGAGTCCCTGAGTGCGCAGAAGGCTCCAACAGACTCTTCCTTGAAGAAGGGAAGATCGTCTGAGGTATACCCCGTCATGATGGGGATATCGGCAATTGTTCCGTCCATAACTGCCTGGTCAAAGGGCTCCGGGACAACCTTTCCGTCTACCTGCGGCGCGCTGGTGAGGATTGAGCCAAGCTGGTCCAGGCCCATACCGCCGCCGCTCTGGATTATGGCCTTTGCGAAAAGGCCCTTTGCAAGCGGCGAGATAAGGAGGGTGCGGACGCTCATACCGCCGGCGCTCTGCCCGAAAATGGTAACGTTTGAGGGGTCTCCACCAAATTGGGCTATGTTCTTATTTATCCATTCAAGGGCCTTTATCTGGTCCAGGATATTGAGATTCCCTGCGGCATTCTCCCCAAGACGGTAATTGATGGTAACAAGAATGACGTCCTTCTGCGCCCATTTGTCTCCGTCCATAGAGACCTCAAAGCCGTAGCCGTTCACAAAGGCTCCGCCGTGTATCCACATGGCAACAGGAAGCGCGGCCCCCTTCTTTCCCACAGCCTTTGCCGGGGCCCATATATTAAGGTAAAGGCAGTCCTCGCTCTGCTCCGGCTGAGGCATCCAGTAGAATTCCTCCCCGTAGAACGTTCCGGGGGCATTTCCTGGCTGCGGGGCTATTGCGCTGAAGGCGCTGCATTCCCGCACGCCCTCCCAGGGAATCACATCCTGGGGCGGCTGCAGGCGAAGTTCCCCAACGGGCGGAGCTGCATAAGGGATACCCTTGAATACAATTACGGAGGGGGCCTCGGAAGGAACGCCCTGAAGCAGTCCACCTTCCACTTTTACCACGGGAAGTTTTGCGGTACAGGCAGCCAGAAACAAAAAGGCCATAATAGAAAGTCGTCTCATATTGCAAAAATAACCAAAAATGGCTTTCTTTGTTAAAAAATAACGCCTAAATGAAAAAAATCCTGGCTCTGGCGGCCTTTCTGGCAGCATCCCTCTGCCTTCAGGCCCAGATCAAGTTCACCCCAAATCCGGCAATGCCACTGCCGGACAATATTAAACTGTATTACAACTCCTCATTGGCAGATTACACCGGCCGCTTTCCCCATATGCAGCCCGTATGGTTCATCTGGGCCGACGGCCCCTGCACGGCCGGGGAAGCGGAAACTCTTGTGGACCGGATGGGCCTTAACAGCACCCTCAAGGACTATGTGGGGATGATGGTGGTTGTCTTCTCCCCCGTAAACGGCAAGGACTACAGCGCAGCGGAAGACTTTCAGGTGTATAAGACCCTCTTCGAGAAGATCCGTGTATTCTCAAACCTTAAGGTTGTGGGCATAGGCAAGGGTGCCACTTTTGTCAACGAGTGCATCGCCCCCGTTGCATCCGAGGTGGCCGATATCCTGAGCATAGACGGAAAACCCGCCAAAAAGATTGAGGGGACAGCCACAGTCCCGGCCTACATAGCCGGAAAACAGGCCAAAAAGGTAGCCAAGGCCTATATTGCAAGGAATAAGGAAAAGGCAAAGGAAGAGCCCCTTCTTCAGGTCATCGTGAATACGGAGAAAGCAAGTCTCGGAGATATTGTGGCCGATGCCTGGGAGCGTCTCCTTTCCCGGAACTACCGCTGCTCCAACCTTGGCCACACCGGCTATATGGGCGGCCTTCTTGGCCAGTACGGAGACTACGAGCTAGAGCCCTATCCAGTCTGGGAGCGCCTGGGCCTGGAACAGATCATGGTAGAGAAGTCCCTTTTCAAATACAACGGAAAGGAAGAAAAGTATCTGTGGTATGAGTATGTTCCAGCCTCAATGAAGGATGCCGCCAAACACTCCGTACCTCTTGTCATTCTCCTTCACGGCCACAACAACGACCCCCGCACCCAGGCCGAGACTTCCGGCTTCCCGGAACTTGGCGCCCAGGAGGGATTCATGGTAGCGGAGCTTGAGTGGCAGGGCAAGAGTGGCCTCTATGATTATATGGGAGACCACGGCATAGAGGCTGTTGTGCTTGAACTTCTTAAAAAATACCCCCAGCTGGATCCTTCACGCATCTATGCCGAAGGATTATCGGCCGGAGGATTCACGGCAACGGCTATCGGCATAACTAAGAGCCATCTCTTTGCCGCAGTGGG
>ONXC01000005.1 GCA_900321715.1 uncultured Bacteroidales bacterium | reverse complement strand
GCCATAGAGTGAACGGGACTGGGTACGTCCATCCACGCCGGCGGTATCCAAAGCTCCTCTAAGGATGTGGTAACGAACACCCGGAAGGTCCTTTACACGGCCGCCGCGAACCAGCACGATGCTGTGTTCCTGGAGGTTGTGGCCTTCGCCCGGGATGTAGGCATTGACCTCTTTGGCGTTGGAAAGACGGACACGGGCTACCTTACGCATAGCTGAGTTCGGCTTTTTAGGCGTAGTGGTGTAAACACGCAGACATACGCCACGCTTCTGAGGGCATGCATCCAACGCACGAGACTTGCTCTTTACTTCAAGCTGCTCGCGTCCTTTACGGACAAGTTGTTGAATTGTAGGCATAAATGTTTGTTAATAAATAAAATATAGTTACAGTCCATCTTGAAGGGCTTATGTCCCCGCAAAATGGGCTGCAAAGATAAGAAAAATATTTTAATTGACCAAAATTTCCAGAATAGTATCTACCGGATCAAGGTCTGAAGGCACTTTACGGTAGAAAGTGCGGCTGCCAAGGCTTACCTTAATTATATTATCTGCGGGAAGGGCCGATGGCTCCAGGATATGGACGTAGATGTGATGGGCGTCCCGCGTAGTGACGCCCCAGGGCTCCTGAGGAATGCCCGTGGATCCGCAGCCGTTGACGGTATGGCCGTGCTCCTTCATCCAGGCGCCAAGTTCCTTCAGGCGCTCAAGGGCCGGCGCAGGAAGTTCTCCTGATGCCATAGGGCCGATATTAAGAAGGAGGTTGGCGTCCTTTGAAACCGCTTTCACCAGCAGGGCCACCAGCTCCTTCAGAGGCTTGTACCACTGGTCCTCAACCCTGTAGCCCCAGGCGTAATTCATGGTTTCGCAGGTCTCCAGCGGCAGGGCCGATACAGGGGAATTGGCACTGAACCCGCCCTGGTTCTCTCCGGGAAGGTCACGCTCGAACATCTGGAAGTCCTCCCCCGGAAGCGGAGCCTTATGGTGATTGTTGCCGATAAGGCACGAAGGGTCTATGGAATGGATAAGGTCATAAAGTTCCGTAACTCTCCAGTTGAAGCCTTCCGGCTGGTCCCACAGGCCGTCAAACCATAGAGCCCCCGGCTTATGTGCCATAAGTTCCCGGATCTGGGCCTTTTCAAACTCCAGATAATGGCCGTAGGATGCCTTCAGGGAGTCTTTCTGAATGCCGCTGTCACCTTTGGGATAATCCGGCCTTATCCAGTCTATGAGGGAATAATAGTACTGCATCCTCATCCCGCGTGCCTTCACGGCGGCGGTAAGTTCCGCAAGGGGGTCCCGGCCGAAGGGCGTGCCGTCCACGATGTTGAAGCCGCTCTCCCGGGTTCCGAACATGGAAAAACCGTCGTGGTGACGGGAGGTGAGGGTGACATAACCCGCCCCGGCATCGGCAAAGGCCTGGGCCCAGGCATCGGCATCAAACTTTGAAGGACAGAAGCCCCCGGCTGCAGCTATATAGGCCACCGAATCCAGCTTATGCGTGGAGAGGTACCACTCCCCTTGCGCATAGGCGCTGTATATGCCCCAGTGAAGGAAAATCCCCAGCCTGTGCTCCTTGAATGCCGCGCGGGCCTCAAGGTTTTCCCTTGTGGGCACATATTGGGCAAAAGCCCCGGCGGAAACCAGGGCAAGGGCCATTATGAGGACTATCCGCCTCATCTGAGATATGGCTTAAGCTTATCCCAGGACAGCGTCACGAAGAGAGGGCCGAAGGCGTGAGGCAATAGGTCATCGGGCTGGAAAACCCACTGCACGCCGTCCGGACCCACGGAAAAGTTGGTGTTGGGAGTAACCTCCTCCAGATCAAGGAGCTCCAGGATTTCGGGGTTATCGGCCTCTATATCGGCCTTGACCTGCGCCTGCATAAGGGAGACAACCTTGTCATAGTAGCCGTCCGTGAAGATATCGGCCTCCGTCACTACGTCTCCGGTCTTGGCGTCAAACACTATCTGGCAGTAGGTGGAGGCCCCGTGGGCGCCGCCCCTGTACCAGTAATAATTGATAAGGTAGTTGCGCCAGCCCTTGTACTTTGCGCCGAATTCCCCGGTGAGGGTGTCTTCCCAGGTGAGGACGGGAAGCTCTCCCACCATGCCGGAATTTTCCGTGATATACTCGTCAATAAGGTTCTCCCGGTACTGCGCGGCCGTTTCTTCAAGGGGGCCGATATCCACCCCCTCCATATCGAAGGCCTGCGCCACTATTGCAGCGTTCATCTTCTCCATTGCAGGGATGAGCATACCCTTGGAGGCGTACTGGATGGAGACCTTGTAGAATAGGGAATCGGCCTCAGAGCCCTCCAGGGGCATAACCATCTCGTCTTCAAAGACGCCAGCCTTGAAGGTGTCGCAGGAGGTTACAAGAGCCGCGAGGGCCACAAATATGACGGGAATCAACCTTTTCATAACGTTATCTTAGCTTTTTTAAGTCCTTTTGACGATGCCTGCACGGTGACGGGGCCATTACCAGTACGGCGGATGATTACGGAAGCCTTTCCGGCAAATGCGGGAAGCTCATGGCTGTAGAAAGGCACATGGGAGGTGGGGTCTCCGGCGTCTGTTGCAACAATCTCTGCAGGGCCCTTCACCTCAAATTTTATTTGGGCCGATGACCCCGGGCAAAGCACTCCAGCCTTATCCAGGACATCCACGGCCACAAAGCTGAGGTCTTCGCCTTCGTAGTCTATGGAGGCGCTGAGCCTTGCGGCCTTTCCTGCGGTCTGAACCTTGTCACGGGCCCATTCCCGGCCGTTTTTGTAGCACACCACCTCAAGGGTGCCGGGGGTGTAGAACACCCTGTCCCAGACTATTCTGTAGCCGTCCTTTTTCTTTCGGCCAAGGGACTGTCCGTTAAGGAAGAGCTCTGCCTCATCACCGGAAGTGTACACGTGGACGGGGGTAAGGATGCCCTCCCTGCCGGGCCATGTCCAGTGCGGGAGGATGTGGGCCACGGGCTTATCCGGGCACCAGCGTGACTGATACAACCAGAATCTGTCCTTGGGGAAGCCGGCAAGGTCTATTATCCCAAAGTATGAACTGCGGGAAGGAAGCGGTACGTTTGCAATTTCCTGGCCCCAGGCGGCCACCATCTTGCGGTATGCCTCCTTCTCTTCCTCAGTATGGAAGTTTGTGAACACGGAAGGGTCCATGTTGAAGGGCGTGGGCTCTCCAAGGTAGTCGTAGCCGGTCCAGACAAACTCTCCGGCGCATTCCGGGACCTTGTCTTCATACTCCCACTCGTAATCCGGCTTGGAAGCCCATCCGGGAGCGTAAAGGTCATAGGAGCTCACCTGGAAGGGAGGGTCCATGGTCCAGCCCTTGCCCTTCTCCTCCTCTACCGGGAAGAGGTAATATCCGCGTGTGGATATGCAGGAGGATGTTTCTGAGCCAAGGACGGGCTGGCCGGGATGCTCATCCACAAACTGCTCATAGAGGTGAGGCTTGTAGTTGAAGCCGTAAACGTCTATTGTTTCGGCATAGCCGGAGAAGGCGGCACCGGGGTTGTCATTACCGGCTGTTGTGAGGCGGGTGGGATCCTCCCTGTGGCAGAGGTCCGTGAGGCGGTGGGGAATGTCCCACTTTTCCGGCCAGCCCTGCTCTCCGCATTCATTACCTATGCTCCAGAGTATTACGCTGGGATGGTTCCTGTCACGGCGGATCATTGCCGTGAGGTCTTTTTCCACCCATTCATCGAAGAGAGTTGCATAGCCGTTCTCCTTCTTGGAAACGGTCCAGGTGTCCGTGAGTTCGTCCATTACAAGGAAGCCCATACGGTCACACATGTCAAGTAGTTCCGGTGCAGGAGGATTGTGGCTCATGCGGATGGCATTGCAGCCCATCTCCTTGAGCATGATGAGCCTTCTGTTCCAGGCATCCTCATTCCATGCTGCACCAAGGGCACCGGCGTCATGATGCAGGCACACGCCCCTGAGGAAGGTCTTCACACCGTTAAGATAGAAGCCGTCCGGGCGGAATTCGGCATTCCTTATGCCGAAGGGAGTCTCATACACGTCCCTGGTGTCTTCTGTCTCAACCACCGTGCGGGCAAGATACATCTGAGGATTCTCCGGGCTCCAGAGGCGGGGATTCACAATCTCAAAGTCCTGTACCTCCGTGCGGCCGTCCCAGGCCTCAATCACCGAGCGGGTTTCGGCCACAATAAATTCTGTGTTGCCCTCCCTGTAGAGTATGCGGGTGCTTATGCGTGCAATGCAGGTTTCAGGGGCCTTGAGTGTAACCTTCTGATAGACTATGGCCTTGCCGGGAGCAAACTGAGTGGTGATGAAGGTGCCCCAGTGGGCCACGGAAGTCTTTTCTGTCTTTGTAATCCACACGTTACGGTAAATACCGCCGCCGGGGTACCAGCGGGAACTTTCCGGCTTGTTGTCAAGCACTATCTCTATGCGGTTTTTGCCTTCCTGCAGCCTTCCGGTAAGGTCTACAGCCCAGCTGGAGTATCCATAAGCCCAGCCGCCGGCCTTAACTCCGTTCACAAAAACGGAAGCATTGGACATTGCGCCGTCCACTTCCAGGCGAATGTCCTTCTGAAGGTCTTCCTCCGTCACTTCCAGGGTTTTCCCATAGCGGGCCTTACCCCACCAGGGAAGTTTTCCGGTCTCTCCGGGGTATTCCTGATTAAACTCCCCTTCCACGCCCCAGTCATGGGGAAGGTTCACGGTGCGCGTGCTGCCGTCCTTGGTGAAGGACCAGCCGCTGTTCCATAGTTCACGGCCCGAGGGCTGCGCTGCGGCTGAGATAACTGAGGCAAGAAGTGTTATTAAGATCAGTGTCTTTTTCATAGTTGTTATCAGGTATTATACAACGCCTCCGGAGAGCTGGCGTTTGATTAGTTCCCGCTTTAAGTCTGCTCCATAGGCATAGGCACCCACGTCTATGCTGTCAAGGAGGTAGAGGTCACTGCCCTTGAAGAGAGTGCCCTCTGCCGCGGTGCGTATCTCCAGCGCCTTGTCCATGGATTCCTTGGGGATTACAAGGTGGCAGGGAATGACGTACGCAATGGGATTGTAGGCCACAACGTGTGCTACGGGGCGCACACCCTGCGGGACTCCAGCAAGGGCCGCAATCTCGGAGTAGCTGTAGAGCTTGCGGGGAAGGTCAAAGAGTGTCTTCCACACTTTGATCTGGAAAGGCGTGCCGAACGGCCTCAGGTCTTCCCACTTCAGGTACCTTGCAAATTCAAGGAGATCTTCCGTGGAGATCTTCCGGGTGCCGATACTCCCAACCTCTGCGGGGTCCAGGGCGGCAATCTCCGCCCCAATCCTGGCCAGATGACGGTAATCCGTAGCAATTGATGCCACCTTCCCGTCAATCTCCGTTACAATCCATTGTGTACTCATATGACTATATTATCTTATACTCTGTCTTCCAGTGCAGCCACGGCGGCCTGGATCTTGGCGGTCTGGGCATCCAGCCACTCTGAATCCGGACCGGCGGCAGGAACGGGATCAAGCTCCACGGGATCCCCGATGGCCATGCGGTAGCGGTGAGGGAAATCCCAGTATGCGTTCCAGACAGGAACCACTTTGGCTCCGCTCTTCAGGGCAAGGAGCGCGGCTCCGTTCTGGAACTTCAGGAGTCCCTGGCCTGTTTTGTTGCGCTTGCCTTCAGGGAAGATGATTACGCTCTCTCCCTTACGGAGTGCCTCCAGGGATTCCTCAATCCACCTCAGGGAAGTATTCTTACGGTCCAGAGGAATGCACTGGGCGTGAGAGTAGAACTTCTGGGTGAAGCTGGACTTGTCATAGTAGTCCTTGGCAACAAGCGGCCTTATCATCCACCTGAAATACTCCACCATAAGGATTACCGGGTCCATCAGGCCCACGTGACGGCAGGCATAGATGGTGGGGCCGTCGTGGGCGGGCTTTCCGCCGCACACCTTTGGCCTCTGCACCGTGTGGACCACGCCCCAGCAGAAGTAGCGGAGGGCTTTATCGGCCAGGCTAAGATGCGCTTCTTTTATGGTTCCGCTCATCCTGCGATCACGTTAATCTGCTCTCCGGTAACCTCCATGGTAAGGGGCAGTGTGCCGGGGATTTCGCCGTCAACTTCCACTGGATCGGCCACCTTTCCAAGGGGCTTTACCGTCATTTTCTTGAACTTCCGGGTAATCATTCCGGGCTGCACGGCAAGGTCTCCGGATACGCAGTGGAGCATAAGCATAAGGCCCTTGATGTGGTTGTAGCCAGGCATAAGGGTGATGTCCAGGAGGCCGTCGTCCCACTTGGTGTCCTGGGCTGTCTGGATGAGGCCGCCGCCACGGTAAGCGCCGTTTCCAAGGGTTGCGGTGAAGAGTTTGCCTTTGTATGCTACCTCTCCGTCAAGGGTGACTTCTACTTGGTGGCGTTTCCTTGAAAGCGTTGCAAGGGGTGCTACCATGGTGTAGAGGAAACCGCCTTTCCGGCCTTTCTCCTTAAGCCTGTTGGTGCGGATACATATGTCTGCATCTACGCCTATACCGCCTATATTTGCCATTGCAAAAACGCCCTGCGGGAAGGTCATCCGAACAACGTCTTCCTTGGCTGTTTTGCCTGCTATGATGCAATCGGCCGCCTTTTCAACATCCTCTGGGACGCCAGGGGTACGGATCCAGTCGTTGCCGGTGCCGTATGGAAGGGCGGCAAGGGTGAACTCTGCGAGGGATGTCTTTGACTCGTCGGCATATCTCAGGAGGCCCGTGAGGACCTCGTGAATGGTGCCGTCTCCGCCGGCCGCGATGAATTTGCGGAAGCCCTTTGCCGCTGCCTTCTGCGCCAGTTCAATTGCGTGTCCGGCATGTTCGGTTGCAGCTACCTCAACTTCAAGGCCGGCCTTGGTCAGTTTTTCAACAGATTTGTTCCAGGCGTCTCCCGTAGAGGCCGATGCGCTCTTGGGGTTGCCGATCATCATCCATTTTTCCATTGTTATCTAGGTTTTAGAGTTAATATATCTACGTTTGGGTAGCCTCCCAGCCTGAACGCAAAGGCGCTTCCAAGGCCGGGGGTTACGTATAGTTTCTGAGCTCCATCCTCATACAGCCCGCCGGACTCATGCAGCCGCCAGTGGCTGGGAAGAAGGCCCGTGAGCTTGTATTTGAGGCCGTGCGTATGGCCGGAAAGGGTAAGGTGAATGTCAGTTTTGGGCAGCACTTCCATGCGCCAATGGGTGGGATCATGGGAGAGAAGGATTTTGAAGGCCGATTCCTCCACACCCTCCAGCGCCTTCCCAAGGTCTCCTCCAACTTTACGGAAGTAGGGGTTCTTTGTGATATTGTCTACTCCCACAAGGACCACTCCCGGGCGGAGCTCTACGCTTTCATTGCGGAGGACTCTCCATCCCAGGGACTTCTCAAAGGCTTCCAGGGCGGCCATATCTTTTAATCGGCCTTCCTCATTGGAATCATGCGGGCCGTGAAGGAGGAAGTCGTGGTTCCCGAGGATGGCGTACACAGGCGCCTGAAGCCGCGCCAGCACCTCCCTGTACGGGAAAGCCTCCTTTGCCTCAAAGTTCACAAGGTCCCCGACAAACAGGATTACATCCGGATTGCAGGCATTCACAGTATCTATGATACGGCTTATGTACTTGCTCTTTGTCCCAAAGGATCCAAGGTGAAAATCCCCTATCTGGCACACCCTGAGGGGTTCTGAGGGGAAGCCTTCAATTTCAAGGACTGTTTCCTTCACCTGAAGATGCCGTGTCACATAGAATATGAGCGTAATGAAAAACAGGCTCACGGCGGCGCCCACGGCAATGCCCGCTACCGGAGAAGCCTGGCCGATGAGAGCCACCAGGAACTTTGGCAGTTCAAAGATAAAGATGAGGTAAGAAAAAACCCTCAGGGAGTCTGCGTACCATTTTCCCGTGCCGATAAGCGGCAGGCACAGCCCCGCGGCCAGCGTAGGAGCCGCCATCACTGCAATGGCCCACCACGGCGCGCCCTTCAGGAGCGTAAGGCCGATAATTGTATCGGCCACCACCCCGAAGAGTATCCAAAACAGCACGTAGGTCCTGAATTTCATTTGTTTATTAGCGTTGCTATCTACAAAGATAGCATTTTTCCGTTAAAACTCCCATATTGCCTCCTACGGGATGCCACCAGGTCTGAAACCGCCACCACCCCGTGGAGTCAAACACCTCACTATCAGCGTATTACACAAAAACGTCTGCCTGGTTTCAGGTAGACGTTTTTGCATATCATACTAATTTTCAATCAGTTATCTTCACACCGCGAAAGCGAGCGCTACACTGGCTACTTCGTACCGAAGATTCTGTCGCCGGCGTCTCCAAGGCCGGGAACGATGTACGCGTTCTCGTTGAGCTTCTCATCCACGGCGGCAAGGTAGATATCTACATCCGGATGCTCTTTCTGAACCCTCTCAATGCCCTCAGGGGCACCTACAAGGCACATAAGGCGGATATTGTGGCAGCCGCGCTCCTTGAGCATGGCGATTGCGTCGCAGGCGCTGCCGCCGGTTGCGAGCATGGGATCAGTCACAATCACAAGACGTTTCTGGACATCCTCAGGGAGTTTGCAGTAATAGACCACGGGCTGGTGTGTTTCCTCATTACGGTAAAGGCCGATATGACCAACCTTTGCCACGGGGACCAGCGTGCGGATACCGTCCACCATTCCAAGGCCGGCGCGGAGGATGGGCACCACGGCCAGCTTGCGGCCGGTGATGATCTTTGCGGTGGTCTTGCAGATGGGGGTTTCTATCTCCACGTCCATAAGGGGAAGGTCACGGGTAACCTCATAACCCATAAGGAGGGCAATTTCCTGAAGAAGTTCACGGAAATCCTTTGAACCGGTTTCCTTTTTACGCATGATCGTGAGCTTGTGCTGGATCATGGGGTGGTCAATTACGTGCAGTGTACTCATATCTGGTTAATTGTATCATACAAATATAACTCTTTTTTCCGAGATTACAGCATCCGTTTGATGATGCCGAAGAACTTATACGGCATATACCGGAAAGGAGCGTCTATCCACGTGGGGGACTTCACCACGGCGCGCTCATGGCTGAAGGCAAGGAAACTCCTCTCACTGTGGTAGCTGCCCATACCGGAGTTACCAACGCCTCCAAACGGGATATTGCTGTTGGCTATGTGCATGATCGTGTCGTTGATGCATGCACCGCCGGAAGTGGTGCGGCCTATGATATCCCAGGCATCGGCCCCATTCCCGAAATAGTAGAACGCCAGGGGCTTTTCACGGGAATTCACAAAGTCCGTAACCTCCCTGCGGTCCTGGAAGGTCATGACCGGGAATATCGGCCCGAAAATCTCCTCCTGCATGACCGGAGAATCCGGGGAAACGCCCCCAAGAAGGGTTGGCTCCATCCAGAGGCGGGACTTGTCACGGCGGCCTCCCGCCAGGATCTTCCCATCAGAGAAATAGCTCTCAAGCCTCTCAAAGGCCGATTCCTTCACAATGTGCACAAATTTGTCGGAGTTCTCGGTGCCGCCGGGGTAGAGTTCCTCCAGAGCGGCCTTGAACTCAGTCACGAACGCCTCCTTTATGTCCTTATGCAGGAAAAGGTAATCCGGCGCAATACAGGTTTGGCCGCTGTTGAGGCACTTCCCCCAGGCAATGCGCTTTGCCGCAAGTTTGAGGTTTGCGTCCTTGTCAACAATACACGGGCTCTTGCCGCCAAGTTCCAGAACCATGGGCGTGAGATACTTTGACTGAGCCTCCATTGCAATGCGGCCGAGGGACGGGCTGCCGGTGAGGAACACAAGGTCATACCTGTGCCTGAAAAGCTCTCCGTTCACAACGCGGTTTCCCTGCACCACGGCAATGTACTCCTCCGGGAAAGTATCGGCAATCATATCCTCCAGAGCCTTTGAGACATTGGGAACGTACGGAGAAGGCTTCAGGATGGCGGTGCATCCGGCCGATATACACCCAACCAGCGGATTCAGAAGAAGCTGGACGGGATAGTTCCACGGGCTCACGATGAGCGTGCACCCCAGCGGCTCCCTTACAATATAGCTTGAGGCGGGAAGAACGGTAAGCGGAGTAGGCTTACACCTGCGCTTTGCCCATTTGGGCGTTTTACGGATTGCCTCCCTGATTTCACCGTAAACCAGGCCGAATTCAGAGATGAAAGCTTCCTCGTAACTCTTGTGAAGGTCCTGCCACAGCGCATCCATAATGTGCTTTTCCCATTTTTCAAGACCCTTTTTGAAAGCCTTGAGCTGCCCAATGCGCCACCTGATGTCACGCGTAGTGCCTGCAGCATAGAACGCCCTTTGCTTAAGGACCAGTTCCTCTATCCTTTCTGCCGATGTATTTTCCATATTTCCATTGTTTTCACAAATATAGTTAAAAAAGGGGAAAAGGTAGCCCGTGGGATTAAGTTCTTCATTTACAGTTATTTACGCAAAAGAGGGTGTCAAAAAACCGACACCCTCTTTTGCGTTTTTAGCTGATAATCAGCTCGTTAACTCCACGGCCCAAAACCGTGAGGCGGCGTAAGACTACTGCTGTGCGGCAGCGGCCTCGGCCTCTTTCACCATGTCCTCAGAAGCGCTGATGTAAATCTCAACGCGGCGGTTCTGTGCACGGCCGGCCTCTGTGGCGTTGTCTGCTACGGGGAAGTTGAAGGAAAGGCCTTCAGCAGCGATGCGGTTCTTGTCGATACCCTTCTTGATGAGGTAGTTGGAAACGGCGGCTGCGCGCTGGTTGGATACCTTCTGGTTTGCTTCCTCAGAGCCGATGTTGTCAGTGTGGCCGTAGACGTTGATGTTGGCAAGGGGCATATCGGCCATATCCGTGGTGAACTTGTCCAGCTCCTTCTTGGCCTCTGCCTTGAGGGAAGATTTGTTGAAGTCGAAGAGGATGCCGTTGTCGAAGGTGACCTTGATAGCCTTGAGGCCGTTGACGTCCGTGGTGGTTTCTACCTGGGCGTTCTCAAGCTCTGCAAGTTCCTTGGCTTTCTTGTCCATAGCGTTGCCGATAAGGGCACCGGTACCTGCACCCACTGCAGTACCTACTGCTGCGCCGATGGCTGCGCCTTCACCGTTCTGGCCGATCAGGTAGCCGATACCTGCACCAAGGACTGCACCTGCACCGGAGCCGATGAGGGAACCCTTACCGAGGTTTGACATACCGCAGCTGAGAACGATCACGCCGCAAAGGAGGAGGGAGATAACTTTTTTCATAACGATATTGGTTTTTAAGTGTTCGCAGTCAATGTCATACAAATATAATTATTTTTTTGAATCGTTGCATCTGCAAATACGTCTTGAAAACAATATCATTAAAAAATTTGTTAAAAAGTTTGCAGGTTCAAAAAAAAGCATTACCTTTGCATTCCCAACGCGGAAATAGCTCAGTTGGTAGAGCACGACCTTGCCAAGGTCGGGGTCGCGAGTTCGAGTCTCGTTTTCCGCTCCAAAAAACGCCCCACATTGCTGTGAGGCGTTTTTCCTTTATATATATTTAAGTGTGGTTAGCGCTTGTAGAACCAGGGGGTGAGGCCGACGGCGCCGCCGAAGGCTTCCTTGCCGTCATCGGCAACGCAAAGTTCGAAGTTGCAAAGATCCATTGCTTCGTCGTGCAACTGCTCTGCCGCTTCCCAGATTCGGGCTTCAAAGGTCCAGTCAGAACTATCGGCCGGTGCGTGACCCATTGCCTTAAGTTGGTTCACAGTATACCAGGTATAACCATTGAGTTCAAACGTCTCACGGTTCATGCTCGGGCCGGCGTCAGGCCCGTCACCCCAGGCATTCCAGCCAAAAGACCAATGTTCTGAATCTTGAACGGAGATCTGCTTACCAGCCCAGATGTGGTCGTCATCCGTTGAGATTTTGATGCGGCCATCTTCAAGGGTGAATGTTCCCTGAATGTGGTAGCCCCACATAGGGACATACAGGTCAATCTTATTTCCAGCAACAACAAGGCATATCCTGTAATCGGTATCTTCCGTATACTGGGCGGGCTTGAAGCCGCTATGAGGGGAATCCCAGCGGCCGTCACCGAGAGGAGCGGATTTCACAGTGGCTCCGGCTTTACGGTAACTGTTGGTAAATCTGGATTTATATTCACCCTCACCGTTTTCTTCAATAAATACCAGCCAGGCTTTCCCGCCTATGAGAAGAACATTCCTTACCACTGCTTCGCCTCCGTCAGGAGTCATAGTAATGGTGCTGTCATTCTCATTGTAAGACCATTTTCCGGAAATGGTTTCTTCCCAGCCTTTTTCTGAGAAAGTGCCGTCTTCCTTCAGAACCAGCATATCGGTTTGTTCTCCCTGGCCCCAGCTACCTACAAAATCTGCGGAAGTGATTTTATCGGCACCATTTCCATTCTCATTTTCATTTCCATTTCCACCTTGCTCGGTGCCATTATTTTCATTACCGGAATTCGGATTTTGGGCGTCAGGTTTAGTACAACCGGCCACCAGGACGGCGAGTCCTGCGACCATTGCCAATAAATAATTCTTCTTTGACATAGCGTTTAGCAATTTGTAATTTGGGCTCAATATCGCGATTAAAAGGATAAGGGCAACTGACACAACCAATAAACGCACTGCCGTCTTATTTAAGAATTTGTCACCCCAATTATTAAAAACCAATTAATAGTGTTATCTTTACGGGTATGAAAAACGCTGCGCTACTGATCATGACAATTATTCTGGTCTCCTGCGCCCACTCAGGGAAAGGGGATCAGGAGGCATTTGAGGCTGCTGGAGTAACGTTCAGGGCCATGTCCGTAGAGCATCTTCCAAACCTCTCAACGCCCCGCGGCGGTCATCATACGGTTATTCTTGGGGATGAGATTACCGTATTCGGCGGGCATACCGACGGTTTCAAGCCGGTGCAGACGGCGGAATATCTGGACGGAGGCGTCTGGCATGAGGTCCAGATGATGTACACGCACGACTTCTGCGCCGCCGTCAGACTTCCGGACAGCAGGATCATGCTCATGGGAGGCACCCCGGAGAACTTCGGGGTGGGTCAGAGCTGGGGCGTGGAAACGTACAACCCCGTCACCCATGTTTTCAGCTCGGACTGCATCCTGGACAGGAAGCGCGCCAGGTCATCGGCCTTTACCATGCCGGACGGCGGCGTGCTTGTGGGCGGCAACTGGTATGCACCGGACGGATTTGGCGTATACCGTGCCGGGGATGGTTTCACTGACCTTGATTATCAGTGTGAGGAAAGGACAGAACCGTTCATCCTTCCCGCATCTGAAGACAAAACTGTGGTTTTTGGGGCCGAAGGGCCAAGGGGAGAAGCCCTGGACGGCACTGTGGATGTCCTGGGCGGCAATTCATACAAAGAACCGCTGCTTGATTCCTGGAGACTCATCCATAACAATGCGCTGTCGGCGGATACTTTCCAAATAGCGCCCTACACCTACCTTCTTGTAGCCAGAAGCCGTGAGCACTCTGATATGTTTGCGGTAATAAAGCTTTCCGGAGGCAGGTTTTCGCTTCTTGATATGGATGCTCCGCTGCCACGGGAAGGCCTGGAAGGCAGAATCCTCTGGTCCGGGAATCTCCAGGTTGACGCTCAGGACCACGCGGCCTGGATACCGGGAGTTGATGCGGGAGGGAATGTGTATCTGGCCCGTATACGCTATGACAGCGAAAAAGCGGCCGTCTCCTTCTACTGCGCCGCCATTCACGGAGAGACTCACTTCGCAGGGGATCCCATTATGATGCCCGGCGGCCGTTTTGCCATGGTTGGTGGCGTGGAACTGTCAAACGTAGATGGTAATCCCCATATTACAAATTTCTCCACCACAAGAGAGGCTTTTATCCTTCATACTGAAGCACCAGCAAAGGCCGCAGTTCCCTGGACTGGCATAGTGGTGGCAGCCATTCTGGCACTTCTGGCCATTGCATTGACGGCAATCATCCTTCTGCGAAGGCGCAGAAGCAAACAGGAGGATGTGGAGGAGCCTTCGGAGGCACCCGGTTCAAGAGGTGACCTTATGTCCAAGATCACCGCGCTCATGGAAGAGAAGGAGCTTTTCCGCCGCAGTGACCTTAAACTGGCCGATCTTGCGCTGGAACTGGGAACAAACGTCACTTATATTTCCGCCTGCATAAACGGCCAGGCGGGGGTGTCCTTCAACGACTTTGTCACCGGCTACAGGGTCAGGTATGCACAGGAGCTGATGAAGATGCACCCCGACAAAAAGGTGTCCCAGATTGCCGAAGAAGCCGGTTTTTCCGGAGAGCGCTCCTTCTTCCGCAACTTCAAGAAAGTCACAGGGGTCACACCCCGTCAGTGGGTAGAGTCAGTCAGTTAGTCCTTCTGCCACCAGCCATATTCAAAGGTTTTGCACCAGGCCTGGAAGGCTTCCTGGTCAAAGGGCTCATCGCTTTCCACGGCCGTGACTACATCGGCAAAGAACTTTTCCCAGCGAGGTTTGTAATAAGTGGAAAGAAGGCCGTCAAATGACCGGCAGGCATAGTCCGTGAGGCCGGACCCGAAATCGCCCCAGGTGGACAGGATACAGCGGGCGTTCTTCTCATAGTAATTGGCCTCCAGAGGGGTGTCGGCCCAGGAGCGGGCATCGGCAATCCACTTGTCCAGGGAGAAATACGACTGTCCGGAAACAGCCTCCGTCATCTTGTCTATAAGGGATAGGAATTCCCGTGCCGATTCCTTCATTGCGGCAACGTCCTTCCTTTCATAAGCAGCCTGGAAGTCTTCATAGATATAGGCCGATTTATTGGCAAGGACCTGCCTCTGAAGGTTCGCAAGGTCATACTCATAGGCCGGGCCTGAGCCGCCGGACTTGCGGAGCAGCTCCAGAGCCTCTTCCAGGCGGGCATCCTCATAGCGGGGATGGAGCCACTTCATATTCTTCCCAAGAGAAGGCCTCTCATGGACGGTACAACTGAACCCTACCGGAACGGTCTTGCCATAGATATCCTGAACCAGGATCTCCCAGGCCTTTCGGGCATTTTCATCGGCCTTGCCGGTGCGGGAATCGGCAAGGAGAGTGGCATAGGACTCCGGAGTTGCGGGATAGTCCCAGGCCTTTCCAAGGACATATTCAAACACGTAAGGGTTGCAGTCAAGAGCCTCCAGGGTGCAGCCGATACCCTGCATTGAAGGCCCCGCAGTGGCCAGGGCTTCATTGATGCGCCGGTCCACTTCATGGATATTGCCGGTGAGCACCGTATTTCCGCCGAAGTTACCAAGATAGCACCAGATAAAAGGTACGCCGAAGTAACTCTCCGTCCTTCTCCAAATCTCGCTGGACTCGCAGAAATAATCCAGCAGAAGCTGCCTGGAAGCGGGATAGGACGTGATGTAAGCCTTGATCTTCTCAGGAGTCCAGTCCCTCCCCTGATACCAGAACAGCCAGGTCATCTGGAGCCAGACGGCTTCAGGATCTGCGGCTTCAAGGGAAGAATACACCCCTGAGCCGGCACTTGAAAGCCACTCGTTCTCCCAACTTCTGGGCTGGATCTCATTGAAAAGGTCTATTCCGTAGACGTGGTCCGTTCCGTATATCTGGGTCTGCTTCCGGATGAATTTTTCCTGGATGACGGGGAAAAGGCTGTCCGTGGGATTCAGGCAATAAGGCGTATATTCCTCTGAGAAGCCCGCCCAGGGCCCTATCTGAAGGATATCGGCCTCAGGATAGACCTCCCGCAGAGCCGGAGGGACGTGTCCGGAGAAAGCCGGCAGTACCGGCCGCATGGAAAGCGCCCTTTCCCTTTCCAGGATCTTTTTCTGGAGAGCCTGCTGGCCACGGAGCCAGGATTTTGGCAGAGGGCTCTGCCATCCGTCTATGTTGATCATCCTGTGCCAGGGAAGATGGGCCGGTCCGGAGAAGAAACCGCGGATCTGCTCGTCAGAAAGGCCCATTTCCTGCCATACCTCGTACCAGACTGATTCCTGGCCGGTGATGGCAAGGGGCAGATTTACGCCGTTGAGGGCCATCCAGTCTATGAGACGCTCCCAGTCCGGCCATTTCCACCATGGCAGGGTATAACCATATGTGCAGTAATTAAGGAAGAAGCGGTTGGGCACAAGGGCCGATGACTCCACAGCCTCTGTCACCTCCGGGATAGGGGCATCCAGACGTGCCCTGCCTTCATCCATCCAGCCTATGCTTATGTTGCAGTAATGCCTTAGGTAGTATCCAAGGCCGGTGGCCATGGAATTGGCATTATTACCGGATATGATAACCTTGCCTCCTTCGGATTCTATGCGGAAGGTATCGGCCTCGGCCGATAATTTACGGAATTGGATATGGCTTACGCCGCTTCCTTCCAGTACCCTGCCGGCAAGGGCTCTGGCCTCCCTCACATCCTTGGGAGAGGCGCACCCGGCCATAATTGCGGTACAGAATGCCACGAGGAGCAGTTTTTTCATGCTTCAAAGTTTTATTTGTAATCTACCCATACCTTCATCCTGCCGGCTTCGCGGTTGTCCCATGAATAGTAGGGCACAAATACTGCGCCATCGGCAGTGCGGATTGTGGTTACCCCGTCAAGAAGGTCAGGTTCCCAGGTCTCCTGGAAAACGGTGGCGCTGGAAAGCAGTGCAGAATCATAGGATTCGGGATTATCAACCTCCTCCATACAATACACAAGAGGACCGCGGCAAACCGCACGTTTTCCGATATCGGCCTTAACGTTAGGGTCTGCGGCCTCCATGCGCACAGGCATGTCCAGTTTGAGGGTAACCCGGTCTCCGGCCTTCCAGGCATTGCCGGCGCACACATAGCCGGCGGTTCCGGAATTGGAATATGTCACTCTTTCCCCGTTTACCTCAAGGCTCCAGGAGGTGCACCAGCCAGGGATTCTGAGCATCAGCCTGGCACGGCATTCGGTCTGAACCGTCAGCTGGACAGTTCCTTCCCAGGGATACCCTGTCTCCTGCTTAAGGGTGACGGGCTTACCATCCACGTCAAATGTGGCAGTGCCGCCGATATACAGGTTGGTGTAGATGCTGCGGCCTTTTACATTATAGATGTAGCCTCCTATGGAGGGAAGGAAGCGGCACACATTGCTGGGGCAGCATGCGCAGCCAAACCAGGGGCGGCGGTGATGATTACCCTTGGACTCCAGGGGGTTCACATAGAAGAAACGGTCTCCGGAGAGGGACATCCCGGCCAGGGCAGCATTGTAGAGGCATCGTTCCATGATATCGGCATAACGGACATCACCCGTAAGGCGGTTCATACGGGAATTCCAGAGAATCATGCCGATAGATGCGCAGGTCTCGCAGTATGCTTCCAGATTGGGGAGGTCATAGTCTTCAGTGAATCCTTCGTTGGTATAGGACGAGCCGATTCCGCCCGTTATATACATGTTTCTGAGCACTACGTCGTCCCAAACGCGGTCCAGAGCTTCCATATAGCCTTTGTCTCCCGTAAAAGATGCAACATCGGCCATACCGCAATAGAGATACATGGCACGTACCGCGTGGCCCACTATATCAGTTATTTCCCTTACCGGGACATTGTCCTGATAGTAGAGGCGCGTTCCGTCGTCCACGGGCTCCAGAGGGTCTCCGTAAACACCGTAGCCGTGTCCGCGCTGGTCAAGGAGCCAGTCGGCAAAATCAAGATACTTCTTATCGCCGGTTTCACGGTAGAGTTTCACAAGGGCAAGCTCTATCTCCTCATGACCGGGGACCCAGTGCCTGAGACCGGGGCCCATTACGGTCATGGCATGATCTACCATACGCTGCGCCACGTCAAGAAGGGTACGCTTACCGGTAGCATGATAGTACGCGATGGCGGCCTCTATCATATGTCCGGTGCAGTAAAGCTCATGCTTATCCATATCGGTCCAGCGCTCTATGGGGCAGGGCAGGGTGAAGTAGGTGTTGATGTAGCCGTCTTCCTGCTGGGCGGCGGCAATCTTGGAAATCCACTCGTCGCATTTTGCCTCAAGGACGGGGTCCGGATGCTGGATAAGGGAGTATGCAAGGCCTTCCAGGGCCTTGTACACGTCTGAATCATCGAAGAAGTAGCCTTCATGCTCCCCTTCCCCGGCAGCGGCCTTCTCAAAATTACGCATCCTTCCCGTCTCCTTCTCTATCTGGTCTATACAGATGGGAATGGTAGCAGTCTTATGACGGTCAAGGCGGGGCGTCCAGAAGGAGTCTTCTATGAGCACGTCAGAGAAATCTACCGGCTCCAGTGCGGCTTTATCCGTGCAGGCGGAAAGCGCCAGGGCAAGGAGAAGGATGTGACAGCAATACTTCATATTATAGGTCATTTATATTTGTATCTAACCATTGGAGGCGTCTGACGCAGAAGTCCTTAAGGAGCGCCACCTCTTCATCGTAGGATGTGGGAAGCTGCTCTTCAGGCCAGGAATTTGGCCACACATTGGTGCCGATAACAGGCCATCTCTCAAAGTTCCTGTCAAACGACTCCCTGTGAAGGGCAAGAAGGCCGTCTATATAACCGGGAAGCGTCTCAAGCTCTCCCTTCACTTCATTCCAACGGACTATCACGGCCTCACGGAATTTGGGATCCTCAAACAGCCGGAGGTACCATCCCGTCTTCATCCTACAGGGAGCGATGGTCTTTACCCACCATCCCTCCGGGCCGTCCTCTGCGCCGGGATCGGCATGAAGATATGAGCAGTTCCCAAGCGCCAGGTCAAAGTCCCAAACGTGGCAGAAGGCAAGTTTTCCGCCGCGGGTCTTGGTAAGGAACGTACTTTTCCGGAGCACATCCACGGGCTTGCAGAACTCCTGGATTATATAGTGGTTCACAAATGATTCCACGTCTATATAATCCTCATATGCGCGGTGGCCGCCGGCAGAGAAATCTCCGTCCTGGATGGATCTCTCCATAGCTTCAAAGTACTCCCGGCAATACTCTATCTGGGCCTCGGTGGGTTCTTCCGGTTCACGGAACATCACGGGCTCCCTGTAGATTGAAGTCCAGAACCCGGCCGGCTGGTCCATGTCGGACTCTATCTCAAAGTAATAGTCTCCGGTAAGGGCTTCACCCTCGTTGTCCTTGGGACCGGCAGGATGGATCTTTACCTTGTTGTCGTTGACTTCCTTATGCTCACTGAGCATATAGTTTCCCTTGAAATCCCCGTTGAGCCATAGTTCTACCGGCAGCATCGTGGGGGTCCAGGACATTCCGCAGATCTGAGAGATACGCATGGCCACCATATTGCGCATAAGCGTTTTGTCGGGATGATTGGCAATGAGGTACCAGTCCCGGTCAGAGTTTATCCCAAGGAGGCTGGCTTTTTCGTCCAGCTTTATGCGATACGACTTCTTTTCGCAGGTAAGGGTGGAGTGCCCCCTCCAGCGGATATTAAGCTTTGCATCCACAAGCGGAGTGTCGGAATAGAAGCCGTCTGGGTCGTTGAGCAGCATACGCCCGCGTACATAGTAGGCCGATTTATCCACGTCCTTTCCGTGCCGGGTGGGGCCCACTATCTCTGCTTCCGTCGTAAGAGAGATGTACGGATAGACTTTAGGGCCTGAAGGTTGATCTACCGTGTCCTCCCGGGCCGTAGCGGGCTCTTCCGCCTTCTCACAGGAAGGCAGAGCCAGCACCACGGCCACAAGGACAAGACAGATAAAGTTTTTATTCATAGTTTGCGTTGCTGGCAGGCGGCGTCCCGGTCAGGGGGCGCCGCCCGAAAAGCCGGCAGTGAATCACTACAGAGCCTCGAAGGTGAGGGTCACGTTAAAGATGTCACCGCGATTGATGGTACCGTTTGTCTCGATCTCGTCGCTCTGAGGTTTGTTGGATACCTTTGCACCCCAATCCCAAGTATCTGCCGTCTCAGAGTAGCATTCGGCCTTGAAGCCCCATGGCGGAGTATCATAGGCTCCGGTGAGAATGGGAACGTCAAACGTCAGGGATGCGATATCACCTGTGTGCTCAGGAAGCACCATGACACACCATTCGTCCTTGGCGGCAGCCTCAATCACGGGATTCTCATCAAGCGGATTCACAGTTCCCTCGAAGAAGAAGAACGGACGTGCACCGCACTCCAGGAAGACAGTCTTCGCCGCAGCGGGGATGTTCTTCAGCGTTACGCGGATGGTAGCGCCCATATTCTTGAAGGCAATGCTCTTGAGGTATGCAGAAGAGGTGGGTTCACCAACTGTACCGAAGAGGAATGCACCAGGGGCGAAATTCCACTGGTCATTGGTGTACTTGAGGGAAGTTCCATCCAGTTCGATGCCGGTGGTGGGAGTGATAGCATATAATGCATTCTCGGGGACATCTCCTTCGAATTCACCTACGGCCACATTGCCGCTGGCAACGGTCTTCTCAGTAAGGGTTGTGCCATCCCAAAGGCCGATCTTTGTACCTGAAAGCCAGGTAAGACCACCTTCGATAGTTGCACTGATACCGGAAGCGGCAGCGCCCTCGAACACTATGTCGGGGAATACGATAATCTCACCGCGGTTCACGATTCCGCCGGTAACTATCTTACCCTTGTGGTTGATAACAGGTTCGGCCTCAAGATCGTTCTTGCCATATTCCTGGTCAAAGTCCTTTTCACGGAAGAATTTCACTTTGAAGTCCTTGCCGTCTTTCCACTCACCGGGAAGGATAGGAGCATAGATGACAATCTTGGAGTGATCCTCGGGGAGTTCCACAAAGCACTGCTCTGCGGCTTCTCCGGATAACTTGGGATACTCATCGTTAAGATTGGCGCTCTCTCCGCCCTGGAGGAACATGGATCCGCCGGGAGACTCAAGATATGCATACTTGCAGTCGGCACGGAGGTTCTTGATGGTAATCAGGGCATAGGCGCAAAGATGCTGGAACTTATACTCGTTGGCGGAATTTGCCTTGGGAGCATACATATGAACTGCGTTCTTGTAGTCCCACCAGTCCTGGCTGTAATTGGAGGTGTAGACGCCATCGGCATAAGTATCGGCCTCAGAATAAGGATAGACGGCAAAGTCTATCTCCTTACCTGCAGGAACTTCACCCGTAAACTTGCCGGCAACTGTTCCCACAGAGCTATCATCAAGCGTGAAGGGGACGAATGCATCGCCAACCCAGACGCCAATCACGTCACCCTTTTCCCAAGCGAACTTGCCTACTTCGGAACCGGTGGTGACTTTGGTAGTGGCATTCTCCAGGGCCGCAGTAACCGTAACGATCCTACTGCCGGGGACAACATCCACTGACTGCTGTTTCGCACATCCGGCAATCAATGCAAGGACTGCCAGCGCGACAATTGAAAATATATACTTCTTCATGGTACAATCAGATTAGTTAAGGGAAACAGTCCAGAAGTCATTAGGATCCTGAATGATAACATTGGAATCCTCAATACCGTCGTTCACGCCGGTACCGCTGTCATCGGCATTCTTGGCGTTTGCACACTTGATCTCCGGGAAGATGTAATACTCGCCGGCGGCGGTAGTGAAGCCTACGCCCTCACCAAGGAATCCGGCTGCATCGTCAAATGGTGTACCCCACCAGCCTCCTACGTCGGTGGTCACGATACGGAGTTTGAGACCTCCCTTACCCCACTGCTGGGCAAAAGTATCCACGGCAATAGGGATGATGAGCGTTGCGTCCGTAGCTCCGGAGTGCTCAGGAAGGGCGTAAATGAGGTTCTCATCCATCGCATAGGTGATGGCGGGAGTAGCGGCGGAGAAATCCAACGTTGCGCCAAGGGCGAAGCAGGGGCCTGCAGACTCTATGAAGAGATGCGTGGCGGCCTGACGGATGTTGGTAACCTTTACACGGAAGTAAGCTGTGGTATGATGGAAGGTGAAAGTGTATTTCCCATCCTTCTCCTGCGCGCCGTTACCATAAAGCATATAGTTGGCTGCAGGGATTTCCCATTTGCTTGCTGCGGGGAAAGTATAGGAAGTAGCCGTTGCCTCGGCGCCTTCTGCATAAGGATATATGGCATAGGAGTTTTCGTTGATGACGCCTCCTTCGGGAAGCTCACCCACGAACTCACCATAACCGAAGTTGTCCCACTCGGGATCCAGGGTAAACTTGGTGATTCCGTTTCCGGTCCAGATACCTATTTCGTCACCGGCTTTCCAGGTGAAACGGCCGGTGGTGCTACTTACCACCTTGGAGATGGTGGCATCTACGCCTACGGAGACCCGGACGGTCCTGCTGACGGCGGGAGCGGAATTCTCAGTCTTGGCGCATCCTGCTAACAGTAATGCGGCGGCTGCAAGAATTGCAACAAATATCTTTTTCATATCATTCATCTGTTAGAGGTTCAACATTACTGAACAGTCCAGAAGCCATCGTCAATAGGGATCACTTCGCCGTGATCGATATTGTCGTCGTGATGCTCAACAACAACGCCGAACTCGCTCATGTCAATAGGCGTTCCGGCATCGTGGGCGGCCTTTGCAGCTGCGGTAAACCTGTCGGCCACAGACTGATCCCAGTCAAGCATCTGCTTGGGGATGAAGGTCTTGTAACCGGCCTCGGCAGCATAACCCATGCTGGAGAAGTACCACTCCCAGGTGTTGGTAGCATCGTCGCCGATGATCTTGCCGATAAGAAGACGCCAGTCACTCCAGATTTCCTTGTTGCCCTTTTCGGCATTCTCATCAAAGAGTTCGTAGCGGACCTGACCCCAGCCCTTTTCAAAGCCAAGCCAGTGACCTTCCTTGACACCTCCAACCTTCATCTGGGTCTTGTCACCCTGAGCGGTGCGCTCGGAGTTGAGGATAACGTCAAGGGTTGCAGGGACGATGTAACCAAGATAAGGGCACTCTGTGTCGCCATCGTAAGGATTCTCACCGGTGAAGGTGCAGTTACGGGCGGTGCTTATAAGAGCAACCTCAAGGACCTTGGAAGCCCAGATATGAGGCAGTGCGCCATAGAAGTCGGTGTCATCGAAATAGATTTCAGAGAGCATGGGGCTTGCGGCGAAACCATCGGCCAGAACACCCGTCATCTTTGTGTGGGAGAGGGCGATGTGCTTAAGCTTAGGGGTATCCCATTCCTTCGGGAACAGGGTACCGGCCAGCCTGCTGTTGCCGTTCTGACGGATCCTTTCGACATTGGGAAGCCTCATAACTTCAGGGAATGCCACGAAGGGAGCTTCCTCCTTGATTTCCACAACGGTGATCTTTCCGTTGTCGTCATTGCCGAACACGATTCCGGGGAATGCTGTCAGTTCTGCGTCTTCTGCGGTAACCCAGTCGGTGATGGTAGGAGTATCATCACCAAGGAGCTTACCGGCCACGATGGCCTGCAGGAACTGGAGGTCGCCTTCGGCAACCTTGGATTCAGGACTTGACTGAACTACAAGGATGTCGTAGATGACTGCCGTGCCCTGGAAGACGGCAAAGGAAGCAGAACGCTCCTTGGCACCTTCCTCGCTGTTGGCAGAGACCGCGAAAGTAAGGGTGCTCTTACCCTTGCTGCCGCTGGTGGGACTTACAGAAATCCACTTGTAGTTTTCATCAGGAGAGACTGTCCAATCGGCATAAGCCTCAATGTCAGTCGTGAGGGTAGTCGATCCGCCGGGGCCGACCGTGAGGGTGACTTCCTGCTTGTCAGGAACTGTTACCTCGTCCTGGGGCTTGGTTTTGTCTTCTTCCTTGGGTGCTTCCGGCTTATTGCAGGAGGCAATCACAAAGAAGGACAGAGCCAATACTCCAAACCATTTGAGATTTAATTCCATAAGTTTGATAGTTTAAAAGTTAATAAATAGTGTGATTAGTGGTTTCCTATTTTGTTGTAGTGAAAGGCACGGTAATGATAAGTTCATAGGTACCAGGCTCGTAGATACGGATCCTTGTACGGAGACGCACGTACCAGCCCCTGAAATGCGTACTGTCGAATATGGTTGGTGACCATGACGCAGAAGCCTTGTCGGAATGGGACAGATAGTAGGTGCGAAGTGCATCCGTATCCAGATTGGAAAGGTCTGAGTTGTACTCTCCCCTCATATAGTAATGCTGGTCAAGAACTGGCCAGGGAGTCATGGGGAAGGAAACTCCCATTCCTTTCTCGGGGTCGTTGACACGGTCTATTCCAACATCGAAATAGCTGAGCGTGGTGGTATAATTCGCGTACTTTGAGGGATCGTAGAGCTTGCCGTTCTTGTCCAGGATCTTATACCAAACGGTGACTCCGGTCTCTGGGGTATCGGAAATCTTGTGGAAGATCATTCCAGACTCCTTGCCGTTGTCGGCCACCACATTGGCGCGGCGGGTTTCGAAGTTGGGGTCGCTGTTGTTAATCTGGTCGTAGAACGGGAAGATGTTCACAACCTGGTTCTCGGTCTCGTCAAAATACTCCACGCAGATGCCGTTCACGAAGTCCTCGATGAAGAACTGGTCATTCGATGACCCGGTTGCGAAGGCTATGACGGCGTAGTCGGGGATATCGATGGAGCCCTTGCTGTTGGACATCCTTACATCCACGTTGAAGATGTCTCCTGCAGTGAGACCGCAATCGGCCGTGGAAGGCATGGTGTATAACTGTCCGTTCACCTCGTTGATCATGATTGGAGAAACGATGGCTTTTCCAAGTTTTTCCTCAATCAGGGCACGGGTTGTGTCGGTCAGGTGGTCGTAAGGGACATTCCAAACCGTGAGCGGGGCCGTCTTGAAGAACTCCTCCTTTCGCTCGCCAAACTTGTCACGGATGTTCGTGATCTCAAACTTGACCGGCTTGGTGGAGTTGTCCAGCCACGCTTTCTGAGTGGACACCTGCTGGCCGATAGGAACGATGAGGGTATCGGAACCCTGAAGGTAGATGTTGGTGCCCAGGTAGCCCTGCAGCTGTGATTCCTTGAAGCACGAAGTAAGGCAGGCAAGGGCCAGGATTATTATGGGAATATACTTTTTCATAATCTCTCTGCTAATAATCGTCGTTTCTCACTCCATAGAAGAAGAGCGTGTGATACTGATAGCGCTCCGTGTAGGCGTCGTTGCCCATGACCACGATGTGGACTACACCGTTGGAAGTACGGACATCGGACAGATACATGCGATAGGCCTGATCACAGTCAGGATTGGCCAGTCCCTTGGCATAGCGGGCCAGATATGCGGGTTTTCCGGTGCGCTCGTCCACTTCCCAATCGGTACCGCGCTTGAACACCACGTACACGATCTCAGGGTTGGACATCATGAAGTTACCGTACTGGTAACCTGCGCCGGCATTACCTTCACCATTCCAGGATGCACCTGGATCGGCCGATGCCTTTTCAAGGGAGAGGTATATCTCCTGGGTTCCGTCAATCGAGGTAAGATACTGCGGTCCCTGCTCCTTGAGAGCCTTGGAATCCCATCGGCCCGGGAAGATGTACATGCCCATCTTGGCCACTTCCTCGTCTTCTATATCCTCAATCTTGAACTCAGGGGCAGTGCCGTTACGGAAGGCTTTGTTGCGGCGATACACATAACGCATTACGGACCACTTGCTGGGGCCGACTATTGTGATGTCATCGCCGTTGATGACGTCCTTGAGGCCGGCTTTCTCGAAGAGTTTAGCCACAACCTCGGTTTCGTCGGTCTGGAGCATCCACTCATAGGTGGGGATGTCAAGCTGCTCGGTAGAGTTGACGCTGCCGCCTATAGAGTCGTCCTTTCTGCAGGAGACGAAGATGGCTGCCGCCATTGCAATAACTATATATACTATTCTTTTCATAACATCCTCCTTTTTTACCAGTTGCACTTACCATTCCAGTACGGAGTCTGGTCAATAAGGGTATTCGTAGAGAGAACACTGGAAGAAACCGGCCAGTAATAACCTTTCTGGCGGTACTTCACGGCACCCATCAGGTGAGCGTTGGGCCAGTAGTTGTTACGCACGAAGTCAAAGTAGAGGTAGCCCTCACCGAAGAGTTCGCTCACGCGCTCCTGCATGATCTCCGAGATGAGGTCTGAGCCAGAATAATCGGCCAGGCCGGCACGGTTACGGATATCGTTCACGATGGGCAGGGCCTTGCCGTCCTCGCCGTTCTTGTAATAGGCCTCGGCAAGCAGAAGCATGGCATCCGTGTAGCGGAAAACGGGGATATTGCACTCTGCGAAGTAGGCTATGTAGGAACCCTGTTCACGCTCCGTGTCCTCCGTGAGCTGAGCCCACTTGGTGAGCCAGGTGACCTTGGTCCTGTCGTTGGTGGATGAACCCTGGGTCTCGTTGAAAGGCTCGTTGTAGGTGGAATCCCATGCGCCGAAGAACAGGTGGGGACGGATGTCCGGACCGCCGATGGCGAAATCGTACTCGGGGTAGAGCTTGGGTTTCTGGCTGTAGGGGATCCAGTCGATACCGGCAGAACGGTCATGGGTGGGGTCGTCGTCAAGAGGATTCATCTTGCAGGTGTAGGCCTGGACGCCAGACCAGTCGGCCCTGTAAGACTCGTTGTTCTCCGTGCCCACATATAGCTCGAAGACTGCCTCTGAGGACTGGCCGTTGAACATGGCCTTGACTGCATCGGCATTGCTGTAATCCACATATGAGTATCCGCCGTGATCCCTGAGGTCTTCAAGGGCGGTGATTGCATCGGCCACATAACCCAGCGGATTGGGCAGGCGGTCGCGCCTGGCCAGGAAGTTGGCCCACATGTTAGCATGTGCCAGCAGCTGGAGGGCCGATCCCTTGTTTGCGCGGATGCCCCAGCTTGCGCTGCCGGGGATGCCGTAATCCAGAAGGGCCACGGCCTGCTCTGCATCGGCAAGGACCTGGCTGGCTATCTCAAAGTCAGAGCTGCGGCCGATAAGGATGGGAGAGTGATCCTTGTTGATCACCTGGCTGGAGGATTCGATTGCGTCGGTGATGAGCGGAGCGTCACCCCACACCCTCAGGATGTCGAAATACGTGAGTGCACGGAGGAAGTATGCTTCACCAAGGAGGTGGTTATAGTCGTCCTGGCTGCGGAACTGCTTGACGTCCATTGCCAGAATCTTGCTGATAACAAGATTGGCCTGGGCGATCACCTTGTAGAAAGTGCCCCAGTCGCAGGCGCTGTCCATGGAACCCCACATCCTGTCTACGGAAGAGACATCGGAATAGTTACCCACGGTATAGTAGTTCCTGTTGGAACCGCCGGACCAGCCGTTCTTCACGAAGCCGCAAGTTACATCGGCCCTCTGGTACCAGTTGGCGCCGGAAGACATAAGGCCGCGGTATAGGGAATAGATGCCGGTGACACCAACCTCTGCATCGGCCTGGGATTCCCAGAAGGCTTCATTATAGATAAGGTCAATCTGGGTGGGCTCAAGGAATTTCTTGCAGGAAGAGACGGACACTGCCATCACCGCTGCCATAAGTATTATAATGTACTTTTTCATATTACTTTTCCTTTAAGCGTTAGAACTGAATCTGAGTGCCGATGACGAAGGTCTGGGACAGAGGATAACCTTCACCATTGTAGAAGCCGATACGGGAGACCTTGCGGGGATCAAGCACAGAAGAGGCCTTGAACATGGCAACGTTGCTCACGTTCAGATAGACGTTGATTCCACGGAGGTGGATCTTGCTCATCCATTTGTCCGGCAGGTTGTAGGAGACATTGATATTGTCTATGCTCCAGTAGTCTCCCCTTTCCAGATACATGCTGGACTTACGGTAGATGCTTGCACCGCCGCCTTCCCAGTAGTTCACATAGAGCATGGGATAATAGGAGTTGTCTCCGGGGCCGGACCAGAACTTGGACTCGTCAAACTTGTAGAGGGCATACTGATAGAAATCGGATGAATTATCCAGACGGCTCAGCTGCTCGTAGAGGGTGGTATTGAAAATCCAGTGGCCGAAAGCGAATGAAGTATTGATCCTGAAGGAGAAGTTCTTGTACTTGAAGCCGGTGGACAGACCGCCGGTGATCTTGGGTTCTGCTGTCTTTCCTTCGATTACCTTCATGTCGCTTTCGTCGTTGCGGAGATAGTAGTCACCGTCAACATCCGTATAGAGGGAACAGCCCGGGAAGATACGTCCCTGAAGGTTTCGGGCAAGACCCATATCTACCATGTAATAGGTAAGAGCCTCACCGGTAAGGGGATTCACGGGGAGGTCGGAGAAGTTATCAAGCGCTCCCTTATACTCGTGCATATAGTACTGGAATGCAGGGGCACCCTGGATGAACGCGTAATTGTCATCGGTGTTGATATAGTCCTTGCCGCCGTTGCCCATCTTGGCTATGACCATGTGGTTGTTGCCAAGGTTGAGGGTCCAGTCCCACTGCACCTTGCTGGTACGGGGGAAGAGATAGGCAGTGAGGGATGCCTCAAAGCCGTGTCCCACCATATCCACAAGGTTGGAGGAAATCCTGTTGAAGCCAACGTAGGCGGGGAGCTGTGACGTATAGACCAGGTTGGAGATGTATCTTGAGTAGATATCGAAGGTCATGTTCAGCCTTCGGCCGAAGAGCTCCAGGTCCAGACCGTAGTCCACTTCCTTTGACCAGCTCCAGGTGAGGTCCTTATTTGCAATCTTGTCAAAGTCGGAGACCAGGGAAAGGTTGCCGCCATATGTCTTGACGTCCATCTTGTTGCTGGATGCCCAGAGCACACCGGATCCAAAACCGTTGGGCGCAACCAGGGAGTTGTACTGAAGCAGGGGGTCGTAGTAGATTTCACCGGAAGTACCGTAAGAAACACGTAACTTACCGAAATCCAGCCAGGCGCCGGTAACCGGCTTCAGCCAGGGCTCTTCACTGAATGCCCACTGAGCCTTCACTGAAGGGAAGTTTGCCCAGCGCGTATTGGCACCGAAACGGGAGGAGCCGTCACGGCGGTACACACCTTCAATCTTGTAGCGGTTTCCGGCAAAGCCATAGGAAAGCAGGCCGAATACGGAGAACATCCTGGAGGTCACTATATCGGAATAAGCAAAGGTGTTCTCCTTGGTGTATCCCTGGATAACCTTCAGGTGATCCGACATACCGGACTGGGCCTCGGCCCTCAGGGTATTCAGGTCATTGATGTTGACCTCCGTTCCCAGCAGGGCGATTACCGTGTGTTTCTTGTCCTTGCCGAAAGACTTGTTGAAGTTAAGGACTGAGTTCACGTTGTAGGTTGTGGTCATGCTGGCATAGGAGTAGGCGATACTCTTGTTATCCGTACGCGCGATGGAAGGAACGGAATAGTCGCGCTTTCCGAAATCCAGCACCATGGAAACCTGATTGTCCATGGTGAGCCATTCGGCAAACTTCAGACGCAGGGTTTCACCCACCGTGAGGTTATGGGAAACGTTCTTGTTGTAGGCGTCACCAAGCTCACCAGACATCTGATTCAATTCAGTGGGAGTACGGTAGAACAGGGAGGAAGGGAGGTTGGTGGGGCTTGTAGGCATGGCCTTCATCACGTCACCCATACCGCCTTCACGGTCTACGTAGGAGTAACGCATCACAACCTCGTTGTGGATCCATTTGTTCACATCCGTAACCAGAGACATCGAAAGGTTTGTACGGGAAAGTCCATAGCCCACAAGGACACCGGTCTCGTTGTAATGAGCCAGCGACACGCGGTATGAATTGTTCTCATTACCACCCTCCATGGATAGGTCGTAATTGCCGGTCTGGCCGGTCTGATAAAACATGTTCTGGAAGTCGTAGGCGTTATTGAAGTACGGGTTGTACTTATCCGAGAGCACGGAAGGATAGGCAATGGCTTCCACGTAGGTTGCGCCGTTACCGCTTGTGCGTTGGTCGTACCATTCGGCCCCCTGGAAGAGGTTGGTCCAGGTTTTCTTGAGGAGGTCGATCTTGGCCTCGCGCTCCTCCTGACCAACATATACCGGAATCTTGGCCGGTTTGACGGTGAAACCGTGACTTACACGGGCCGTGATACGGGCCTTTCCGGAAGTACCTTTCCTGGTGGTGATGATGACAACGCCGTTAGCGCCTCGGGAACCGTAGATAGCCGTTGCTGCGGCATCTTTCAGGATGTCGATGCTCTGGATATCCTGCGGGTTCAGCGATGACAGGAAGTCGTTATCCGTCACGTTGTATCCGGCAAAATCCTGGAGGGACATAGGGACACCGTCAATGATGTAAAGCGGGTTGGAGATACCCGTGATATCATTGGCCGATGACAGGGAGCTGTTGCCTCGGATAACCAGACCGGTGTTGGAGGCACCGGGGACGCCGCTTCGGGTAACGGTCTGCAGACCTGCGGCCTGACCGGCGAGCATGGATGCAAGGGACACTGACTGGTTGTTTTCCAGAGCCTGCATATCCACACGCTGGACAGCGGCGGAGATGTTCCTCAGGTTCTCCTTGGTGTAACCAACAACAACCAGTTCATCAAGCATCTGGCTCTCCGTCTTCATCTGGACAACCATGTTGGCTGACGCCGTCTGTTCTACGTCGGCATAACCGAGGCTGGTGAACACCAGGGTGGCGCCTCTGGGGACCGTGATACTGAATGTACCGTTGTCCTTGGCAACACCGCCGTTGTCCTTGTTCCCCTTGACATAGAATACGGCGGCTGGAACGGGATCACCGTTTTGGTCGATGACCGTTCCCTTGGCCGTAACCATCTTCTGGGCATCCACCCTTATGGCCGGAGCCAGAAGGAGAAGGACGGTCCCAAGGAGGAAGGTTCCGATTCTTTGGAGTTTAGTTGACATAGTGTTATTTTTGGTTTATAATAATTCTCTCTGGAGACGCTGTTCATACTCCACGGCCCCATAATAATCAAAGAGGTAATACCACCAATTGTTAAGATGGAGGTCGTTAGGGTCATGGGTATTGATACCCTTGAAGTGCGGGATATGTTTGTAGAACCATTTCATATACCCATACTGGGTACTGTTCCACTCGGTGCAGTTCACCCTGCGGGCATTATCGGGGTTATCTTCAATATAAGGGTAGTTATCCCATTCGTCGGCGTAAGTATAGATGTATGAATACTCATAGTATCCGTAGTTTACGTCCGTATTGCAGGGAGAGTGGCAGGTGCCGATATGGGCATACCCCTTGTCACTTACCTTTTCATAGGCGGTGCCGTGGGAGAAGAACTTGTCAAAGGCACGGAGGTCCTTCTTCAGGCCGGAGAAATGGGAATCGTTGGGGAACCAGTGGAAGTTCTCATTATAATACAGGTGGCTCATGATGGACTCCGTCCTGTGAGCGAAGCTGTGGAGGGCGAGGTCTACGGTGCGCTCATAATTGCAGAACATCACGCACACCAGTTTCTTGTTATGAGCATGATAGCGGTCCTGGCCATAATCAATGGGACCGCTGTTGCACCAGAAGCCTCCCTGGCCCATGAGGCGGGACTCGTTCATCTTGCAGGAAGGGTGGTTGTAGATCCAGACCTCGTTCACCTCCCCGGCATCTATCATCTCTGAAATGCCGAAATGATCCAGCACACCGGGATAGTCGTACTCCAGTCCCACTCCGTCAATGTTCTTATGGTCTTTGATGAAGTCGTTGCAGATTTCAACAGGGGTGACATACCTTCTCTCTGAGGTTTCTGTCTCACCCTCAGAATAATATGAGAACAGGCGGTCGTTTAGTGAGAACTCGTGCACTATCTGGATATCCACGGCGCCGTGGGAAACCTCCTCGAAGTCACGGGCATATTCAAGCATCTGGGCATGAGGGTCGTTGTAGGAGAATATCTCATGGATGCGTTTGCCGTTCCAGGGGTCCGAGGCATTACTTATGTTGGTGTAATATGGATCTTCATAGATCACTGCCACCTTTACCACCAGCGGATCCTCAACGGGCCCCCAGTCAGGTTTTTCTTCGGCCAGACGGGTAACGGTGAGCTTACGGGTAAATGTGGTATACTCAGTATGTGCCACCTCCTTGTAGGGAAGCACGCTCCACCAAATATCGGCCGTGGCCTCAGATGCTATGCCCAGCTCCTGAAGATAACCGTCCAGGGTCCTGCCGTCCAGATCCTGAGAGGTTTTCCTTATACTCACGGTATAAGGGCTGGACAGATCCTGGCTCTTGCTGAATAACAGTTTGTAGTTGGTCTGGCCGGGGACGGCCTGCCAGGAGAAGGTATAGGTCTTGTCCGCTTCCAGCGTCCATACAGTTGAGTTTTCCGGTTGCTGCAGATCCAGGCTGTAGGTCTTGGTCTCTTCCTCAACTTCCTCTTCTACGTTGATCTGGGGGCCTGCACAGGCAAGCACCGCAAGAGGAATCAAAGTGTATGCAAGAATTCTTTTCATAGATTGTGTTACTTTCCTATTTCTGCTCTCAGCTGCGCCTCAAGTTCCAGCGCGCCGTAGTAATCAAAAAGATAGTGCCACCAGTTATTCAGGTGAAGATCCCCTTCATCATAGGTGTTGATGCCCTTGAAGTGGGGGACATGGCTGTAGAACCACTTCATATAGCCGTATTGGTAGCCTTTGGGGTGCTGCCATTCCGCGCAGGTGACCTTGCGGGCATCGGCCTCTATACCGTGGACGTAAGGGTAATTGTCCCATTCGTCGGCAAAGGAATAGATGGAGGCTGTGTCCTCGTACCCGTAGTTCATGTCAGTGTTGCAGGGAGAATGGCAGCAGCCGATGTGGGCATATCCCTTCTCCCCTACCTTTTCATATGCGCTTCCATGGGAGAAGAACATATCAAACTTGTTGAGGTCACGCGTGGTCCCTTTGAACCAGTCACGTTCATACACGTATGTGAACACGCCGTACTTGTTGTAGTCACGCCAGGTCTTTGACTTGGTGTTGTAATTCTGATAGTAGAGCTGGCTCATTATGGACTCCGTCCTGTGGGCAAAGCTGTGGAGGGCAAGGTCCACGGTGCGTTCATAGTTGCAGAACAACACGCACACCAGTTTCTTGTTGTGGGCGTAGTTCTTTCCAACGCCATAGTCTATGGGCATGGAATTGCACCAGAACCCTCCCTTACCCATAAAGCGGGACTCGTTCATCTTACAGGCGGGATGGTTGTACACCCAGACCTCGTTTATGGTGCCGGCCTCTACTTTGGCAGAAAGGTCAAAGGCATCCATCATGGCCACGTAGTCGTACTCCAGGGTTTTTCCGTCAATGTCAATGTGGGCCTTTCCGCTATCGGGATCGGGGTCCAGGTAGCGCTTGTAGAGCAGCACGGGGGTCATGTATTCCCGGTTGGAGGAACTTGCTGTAGAGGCGGTGTAGCAGAACATCCTGTCGGAATCATGCTCTTCCACTATCTCTATGTCCACTGCGCCGTGAGAGATCTCCTCAAAGGCCGCAGCATACTCCTGCATCTGGGCCCAGGGGTTGTTCCAGTGCTCAATCTCATGGATACGCTTTCCGTTGCGGGGGTCTGAAGGATTGGAGGGATCGTTGTATACAGGGTCCTCGTAGACTACGGCAACCTTAACCTTTACAGGGTCCGTCACTGGCTCAGAGACACCGTCTTCCTTGAGGGTGGTAACCCTCAGGCGGCGCACTTTGGGAGTATAAGCCGTCCCTTCCGTCCAGGGAGCAACGCTCCACCAGACATCGGTTGTCTGCGCAGAGCCAAGGCCGATTTCCTTAAAGGCCTTGTCAAGGTCACGCCAGCTCACGGAGGCCTCCGTGCCGTTGACAACTATGGAAGACACCTTTGCCATATCGGCCGTACTGCTGAAATTCAGGCGGTAGAAATTCTGGCCCTCCATGGGCTTCCACTCAAAGGCATAGTCCTCATTGTACCATAATTCTATGGAAAAGCCGTCTGCGGGAGCCACCAGGGCTATTTCCGGCCCGGGGACATCAGTACTGGGGCCGGGAGTCTGTTCCTCCGCGGTCTTATCCTCAGGCTTTGCCGTTTCTGTGGGCGTGCATGACCCGTTCATGAGGAAGGGGCATGCAAGAATGAGGAGTATGAGTATTCTTCTTTTCATCTTCTTCTAGTAGGTTACAGGGAATTCGGTAATCCTCAGGGTTGTGCAGCCATAAGGGATAAGGGTTATCTCCTGCACGGGGCCTAGATCGGCCTGATACTGGTCACTGTAAGGAAGCGGGCCGGTAGAGCCGCCATAAGGTTTCCAGTCATTCATCATACGCGCACGTGCCTTGATCTGAAGCGGAGCATTCTCAACGTTCCAGGGGTAGGCGTCCGTTGGCATCTCTTCCAGAGTGAAGGCCTGCTTGGGAGCATCTCCTTCCACATCTTCCCTCAGAAGGGCAAAATTCCAGGCGTCCTTGCTGTGAACCTCATAGTACCAGTCTCCGTAACGGGTTCCGAACTTTCCGTCGTTGGCTACCTTTGTCCAGTTCTCCTTCATCTTCAGGGCAAACACAAGGGGACCGCGTTCGATGGCTGCGGAATTCTCATACCAGCGGGTTACCTTTATCTCCAGAGGGAGGAGTAGTTCTATCTGATCATCCTGGCTCCATTCACGGTTCACAACCAGGGTTTCTCCGCCCGCGGACGATGCTACCTCAACGCCGTTAACCTTCACTGTGCCGGTCTCACACCAGCCCGGAACGCGAAGATGAAGCGGGAACACGGCGGGGCTTGAGAGAGCTTCGATCCTGAACTGGACAGCCTCAGAGAAGGGATAGCCGCCGGATTCGGAAATGGTAACTTCCGTGCCGTCGGCCACCTTTGCCGTTACGGTGCAAGGGCCATAATACATGGCTGCAAGCCCGGAATCGGCCGATGCAAACCAGAGGTCCCTCACGAATTTAGGCCAGCCCTGATGCATATTGGCAGTACAGCAGGGGAAACCGGTGAGAGGGCCGAATGTGCCTTCCGTGCCATTATAACTGGTCATGAAGTTTCGCATCCGGCGGGATACCTCCACCTGATTGAGCTGCTGGTAGTACTGACGGGCGTCAAAGGCATCCGTAGCCTGGGTGGGAAGGGCGTTGTAGGCCACTTTCTCAAGCCAGTCGGCAAGATCCGTCCGGCCTGTGATCTCTATCATGCGCTCAAGTGAGAACATAAGCTCAACGGCAGAGCAGAACTCCGATCCCTGGGTGGGAGAACCGCTATGGAGGAGTTCGTCGGAGCCATACATCCCGTTGGGCCAGCCAAGCTGCTTCATAAGGTCTTCATAACCGGTAATGACAGCGTCTACATATGATTTATCACCATTGCCCTGATATTCTATGACCGGGGCCTTGAAGCCCTGGGCAAGGTTTACGCAGTGAAGGGCATAACGAGTGAACAGGGTGCTGTGATCTGAAAGGCGGTCCTTCCAGGGTGCGGTCTGCTGGGCAAGAAGCTTTCCAAGGTCCAGAAGGAAAGCGTCTCCGGTGATGTTATACAGCCAGTAGACAACCATAATATTGTCTGCTCCTCTCTCCACAGCCCAGTAGCTCCACTGTCCAAGAGGCTCTTCCGGGAGCCTTTCCAGCTGATAACGGAAGTAGTTTGTCATGAATGATATGACTCTGGGATCTCCGGTTGCATCGTAATACTGCTGGAGGAACTTGAGAACCACTATGCGGGGCCACCAGTCATGCGTACGGTCCCTTTGGAGGCCATCCACGTTGGGGAGGTCTTCGGAGGGTCCGAAGAAACCGTTTTCCTGCTGGCTGGAAAGAGTCCATTCTATCCAGCGCTGTGCCTTATCCTTCAGGGTTTGATCGTCAAGGATGTAAGCCAGCGGTACCAGGCCGTCAATCCAGTACGGACCGCGCTCCCATTTGTCGCCGTCTCCTCCAAGCCAGCCGTTACGGTCTCCCATAATATTGGGGACTATCTGGTCCAGGTGGCCGGTCATGCCGGAAGCCTGGCGCAGAAGCTGATCCCTGAGCCAGCCGTCGGGTTTTACGGCGCCCAGCGGGAGTTCCATATACGGTTTATGGACAAGTGGTGAGCGATTGTTCTGATACAGCCCCTCCTCCGTTTTGGGGGAAGCGCAGGAAAAGAGAGCAGCAGCCGATAGTGCCATGATTATCAAACGCTTCATTTGTTAATTACCAGTTTAGTGTTATTGTACAAAGTCAGTATCTGTGTCTTTCCGGCATAAGTGAACGTCAGTTCCTTGGGTTTGCCGGTAGAGGTGAAGTCAAAGGTGAGGGTATCGCCCTCTGCAGTCATGTCAAAACCAATCAGATCCCGGCCCATACGGAGGCCCCGGACCTTAAGGCTGTTCCAGTGATCGGGGAGCTGCGGGGCAAACGTGCATGTGCCGTCAACGGCGTTACATCTCCAGCCAAGCATTCCGCGGATCACGGGGCCTGTTACGCCTGTTTCGGACCAGCACTGGAATGCAGTGATGCCTCCGCTTCTGTAGGCGTTCCCCCTTAGGACTTCCGGAACGCGCCCGTGAGTGGAGCCGCTATAGCACCTGAGGTTACCCATAAGATGGTAATAGGCGGCATCCTTGAATCCCGTGCAGTATTCGGCCAAAGCCACTGAACCTGTGAGAAGCGGCCAGATGTTGCTCTCGTCATAGGGACCCACATTCTCTTCGTCGCGGGGGTCTCCCGTCTGACGCACACCCCAGGGCTGGGTGAAATTCTCTCCGGAATACCACTTCACCGTACTTGCCGCCTTTTCGGGGTCTGTCACGCCAAGCCAGATGGGGAATGACTCCAGGGCAAGAAGGGAAGTGGTGAAAGAGCCATCATTATATATACCATAATTATAATAGCCCTTTGGATTCCAGTAACGGTCCAGCTCCCTTGTCACAACCACGGATTCATCGGCCCATGCCTTTGCTTTTTCCTGATTGCCGTAAAGTCCGGCAAGCCAGGCGGCGTCAGAGAGCGCCCTGGCCCAGATACCGCAGAGGTAGAATTCCGTATTATCGGCAAAATAATCCCCTCCTTCCAGCCAGCCGTGCCCCACGTGGCGGATCTCAATGAAATGATCTCCGTCCGTATCCGTGGAGAAGCAGAAATCCATGGCCTTATAGACGTTGGTCATGTGCTCCTTCACAAAACGGGTGTCTCCTGTAGCCCTCAGGTAATCGGCCATCAGAATCACGTAGAGAGGCGTGGCATCAGATGCGTCAAAATGGTCGGAGCCGCTGGTGGTGAGTTCATGGAAGATGGGGCCGTCCTCTCCCTGGAAGTCTGAGAGCACCTCCAAGGTGGACCTGACGGCATTGAAATCACCCATCCCAAGGTATGCGAAACCGGCAATTTCAGAGTCACGTCCAAAATACCAGGCGTAACCAGGACGGCCGCTCACGCGGTGGCCGCCTCCCCATCCGCGAAGCGAAGAGGCATATCCGGCCATAAGGGCGGAACCAATTCCCGGGGTCTCTGCGATGAACTGGCCGGCCGATACCGTTGCCCAGCGGTAACCCTCGTTGAATTCGGGATCCGGAGATACCACACTTACCGTGTTTTCAAGGTACTTCTGCCAGTAATCAGTGTTGTTCCCGTATACGGCGCGGGGGTCTTTCATGGCCTTCCTATAGGCCGATAATGCCGGCTTCATGCCTTCGCTGCCGGCGGCCATTACGATATCACAGGCCTGATGGCCGGAGGCATCCAGAGATATGGACGCATTTAACTGCAGCAGCTGCCCCGCACGGGCTTCAGAGAGAAGCTTCCCGGGAAGGTTGGCGCCAAGGAGCGAAACAAACTCACCGTCGGCCGCGGTAAAAGCATATAGTCCGGCATTCTCAGACCATCCGCCCAGGATGGACCCAAGGGCGTTGGAATCATACGGCCACATGAAGCGCATGTTGGAGGAGAAGGAGACAACAAGGCTGTCAACATCCCCTTCCCACTGATAGTGTGCCACCACGGCAGGAGATTCAGGATCCGTGGTAAGGATCTCTGTCAGGCGTACCGGACCGGCATTGAAATACCTGGAGATACTTCCTGCCCTCAGGGTCACGCTGGCGGGATCTCTCAATGGATAGAGACTTCCTCCGGAAGCTACGGAGACACCCATCTCCTTCAGGGACATGATAGGATGGGTCCAGATTTCCTTGATGCCGCCTCTTTCGTCACAGACGGTCATACATCTGCGCGACGGGACAACTATCTCCTGGGCTGCAGGAGCAAAGACAAGGGAATCTACATCTGAGGCCTGAGCCCAGCGGGAGGGAGCGGCAGAAGATACTCCTGAAACGGGAACCTCCTGTCCCGTCTGAACAATTGCGGGGTCATAAGTCCAGTATCTTTCAGGACTCTGAGTCTTACCCCCTGTGAGCCAGTTCACCACATTGGCAGTGAATCGGCCAAGAATCTTTGTATTGTAGTTGGGACGGTCATAATAGAGGAAACAGCCTATTGAAAGAAGATGTCCCCTGCCAATTGTCTGCTCCCAGATGACCTTGTAATCCGGATGATAGAAAATAAGCTCCCAGAGCGTGGCAACTATGCGTGTGCCTTCGCGCTGCGGGGCATTGTCTCCGGAATAACCAAGGACCCTGCATGTATTGTCCTGATGGCCATGCCACACATAAGCGCCGCCGTGCATGCCATCGAAGAGAGGGTGGCTGCGGTAGGAATGGTATCCAACCTTGCGTCCAAAACCGTAGTCTTCCGCCGCCCATGAATTCTCCTCAACGGGATTTGGTTCCAGGCACCAGGCATTACCAAGACGGACGGCATCCATGGACAGAACCACATTCCCACCTTTTTCAATATAGCGGATAAAGGCAGGACCGGCCGATATTTCATCAGGAGTCAATGCCGTTGTATCCGTACGGTTCCACCATACAAGGTCATAGCCGTCAAGGGGTGACCCGGGGGTGATATCCTCGCATACATACCCGCGCTCTTCCAGCATTGACCTCAGGCCTTCATCGGAAGAGATAAGGCCGATTTTGACGGGAGAAGAGCACGCCACAAGCATTACAGTGGCTGCCAGTGTGCTGAATAATGTGCGGCAAAGCATAGCTTATGCGGTAAGTTCAACACAAAGTTATGAAACAGTTTTTCAAGGCGAATTCACAAATGTGTCATTTTTTTTAACATTTGTTTCATTTTTCTTATCTTTGCCAAAAATGAACAGATTTACCATATGGATGTTTTCACTGGTGGCCTTCCTCACCGGGGATCTGATGTGGGCTCAGCCCTACACCCTACGAAGCCTGCAAGTAGAGGACGGGCTCTCCCAGAATATGGTATACTGCGTAATCCAGGACCGCGATGACTATATCTGGATAGGAACGCAGGACGGGCTCAACCGTTATGACGGAAACTCCTTCAAGGTTTATAAGAAAACAGACGGATCCGGGCTTTTCAACGACGGAGTATGTTCACTTAACGAAGACCATGATGGCAACATTTGGGTTGGGACAATCGCCGGCCTTCATATTTTCAATCCATCCAACGAGACTTTCCGTTTTGTCCCTTTGAGAGACATCTCCGGAAATCCCATAGATGGCCTTGTGCGCGATATTGAATTCGGCCCGGAAGGAGAGGCCTATGTTGCCATTGCCGACACCTGTCTTATAAGGATCGGCCGTGATTTCACTTCCCGTCAGATCAGTCTGGGAGAGAAGGGACGTGGCATTAACATAAGGGACCTCCAGACAGACAGCGCCGGGAATCTATGGATAGCCTCATACGCCGGAGGCCTTCTGGAACTTCAGGGAAAAGACCTTGATAAAATAAAGCAGTACCCGTTCAAGGGCAAATCCGGACAAATGTTCACAAAGGTAAAGCCCTTGGATAACGAGACCCTCCTTGTGGGTTCAGTTGACTACGGCGTACTGAAGTTTCATCTTAGGAATAAATCCTTCACAAACGTGGACGGGATGGGGGCAGGTGATGTAAACTTTGTTCACGACATACTTGTGGCGTCGGACGGCCGCGTGTGGGTGGGTGCAGAAAACGGAGTCCATATCAGTGACCCCTCTGGCATCACCAGACTTGTCCACACAGCCGATATTTCCAATCCAATTTCCGACAACGCAGTATTCTGCCTCACTGAAGATATTGACGGCGGCGTATGGATAGGCACCTACTTTGGCGGGGTTAACTATTACTCCCCCTATTCATCCCTTTTCCAGAGGTTCGTCCCTGTCCCCGGGGAGAACAGGCTCCGCGGAAAGAACATCAGTGAATTCTGTCTGGCCGGTGACGGAAGCATCTGGATAGGAACGGAAGACGCAGGACTCCACCGTTTCTATCCCGATGAAGGCCGTTTTGAATCAGGCTTCCTTCCCGCCGGAAACATCCATGCACTTAAGATAATTGACAATAAACTATGGGTGGGGTCTTACGGGCAGGGGCTCTTTGTACTAAGCCAAAACGGCAGGAATTACCGGAAATACAGCCTTGACTCTGAAGGTGGCGGTCCCGGAGGAAACAGCGCCTACTCTATCTTCAAAGACCTTTCCGGGACCATCTGGATAGGAACGGAAAGAGGGCTCTTTCAGTACAACGCCTCAGCAGACAGGTTTTACAGGGTAGCAGAAGATCTGATCTACAGTCACGTCAATGACATCCTTCAGGACTTCTACGGCCGGCTCTGGTTTGCCACTATGGGCCAGGGAGTATTCCGCCTGGATCCGGAAACGGGAATCTGGCTCAACCTGGGCGATATGGATCCATATATAAGCTGCATGCTAGAGGATTCCGCGCACGACATATGGCTGGGGACGGAGGACTCCGGAATCATCTATTATAACCATAAAACTGGAGAGTCTGAAAGAAGGTGGACAGAGGAAGACGGGCTTCCCAACAATATGATATACATGCTCCTGGAAGACAATTCCGGAGGGATATGGGGAAGTACCAACCACGGACTCTTCCACCTCACACCAAATCGTGACAGGGTGATTCGCTTCGACCACCGGAGCGGTCTTACCGGAGACCAGTTCAATTTCAAATCCGGGATGAAGGCCCCCGACGGGACTCTGTATTTTGGCGGCGTAAAGGGCTTCGTGAGCTTCCGGCCTGAATCATTCAATTATCCTCCAAGGCCGTCCAAAATTGTCTTCAGTCGCTTTAACATCTATAATTCCGAGGTAAAACGATGGCCAAAGGACGCCATCGTCCTGCGTCCGGACCAGAAGATGTTCAGCATAGGTTTCGCAGACCTGGATTATTCTTCATTCGGCATCAAAACTTACCAGTACAGGCTCCTGGGGCAGGATAAGGACTGGATAAACATAGAACAAAGCCACCTTATCAGCTTTTCAAACCTGCCCTCAGGACGTTATAGGCTGGAAGTTCGCGCCAATCCTCTTAATGCCGCACCCGGGGACCCCGTAAAAGGCCTTGACATCAGGATTATGCCCCCGTGGTATAGGAGGGCTCCCGCCATAATAGGAGAAGTGATTATAATCCTGTTCCTCCTATATCTCTTAGGGCGCTTTGTTGCAAGCAAGATCCGTAAGCTCAATCAGGAAGCCGTCGAGAGGGAACTGGAACGCCGCCGTGCCGCCGCAACTCCTGAGAATCTCAAATTCATGGACCGCGTTAAGAATTTGATGGAAGAGAATCTCAGCAATCCGTCATTTAACGTGAACACCCTTGTGGACGAACTACATATGAGCAGGTCCACCCTTTACAGGAAGATGAGGGTAATAACCGATATCCCCGTGAACGACTATATAAAGCAATACCGCCTTAACAAGGCGGCAAAGCTTATTGCAGAAAAGTCCTGGCCCATAGCGGAAGTGGCAAGCATGGTAGGATTCAACTCCCTGTCATACTTCTCCCGCTGTTTCCATGCCCAGTTTGGGGTTTCCCCCAAGGACTACAAGGCCTGAATTACCTGAACAACCTTGGGGCAAACAGCAGGAGATACTGGCGCCAGTTGCACCAGAGGTGGCCGCGGGAAGATTCGTGGTACTCGTAGGGGAAGCCAAGGGCGTCCAGTTCCGTACGGAAATCGGCATTCACATCATAGAGGAAATCTTCCTTGCCTATTGCTATCCAGAAAAGGTTGCAGCCCTTCTTCTGATAAGCCCTAAGTTTGGCCTCACGGTTTGAATAAACGTCAAGTTCCGATGTGAACTGCGGCACCAGGCCGGCAGAGAAAAGGCCGGTCCAGGAGAAGAGGTCCGGATGGTTCAGCGATATGTACAGTGAGTGGAATCCGCCCATGGAAAGGCCTGCCACGGCCCTTGACTGGCGATTACGCACAGTTTTATATCGGCCATCAATAAAGGAGACTATCTCCCCGAAGGAAGCCTCGTACGTGCCGTTTTTATAACTGCTTGGAATCTCGTTGGACATAACTGGGCGGAAGGCCAGGTTGTCCGGAGTCTCACCGGGAGCGGCCTGCACGCCGATATTTCCGTTTGGCATAACCACAATCATAGGGACGGCCTCTCCCCTTGCGATGAGGTTATCCATAATCCTTGCGGTCTTTCCAAGCTCCAGCCAGGCGTTCTCATCCCCGCCACTGCCGTGAAGGAGATAAAGCACGGGGAACTTCTTCTTGCCGTCATAGGCCGCAGGAAGATAAACGCTGAGCCTACGGTCCTTCCCGGTGGCACCGGAGCGGTACCAGATCTGCTCCACATTGCCGTGAGGGACGTCCTGAACCTGATAATATGAAGCCTTGTCCCCGTCCACGTAGAAATAACTGAACGTATACCCCACATCCCTCAGGGTAAAGGGATTCCCGGGATCAAGGCCGATAAGCCCGTCCACATATAACCTATAGGTATAGAGCTCCGACGGCAGCGGCGCCGTGGTATATTCCCACACGCCGCCTTCCCCCTCCGTAAGGGGCGATATTCCGTTGATCCAGTCCCCTATCACTCCAACATTATGAGCCTTGGGGGCATAAAGGCGGAAAGTGACGGATCCATCCGGGTTCACTTCCGGAGACCGTACGGTCTCTGTCTTATGGCCGATATTCTGCTGGGCGAAAAGGCTTAAGGGTAAAAGCGCCAGAAGAATAAAAAGTACACGTTTCAGCATATTGTATTCAGTTATTAATTTGCAGATGTTATTCTTCCGGGGTCAATATCATGGCGCAGCCGCCACCGGAAGCAAGGTGGACGGGGAGTTCATCCTGTGCGCCCACATTGAATTCCTCCACTTCCAGAAGGTTAGGGTCTTCTTCGCAGAGTGGAACGTCCCTGTAGAGGCGCAGTTTCCATTTGCCGTCACCAAGGAATGAAAGGGGGATAGATACCGTACGCTCTTTTGAATTGTTTATACACCCCAGATACCACTTCTCTCCGTTTTTCCTGGCAACGGCAACGTATTCGCTGACCCGGGCATCTGGCACCACCGTGTCATCCCAACGGGTGGGAATGGACATTATGAAATCAAATCCGGGCTGGCCCCTATATGCATCGGGCTCATCACATACCATGCTCAGATAGCTCTCCATAACTATATACATGGCCAGCATATGGGATCGTGTACCCGTCACGAAGGGGCGGGTATACCTGACCCGCCATTTGTCCGGAGGCAGTGAGCGGAATCCGCCAAGATGATAATCGGCCGGACCGGCCAAAAGACGGGTAAAAGGCATCATTATGTCGTGGTCGGGGCCCATCAGACGGGCTGTATCCCATTTGTAGACTTCATAATTCAGTGTGCCCTCACGCGTGAATTCATTGGGCCAGGTGCGCCACAGGCCGGAAGGCTTGCTTGCGCCATGGAACTGGATGAATAATCTGTGCTGGGCTGCTTTTCTTAGGATTGTCTCCTGGATACGGATCATCTCCTGGTCGTCACGATCCATGAAATCCACCATCATCCCTTTAACGCCCCAGATATTAAACTGGTCAAAAACCCTGTCTATATCCTTGTAGAGAGCTGCCCAGTTCAGCCAGACATGGATATCCACGCCACGCGAAGCTGCATATCGGCATACAGCAGGAAAATCAAGCACGGAGGCCGGCCTGGTGAGGTCTGCGTTGGGCCCGGCCAATCCAAAACTGGGGCCGTCATCCGTATACCAGGGCATATCGGCATACCCATAGACCGAGTGGTACTCCAGATTATGGTCGGCCGCAAAATCAATGTAGTATTTATTGGTCAGGAAGTTATTCCCTCTCTGGAATGTAGTATCCGGCATGGCTGTGTCATTCCACCAGGGGAAAGTTGTCTTGCCGGGCTTGAGCCAGGAGGTGTCCTCAACCTTACACGGGTCTGCCAGGCTTGTAAGTACAGTGCTTTCAATAAGGGCCCCAGGGCGGTCTGCAACCTGAAAGACGCGCCAGGGAGTACGTCCATGAGCATCAAGGAGTACACTTACACCCGGGATGTCCAGGCGCGGGGAGAGCCGGCTCTTCAGATTTCCGCCGCCACACACAAGATACATTCCTGCATAATCTACAAGGTTTGCCTCCATGATGGCAAGATATCGGCCGGAAGGATACTCCAGAAGTAGCGGCATGTCTATGAGCCTGTCCTTTTCCAGCGCAGGCAACGGGACGCGAGTATAAGGGCCTTCATGTGTATTTATGAATCCAGGAACAAACAGGGCAGTGGCAAGAGGGGTCCCCGACGGCCGGATTTCCATGAGCTCATTCCTGATCTGGAGGGTTTCCGTATTGCAGAACTCATAACGGAAAGCAGCGGCGTCGTTGAACACCTTGATGTGGACGTACATGAAAGGCTCTTTGTCGCCTTTTCCATACACGGGCACTGATGCATAGTTGTACGACTCCCTTACATGGGATTTCTTTCCAACCGGCAGGACATATTCTTCAACGGCAGAGCCTTTTTCTGTTTGGCCGATCTTCCAAGGTGAACAGGGAATAGCGGCACTGTCAAAACCAAGGGAGGAGTTTTGAACCAATATCTCCCGTTGATAACTAAGATTATACTGCAGGGTGCCCTCCGATGGAGAAAGAGTAAAAACAAGATGCCTGTCCGGAGATGTCACACGGACGGAGGCAGCAGTAGCGGATAACGCACAAAGAGCCGCTATCAAACAGAGCAGATATCTGATTCTCATTTATTTGTTTTGTTTCTTCCTGGCCGATGATTCCCGGACAATCAGTTTGCCGGCAACTTCTATCTGCTGCATCATGCCCTGACCTGATTCCAGCATCTCTACCAGAACGTCCACGCTCTTGCGGGCCATTGTTTCAAGGGGCTGTTCAAAATAAGTAAGCGGAGCATAGAAGAAATCAAATACGCTGCCACCGTCAAAGCCCACCAGGGCGAGGTCGTCGGGGATACGTATATCGCTGTCCTTTATATGCCTGAGGCACTGGATAGTGATGGCATTGGTGGCACAAAGGAGGGCATCGGCCCCGCCTTCCACAATGCTGCGCACCTCTTTGCGGCAATAGCGGGCAGTATCTTCCATGGGGACATTGTGGATAGAGATGAAATCCTCACGGCCGGCATCGCGCATAGCCTGACGGTATCCTTCCTCACGGCCGGCAATGTTCACGAGTTCTCCCTTGTAACCTACCATGGCTATCTGGGAATAACCCTGCTGGATGAGGTGCATGGTGGCATCATATCCAGCCTTGACATTATCCAGAGTGACATAGTTGGATTTCAGGTCCGGTATATAACGGTCCAGAAGGACAAAGGGAACGTTCCTTTCCGAGAGGCACTCTATTGTGTTCCTTGAGCCGTTGCAGGGAACAAGGATAAGTCCGTCCACTTCCTTGGCCAGCATCCTCTCCACCTGCTTTTCCATGGTCTGGGCATTTTCGTCGGAACTGGCGAAAAGAGCCATGTATCCCTTCTCCTCAGTTGCGGATTCAATATGACGGGCTATATCCGCAAAGAACTGATTGGAAATATCGGAGACAATAACCCCTATGGTCTTTGATGATCCGTCACGCAAGCTTTTTGCCAGTCCGTTGGGCTTATAGTTAAGCTCTTTGGCAATTCTCTTTACTTTTTCCGCGACATCCTTATTGACACGATACTGCTGTTGCTTCCCGTTTAATACAAAGGACACGAGGGATGTTGAAACGCCGGCAGCAGCGGCGACATCCTTCAAAGACACATTATTCTTCCTAATCATGATGCAAATTTACAAAAAATTAGGGGAAACGGCACAACAGAGTACTCCAGGCACGGTCTAACGCCGTTTGGCCGACTGGTTTTTATAAATTTTTCCGTTGATTATGAACTGTTTAACTTCAATGTTTCCGCTTACAGTTTCAATAAATGGAATACCGTCTTTGAGACCCACGGTTCCGTAACCGGTTGCGGTGGAAAGGAAGGACCGGAAGTTGTCTCCAACCTTGGAGTTGATATGGAGGGTCTTCTCTACGGCATCATATCTTGCTCCGGTAAGGGCTTCCAGAAGTGCATAACTTGAAAGGGCGCGTCCATACCATGATCCGCATTCATATTCATTGAAAGGATTGCGCAGGGTTCCGTCATAACGGTTTCGGCAGGTGCGGACGATATCAAGCCCTTCTTCCACACATCCTTCCGCTATGAGATGAGCCGCCACCTGATATTCAATGCCGGTCCAGACCTCGTCACTGTAAACAAAGGGAAGGTTGGGTTTATCTCCATACGGCCAGGAACATAGAAGGAGTCCTCCTTCATTTCCTAGCGCATAACCCGGACGTTGAGGGTTGGAGTGGTCACGTAAGTCGTGCTTGAGATTGTATTTGTAAACGGATAGGAGATGACTTCTGACTTTTTCATGGTCAAGAGGTTCTTCAAGACCCGCGAAAGTTGTCAGGAAACATCCAAGGACGCCGTCAGAGATACATCCCTTTCCATATTGGTATTTGGGACCTTCTTCAAGGAGTATCTTCTGGGCCTCGGGGCTGTATGTGCTCTGGAAAGACTGGACTTCCATCGGCGAGGGGGCATTCAGGCCCTCCCACCTTACCTGCTGGTAGAAGTATTCTCCGTTCCACAGCTCTGTTTCCATGAATCTGACACTCTTTTCAAGGAGCTCTTCATAGAAGTTGATCTCCTTCTTCTTAAGGGCCTTGAGGTCTTTTGCCATCTTTACAAAGCAATTGAGCGCAGATGTGTATATGCTGGTACACATTCCGTCCGGCCCCCAGAACTCAATGTCGTAAGTATTGTGATGAGGCTCCTCCAGAGCACCCACATGACGTGGATCCCAGGTACGGATACAATAATCCATACTCTGCCTGATCTGGGGAAACATATCGGCAATCCACTTATTGTCTCCGCTGATGCGCCACTCGCGGTAAGCCTTTATTATACCGCCCAGCTGGCCGTCAGAGGCAGCATGGAAGTCATGGCGCAGGGGGCGGATAGGAAGATTGGCGCGGAATGCCTGATGACCTTCCGTGTTCTGGTCAATATAATACTCTGTCTCTCTGAGGGAACGCTCCAGACGGGGGAAGAGATGGGGCACGGCCTGAGCATAGTTCCACACATGCTCACAGGAGCCGTGGCAACTGCCCCAGTTGTCTCCACTGCCTTCCCAAACCCAGTATTTGCCGTCGTGCTGACGCATGACAGTGGTGGATTTAAGTATGGTAAGATTGGCACTTACAGCCTCAAGGACTTCCGCTGGCAGGGTACTGTCAAAGAATGTCTCCGAGAACTTCTGACTTGCATCTTTCAGCCTGTCATAGTTGGCGTCCCAGTATTCAGTCACTTCTTCCAGATTTTTGAAACGACGGCTGTAATAGGGCTCATAGCGCTCCGGAAGATCCTTGAAATTGTCGGGATTGTAGCAGGAGCCATAATCCTCGGGGCAATTGGGCTCTGGGCCGATACGATGGAATGAGGTAGGGAAATACCAGGCCATACGGAGCTTGACTGTCTTGCTCTCACCGGGCTTAAGGCTAAGTGGCACATAGAGGGAACCTCCAGGTGCGCCGTCTCCTGTTCCATTGGGGACTATTTCTCCGCTTGCCGCCTTGTTCCAGGCCATTGTGAGAGGATCAAACCATCCGCCGCGGAACCAGCAGTAGTCACATTCTGTGGAATCATCGTCTGTGTAGATGGCAAAGCGCCCTTCCCACTCGGGATTCCTGGGGGTAGGATCCTGACGCAGGACAAACCCGTTTTTCATCTCCTCAACGCAGGAAAGAGCCTCATGCGATGTAAAGACAAAGTTTCTTGTATTGAAAGAGAACACCGCCTCTACGGGCTTGCTTGAACTATTGGTGAAAGTGTACTCAAATCCCGCCACAGGGAGTCCTGATTCATCCTCATCGTTTGGAATGAAAGGATTCCAGACAGTTATTGAGACCTTAAGCGGAAGATCCTTATCCCAGAGCTCGAGAGTTGCAAAGGGGAAATGAGGGGTGAATATTCCATTGTCAAAACGCGGGAGCCCCCAGGTGGTACCACCAACTCCCATACCACCCTCCAATCGGCCGAATTTCTTATAGTCCGGGACGTTGGCCTCAAGGACTTTGGTGCCGTTCTCAAGCCCTTTCACGCAAATGGCCGCAAAGGTGCACGGCTCATGGAAAAGCTGAGGATAATGGCGGAGCGACATGTTTGATATGGCTCCGGTTCCTTCGAAGCAAAACATTCCTGTGCCGATTCCCCCGACAGGGAAAGCGATATGATCAAGCTCATGACCTGTGTATGACCCGTTGTAATTGTGTGCCGATATCAACGATGTAGAGACACAGAGAATCAGCAGGGAGGAGAGTAGTTTCTTCATATGAAGCCGTTATGTTAGTTTACCATTTATTTATTTCCTTGTCAAGCCATTTCAGGCGTTTTGTGTAAAAGTCTTTCAAATAAGCTATTTCCCCCTCATATGAGCCCGTGACAACCACCTGTGACCAAACATTGGTTCCCAGAATATTCCACCTCTTGAAATTATTGTATGAAACCTCATCAAGGTAGGCGACTTTTTCATCAATGAAAGCCGGTATTGTCTGCAACTGGGGCTTTAGCTCGTTCCAGCGATCCTTTACCTTTTTGCGGAAATTGGGGTCCTGGAAAAGACGGTAATACCATCCCCAGCCATACCCCTGGAAACCGTAGTCCTTTACATAAAAACCTTCCGGACCGTTTCCGCCGGGGATGTTTCCAAAGAAGCTGCAGTTGCCCATGGAAAGGTCGAAATCCCACACATGACAGAACTCCAGTTTTCCTCCCTTCTTTTTGGAGAAGAACGTACTTTTATGGAGATTCCCGTCAAAGTTTTTGGTGAGTTCCTGAATTATATAGTTGTCCACGAAGGACTTTATGTCAATGTAAGCGGCATATCCACGGTATGGATCGGCAAAATAGTCCGACTGCAGAGCCGTTTCAAAAGCCTGGAAGAAACCCTCAACCTCCATGCGCACTTCCGTGCTGGGGGTGTCAGGGTCCTTATATGTGAGAGGTACGGACATTGATGTCCAGAAATTGTACGGCTCATCGGGATAGCACTCAAGCTCAAGATACACGTCCCCGGCGTCCGGGTTTATATTCACTTTACTCTTGCCAACTTCCTTGTGTTCCCCAAAATCGTATACCCCCATATACAGATTATTGAAATACAGTTCTACCGGATAGAAGCTTGGAGTCCACGAAAAACCGCATATTCGGGAGAGTTCAAAGGCAACGGCATTGCGCAGAAGAGATTTGTCATTGTAATTGGCAAGGACTATCCAGTCTTTGTCAGACTTGAGGCCAAGTACTTCTGACTTTTCATCAAGTTTGATGCGATATGGTTTTTTGGGGAAATAGGACCAGGTAGAGTTACCCCTTCCCCTGATTTTCATCCGTGATTGAAAACAAGTTATGTCAGAGTGCTCCCTGAGCGGATCTTCCACCCTGATTGATCCGGGGATGTAATTCACCTTGTCATTTACGGGCCGATTATTATCCGTAGTGATATAAACGGAAGGGAATTTCCCATAGCATTCCAGCGTGACGGTATAAGACACGGAAGTACCGTCAAACAGCTTAACGTCATAAACTACTGGCTGGGAAAAATCCTGAACAGACTCTCCGCTGATCTGCAGCTCCCCATTTACCGAAACACTGCTGGCGCTTATCTCAAAACGAGGGCGGAAAAGAAGATTGTCAAAGAATTGCGGCCGTGTACCCTTGATTTCCTCATTTGCAATGGTACATATAATATCCTTTGAAAGGTTTCTGTTGTCGGATGAAAGGATGGAGAAGGACTTGAAAACCTCTTTAGGGTTGCCGCCGCGGGTTATTACAGAACCGTTGCAGAGATAGATTTTGACACAATCCTTATTATACCAGATACAGATAGGATATGATTCAGAATCCTCCGCAGTCTCAAAATACAGGCCTGTCCTTACAAGGTTATTGAGCCATGTCCCGCTGTTTTTATCCCGGGTAATCTTAGGCTCATCGAAAATGTTTCCGTCAATGGTCTTTACTTCGTCGTAGGGGATATTTACAACTGTCCCGTCCTCGAAGAAAACAGCAAGGTAATCACCGAAGTCTTCGGCTTTCTCATACCAGAGTCCGCCTTGGACCGCGTCAATCAGTTTTGTATAATTATATGGTCTTGCAGAAGGATTGCGACCACTGTCCAATTCATCTTTCCTGACACATGATAGCGCCGCAAGAACCGATAATAAAACTGTCAGTATTTTACGAACAGTACGAAGCATAAATATAAAAAAGTTGCGCAGACGCGCGCATGCGCCTGCGCAACTTTCCTGATAGTTTCTAGAGGATTGAGCCCACAAAGATTACAGACCCATCTTCTTCAACCTTAAGCACCGAGATGCTTCCGAGAACACCGGTATCTTCATCCTTGGTGAGGAGTTTGGCGCCGGACCAGTTCCACTTACCATCTGCATCGGGGCCCTTGGAATCACGATAAACGATTCCCTCAGCGGCATCGGCACGATAGAACAGCTGGTATACCTCAAACTTGGGATTCCAGATAAGGTCATAGGTTCCGCGGTCTCCCATAAGGAGATGCTGGTTGAACCTGATTGCCCATTCTCCACCACCGTCTGTCCAGCCGGGGTTCTTGAAATAGTCATAGGCATCGGGGTCTGTGACATCCTTGCCATCTGCAACGCGGGCGGCATAAGATTTACCCCACAGCCAGTTGTCACGTCCTGCATGTGAACCAATCATATAGGTATAACCATCACGGTTTACGAATGCAGCGTTGGAGAATTTTCCGTCATTATTGGCTGCCCAGGCACTTGCTGCCCAGGTTTTAGCAGCAGCTTCCCAGGTTTTGCCATTGTCTTCGGAAACTACGAAGCCCGATTTGTCAGTTTTCCAGTTGAGCGTGAAGTTGGGATCGAATTCAGTCATACCGTAATAGTGCATGTATGTCTTTCCATCCATGACAAAGACATCATCAGGGACAACGGCAATTTCACCTTCCGCTACAGGGAGGATCTCAGAAATGGCACCTTCGCTCTTGTAGAACTTGCTGATCTGGATTGATGAGGGATCCGTGGACTCAGTCTCTGCCACAGCTGTAGGAATAAGGGTTCCGTTTATAACAACGTCTGAGAACGCGAGTTTGACCTTATTGTCAGTATCCATCCAGGCCACAATCTTGCCAAGGCCGTCAACCTGATCATAGGTTGCATTGGTAATTGATCCAAGGATCTTTGCTTCCTTGGGAGCCGTTGAGATACCACGGATGTCGAGCTCCTTGGGATAAACCACCACGTTGTCATATTCAGACCAGCAGGGATTGGCATCGGGATCTCCCCACATGCCGAGGTGAACGAAGCCCCATGCCTGGGTAGGATAGTTGGTATCATCAAATACGTAGTGATGCCACTGTTCATCATTGAAGAACCATCTTCCGTTCTCCTTGACATCTTCCGGTGAAGGAGCCTTTACGCCTCCGGTAACTTCCCTGTACCAGCAACCTAAATCGTCATTGAAGGAGAATCCGGAATAGAAATCTTTATTGCTGTCTTTTGATACACGGGCGTCGAATTCAATAACCCACCAGCCAGCGCCAACCTCCGTAGTTTCCCTATAGACGACAGCCTGCTGAAGGTTTGTCATACCATCCGGGCTGGTCCTTTCCATACGGAGAGCCTTCGGGGAATTATGTCCATCGATAAGGGATTCAACGTGATTGGGATTTTCCCACTTCCATCCGTCTCTGGGGTAATCCTCAAATCCACCATCTCCGATAAGGTTGAAGTCGGCGGTCTCGAAAGAAGCCTTCATGATGACAGCACCAACAACGTTTGTAGGATTGGGGTTGACGGGCTCGACCCAGTTAAATGAGCTGAATGTACCGAGGTCTGTAATGGCACCGCTCTTAAGCTCGGCACCGGAAACCTTTACATCGGCATGATAGTCATCCGCAGCAGTTAAGGAAACAGTATAACTGGAAACGTTTCCAGGTAATACGGCAGCATAATTAACGCCCTTGATGTCGGTGCCGGTAATTGTGACCTTATTTGCACCTTCACCCACTTTCTCGCATTTGGGAGTGGCGGCAAGTTCAAGGTTGCAGGTACCGGTAAGGGACTCGTTACCGTCGGCAAAGATAGTTACAGAAACGATTTTCTTATCTGCAGCAATGTTCATCTTCAGAATTGCCGGCATAAAGGAGAATTTCAGTTCTTCCGTTGCAGAAGCGGCATATGCAACCTGGAAGTTGGCGTTAGCTGCAATCTTTCCGGCGTCAGGACTCTGGGCGGAAGGAATTGTTACGGGCACTTTACCGGATGTGCGCTTGTATTCTGCGTTGTAAGGATAAAGAGCCGCGTATGCCTCTGCTTTTGCATTGGCCGTTCCCTTGATAGCTGTGGCGGAAGTTGCCGTGAACTTCTGATTGGCCTTACCATCAAAGATGGAGATGGACTCACCTGCGCTGAAGCCCAGATCCAGGCCTTCAACTGATGCAGCCTTCACATTGAAGGTAATCTCCTGATAGTCCGGCGTGGCAGGAGTATTGTCGTTTGCCGGCTTTTGACAAGAGACCAGCGGGATGGCGATCGCCGCAAGGATGAAAAGTGTTCTTGTTTTCATTTTTGTTAGTGTTAGAAATAATGAATATTTGATTGATTTTCTTGTTTCAGTATCACGTTAATAGTATTCCAATTTTCCACAAAGATATAGAATCAAAATCAGATTGCAAAATCATTTTAGCAAAACTTTTATGCACATTATTTATTTTTTCTGACAAATTGCGGTTCCCAAAGCTTTAAAAAACGCCTCCAAGAATCCTTAAAACGATGGGTTTTTATTGTTTTTCGATATAAAAACTAACAAATAAAAATTATTTCTTTGTTTTTGCTAAAACGTTTATATATCTTTGTTGAAATTCTTATCGGCATGAATTACAAACATTTATTAGTATGAAAAGATTTAAGACGATTACATCAGTACTGTTGACTTTTGCCTGCTGTCTGTCGCTCGTCGCCCAGAACTCCAGCAGAAAAACGGTAACGGTCACAGGACATGTCTATGACGCCGTAAGCAAGGAACCGCTTGAAGGTGTGGCGGTTATGCAGAAGGCTACCAACATCGGAACCATAACCGACGCCTTCGGTTATTTCGTCCTTGGTGTGAACAACGAGGAATGTGAGATAGTCACATCTTCCATCGGCTTCAAGGAGCAGGTGATCAAGGTCTCCAAGCGCAAAGTCATAGACATCTTTCTTGAAGAGGATACCGCTTCCCTTGAAGACGCTGTAGTAATCGGCTATGGAACGCAGAAGAAGGCTACAATCACCGGAGCCCTTACCACGGTGGACGCAAAAGAGCTCAGACATCAGGCAACGCCCAATCTTTCCAACGCCCTGGGCGGCGTTGTCCCAGGACTAGTCTCCCGCCAGACAAGCGGAGAACCCGGATATGACGGCGCCACGCTTCTTATCCGCGGTCTTGGAACCTGGCTTTCCGCCTCGCCCCTTGTTCTTGTAGATGGTGTCCAGCGAGACATCAATCTTGTGGATGCAAGCGACATTGAATCTTTCTCCGTCCTCAAGGACGCCTCTGCAACGGCTGTATATGGTATGCGCGGTGCTAACGGCGTTATCCTTATCAACACAAGGAAAGGAAGCATGGGTAAGCCCAAGATCACACTTAGGCTTGAGGCTACCAACCTTCACGGACTCAGATTTGACAATTTCATCAATGCCGGAGATTTTGCCACCCTCATGAACGAGGCCTGCGCCACGGACGGCAACATCATTCCGTGGTCAGACGAAGAAATAGAGTCTTTCCGTGACGGCTCAGACCCATACATGTATCCAAACAATGACTGGACAAATATGATTCTGAAAAAGAATGCGTTCCAGACCATGAACAACCTCTCCGTCTCCGGAGGTAATGAAGTTGTAAGATACTATGTGAACTTCGGATTCTCATCACAGGACGGCCTGCTCAAGGAAGACCCTCAATACAACTACAGGACAAACTCCCTTTCCCAGCGATACTTCTTCCGCTCCAACGTGGATATCAACGTAACAAGGGACATCTCCCTTGCCCTGGGTCTTTCCCAGATAATGGAGCACAGAATCTATCCCGGAACCCCCGCAGGAGACATCTTCAATTCACTGAAGATCACATCCCCCCTTGCATATCCCGTCGTAAACCCTGACGGCTCACTCGGAGGACGCGCCACCTCCTATGAACAAAGGTCTCCCTGGAGCCTTGCCACCAACAATGGTTATGCCGATCAATTCCGCGTCACCACCCAGGCAAACGCCAGCCTCAACTGGGACCTCAGCAGGCTCATAACTTCCGGCCTGTCCCTCAATGCAAACTTGTCATTTGACTATTATAATTATAATGAGGCCTTCCGCCGAAAGGTGCCGGACACCAAACAGTTCCTGGGTTATGACACTGTCACCGGAGAAGGGAAATACAATATCATCTTCGAGGAGCAGCCCATGTCATTCAGTTTCTCCCAGGTTTCAAACAGGGCTATCTACTACGACGTAAGGCTTAATTACAACAGGACCTTCAACAAGCATTCCGTAGGCGCGCTTGCCATGTTCAACCGCCGTGATTACGTGGATCTTACCGCCGGTAACTCTACCGCACGTCTCCCTCACCGCCGTCAGGGATTCGCAGGACGTCTCAACTATTCATATGACATGAGATACCTGATAGAGTTCAACTGCGGATACAATGGTTCGGAGAACTTCGCAAAAGGCCTGCGTTACGGTTTCTTCCCGGCCATCTCTGCCGGCTGGGTGCCCTCAAGAGAGAAATTCTGGGGAGCAAACAACCCTATCAATCACTTGAAAATCAGGGGGTCCTACGGTCTTGTGGGCAATGACGCCAATTCCGCAGAGCGCTTCTACTACATGTCAACGGTCAACATGCACGCCAACCCGTATCTCCTTGGCAACAGCCAGACACCAACCGGAGGAACGGCAGAGCTTTCAATGGGTTCTCCCAAAGCCACATGGGAGGTTTCCCGCAAGGCCGATGTAGGGTTTGACCTTGAAATGTTCAAGGGCAAGCTCAAACTGAGCGCCGACTACTTCTATGAGTATCGTGACAATATCCTCATCAAGAGAGCCCAGATTCCCAATATCCTTGGCGCACAGTGGGGCGATACCCCTTGGGCGAATATCGGCATCATGGAAAACCGTGGATTCGATGCCAACATCGAGTTCTCAAACACCACCGCCGGCGGTTTCTATTACAACCTGCGCGCAAATATGACCTTCGCCCGCAACAAGGTCCTGGAGGACGACACCGCATACCATACCTGGTCTTATCAGGACACCCGCGGGCGCTCTACCGGCATGATTTACGGTCTTACCGCCATCGGCCTTTTCCAAACCCAGGAAGAAGTTGACAATGCCCCCAAGCAGGAACTTGACGACAGCTACGGCGTAGGTGATATCAGGTATGCCGACCTAAACGGCGACAACGTCATCAACGCATATGACTACAGCTTCATCGGCCTTGGACGTATCCCGGAGATCATGTACGGATTTGGCATGACGTTCGCCTACAAGGGATTTGACCTTACCCTCAACTTCACGGGTGCCGGCAATACCAACATATTGCTTGACAGCACGGGAATGTGGCCGTTCTCCCTTGCCTATCCTTCTTATAACATTTACCACGAGTATTTCGACAACCGCTTCATTCCAGGAGCCGACAACACCAATGCGAAATATCCTGTGGCGCATTCCAACAAGACCACGAACAACTTTACGGTCAACACCTTGTATATGCGCGACGCATCATACCTGAAACTCAAGACGGCTGAATTAGGCTACAATTTCAGCAAGAAGGTCTGCAGCAAGATCCGCGCTGAGAGCCTGCGCATTTTCATTAATGGAAATAACATCTTCTGCATTGACAAAATCAAAATCATAGATCCCGAATTCGGTCATTTAGGCGTAGCCGCCTACCCTACACAGAGAGCACTGACCATGGGAGTGCAGCTTGGATTCTAAACTTTAAAAACAGAGTATCATGCGTAAAATATATATCCTTTCTGCAATACTGATGGCAACGTTGGCAACGTGTGCCTGCGAAGATTTTCTTGACAAGAGCCCGGAAGAGAACCTAACTGTTGACGACATATTCTCCAACAGGGAATACACCAAGGATTTCCTCTCCCATATCTATTCATGGATACCCACGGAGGCCAATATGGCCGATGACGGAGGTGCTTGGAGAGATCCCTTCGTGGCCGGATGTGATGAGATGGAGTGCGCCTTCGGCGGCGCATATGGCCACAACATCAACAGCGGTGCCTGGAACCCCACCACAATTTCTAAGACCCAGGTCTGGGAAGAGTCCTACATGGCCCTGCGCAAGACCAATATGTTCCTGGAAAGAGTTGACAATTCCCCCGCATCAGAGGAGGAGATACGCCACTGGAAGGGCGAAGCCTATTTCCTCAGGGCATATTTCCATTTCCTTGCATTCAGGACCCACGGTCCCATCATCCTTGCCGACCACTGCTATGACCCTTCCGAAGACCTTCTCAGCATCCGGCGGTCTTCCGTAGAAGAATGCGTGGATTTTATGGTCCAGGACTGCCAGAGGGCTATAGATCTTCTGTATGATGTCCGGGGAACCCAGGGCCAGATAGACAAATGGGTAGATTCCGACACCGGCCGTGCAACCAGGCTCTCTGCCTATGGCCTGATGTCCCGTATCCTTCTCTATGCTGCATCTCCGCTTTACAACGGAAATGCCCAGCAGGCCAACCTGGTAGACCCTGTCACCGGAGAGAATCTCATCAGCCAGACCTATGATCCGGAGAAATGGAAACTAGCGGCCGATGCCGCCAGGGATTGCATCACGGCTTGTAAGGATGCCGGACGTTCACTCTTCAACAGGTATCCCACAAATCCCGTCAAGAACTACCAGAGCATCTTCACGGAATGCTGGAACGAAGAAATCCTGTGGGCAAAGAATATCGGCACATACGATCACTGGCTCAACTGCGCAGACCCCATTTCCTTCAATTGCTACTCCATTCTCAACCCCACCCAGAATCAGGTAGACGCCTATGAAACCGCTGAGGGTGTCAACCCCATCACCGGCTACACCAAGGAAAAAATAATGATAAACGGCAGCAATGTCGAGGTTCTCAAACCCATTATCAACCCCGAAGCCATCTATACGGAAACCGGATTTGCCGCTGCGGCCGATAATTCCGGCATGGACCGCTGGCCCGCAGGCGTGAGCAACATGTATGTGAATCGTGAGCCAAGGTTCTACGCTTCCATTAATTTCAACGGCGCAAAATGGAAATGGAATGCCCCCAACTACAACACCAATGACCCCCATTATCTGGAATTCTGGTACACCGGCGTGGATGGAAAGAATAATGCCGGTTCCGACTATTGCAAGACCGGATACCTTATGAAGAAACTGGTATCCCCTGACCGCATTCCATGGAAGTATACTCCCCTTCTTCAGTGGGTTTATATCCGTCTTGGAGAAATCTACCTCAACCTGGCCGAAGCAGTCAACGAGTACAGCGGCCCCACCCAGGAGTGCTACGACGCCATCAATGCCATCCGTAACCGTGCGGGCCTTCCCAATCTTCCCACCGGTCTTTCAAAGGAGGAAATGCGTGACCGGATCAAGCACGAGCGCCGTATTGAGCTGGCCTTCGAGACACATCGTTTCTTTGATGTCCGCCGCTGGCTTGACGCGGAGAAATCGGAGTGCCAACCAGTTTACTCCATGAATATATACGCAGGTACCAATCTGCAGGATCCTGATTTCTATCAGAGAATCAAAATTGAAGACCGCGTATTTGAGGCGCCAAAGCATTATTTCTTCCCCATCAGCCAGACAGAAATCAATAAGAACCAGAAAGGATATCTGGTTCAGAATCTGGGCTGGATAACTCAGAAAACAGAAGAAGAAGATTGATTATGACAAGGGCCGTGAATCCACGGCCCTTTTTTTACCTTTCCAGAACCACCCGGTCCAAACCGAAGAAGCAGTTTGGAATACCTGGATGAGGAGTAATGGCCTTTACAGTTATTGTATTCTTGCCACGTGACACCTGAACCACACCGTAGTCGGTCCATTCCGTATGGAGATCGGCATCATAAAGGTTCCGGTTTGTCTCTATCTTTCCGTTGTTGAACCAGATGTCAAAAATGCCGTAATCCCAGGAGAACGCATATAACATCTTCAGCTTGTAGCTCCCTTCGTATGGACTGTCAAAGGAAAGTGTCATTTCCGAGCCAACAGGTGCATTACTCCAGAAAACCTGAGCGCCATTACTCCAATGCTCAGCGAACGCACTCTGGGTTTCATAGTTGCCGCCTGTAATCTTCTCTAGGGTCATGTATTCTGCTTCTATGTCCATTTTATCTTCTGTCATATCAACGAATTCAATAGGAGACAGGACTGTCTTTGCGCTGACATTAGATAAATCTCGCTGGTTCATGACTTTACCGCCGGGAAGCATATAGAAATAATTGGATATCCCCAAATCCATGGTGGAGTGATTCCAGTGCCACATTTCCATATCAAAGACAAGCTTTGTGGTGAAAGCGATGCGGTCCAGGCAGCGATGCCGTGAATCAAAGGTGTATCCGGGGGAAAGATTGCCAAGTCCTGATGGCTGTGAGGTAAAGGGATGATCCACTATTGTGTTGGGATGGCACCATGCATAGCCGTAATAATCTTCGGTTCCAGTGCCGAAAATGGAGGGGAAGGTATCGTCATCTATATAGATCTTTTCATCTCCTTCTCCCCACCATCCGGAAGAGGTGTCGAAGATACTCATGGAATCTCCCATATATACTCCTTTTCCTTCCAGCGTAACAAAGTTTAGGTCGTAATGCTCACAGGACTTGCCCGTGACGGGATCCATGCGGGTATCAAGCCGTGGATACATCTTCCAAATTGCGTGGAAATACATGGACCGGTTGTCAAAATTCCAACTTGAATACCCAACATGCGCACTGCTGAGGCTCACCTTCTGATTACCGTAGTTTATGATTCTGACGTTTGCCTCACGGCTAAACGGCATAACCCAACGGGCAGTCATGGCATTCCTGGCGTTGGCGTCCACGTACCACATATTGGTGTAAAGAGGCATATAACCAATTCCAAAGAATTCTCCTATGGGGATAAAAACGGTGCTGATTCCGTCAAAGGAAATCTCGAGGACCGTTGATCTCAGAGCCTGGTTCACATCCCCGGCCTCCAGCTTCATGGCAATTTCACGGATAGCCGCCGGGCCTTCAAGTTTCACCTCAAAATCCGCTCCGGGGTCAAGCGTGCAGTCAAGCTTGCTTTCCGATGAGAATGATACCGTTTGTAGATGGCTGAGGGCGCCAGCTACGGCCTTTGCTTTATCGGCATATTTAGCCGCAGCCTTATCCGAATATGATTCCACCACCGTTCCGGGGGCATACGTACGGTATTCTACGTTGTAGTAGATGCATTCATCGCTGATGACATGCATGTCTCCGTCGGGATTAAGGTTGTATGAACAGTATGTTATCTTACAGTGCTTGTGGTAAGGTATGGGGTAGAACAGGTTATGTCCGCGCTGCTCCACGGGAGTCAGCTGCGACACGGAACCGGCCAACGGGGCAATGGTGACGTTGTTGCCGCTTAGGATCTGGAACGGGGTGCCGGCTATTACGGGAGTATCGGCCCCGTCTATATATACGCGTAAATACCCCTGACCTCCTTTTACGCCGGCAAAAGTCATCCACCAACGCGTGACGGCGCCAGGGCCATCGGCCTCAAAGAGAACGAATTCTTCCCTGTTTGAAACTTTCTCATGGCGGAGGAACCAGTTATTGTCTCCATTTGCAAACCAGTCCCCGTCCTTGGAGGTGGAGTTGCGGTCATAACTGCTGAATGACGCAGACCTGTACTCCAGCTCCGGATAGCGTGCAACTGCGTCCCTATCAGTCATTTCATCCAGAAGGGTGCCGATAGTAACCTGAGCCCGGGTGTCATCCGGCCCCACATGCTCCCTGCTCTCAGAGCATGAGGTGAAAGGCAGCATGCAGAATATGACGCTGCATAAGAAAACGCAAGACGAAAAGATCATTTTTCTCATTGACTTAATACGATTTAGCACAAATATAGTGTATTATTTTAATTAATCCCCAATTAATTATTATCTTTGAAAGCATAAGGGATTTTATATAGTCAAAAACCTGCGATATGAAAAAACTGACAGTTATTTTAGCATCTTTGCTGCTGCTATCTCAGGCCGCCGGGCAGGCGGCCCGCAGAGAGACGGTAAATCTCGATTTCGGCTGGTATTTCCACAAAGGCGACATCGAAGCGGGGGAGACAGCGGCTTTCTCCGGCTGGAGACAGCTCAACATCCCTCACGATTTCAGCATAGAAGGACCGTATTCCGAGGACAATCCCGCAGTCAAGCAGCAGGGTTATCTTCCCGTAGGCATCGGCTGGTATGCCAGGACCATCGAATGGAATCCCGACTGGAAGGGCCGCAGGGTCAACATCGTTTTCGATGGCGTATGTATGAACAGCACTGTGTGGGTAAACGGCCACGAGGTCGGTTATCGCCCAAATGGTTACCTCACACTTCGCTATGACATCACCCCCTTCCTCCATGAAGGTACCAATGTGATAAAAGTCAAGGTGGACAACAGCCTCCAGCCGTCTGCACGATGGTACACGGGATCAGGTATTTACCGCCCCGTAAACCTCGTGATTACTTCTCCCATTCACGTGGCCGGAGACGGAACCTGTGTCAGGACTCCTGTCATCACTGAAGGGAGCGCTGAAGTGACTACGGATGTCGAAATCGTCAATGAAAGCGGCTCGGCTTCACAGTTGTCCGTTCTCAACAGCGTCATCGACGCTTCCGGCAACGTCGTTTCCCACAGTATCGCTTCGAAGACGGCCGAACTCGGGACCACGGTGTTCTCCACCACCCAGAGTGTCGCGTCCCCGAAGCTTTGGTCTCCGGACTCTCCCAATATGTACAGCATCCTGACTGAGGTGTACGACGGAGATGTCCTGGTGGACGATTACCGTACCCCTCTGGGATTCAGGACACTGGAATTCTCCGTGGACGAGGGTTTCAAACTCAACGGCGAGAAAATGCTCATCAAGGGTGTTTGCATCCATCAGGACGATGAACCTGCCGGGATTGCAGTCTATCCGGATATGCTTCGGCGCAGGCTTCTGATCCTGAAGGACATGGGGTGCAACGCCATAAGGACCACGCACCACCCCTTCGCCCCCGAGTTCTATGATATGTGCGACGAGATGGGATTTCTCGTCATGGACGAGCCCTGGGACGGATGGTTCAAATGGAAAGGGTACGGTAAGGCCGACTATGATTATTCCTACTATTTCCTTGACTGGTGGGAGCGGGACCTTCGCGAATTTATCAGGCGCGACCGTAACCACCCCTGCATATTTATGTGGAGTCAGGGCAACGAGGTCTGGAAGTGGGAGAACCACCAGTACCTCCAGCTCCTCATTCAGCGTACCTATCATGAACTGGATCCGACCCGCCCTACCACTCAGGCATGGGCGCTCGGAGAATACCTCGATATAGCCGGTTTCAATATGAACGGTGAAGGCAGGGGAGATATCGAAAAGTTCCATATAAATCAGCCGACCAAGGTATCCATAGGCACCGAAATCCCCCACACGAGGGCTACCCGTGGCGTTTACAACACCATCGGCCGCGTCCGTCCCTGGATAGATTCGGTGGCGGTGAAGCCGTCCGACAGGGCCAACTATTATCCCATCGACAGCTATACCGAGGAGGAGATATTCACCCAGTTCGATCCTCGCTATGCATCCGGCTATGACAATCAGCCCCGCAAGGCGACCTGCCGCGAAGAGTGGAAACAGGTCCTGAGATATCCTTATTTCATCGGGGAGTTCAGATGGACCGCCTTCGACTATCTCGGCGAGTCCTGGGGTGATAATGCCCGCACCAACAATTACGGCATTATTGACCTCGCCGGGTTCCCGAAGGACCCGTACTACCTCTACAAGAGTCTGTGGACCGACGAACCCATGATACATCTCCTGCCGCATTGGACATGGCCGGGGATGGAGGGAGTCACGATTCCCGTCGTGGCGTGGACAAACTGCGATGAGGTCGAGCTGTTCCAGGACGGCAAGTCCCTTGGCCGCAAGCCTTTCGACCAGGAGAACCTGCAGATTCTGTGGAACGTGAAATACCGTAAAGGCACGCTGAAAGCCGTGGGTTACAGAAACGGCAAGAAAGTGGCGACCGAGACTGTCTCCACCGCCGGTGCTCCGGCAGCAATCCGTGTCACTCCTTCCAGAAAGACCATGTCCGCCAATCAGCGGGACGTAGTATTCTTTACCGTGGATATCGTGGATGCGGCCGGACGTCTCGTCCCCGGAGCCTCCAACCTCGTAGAATATGAGGTCTCCGGCCCCTACCGACTTGTGGGTGTAGAGAATGGAGACATCCTCGACTGGAATCCCAACCAGAGTCTCTCCAGTAAGGCTTTCATGGGGAAGACCCTGCTGGTCCTGCAGGCTGCTGACGAGCCTGGGAAACTGGTGGTGAAAGCCAGGAGTGCAGGACTCAAACCGACTACAACAACCATTGACATAACAAATGAAAACTGACAACCAAAGACCAGATCTGCTTGCAGACTACGCTGCGCCCAAATGTGAATGCAGCGAATTGTGGGAAGAATCCATTATTATGACCAGTTAGTCAAAAGATGAAAAGATTTATTACCTTGGCCCTGTTTCTCAGCGCCGCCTTTGCTTTATGCCTGTTCTCATGCGCCAGTCAGGATAATGGCAGGGAAGCCCCCGCACAAACCCCACAGGAAGAGGGAGAAGAACCGAAAGAAGAACAGAAAGAGGAGCCAATTGAGAAATACCATAATCCCGTGATTTCTTTCGATTGGCCAGACCCAACCATATGGTATGACGGCAACCGTTTCTATACGGTTTCTACCGGCATCGGTTCCATTTTCGCCAGTAAAGACATGGTTCACTGGTACAAGATGAATTCTACTCCCCTGAGCATTGCGGCAAGGAATGAGGCCCGTACGCACGGGTCAAATTTCTGGGCTCCGGATGTTGTGAAAGTAGGTTCTAAATGGATGCTTTATCTCACCTGCTACAATTCTGCCGACAACTGCGGGATTGCCGCTTTTTCATCAGACTCCGCTTCCGGCCCCTTTGAATGGGAAGGGATTATTACGCATAGTTCAGATACCGGAATACAGGATACCATAGACCCTGAAGTGGTGTATGACCCGGAAAGCTCAAAGCTTTGGCTGTTTTTTGGCAGCATCGGCAGTATCCACCGCGTTTTACTCTCTCAGGACGGATGCAGTGTAGCTCCCGGCGCAGAATATATAAAGGTTGCCGGGCTCACATACAGCCAGGACAAATCCCGCGAAAAAGTATTCGAGGGCTCTTACCTCTACCGTCACGGCAATTACTGGTATCTGTTTGTCAGTTCCGGCAATTATGGGAACTCTTCGTACAGGATCAAGGTTGGGCGCAGCACTTCTCTTGAAGGCGAGTTTCTAAGTAAAGACGGGAAAAAGATGCTTGACGGATTTGCCACAGAAATCCTGACAAGCCAGAGCGGCGACAATTATTACGGCCCCGGGCACAACGGAGAGATATTCACGGACCAGAGAGGCCAGGAGTACGTGTTTTACCATTGCCACGACGCTTCCAGCGGTACCAAAGCCCGCTATACCTTCCTGCAGCGGATATTCTGGGATAAGGACGGCTGGCCTTATTTCGATGGAGGCAAGCCTGTTGGAGAAGATTATATGCCAAAATTCTAGAACAATATAAAAGACAGATATGAAACAGATTGCAACCATTTTGGCCACCCTTGCCATACTGCTTATGGGCATTGGCGCAAAAGCTCTCCCCAGGGCGGAATATCCCCGTCCTCAATTTGAGCGCACAAGCTGGATCAACCTCAACGGAGAATGGGATTATTCCATAGACCCCGCCTCTACCGGATGGGACCGGGGGCTGGCCGCCGGAAATTTTTCGGACGGAAAGATACTGGTTCCCTTTGCTCCGGAAAGCAAACTATCCGGTGTGGAGTATAAGGAATTCATCCCCAGCATCTGGTACAGGAAGGAAATATCAATTCCTGCCAATTGGGCCGGCCAGGACATAGTCCTTAACTTCGGCGCGGTTTATTACTGCTCGGAGGTTTATATTGACGGACGTTTCGTTTGCCGGCATTTTGGCGGCTCCGACTCCTTTGGCGTAGATATCACGCGCTTCGTTACCCCAGGTAACACCCATACTCTTGTCGTCAACGCCACCAGCGACCTTCGCTCCAAACGTCAGACGGCCGGAAAGCAGTCTCTCCGTGCCGATAACTTCGAGTGCATGTACACACGCACAACCGGAATATGGCAAACGGTGTGGATGGAAGCCGTGGCTCATCAGGGCCTTGACCGTGTAAAGACCACCACAGACATAGACCGCTCTGCGGTGAGCTTCCAGACCTGGTTCCGGAACCCATCGGCCACAACCCTTAATATAATGGTATATGCCGATGGCAAACTGGTGGCCAGACAAAGCGGAGCCGCTGCTGACGGATCCATTTTCACCCTCCCCATAAAGAAGGCCCGGCTTTGGAGCCCCTCCAGCCCCTTCCTCTACGACGTAGTATTTGAAGTGGTTGATGCCAACGGACAGGTGGTTGACAAGGTGAAATCCTATTTCGGCATGAGGAAGATACATATTGAGGGAAATCGCATTTTCCTCAATAACGAGCCCTTCTACCAGCGCCTTGTCCTGGATCAGGGATTCTATCCCGACGGAATATGGACGGCGCCCTCCGACGAAGCACTCCGTCACGACATAGAAATGTCCATGGAAGTGGGATTCAACGGCGCCCGCCTGCACCAGAAAGTGTTTGAGGAGCGTTTTCACTATTGGGCCGATAAACTGGGATATATAACCTGGGGAGAGTGCCCCAGCTGGGGACTTGACTGCAACGACCCAATTGCCGCCCGAAACTATCTCAGCGAATGGACAAACGTGGTCTCACGTGACATGAACCATCCCTCAATCGTTACCTGGACCCCTTTCAACGAAGAGTTCTGGCCCGACAACGTCCAGTATCCCAGATTCATTGCCGATGTATACGACATAACCAAGAGCATTGACCCCACCCGTCCCATAAACACCGTCAGCGGCGGAGTCATAATAAAGACCGACATCTGGGCCGTACACCACTATGAGCAGGATCCCGCCCGGCTCAAGGAGATAATATGGAATGACGGCAAGATGTTCCTCTACAACGGAGAGCGCCAGCTTCTTTACCGCGGAAATGTAGGTTACAACCGTCCGGAACTGGATACTCCTTCCAATTTCCCGGAATATGACGGCAGCGCCCCTTACATTGTGGACGAATTCGGCGGCATACGCTGTATGGAAGTGAATCCTCCGGAAGACGGCGCATGGGGATACGGTTCAGCTCCACAGACAAAGGAAGAGTTCTATGCCCGCCTTGAAGGCCAGGTCCGTGCCCTGATAGAACTCAGCGACAGCGTATGGGGTTTTTGCTATACACAGCTTACCGATGTCCAGCAGGAGCAGAACGGCATCTACTACTTCGACCGAAGAGTCAAATATGATTCTTCGCGCCTGAAAGAGATTTTTGGGATGCCTTTACCCTGATTTATACCATCTTTTGGCAATTTTTAATCACCGCTCTTGCAAATGCTAAATCAATTTAGTAATTTTGCACGTCGGGTTTTTCCATGTTGCCAATCATTTGATAAATAACAAATGGCAATATGAAAAAAGGTATTATTCTCTCTGCGTTAACCGTGTTTTTAGCGGTTACTGTTTCTTATGCCCAGAAGTTCAACGGACTTGACATGAACATGGGTAACCTCTCCAGGCTTTCAGACGCAAAATCCCGCTCAATCTCCCCGGAAAATTTCACCGGTGAAAAGGGAAAGGGCGGAATGGCCGATGTAGCCCTTCCCAACACACGGAACGTCAATAACGCATCCTGGGCCGCCCGTGACCTTGGCAAAGGCTGGAAGGTCAATCCATACATCAGGATAGCCTCCGGAGAAACCGTCACCATAGCGGAAATAGAGGGTCCCGGTGCCATCCAGCACATCTGGATGACTCCTACAGGTGTCTGGCGCTGGACCATTATCCGCATCTATTGGGACGACGAAACAACTCCTTCTGTGGAATGCCCCATAGCGGACTTCTTCTGCATGGGCTGGAACGAGTATGCCCCTCTGGTATCACTGCCAGTGTGCGTTAATCCCGGCAGCGCCTTCAACTGCTACTGGCAGATGCCTTTCCGCAAGAAGTGCAAGATTACCATGGAGAACGTCAATGACCGCGACGAAATGACCCTCTATTATCAGATAGACTACACTCTCACGGAGGTCCCGGAAGACGCCGGTTATTTCCACGCCCAGTTCAGAAGGACCCCCTATAACGAGACTTCGGATTTCACCATCATAGACGGAATCAAGGGCAAGGGCCAGTATGTGGGCGTCTATCTTGCCTGGGGCCTGCACAACAACGGCTGGTGGGGAGAAGGAGAGATCAAGTTCTTCATCGACGACGATAAACAGTTCCCCACCATTTGCAGCACCGGCACGGAAGACTATTTCTGCGGCTCATATAACTTTGACCGTAATGGCCGATTCATTGAGTTCTGCACCCCTTACGCCGGACTATGCCAGGTCATACGCCCGGACGGCACATACCGCTCCCAGGAGCGCTTCGGCCTGTACCGCTGGCATATAATGGACCCTATCCGCTTTGAGAAAAACCTGAAGGTAACCATCCAGGACCTTGGCTGGAGGCACGATGGCCGATACCTGGCCCAGCACTCCGACATATCGGCCACAGTGTTCTGGTACCAGGCCGAGCCTCACGGTAAATTCCCCGCCTTCCCTTCATGGCAGGAACTGGAAGTGAACTAGTTATGAAAAAGACCGCAACTTTCCTGTGCTCAATCCTATGCTGCACAGTGGCATTTGCACAGATGGTCATAGACGGAGTGCGGCTTGAGCCTCCCCGGCAGGACGGAATATGGGTCCGTCCTGCCCAGGACACACCGTCCATGGCCGTTTGGGGCTTTGCCGACGGAATAAGGGTGGGCATCAACCCTCCCGGCCGCCCCCGTGGTCTTCTGGATATCTACGCCCCATATCTTGGAGCCGGCGACATGAATATAATCAATTTTATCGCCATGGAGCCAATAGTAGCATCCTCGCAGAACCGGGGCTATTCAGAGTTGGAAAGCAGCGCTCTGGATGGAGTTCAGGGAAAGCAATTCCGCAGCAGCGACACTCCCGAAAGGCCCGCAACCTGGGACAAGCTCCATCCTGCCCGCGGCACTGTTGCCGTAGAGGACGGGAAACAGACTCTTACCGTATGGATTTTCTGCGAGAAGTTTGACAACGGTGCCGATGTCTACGTCCGCCTGCGCTTTATCGAGGGCAGTCCATATCAGTTTGAACTCCAGGCTTTCGCTTCCGCCCAATCGGCCCCTCTTGATAAATTCATACTGACCGCCACGATGGGCAATAAAATGCGCCTCAGACGCCTTTATGCCGCGGATGGAGTAACAAAACTCTCCTATGACCTCTGGCCTGATTACAGGGATAAATGGTTTACTCCCTATGAGTACACCTTCCTTAAGGATATGGTCCGTGACCGCAATGGTGGAGCCTGGGTGCTTGCCTACCCAACCGAAACAGAAGCGGACTACCAGAACGCCGTATATGAGGAAGGCACCTTCAAAGGCTGGGACTATAAAGGCATCCCCGCCACTCAGTATTGGTACTGCCCCCTTCCCCAGGATGAGATGTACAGTGTAGTGAATGGCCGATACACCTACTGGGCCATATTGAAGACAATCCCCGGTGGCATCGCCTTCGAGAACTTCGAACTTGTGGAGCCTTTCCGCCAGGGAGCCGTATATTATTTTGGGATAGACCCGGATAAACCCGCAAAGATTATCAAACGAATAAACAGAATCAAATGAGAATTAAATATTTAGCCATAGCATTAAGCCTGACAGCAATGGCTCTGGTGGCTTGTCAGAAGCCGTCGGCAGAGCCTGAGCTGCCTCCAGAGGAGTTGAGCATAACTCCCCTGGAGCAGACCGTCTATCCCGTAAACGGCAAACTTGCCATATCTATGACCATAAGCGGTCTTGAACAGACAAAGTATATGACCATAGATAAGATCACTTCGGTTGGCGTGCAGAGTATCAACTATTACCCGAGAGTTCTCAGCAAGGAGTATACATATAACTACACCATGCTTCCCACGGACGATGCCCAGTTCCGTTTTGAATTCACCCTGGTAGGCATAGACGGCGCCAAGAGTGAAACTGCTGTGGCTATTGTAGATAATCAGAAGGATACAGAAGGCCGAAAATACTCAAGGCTCATTATCTCCAACCTTCAAATGGTTTCCCGCGTCACCGGCAAGGAGAACAACGGTCACGACGGTCTTCCAGCCGTGAAATACACCGTAAATAACGGCACCGACACCAAATATAATGTGGGCGGCACAGACCTGGGAATAGTGTGGGAAATATCTTCCGGCTACTACGGTCTCTTCTTTGGAGACACTTTCGGGGCCGATTTCAATCCAAATTTCAGCGCTCCTGGTCCTAATGGCGGTTCCTGGCGAAGCAACGTGCTGCTATACTCTGACGACACAAACCTTGAAGACGGCCTGAGGATATCCGGCGCGGCTATGGACCAGGGGGGCCGTGCAAGGCAGATAATATACAGCGCCCACGTCACCAACGGGTTTGGAGACTACACCTCCATCCCCACATCGGCCGTCCACGCCAACAACCGTGATTACGTCCATTACTTCAACATCAAAACCTGGGATGGGTGGGTTACAAACTATTCCGGCATGTACCGTTCAATGGACGGCGGCGGCACATGGGACAAGGTTAACGGCATCAGCTGGGGCGGCGAGAGTTTCTTCGGCCAGGTTGGATTCTGCAATATCGGCGACGGATACGTCTATATGGTAGGTACTCAGTCCGGAAGGGATTCCAAGCCCAAGCTCGCCAGAGTCAAGGAATCGGGCATCGAGAGTCAGTCCCAGTATGAGTTCTGGAATGGTGCCGACTGGAAAAAGGGCCAGGAGAAGGAGGCTACAACCCTGATTGACGACATAGCAGGTGAACTATCGGTTGAGTATCTCCCGGAATTCGAGAAATGGGTCATACTGTATTTCAACGGGCCCAGGTATGAGATTACCATGCGTTATGCCGACAAAATAACCGGCCCCTGGAGCGACCCTCTCACCGTGGCTTCCGGCTGGAGTTATCCACAGCTTTATGGCTCATTCATCCACCCCTTGTCCAAGCAGGAAGGCGGGAAGCTGTACTTCATAATGTCCATGTGGCTACCATACAATACCTATCTCATGTCTTTAGACATTAAAGGTTTATAATTAAACTAAATTGTTTTAGCAAATCCCTTGTTTTTCCAGAATAAAGTACATATATTTGCAACAGCAACATAGAAAAGCCCGACATATTTTTGTTGCTACCATTAACCAAGTTATTGAAACCCAATTAGTAAGGCAAATTTTTAAGTTGTTTACCCTGACAGTTTCAGGTTTCTTTTTTGCTTTAAAAGCTATAACGATTTAGCGTTATACGGAACATTTTATTTGAACTGCTATGTCAATTAAGACCCAAATCCGCGGCGTTTCCATAGGGCGTCTGGTCCTGTTCTCACTCCTTGCTTTGGAAATGCTTGCGCTTCCCTTGAGCGTAAACGCACAGGGGAAAAAGTCAATTACTGTATCCGGTACCATAACCGATGCATCAACAGGAGAGCCCTCTATTGGAGCTGGAGTCATGCTCAAGGCGTCCAATGTTGGAACAATAACGGATTTGGACGGTACCTACCTTATCAAGGTCAACGACTCCAAGGGAATTCTGGTAATATCGGCCATAGGCTACAAGACCCAGGAAATCAGGATTGACGGCAGAAGCACCATTGACGTGGCCCTGGAGCCTGACATGGAATCCCTTGAAGATGCCGTTGTCATTGGCTACGGCACCCAGAAGAAAGCAACGGTCACGGGAGCCCTTACCGTGGTGAACACGGAGATTGTAGGTAAAGCCACCACGCCCACCCTTGCAAATGCGCTGGGCGGCACTGTCCCGGGCATAATCTCCCGCCAGAGATCCGGAGAGCCCGGCTATGACGGCGCCACCCTCCTTATCCGTGGAGCGGGGACATGGCTCAATTCCAGTCCGCTTGTCCTTGTGGACGGCATCGAGAGAGATATCAACCTTATCAACACTGATGAAATAGAGTCTTTCTCAATCCTCAAAGACGCTTCTGCAACCGCAGTTTACGGTATGCGGGGAGCTAACGGCGTTATCCTTATCAACACAAAGAAAGGAACGGCCGGAAAGCCCCGTGTCTCCTTCAGGTCAGAATCCTCCCTGCTTCACGGCCTTCGCTTCCCCAACTACATCAAAGGCTGGGAGTTTGCCACCCTTATGAATGAAGCCTGCGAAACAGGTGGAGTTGCCTTGCCATGGTCCGATGAAGAGATTGAACTCTTCAGGGATGGCTCGGACCCCTACAACTATCCCAGCGTAGACTGGACGGATGCCGTACTCAAGAAGAATGCCTTCCAGACCATAAACACAGTATCCGTAAGCGGCGGTAATGAAATAGTCCGCTATTATGTCAGCGCCGGATTCTCTTCAGAAAGCGGCCTTTTCAAGGAAGACCCTGCATATAATTACAGGACCAACTCCCTGTCACAGAGATATAACTTCCGCACCAATGTGGACGTGAATGTTACCAAGAACTTCACCCTAACCCTTGGCCTTGCGGAAATAGTGGAGAACAGGACATATCCCGGAACACCTGCAGGAGACATATTCTGGTCCCTCAAGGTTGTCAATCCCATAACCTATCCCATCCGTAACCCGGACGGCTCCTTTGGTTCATCCAATACATCTTATGAGAAGAACAGTCCGTATGTCCTTACCACCAATAATGGCTTCTCAAAACAGTTCCGCTCCACAACCCAGGGCACTTTTGGCGCCAAATGGGATCTGGGGACACTGATTACTCCGGGCCTTGTGATTGAAGGCAACTTCGCTTATGACCACTATTACAGTGTTGAGGCAACCCGCCGCAAACAACCTGAGCTGAAGAAATACCTGGGGCCTGATCCCGTTACGGGTGAAGACCGCTACAATGTGATTCAGGAAGAGGGAACCATGGGCTACTATCTGGCCTATAATGTTTCCAACAGGTCCTACTATGCCGATGCCCGAATCAATTATGACCGCGTATTCAATGGTCATGGAGTATCGGCCCTCCTTATGGCTAACTTAAGGGACTATTCAGACCTTACCGCAGGGAATTCCACCGCCCAGCTGCCTTACAGGCGTCAGGGGTTCGCCGGCCGACTTGCATACAATTACAGGCAGCGCTACCTCTTTGAAGTCAACGCCGGATACAACGGCTCCGAAAACTTCGCCCCCGGTCATAGATACGGCTTCTTCCCTGCTGTGTCTGCCGGCTGGGTTCCTTCAGAAGAAAAATGGTGGAACGTCAGTTTCATCGATCACCTTAAGATAAGGGGCTCTTATGGAACTGTAGGTAACGACTCCCTCAATGCTCAGCGTTTCTTCTACATGTCTACAATCAACAAGAATGCTAACGGTTACACCTTCAGTTATGATCAGTCCAAAGGAATTGGAGGCGTGGCCGAATCCCGGATGGGCTCCCCTCTGGCTTCCTGGGAAGTCTCCAATAAGGCCGATGTAGGCCTTGATCTGGAGATGTTTGACCGCAAACTGCGTTTGTCAGGAGACTATTTCTATGAGCACCGTACCAATATCCTTTTGGAAAGAGGGTCCGTCCCCAGAACCATAGGTCTTGCGTCAAATCAGCTGGCGCTTTCCAATATCGGCATAATGGACAATACCGGTTTTGATGCCAACATTGAGTTTACCAACACAACATCCTATGGGCTTTATTACCAGATTCGCGGTAATGTGACCTACGCACATAACACTGTCATAGAAGACGACACAGCACAGGCCTTATGGAGCTACCAGAACACCCGCGGAAAGTCCATCGGGATCCCTCTTGGATATATAGCCCTCGGGCTGTTCCAGTCTCAGGAAGAAATTGACAACAGCCCCAAGCAGGAGCTGGGCACGTATACCGTGGGCGACATAAAATACAAGGATGTCAACAATGATGGCGTAATCAATCCCTACGACAGAGTATTCATAGGGTACGCCCGTGAGCCGGAGATAATGTATGGATTTGGCTTTACCGTGGCCTGGAAAGGCTTCGATGTATCGGCCAATTTCACCGGTGCAGCCAACGCAACCATACTTCTGGATGCTGCAGGCATGTGGCCTTTCCAGCTTGATTATCCGGGATATAACATCTACCGTGAATACTATGACAACCGCTTTATCCCCGGGGCCGATAACACCAACGCCCTCTATCCGGTTGTGCATAACGGAACCTCTACCAACAACTACCAGATTAACACCCTCTACCTGCACGACTCTTCTTTCCTCAAGTTGAAGACGGCCGAAGTCGGATACTCTTTCCCCAGGAAGATCACATCCAGGATAGGGCTTGAGAAACTCCGTTTATTCATCAATGGCAACAACCTTCTTTGCTTCGACGGCCTGAAGGGCATAGTAGACCCCGAGTCCAACCACCTTGGAGCCAGCACCTACCCTACCCAGCTGGCGGCTACCATCGGCATTGAAGTAGGATTCTAAAGAAAAGGAGGATAATTATGAAAAAGATATTATACATTTTCTCAGCAACCGCAGTGATCCTTGCTTGCGCTTCATCATGCGAGAAATTCCTGGACATGTCACCGGATGAGAACCTCACAATTGACGACGTTTTCTCCAACCGCCTGCAAACCAGGGCCTTCCTTGCAAATACATATTCCTATCTTCCTTTCCATGCCGATATGGCGTGGGACAACAACTTCACCGGAGCATGCGATGAGATGGAAATCGCATTCGGCGGCCACGTCTCCCATGCCATGAGCAGTGGCGCATGGGCCCCCATTGACGACTTCGCCGCACACATCTGGAATACCATGTACGAAGCAATCCGTAAGGCCAACATGGTCATAGAAAACGTAGACAGATGCTCGGAGGCTACGGCCGATGAAATAAGGTGGATGAAAGGTGAAGCCTATTTCCTCAGGGCATTCTATCATTTTATGATATTCCGCGCTTACGGCCCCATCCCCATTATTGATCATGTTCTTGATATCAATGAAGATATAGCCTCCATAACCAGGGCTCCTGCAGACAATGTTGCCAAATTCATATCCGATGACTGCGACATGGCGGCCGAATATCTGATTGACAAGGACTCCTGGGCTTCTGAAGACCAGGCCAGGGCTACCAGGATTGCTGCGCTTGCCCTCAAGAGCAGAGTCCTGCTGTATATCGCCTCCCCTCTGTACAACGGCAACCCTGACTTTGCAGAGCTCAAGGATCTTGTTACTGGAGAAAACCTTATTTCCCAGACATATGACCCCGAGAAATGGAAAGCCGCGGCAGATGCGGCAAAGGAGTGCATAGACGCCGCCGAGGCTGCCGGGCATGGCCTCTATGACAAGGATCTGCCCGCAGACCCTGTGAAAAACTACCAGAACATCTTCAATGACAACTGGAACAAGGAAGTATTATGGGGCCGTAACAACGGCGCTACAGATCACTGGCTAAACTGTAGCGACCCTACATCCTTTGGCTGCTATTCCATTTTTGACCCCACACAGGAAATGGTTGACGCCTATGAGATGGAAGATGGCTCCACACCCATAACGGGCTACACCAACAATGGTCTCACTCCTATTATCAATCCCGCTTCAGGATATGTAGAAGCCGGATTCTCCACAGATTCCAAGGCCGGCAGGTGGGAAGTGGGCGTATCCAATATGTACACCCACAGAGAACCCCGTTTCTATGCCTCCATCAACTTTGCCGGCGGAATATGGAAGACTTCCCGCGCCAGCAACTGGACGGCTCCACACGTCAACGAATTCTGGTTCACCGGAATTGACGGCAAGAATAACGCCGGATCAGACTACTGCAAGACGGGATATCTGATGAAAAAATTCCATTATCCCACGCATATTCCCTGGCAGTATACTCCTAATCAGGTTTGGGTTTATATCCGTCTGGGTGAGATTTATCTGAACTACGCAGAGGCCCTCAACGAGTATTCCGGTCCTTCAACAACAGTGTATGACTATGTGAATGCCATCCGCACACGCGCAGGCCTTCCCGGCCTTGATGCCGGTCTTGACAAGGACAAGATGCGTGAGAGGATTCATCATGAGCGCAGGATTGAACTGGCATTTGAAGTTCATCGCTGGTTTGATGTACGCCGATGGAAGACCGTAGACGGCGAAGGCGGCCCCATCCACTCCATGAACATCTGGGAAGGCACATCTCAGCAGGATCCCGCCTTCTACAAGAGGATATTCGTAGAGAACCGCGTGTTTGAATCCCCCAAGCACTATTTCTTCCCTATACCCCAGTCTGAGGTTGACAAAAACAATAAACACCTCCTTCTGCAGAATACAGGTTGGACAACAGTCACTGCCGGAGACGGAGGAACTGAGTAATAAATGGAATGTCATGAACAAGAAACCCAAAATACTGGTCGTCGGCAGCTTCATCATGGACCTTGTTGCCACGGCTGACAGGGTGCCCAATATGGGCGAGACCGTAATTGGCAACTCATTTAAGACTGCTCCTGGAGGCAAGGGAGCCAACCAGGCTGTACAGGCTGCAAGGCTGGGAGTTGAAACCCATATGGCAGGCTGTGTCGGAGATGACATGTACGGACAGGTTATGCTTCAGGCCCTGAATTCTTCCGGAGTGGATACTCGGCACGTAAAGATAAGCCATGAGCATCCATCGGGCGTAGGACATATACGCATCCAGACTGGAGAGTCCGGAGTTCAAAACAGCATCATAGTGGTTCCCGGGGCCAATTTTGACCTTAAACCTGAAGACCTTGGATGGCTTAAGGATGAGATAGGCGGCTATGACATGGTGATAATGCAGCTTGAACTGGAAATGCCCACCATTGAATACGTTGCACGCGTTGCCAAGGACGCCGGCGTTCCGGTCATGCTGAACACTGCCCCGGCAGCTCCACTATCGGCCCAATTACTATCCTGCGTCACTTTCATCTCTCCCAACGAGACAGAGGCATCGCTCCTGTCCGGCGTAAAGACAGACGGGCAGGGAAGACTCTCTGAGGAGGCGCTGAAGGAAGCAGCATCAATCCTTATGGGCAAGGGCGTTCCCAATGTAATCATCACCCTTGGCGACGAAGGTGCAGCCTTATGCACGCCTGAAAGCCTGATTCATGTCCCCTGTGTAAAGATGACCGATGTAAAGGACCCCACAGCCGCCGGAGACTCCTTTGTTGGAGCTTTCTGCGCAGGATATGTGTGCGGCCTTTCAATTGACAAGGCCATCTTGCTGGCAGTGCACACTGCTGCAATAACAGTCTGCGGCTTTGGAGCCATACCTTCACTTCCCACAATGGCGCAGGTCAAGGAGCTGCTTGAAGAACGCGGATGTAATCAATTGCTAAACTTATTATAATGATACAGGAAAAGAGCATTAAGGCTACGGAGACCTTCCTCCGTAAGGCAAAGGCAAGTACGGCTGCGTACATAGACGGTTTCAATCTGGATTCCTGCTGCAAGGCGGCCGATATAATCCTGGATTCCCAGGCCCGGGGCGGAAGGATACATGTGACAGGTATCGGGAAGCCCGCCCATGTGGCGGCGTATGTGGCTTCCCTGCTGGCATCTACCGGCAACCCGGCCTGTTTTCTCCACGGCACCGAAGCCGTCCACGGATCCTGCGGGCAGCTTGTGGAAGGAGACGTTGTGATAGCCATTTCCAATTCCGGAGAGACCGCTGAGCTGAAGGCCACAGTAAACGCCATCCATGCCAACGGATGCAAGGTGATAGCTGTAACCGGAAATCCCAACAGCTGGCTTTCTGAGCATTCAGAAAGCACCATTTTTGCAGGTGTTGATGAAGAAGGCGGCCCGCTGGGCCGTGCACCCCGCAATTCCGTGAACGCGGAAATGATAGCCCTCCAGGCACTGAGCGTCCTCCTTCAGGTAGAGAAGGACTGGGACAAGGAAAAATACCACAGATGCCATCCCGGAGGCAAGTTGGGAGAGATGAAATGAACTACAATAAAAATGAAAAAGGTATTTAAAATTATTGCCCTAGGAGCTGCGCTATGCTGCTTCGCCGGCTGTAACAACAATGATTACAAGATGGGTACTTATGGTTATGACGTCGCCTACTTCGCCAAGCACGGCATAGGCATCGTGGAGCTCGTGGACGGTCAATCCAAAGTGATGGTCATTCCTGCATGGCAGGGTCGCATCCAGACTTCCACCACAGACGGAAATGAAGGCACAAGCTACGGTTGGACCAACTACCGCTTCATTGATGCCGGCAAGGTCAGCCCCCAGTTCAATCCATTCGGCGGGGAGGAACGTTTCTGGATCGGCCCGGAAGGAGGGCCTTTTTCCTGGTATTTCCGGAAGGGAGAGGAACAGGTCTATGAAAACTGGAAAGTTCCCTCCTATATAGACACAGATCCCTATGACATCCTGGAGCAAACCCAAAGCAAGGTTGTCCTCTCAAAGGACTTTGATGCCGTTAACGCTTCAGACAACTGTTTCCGCATCGGAGTTCTCCGCACCGTGTCCCTTGTAGATGCCTCAGAGCTCAAAGACCTCCTTGGAGTAGACATTCCCAAGGAACTGAAATCCCTGGCCTACAAGACTGAGAACACTCTTACCAACAAGGGTGAATCGGCCTGGACCAAAGAGACGGGTATGCCTTCCGTGTGGCTGCTTGGCTCTTTTAATCCCACCCCCACAACAACAGTGTTCATCCCCTGCAATCCGGACTTCCAAGGCAGGAAAATAAACGATGAGTATTTTGGCAAGGTCCCCTCAGAACGTCTGGTCTACGAAGATGGAATGTTCTATTTCAAGATTGACGGAGAATACCGGTCCAAGATCGGCCTTCCTTCGGGAAGCGCCAAGGACATATGCGGCAGCTACGACTCCGCCCAGGGCGTTCTGAATATCCTGAAATATACCGTTCCCGAAGGCGATGTAGATTATGTAAACGGCCAGTGGGGCCACCAGGACAATCCTTTTGGCGGTGACGTAATCAATTCCTACAACGACGGTCCCACCGAGACAGGATTCGTCCAGGGTCCTTTCTATGAGATAGAAACGTCCTCACCCGGTGCCGCCCTGGCCCCCGGAGAGAGCCTCACCCACGTCCAGTATACCATCCACATCCAGGGAGATCCCGCCCTGCTTTCCTCAATAGTTGAGCAAGTCTTTGGAGTAAGCCTGGACAAGATAGCAAGTGTTTTTTCATCAAAATAGTGTGCAATGGCAGAAAAATCAAGACTTGTTCCTAAAGGCATAGTCTGGCCTTTTATACTCCTGACCTGCCTGTTCTTCGCATGGGCCGTCCCCAACAACCTCACGGACACCATGCTTGCCGCCTTCAAGCGGATAATGAGCCTGTCCGACTCAAAGACAGCCTGGATTCAGGTTGTATGCTACCTGCTGGGATATGGATGCTTCGCAATCCCGGGTGCCATATTCATCAAGAGATATTCATACAAGTCTGGCGTAATGCTGGGACTTGCGCTGTATTCCCTGGGCACTTTCCTGTTCTTCCCTGCTTCCAGGGTGGCTGTAGCAAACAATACCGTGGGCTACATGATGTTCCTGTTTGCCATACTGGTGCTGTTTGCAGGTCTATCCATCCTTGAGACGGCAACCAACTCTTATGTTCTTGCCCTGGGTCCTGCCGATACAGCCACGCGCCGCCTCAATTTTGCGCAGTCTTTCAATCCTTTCGGAGCCATTACCGGAGTGGTGATATCCCAGATTTTCATCCTCTCACAGCTCAACACTCTTACTGCATCGGCCAGAGCCCAGCTCAGTGAAAGTGAACTGGCCTCCATCCAGATGGGAGAGCTGAATGCCGTAACCACTACATACATCATCCTTGGCGTTGTTATGCTGGCCATTCTCCTGGCCATCTACCTGACCAAGATGCCAAACCTCAAGGAGGAGAGCGGCCCCATGAACCTTAAGGGTTCAGGTAAACGCCTTATCAAGAACAAGAATTATGTATGGGGCGTGGTGGCTCAGTTCTTTGACATTGGCGCACAGATAGCCGTGTGGTCATATACCATACGCTACGCCATGCAGAACCTGCATTTTGACGATGTAATCTCTTCACTCGGCCCCGGCGCTTCCACAGAACAGATCATTGGAGCCCTTCGCGGAGTGGAGCCCATTGCAGCCGGGTTCTATAACATCTGTGACGCCGTTGGGCTGGATGTCCTTCTGCCCCGTACGGCCGAACAAGCCGGCGCAACATATTACATCATGTCACTGGTGCTCTTTGTGATAATGCGCTTCGTCTGCACATGGCTTATGAAATGGGTGAGCCCCCGCCGTCTGCTCTCTATCATGGCCGGTCTGGGAGTTGCCTTCTGCCTTGGTACAGTGCTTGGTAAAGGCTTCTTTGGAGTGTACTGCCTCATGTGCATCAGCGGCTGCCTCTCCCTCATGTTCCCCACCATCTACGGTCTGGGTTGCGAGGGCCTTGGTGAAGACACCAAGCTTGGAGGATCAGGCATGGTCATGGCCATCGCCGGTGCAAGCGTGCTCACACAGATTGAAGGTATTCTGTCCGACCAATCCGGCAGTATCGCCCTGGCCTATATAGTCCCGGCAATCGCTTTCGCAGTTATATTCTACTATGCCGCAGTCTTCTGCCGCAAGCAGGAAAAGCTAAAAGCATAACAATTGCGAAAACTATCAATAATACTTCTGTTACTCCCGCTGGCTGCCATGGTAGTCAGCGGGCAGCCTTTGGGGCAGATGAATCTGGCCGATCCTTTCATTTATCTGGAAGGGGACACCTATTATGCCTTTGGAACCGAATCCAACGATGGTTTTCGCTGTTACCGCTCGGAAGACCTTGAGCACTGGGTGCAGGTAAAAGGGAAAGCCAAATCCAGGACATCGCTTGAGGAAGTGATAGAAGACGGACAATTGATACTTAAACCCAGCTCCGAATACCTCACACCGCACTTGTATTCAAGGTAAGAGGCAAATAAAAAGTCCGGCCCCTCAAGGAACCGGACTTTTTTACCGAAAAGGTTTTCTTACTCTGCTGCGGGAGCTTCTGCTGCAGGAGCTTCAGCTGCTGCGGGGGCCTCTGCTGCGGGAGCGGCTTCGGCCTTCTTTGCGCGGCTGCGGCGGGTGGTCTTCTTGGCCTCTTTCTTGCCGGAAGCAAGTGCTGCCTCGTTGAAGTCCACGAATTCTACAAGAACCATTTCTGCGGCGTCACCCTGGCGGAAGCCGGTGTGGAGGATACGGAGGTATCCACCGGGACGATCGGCCACCTTGGGAGCGATGGTGCGGAAGAGTTCTGCAGTTGCCTCTTTGTCCTTCAGATAGCTGAAGACAACGCGGCGGGAGTGAGTTGTATCTTCTTTTGACTTGGTCACGAGGGGTTCAAGGTAGGGCTTGAGGGCCTTTGCCTTAGCCTCGGTGGTGGTGATCCTCTTCTTCAGGATGAGGGAGGATGCCATATTTGCGAGCATGGCCTTGCGATGACCGCTCTGACGACCAAGATGATTGACTGCTCTATTGTGTCTCATTGTTAAACGATCTTTTTCTTAGGTTCAATATTGTACTTGGTGACATCCATACCGAAGGAAAGCTTCATCTTCTCTACCAGGAGGTCAATTTCGTTGAGGGACTTGCGGCCGAAGTTGCGGAACTTCATGAGTTCTGCGCGGCTGTAGGACACAAGGTCTGCGAAAGTGTCGATATCGGCAGCCTTCAGGCAGTTGAATGCGCGAACGCTGAGGCCCATATCGGAGAGTTTGGTAAGGAGGAGATGACGCATCCTCAGGGACTCCTCGTCAAGCTCCTTGCTGTCAGTTTCCACTGCAGACTCGATGGCGATCTTCTTGTCGTCGGTGAAGAGCTTGAAATGATAGATGAGGATATTTGCTGCATCCTGCAGGGCGGCCTCCGGGGAAATGGAACCGTCGGTTACAATCTCAAGGTTCAGTTTCTCGTAGTCGGTCTTCTGCTCCACGCGGTAGTTCTCCACGGTCCAGTTGACTTTACGGATAGGGGTGTAGATGGCGTCCACGGGAATTGTGCCGATGGGCGTATTCTCATCCCTCTGTTCCTCTGCGGGCACGAATCCACGGCCCTTGGTGACTGTAAGGGAAATGACGATCTTTACGGAAGGCTCCAGCGAGCAGATGTGAAGCTCAGGATTCAACACCTTGAAAGAAGACAATCCTTTGGAGATGTCCTCAGCGGTGAATTCGGATTTTCCGCTGATTGTGATAGAAGCCACTTCTGAGTCTACGGTGTCAACCATCCTGCGCAGGCGGACCTGCTTGAGGTTAAGGATGATGTCCTGCATTCCCTCGATCACGCCGGGGATGGTCTGGAATTCATCCTGGACACCCTCGATCTTGATCTGAGAAATGGCGAATCCCTCCAATGAGGCGAGGAGAATGCGGCGGAGAGCGTTGCCGATGGTCTGTCCGTAGCCAGGCTCAAGAGGTCTGAACTCGAAACGTCCCACGGTGTCGGTGCCTTCGAGCATAATCACCTTGTCGGGTTTCTGAAATGCTAAGATTGCCATAAGTTTTACGGTGTTAAATTCTATTACTTGGAGTAGAGGTCAACGATGAGCTGTTCGTTAATGGTCTCGGGAATTTCTTCGCGGGCGGGAACATTGAGGAACTTGCCGGAAAGGGCGTTCATATCGGCCTCAAGCCAGGAGTACTTGGTAGCGGATGCTACGGAAGCCTGGATAACCTCAAGGCTCTTGGAACGCTCGCGGACTGCGATCACCTGGCCGGGCTTCACCTGGCATGAAGGGATGTTGCAGACTGCGCCGTCCAGGGTGATATGACGGTGGAGGACAAGCTGACGGGCAGCGGGGCGTGAAGGAGCGAAGCCAAGACGGTACACGAGGTTGTCGAGGCGGCTTTCGAGCAGAAGGATGAGGTTCTCACCGGTCTGGCCCTTCATGCGGGCAGCGCGGGCGTAAGTGTTACGGAACTGACGCTCCAGAACACCGTACATGTACTTGACTTTCTGCTTCTCCTTGAGCTGGGTGCCGTATTCTTTCTGCTTCTTGCGCTTTGCAGCCAGACCGTGCTGTCCGGGAGGAGTGTTTCTCTTCTCAAAGGCCTTGTCCGGGCCATAGATGGGTTCGCCGAATTTACGGGCGATACGAGTGGTAGGACCAGTATATCTTGCCATAATTCTTTTTCAATTAAATAATTAAACTTTACGGCGACCCTTGGGACGGCAACCATTGTGCGGCATAGGGGTTACGTCGATAATCTCAGTTACCACGATACCTGCGTTATTGATGGTGCGGATGGCGGACTCACGTCCTGCACCCGGGCCCTTTACATAGCACTTAACCTTGCGAAGACCGGCATCGAAAGCGGTCTTGGCGGCATCTTCTGCTGCCATCTGGGCGGCGTACGGAGTGTTCTTCTTGGAACCACGGAAACCGCACTTGCCGGCAGAAGACCAGCTGATCACCTGGCCCTGAGCATTGGTCAGGGACACGATCACGTTGTTGAAAGTGGAGGAGATATGAGCCTGGCCATAAGCCTCTACCTTCACAACTCTTTTCTTGGTAGTTGTTGTTTTCTTTGCCATAGCTAGTCAGATTACTTGGTTGCTTTCTTCTTGTTGGCAACGGTCTTCTTCTTACCTTTACGGGTACGGGCGTTGTTCTTGGTGCTCTGGCCGCGCACAGGGAGACCTGCACGATGGCGGATACCACGGTAGCAACCGATATCCATAAGGCGCTTGATGTCCATCTGGACTGAGGAACGGAGCTCACCCTCGATCTTGAACTGCTCGTTGATGAGGGCACGGATAGCGGCGATCTGATCGTCGTTCCAGTCTCCGACTTTGATAGTAGGGTCGATGCCACAAGTGCTCAGAATCTTCTGGGCGCTGCTGCGGCCGATTCCGTAGATATAGGTGAGACCTATAACTCCGTGTTTGTTGTTGGGTAAATCAACACCGGCTATTCTTGCCATATTCTATCTGTACTTTTATTAGTTACACTTAATTAACCCTGGCGCATCTTGAACTTGGGGTTCTTCTTGCAGATAACGTACAGGCGGCCTTTACGCCGGACAATCTTGCAGTCTTCACTGCGTTTCTTGA
>ONXC01000010.1 GCA_900321715.1 uncultured Bacteroidales bacterium | reverse complement strand
GGCTCTATGCCATTCAAGTACGTTGCAAGTACGTTGGACTATACACAGTGGACCTGGTCCAGGGCCTTCGCGGACCTGGTCCAGCCACTTTTTGGACGTGGTGCCATTTCACCCCTTGGACCTGGTCCAGCCACCATGCCCCACAAGTACCCCAGAGCCACACTCGGTGGACCTGGTCCACCACACAGAATCACACCGCGGCCAAATATCGGCCACACCAAGGCCAAAAATCAGCCACACCTCGGCCAAATTCCCCCTGGACCTGGTCCAAGGCCTTCGTGGACCAGGTCCACCACCCATAAAATAATAATCCTCTTTAACAATCATATAATCAAGCAACTAATTGAATACGCCTATGAAAAGAATCGTTCTTCGCACACTCCCCTCCGGCGAACAAGCCAATGTCCAGCCTTATCACATAAGCATGAAGGGGCTTAAAACAGCCATACTCTGCCGTGATGAGGAGGACTACGGTGTACTTGTCAAATACATCGCCATCTGCTCCCACCGCAAGAATGTCATTGTTATCATCTATGCCGCCGTATCTAACCATTGCCATATTGCCGTACTTGCCAAATCGTATGTAGAAGCATGCGAATTCGCTGAAGAATTGAAGCGTATATACGCCCAGTGGATACATACCAAGTATCGGGAGAAAAAACTGCTGAAAAATGTAGACGTCCAGGCTATCCTTCTGGACAACGATTCCTATGTGAGAAATGCTCTGGCCTACATCCCCCGCAATGCGGCCGATAACGGGAGTCCCATCGACACTTACCGATGGAGCGGCTACAGAGCCATGTTTTCCGGCAAAAAGACCGGCGGAATCCCCGTAAACAAGTACACTCGCAGGGAGCAGGACAGGATAATGCATTCACGTGAAGACCTTAAAGATGTGAAATGGGAGGTTGACGGCTATGGGGAACTGATTCCAGAATCGTTCTGCGACGTTGACTATTTGGAACAGGTCTTTAACCATGACCAGGCTTTCTGGCTCAGGATGGTCGGGGGCGTCAACACCGCCGAGATGGAGGAAACTCTGGTGGAGGCTCCAAGGCGTATACTGCCGGACAGTGAGTTTTACAAGGTTGTGGCCGATATAGTAGACCGCTGGTTCAAAACGGATATCGGCCAACTCACGACCGAAAAGAAAAAGCGAATCCTCCCCTACCTGTGGCGCACCCGCAAGACTACGGTGAATCAACTGGCAAGGGTTATCGGCCTTGACCGGGAAGATGTCAAAAAGGCCATCAAAAAGCCATGAGCCGGACCTGGTCCAAAGCTTTTTTGGACGAGGTACAATTACAGGTGGTGGACCTAGTCCAGGCAGTGTGCCCCAGAATGCCGTAGAAGGCACAGTCGGTGGACCTGGTCCAAGGGGTAAAATAGCACCTAGTCCAGATTATGGCTGGACCTGGTCCACTGATGCCGTGGACCTGGTCCACCCCAGCATACAAAGACAAGAGCATATAGCCCCCGCCCTGTGGCGAAATCCGCCACAAGGCTAATTGCAAAAAAGGATACCTTTGCCAAAAATGAACCGCTATGAATAAACAGTTTCCTATTGTCTTATTGCTAATGGCAGGCATGCTGGCCTGGACAGAACTCCCAGCCCAGGTGCCGCCGGTCCCAGAGGCCAAGATAGTGGCCGAGTACTGCTTACACTGCAAATTGATAGACTATGAGAAAGGAGAAACCCACCGGAGTGACTGCCCTTACGTCCACGGCGACTCTGGCAACTCATCAAGCTCCAGCAGCTCCAGCCGCAGCTCAAGTTCAGTCATCGACCCTGCCCTGTCATCGGCCATACAATCTATGAGTTATGCCGCGGGAGAAGCCCTTGGCGCAGCCCTGGACCAGAGCATTGACGCATATTACTCCGGCTCAATGCAGCAGTACGACGCAATCCGCCCCGGAGACCAGAACGGCCGCAATATAGTGGGCCGAAACGGCAAGCACGGCGGAGTGGGCGTATTCGGCAACAACACCCGCTGGTGGACGATTCCGCCCATCTACAAGGACCTCAAGATCTTTGATATGAGCGCCGTCATCGCAATGAACAAGCACAACAGGGTTGGCGTTCTGGACGCTACCGGCAAGCACACCAAAAAGATTGTTCCGTTTGAATACGACGCATATCAGGCTCTGGGCCAGAGGAACGGTAAAGGCCTGGTCTACGCCCTGGGCGTGAAGGACGGAGACAAGATGAAATGGAGCATATGGAACGGCAATTCCCGCCTTATTGTGGATGAATTCGAGGACGTGCGCATCACGGACGAAGGCATTGTCTGCGAGGACAAGGACCGTTACATTGTGTTTGACCTTGACGGCCAAATGAGAAGCATCTTAGTGAACAGGAAATGAAAAAGACAATAATAGCTCTCCTGCTGCTGGCCGTGGCAATGCCCATAGCCAGCGCCCAGACCGTTATCCAATACCGCCGCCCGATGAAAGCCCTGAGCGTCGAAGGCGGAGCGTCCCTGAACCAGGTCAATAAATTCGACGGCCGCGCTGTTGGAGCCTGGCATCCCTTTGGCGGAATCAGTTTTGAAGGGCCGATGAACAAGCATCTCGATATCGGCCTGCATCTTCTGTATCAGCAAAAAAGCTTCACCGGCGTTGCTACGGAGGAGCATCCCACCGCGCCGCCGTCACACAACATCCACGCCATCCATTTAGATATGGGCTTCAACTGGTACCCGTTTGTGGCATTCTGGTATGTGGGTGCGTACTTCAACTTTGGTGGCAATTTCCTTGCGCAAAGGATAGAGGCCGATGGCAGCAAGGTACTTGTCCCGGGAGCATCGGAGAAAGCAGGAATGGACGCACTGGGCTTATTCCTCGGATATGCCCTTGAAACGGGTTTCAGCTTCCATTTCTGGCCCATTGGAGACCGTTTCATCATCTTTGCCCGATACGAGGGAGACTGGGGTTTCCCCTTTGACAAAGAGTACTGCAACGAGTACGGCCTGAACCGGAAAGCCAGGATAAACAACCTTGCGGTTGGTGTCAGAATTCCCATCTCTTTGATCAGGGACTAAAGTTTTTTTGTATCTTTGTGGATATGCTGGTAGACACGCATACCCACTTCTACGACGACTGGCTGCTGCCCGACGCAGAGGCCGCCATCCAGCGTGCTCTGGACGCCGGGGTGGGGAAAATGATTCAGGCCGATGTAGACTCCACGGAGCGCCCCCGCATGTGGGAAATCGGCCTTCGCCACCCCGGCGTCCTGTTCCAGATGGCGGGGCTGTACCCCGGTTCCGTTACGGCCGATAACTGGCGCTATGAGCTGGACCTGGTCCACGGCATAACAGGAGTGGTGGCAATCGGGGAAATAGGCCTTGATTATCACGAGGGAAGGGAGTTTGAGAAGGAGCAGAAGGAGGTCCTGAGGCTGCAACTGGAACTGGCGGCCCAGAGGAACCTTCCGGTGAACATTCACCTCAGGGATGCGTGGGAGGACCTCCTGACAATCTTCAAGGACTGCCGCCACCTTAACCTAAGGGGCAACCTCCACTGCTTCAGCGGTAGCTATGAGGTGTATGAGGAGGCAAACCGCTACGGAGACTGGTCAGTGGGAATTGGCGGAGTAATCACTTTCAAGAACTCAAAGCTGGCCGGAACCGTAGCCAGAATACCTTTGCACCACATCCTTCTGGAGACAGACGCCCCCTATCTTGCTCCGGTCCCACACCGCGGGGAGCGCAATGAGAGTTCATACCTCCCGCTCATCGCCCAAAAGGTCGCGGAGGTCAAGGGCCTCACGCGGGAGGAATGCGAAAGGATAACCACAGAGAACGCAGAAAGACTGTTTAACATATGAAATCGGCAGTATTAGTCATTTACACAGGCGGCACCATCGGCATGAAGGAGGACCCCCAGGACGGGACCCTCAAGCCCTTTGACTTCTCCCAGATCAAGGAGGAGGTCCCGGAGCTGAACAAGTTCCAGGTGAGGATAGACTCCTACACCTTCAATCCCCTGATTGACTCCTCGGACGTGGAGCCCGCCCTCTGGGTGAACCTTGCAGAGCTCATCCACGAAAGGTATGACGACTACGACGGCTTCGTGATCCTTCACGGCACGGACACCATGGCCTACAGTGCATCGGCCCTGAGTTTCATGCTGGAAGGTCTCTCAAAGCCTGTCATCTTCACCGGAAGCCAGCTTCCAATAGGCGTCCCCCGCACGGATGGCAAGGAAAACCTCATCGCGGCGGTAGAGATAGCATCGGCAAAGAAGGCCGATGGCAGCGCCGAGGTACCGGAGGTAGCCATTTTCTTCGATTCCAGGCTCCTTCGCGGCAACCGCTCGACAAAATACAGCGCAGAGGCCTTCAACGCCTTCGCATCCCCCAACCTTCCGCCGCTGGCCCAGGCCGGTATCAACATCCGCTACAACTCCGACATAATACGGAAGCCATCGGCCCATACCCTTAAAGTCCAGACCCACCTTGACTGCAGGGTGTCCATCCTGAAGATTCATCCCGGAATCACCCCGGCTGTGGCGCGCCACTCTCTCTGCGCCCCTGAAATCCGCGCATGTATCCTTGAAACATACGGTTCCGGCAACGCCATCTCAAAGGACTGGTTTCTTGATATAATAAGGGAGGCCGACCACCTGGGCAAGATCCTTCTTAACGTAACCCAGTGTAAATCCGGCACTGTGAACATGAATCTGTATGCCACCGGCGCAACTCTCAAGAACTGCGGAGTGCTCTCCGGGATGGACATAACCACCGAGGCAGCCCTTGGAAAACTGTTCTACCTTATGGGGTGCTCAGACAACAACCAGTGGGTAAAAGAGATGCTGGAAAAAGACATTTGCGGAGAAATAACGGCATAAATCTTTGGCGTTTTCAAGAAAAATGACTAAATTGCCGGGCAAAAGTGAAAATACTACAAACTAATTCAACTTATAATTAACAACTCAAAAACGATTATGAAAAAGTTTTTCATGTTTTTGGCAGTAGCCGGTCTCGTGACCTTCACTGCTTCCATCGCTTCCGCCCAGGACGAGGCTAACGCTCCCGTCGCCGCTCAGGAACAGGTCGAAGAGGCCGAAGAGGTCGTAGACCTGTTTGCCGGTTCCGGAGAAGAAGTTCCTCTACACCAGGCCCTCAAGACCAAGTTCATCGAGGGTGGCGCAGGCTTCATGTCCCTCATCATCATCTGCCTGATTCTGGGTATGGCTCTTGCTATCGAGCGTATCCTCTATCTTGCTTTCTCCAAGACCAACACCACCAAGCTCCTCGAGAACGTGGAGGCTGCTCTTGAAAAAGGCGGTATCGAAGAAGCCAAGAAGGTTTGCCGTGAAACCCGCGGTCCTGTGGCCAGCATCTTCTACCAGGGTCTCCTCCGCGCAGACCAGGGTATCGACGTAGTTGAAAAGACCATCGTCTCCTACGGCGGCGTTCAGATGAGCCTCATGGAGAACGGTCTCAGCTGGATCGGCCTATTCATTTCCATCGCTCCTTCACTGGGATTCCTTGGTACCGTTATCGGTATGATCCAGGCCTTCGACGCCATCCAGGCTGCAGGTGATATCTCACCTAACGTTGTTGCCGGCGGTATGAAGGTGGCCCTCATCACCACTGTGGGCGGTCTCATCGTAGCTATGATTCTCCAGATCTTCTACAACTACATCATCGCAAAGATCGACTCCCTGTCCATCGATATGGAAGACTCTTCCATCCGCTTCGTGGACACCATGGTTAAATACAACAAGAAGTAGTCAAACCCCTTTAATACCAGAAAAATGAACCAGAAATACGCTAAAATAATCAAGATTGTTCTCTGGGTCCTCATGATCCTGAGCATCGGCGTCCTGGTCTGGGGGTCTTTGACGGGATTCGAGGCCAATGACGGTGCTGCCACCAACGTCCTTCTGGGCTGGGCATACATCGTCCTTGGAATCGCTCTTGTTTCCGTGATTTGCGTGGGCCTTTATGTAACTGCCACCACAAATCCCAAGGGTCTCATTAAAATCGGTATCGCCCTCGTAGCCGCAGCCGTACTGTTCGGCCTCTGCTACCTTGTGGCATCCGGTGCACCCGCCGTGGGATATTCTGGTGCCAAACTGCCCAGCGCCTCTGAACTCAAGATGACCGACACCATCCTCAACCTCGCATACCTCGTTGGTGGAGTAGCAATCCTTTCCATCATCTTCGGTGAGGTCTGGATGACCATACGCAACAAAAAGTAAAGTAAACCATGGCAAGAAGAAATTTCCAAGCAATCGGTTCCACGGCTGATATCGCGTTCCTGCTGCTGTGCTACTTCCTCATGACTACAACCATGGGAGACCAGTCCGGCTTGCAGCGCCGCCTTCCCCCCATCCCGGATGCCCAGCAGGCCCAGGACCAGAAGGTGAACCGCCGTAACATCATCATCGTCAGAATCAACTCTGCCGATAAACTGTTTGCCGGTAGCGAAGCCATGGACATCTCAATGCTGAAAGACAAGATCAAGGAGTTCCTCACCAACCCTTCAAATGACCCCAACCTTCCTGAAAAGGAACCCAAGGAAATCGAAGGCAAAACCTACAACGTTTCCAAGGGCGTCATTTCCCTGCAGAATGACCGTGGTACCAGTTACCAGGCATATATTGCAGTACAGAATGAGTTGGTGAAAGCCGTCAACGAACTGAGAGACGATTTCGCCTACAGGGAATTCGGCAAGAAGTTCTCCCGCCTCTCCGAGGAACAGCAGGATATAGTAAAGAAGGCCGTACCTCAGAATATTTCTGAAGCAGAGCCTAAGGATACCGGTAAAAAATAGGAGGTAAAAGTTATGTCAAAATTCGGAAGTTCCAGTAATAAGAAGGAAGTCCCCCAGGCATCGTCCAACTCCCTCTCCGATATCGTGTTCATGCTCCTGTTCTTCTTCATGGTTACCACCCAGATGCGTGAAACCGAGCAAAAGGTGAAAGTCACCATGCCCGTTGCATCAGAGGTAGCTAAACTGGAGAGAAAAGACCTGAGCGCCAATATCAACATCGGTAGCCCCACCCTGCAGTATCAGGCAATGTACGGTACCGACGCCCGTATCCAGCTCAACGACTCTTTCAAAACAGTGTCCGACATCCGTGACTTCATCGCTGCAGAGCGTGATGCCATGTCAGAAGCTGAGAGGTCCCTCATGACCGTAAACCTCAGGGTAGACCAGGATGTCCGTATGGGTATCGTTTCCGATGTAAAACAGGAGCTGCGTCGCTGCTCCGCCCTTAAGATCATGTACGCCGCGCGTAAGCCGGCCAAAGACTAAGGGTCTTACATCGCTATTTTCACAGAGGGTGGCCAAATGGCCACCCTCTGTTTTTTCACCTACAAATGACGTGTTCCGTGCATTTTTTGTCCCAACAAAAACGGCCTCAGAAGGGATTGTAGTAGGGTTTTTAGGATATAACAGTTTGACACAACCAGACAATTTACTAAATCTCAGGGACTTACCGAGGGACGAAATAAGCACGTCCATTTTTCCTTATCTTTATGGGCAAATCTATTTTTGCGGCCTAATTTTTCCGCAAAAATGAACAATTCCCAAACTAAACAAATGCTAGAAAATCTGCACCGTTTCCGCAGCAGATACTACTTCGCAGGTCTTATCCTCACTATTCTTCTGAAAGATATTGATTCAGGTGTTCTTGTGATCCCGAAAAATTTGATGAATATCTATTCTGCACTATGCGTCCGGCGCTTTGGCAGTTACCGGAGTACAGGACATCTCCAAAGAGAGCTGGACAAGCAAATGGACGGCATCCTTGGAGCACTAAAAAATGACTTCCCGTACCTGATCAAAGAGGATATCGCAATCTTCTGCTATAGTGCAGCAGGTTTTCCGGATTATCTGACCGCCAGGTTCTCAAACCTGAGTTCCGGTAAAAGAGTAAGCGCAAGAAGGAGCCAGCTCATCCAGCTTCTCAAAAACACGGACCGTGACAAACGGGAGATTTACCTTGCAATGCTGTCAGCAGCTCCCGCGGACCACCAGCGTAGGTGGAATCAGGATCTGGCGTGAGGGAGGATCCGGATGACCGGCACGGCGGGCGCCCATGATCTCAAACAATGTATCTACGGCAATCTGACCGGCTTCCCTCAGAGGCTGCTCCACCCTTGTGACGGCTGGATCCATAAAATCCAGGAAGCCGTTGTTGTCATAAGAAATAATACCCACATCCTTCCCCGGCCTGAGTCCAAGACGCCTCAGAGAATCAATTGCCCCGAGGAGGATAGTTGAACTGAATGCAAACACGGAATCAAATTGTTTCTGAGCGCCAGAAAAAGCGTTCAGCACTTCCCTCTTGCCGTTCTCCACGGAAAAAGCGTCTCCTACCACACTATACGCCACTCCGTGAACGCCTATTGCATCCTTGAATCCCCTTACACGCTCCCTGTTGGGCATTGAATCCGGTACGCCCTGAATGGCCAGGATGCTCTTATACCCTTTGCTCAGAAGGTACTCTGTAGCCATTCTGGCTCCCGCGTAATTATCCGTACAGACATAAGACAGTGAGGTACTCTTAAAGTGACGGTCTACAAGCACCATAGGGATTTGGGAACTCACCTGCTCATGGAAATCCGGCGTAGATGATGCCGGTATACAGATAATTCCGTCAACGCTGCGGCTCATGAACATCCTGAGTTCCTGGATCTCATCCTTCCCGGACTCACGGGAATCGGCCAGAAGGGTATGATAGCCCTTGGCGTTTAGAATACCTATAATAATACCGGAAAGCGTAGCAAAGAAAGGATTATCCACGGAGGGAATAAGAAGGCCGATAGTCTTTGACTGCTGGGTCCTCAGGGTCTGTGCAATGAGATTGGGCTGATAGTTAAGCCTTTCAGCCTCGGCCGTAATCTTTTCTTCCGCTTCCCTGCTGATCCTATATTTACGCGCCTTGCCTGAAAGCACCCTTGAAACCGTCGATACAGAGTATCCGGTTTGTTCCGAAACGGTAAGGAGTGTGTTTTTGTGGCCCATTTGTTAAAAATTTCCCCCAAAGATACACACTTTTATGCATTTTTTTGAAACATGCCGAAACAACCTAAAAATTTTTTATTATATTTGTTTAGGATAGCGCAATCGTTTGCGCAAAATTTGAGCACAAAATAACACTAGAAATATGAGCCCAAAAACTATTCTGGTCATAGGCAGCAGTAATACGGATATGACCGCAAAGACCGCGGAACTTCCCCGTCCCGGTGAAACCGTCCTGGGAGGCGTTTTCACAATGGGCGCCGGCGGAAAAGGCGCAAATCAGGCAGTGGCCGCCCAGAGGCTTGGCGGTAAGGTCAAGTTCATCTGCAAGGTGGGAAAGGACATGTTCGGGGACAATTCCATAGCACAGTATGAGAAAGAAGGTCTGGACACATCCGGCATCCTCCGCTCAGAGCTTCCCTCGGGCGTAGCACTTATCTATGTGGATTCCCACGCAGAGAACTGCATAGTAGTTGCATCCGGAGCAAACGGAGACCTCACGGAAGATGATATCGAGAAATCACGAAAGGACCTTGAAAGTTGTGATATCCTTCTCCTTCAGCTGGAGAGCCCTATCCCTTCCGTCCTCAAGGCTGCAAAGATTGCGCACCAGGCCGGAAAGACCGTGGTCCTCAATCCCGCACCCGCCTGCCCCCTCCCGGAAGAGATCTTCCGTAACATAGACCTTTTCATCCCCAATGAAACGGAGCTTTCCACCTTCAGCGGTATGCCTGTAACCTCTCAGGAAGAAGCTCAGGCCGCCGCAAAGGCCATGCAGGCAAAGGGGGTTGGGAAACTCATCGTCACTATGGGCAGCAAGGGCGCACTCATCTGCGAGGGCGGTCCGTCCGTCTTCGTCCCCGCCCATAAAGTGAAGGCCGTAGACACCACTGCCGCCGGAGACACCTTCTGCGGTGCCCTCTGCGTAGCCATCTCCGAAGGAAAATCCCTCAAGGAGGCCGCAGAGTTCGCCTGCGCGGCATCGGCCCTTACTGTCCAGAAGATGGGAGCACAGAACGCCATCCCTTACCGTAAAGATTTATAATAATTAAAAAACCATAAGACTATGTTTATCGTTGGCAGTTACTCTCTTGCAGTCATTTTCTGCTTCATCACTATGCTTTGCTGGGGTTCCTGGGGCAACACCCAGAAACTGGCCGCAAAAAGTTGGCGCTATGAACTGTTCTACTGGGACTACGTAATCGGCATGGTCCTCTTCTCCCTGCTTCTTGCCTTCACCGCAGGAAGTATCGGCAGTGAAGGACGTCCCTTCCTGCAGGATATTGCCCAGGCCAATTGGTCAAGTATCGGCTGGGTGCTCCTTGGCGCCGTGGTATTCAACGTTTCCAACATACTTCTGAGTGCATCCACATCAATCGCAGGCCTTGCCGTAGCCTTCCCTCTTGGCGTAGGCATCGCCCTTGTGATGGGTGTCCTGAACAATCTCCTCCTCCATCCCGTCGCAGGCCAGAACACCGGCCTCCTGTGGCTTGGCGTAGCTCTGGTTGTTGCAGCCGTCATCTGCAACGGCATCGCTTCCGGAAAGGTTTCCAATGAACAAAGAGACCCCAAACAGAACCGCAAGGGCATCATCCTGGCAGTTCTTGCAGGCCTTATCATGTCCTTCTTCAGCGCTCTTGTATATAATGGAGTTGATCTGGCCGATTTCCACAATCCCGCAGCCGGAAAACTCACCCCTTACACCGCAATGGTGATATTCGCTCTGGGCGTGTTCCTGAGTAACTTCATCGTGAACACCATAGTGATGAAAAAACCCTTCGTGGGAGAGCCAGTCACCTACGCCCAGTATTTCAAGGGTAACTTCAAAACTCACCTTGTGGGTATGCTTGGAGGCGCCATCTGGGCACTTGGTACATCCCTCAACTATATATCGGCCGGAGAAGCCGGCGCAGCCGTTTCCTACGCCCTTGGTCAGGGCGCTCCCATGATCGCCGCCATCTGGGGCGTATTCATCTGGAAGGAGTTCAAGGGGGCCAGCAAGGGTGTCTACGGCCTCCTTGCCCTTATGTTCGGCCTCTTCCTTGCCGGTCTGTCCTGCATTGTCATAGCCGGAATGTAAAAACAAGCCAATATGAGTAATATACATAAATTCCTTACAGCTGCCGCCCTGATGCTTATCGGGGTTGCAGCTTTCGCACAGACAAAAACTGTGACGGGAAAGGTCACAGACGAGCGAGGTGACGCCCTCCCTGGCGCAACCTTGGTTGTAAGCGGGACAAACGCCTACGCAATCACAGACGTAGACGGAGCCTTTTCCGTGAGCGCCAAAAGCGGAGCTGTGGTAACAGTTTCCTATCTAGGTTATGACGACGGTAGTTTCACCGTGGGTGACGCTACACAGTACAATATCCAGTTAAACCCTTCAGAGGCCACTCTGCTTAAAGAGTCCGTAGCCATCGGTTACGGCACCACCACCAAGAAGGAAGTCACCGGATCAGTGGTAAGCCTAAAGGCCGAAGACTTTGACAAGGGTTCATTCACATCGGCAGCGGGTATGCTCCAGGGCAAGGTGGCCGGCCTCAGCGTCACCAACCCCAACGGCGGAGACCCCACCGCATCCTACGAAATCCTGCTCCGAGGCACCAACACCCTCAGCGCAGGCCAGGGCCCGCTCATCATCATTGACGGTGTAGTGGGTGCCGATATCCGCAGCATCAACTTCCAGGAGGTTGAGTCAATCGACGTCCTGAAAGATGGTTCCGCAGCCGCCATCTACGGTACCCGCGGCACCAACGGCGTTATCATTATTACTACAAAGCGCGCACGCGCGGGCCACACCAATGTGGAATATGACGGCCAGGTTACCGTACAAACCGTGCGCTCAAGGGCCGTACCTATGAATGCCGAGCAGTTTACCAATACCATCAACGAGTATCTGCCCGCCAATAAGAATAAACTTTATGGATATGATACCGACTGGTTCAAGGAAGTCACCCGTACTCCGGTTAGCCACAAGCACAACCTGGCAATATCCGGCGGCTCAGACAAATTCAGCCACCGTACTGTCATCAATGTGGAGCAGAACCAGGGTATCCTCAAGAAGAACGATGCCAACAAATACCTCATCAAGAGCAATATCCGTCAGGAAGCCCTTGAGGGCTGGCTCAATTTTGACGTTAACCTAAACTATGTAAAGCGTCAGTACAAGGGCGCCCGTATGGGCATTTTCCGTCAGGCCTTCTTTCACAACCCCACTGAACCGGTATATGACGAGAATGGCAGAGGAGGTTATTTCACCCAAAGCGAGTCAATGGATTACTACAACCCTGTGGCAATGCTCAACGAGCGCGACTCCAACACTGAGATTGACGACATCGGCGTAAACGGCCGTGCTACCCTCAATATTCTCCCGGTGAAGGGCCTCAAATGGGACAACTTTGTGAGCTACAGCGTAGAACGCTATGAAAACCGAGATTACCGCACCAGGAATTATCCCGGAGAGAGTGGAAAGAAAGGTATCGCAGAGATTTCCAACGAGCTTGACAGCGACATCCAGTTTGAAAGTACTCTCCAGTACAGTAACGTGTTTGGAAACCATCACGTCCAGGCCGTTGCCGGCTATGCTTTCCAGGAACTTAGTTCCCGCAGCAACTATATGTCCAACTACGGATTTGACCTGGACTATTTCCAAACCAACAATATGGGTGCCGGTAGCGCCATCAAGGACGGCAAGGCAGATATGTCTTCCAACCGTGAGGGAAGCCGCTACATCGCATTCTTCGGCCGCGTAATGTACAATTATGCCGAAAAGTATATGGCTTCCGTCTCCCTGCGTTACGACGGTTCTTCACGTTTTGGCGTAAACAACAAGTGGGCCCTCTTCCCCGCCGTAAGCCTTGGCTGGCGCATCACTGAAGAGCCTTTTATGAAGAATATCACCTGGATAGACGAGCTCAAGCTCCGCGCCGGCTTTGGTATGACCGGCAACCAGGATTTTGCCAACTACAAGTCTATCCTGAGGGTAGAGCCCGTCGGATATTTCTACTATGACGGCAAGTGGTCCAACTCATACGCTCCATCAAGCAACGCCAACCCTGATCTCCAGTGGGAGAAGAAGAGCGAATGGAACGTAGGTCTGGACTTCTCATTCCTTAACGGGCGCGCAGGCGGCACCATAGATTACTACTACCGCCTCACCAGCAACCTTCTTTACAACTATAAGGTTCCTGTTCCTCCGTACGATTATGAGAAGTACTTCACCAACGTGGGAGCTATCTCCAACACCGGTTTGGAAATTACCCTGTGGGGTGATCCCGTGAAGACCAAAAACTTCACCTGGAACACCTCCATCGTGTTCTCAATGAACCGCAACAAACTCATCTCCTTCACCAATGAGGAGTTCCAGGGACAGGAATACCGCATCGGCTGGCTCAACACTCCTCTTGGAGCAAACTGCCAGAGGCTTATTGAAGGAGAAAGCATCGGTACCTTCTACGGACCACTCTTCACCAAGTTCTCCGGAGACGGTAACCAGAAGCTCAAGAATATTGACCAGAACGAATGGGTAAATCTTGGATCTGCATACCCGGACTTCACCCTTGGCTGGAGCAATACTCTCACTTACGGTCCTTTCTCTCTCAGCGCCACCATCCGCGGCTCCTTTGGAGGCAAGGCCTTCAACCAGCTCAGGGCCCTGTATGAGAATATCTCTGAGATGGGCGTAAAGAACGTCCTGGCTTCCTGGCTCAATTATACGGAATACACCGGAAAGGTGGTATATTCCAGCCGTACTCTTGAAGACGCCACATACGTAAAACTTGACAATGTCACCTTCTCGTATGATGTTCCCTGGAAAAACAGATTCGTAAAGGGGATACGCGTATATCTGGTAGGACAGAACCTGCTTTGCATCACCGGTTACACCGGCGTAGACCCCGAAGTTCAGCTTTCCGGCCTTACCCCGGGTATCGAGGGAACAAGCTATTATCCCCGCACCCGTATGTTCACCCTTGGTGCCACCGTAAAGTTCTAAGAGTATGAAAAAGATTGTCACCATAGCATTTGCAGTGCTGGCAATGACCGCCTGCACCAACCTGGACGAGCAACTCTATTCCCAGATCTCCAAGGAAGAGTTTATGAAGCACGACGAGGTCATCGCTCAGTATACCTCCCGTCCCTATACCAAATTGCAGAACTGGGGAGAAGAGCAGAGTTATTGGACTCTTGTCCTTCAGTTAGGCAATGAACTCGCCGTCCCCAAATCGTATGACAAGCACTGGGGCGAAGCCCGTTATACTGAACTCCAGACCCATAACATCACCACCAGCAATAAACTTGTCGGAACCGGCTGGGATTTCTGCTTCAACGGAATATCGGCCTGTAACGATGCAATTTATGAGCTTGAGAAGCTTGAACAAAGCCCGATGGTAAAACAGAATATCGCAGAGTGCAAGGTTCTGAGGGTTTACTACTATTTTATGGCTGTTGACCTCTGGGGCAAAGTTCCGTTCTCCATCGACAAAACCGTTACAACCCTTCCAGAGGTAAAATCCCGTTCAGAGATGTACACTTGGATGGAGCAGGAGTTGCTAACAAATCTGGAATTTCTGGAAGACACTCCCACGACCAAGACATACGGCCGTGTAACGCAGGATGTCGCCCGTTTTATGCTGGCAAAACTTTATCTCAACGCAAAGGTTTACACCGGAACGGAACAATGGGCAAAGGCAAAGGAGCAGTGCGAAGCTATTATGAACAGCGGTCACTTCCATCTGACGCCTACTTACGCACAGAACTTTGCAATACATAACGAAGGTTCAACAGAAGCCATTCTTGCTATACCCTATAGCAGTATTTATACTTCCCATACCTTCTATCCTTTTGTTCTCACCCTGAACGAGGATATTTTCCCCGCCTACAACATCACCGCAGGCACGTGGAACGGCACCCATATGGGACAACCTGACTTTATGGCCAGATATGATGCCAATGACACACGTAAAACCGACACTTGGTTATTTGGAGACATCTACGATTCAAACGGCCAGCGAGTGATGGTTGACGACCTTGATGCCCAAGGCAAACCCATCAAACTTCCATACAGCCTTCTTGACACCCCCATTCCTGAAGATCACTTCGGAAGAGGTCTTGACCGTATGGAAGGCGCCCGTTTCATCAAGTGGCCCTATCAGACAGACGGCAGCCTCACCTCCTACAGCGTGGATATGGAGAACGACTTCATCCTGATGCGTTATGCCGATGTTGTTCTGATGTATGTAGAGTGCCTCCTTCGTGATAACAAGGCAGTTGATGCTGCAGCTGTTCCCGAATTCCAGCAAATCCGCACCCGTGCGGGTCTTGCTCCCATCGCCGCAGCAGACCTCAATCTGGACAGCTTCTTTGAGGAGCGCCAGAAAGAGATGGCCCTTGAAGGCTGGGTCCATAACGACCTTGTACGCTTTGACAAGTATCTGGAAGCCTGGTGGGCAAAACCGGCCGATTCAGATCCCGGACACATCCTCCTTCCTATTCCTGAGGACAAGCGCAGCGCTAACCCCAATCTTAATCCCCAGAATCCCGGATATTGATTATGAAACGCTCAGCACTCATATTCCTTTGCCTTCTGGCTCTTGCCTCCTGCGCCCAAAAGCCGATGGAGATTACCCGCACGGAGCTTAAGGACAAGATTGCCGGAGCCTGGATCGGCCAGATGGTGGGCAACATCTACGGACTTGAATATGAAAACAAGTTTGTGGACGAGCCCGGTGAAGGCCCCTTTGTATTCAACAAGGCAATGCGCAAGATGGAAGCCGTAGACGGAGCATTCTCTGACGACGACACAGACGTGGAGTATCTCTATCTTCTTATGATGGAGAAAAACGGCGTTGATCCTACCTATGCACAGGTACGTGAGCACTGGATGTACCACATCCGTGACAGGGTGTGGCTGGCAAACCGCGCAGCCCTTGGCCTGATGCACTATGGCTTCACCCCTCCACTCACCGGCAGCAAGCAGTACAACCCCCACTGGTTCCAGATAGATCCCCAGCTCATCAATGAGATCTGGGCCTATACCGCCCCCGGAATGCCCGCCTATGCCGCCGGCATCTCAGACTGGGCAGCCCGCATCACCTCCGACGACTGGGCCGTGTCACCTACCGTGGTATACGGAGCAATGTATTCCGAGGCCTTCTTTGAAAAGGATATCCCCACCCTCATCAGGCACGCAAAGGAGTATCTCCCCAAGAAGGACCGCTTCCGCAAGATTATTGATGAGTGCATAGCGCTTCACCAGCAGTATCCCGACAACTGGAAGGCAGCCCGCAAGGTGATTGCCGATGAACTCTATTTCAATGAGCCGGACATCACCAGGAGCATCTGGAACGCAGACCTCAACGGCGCCATGGGCATACTCTCGCTGCTTTACGGCAACGGAGACATAGAGGAAACCCTCCTCATCGGCTGCGCCCTTGGCTTTGACTGCGACAACCAGACTGCCACTATGTGCGGCCTGCTTGGCGTCATCAACGGCATAGAGGGCGTTCCGCTGGACCGTGCAATGCCTTTCGAGCACTGGACTAAGCCCTTCAACGACCGCTACATCAACGTAACCCGTTACGATATGCCCGATGCCTCCATCGAGGACCTCATAGAGCGAACGGTGGTTCTTGCCGAAAAGAACATCCTTGCACGTGGCGGAAAGGTACGTGAGGAAAACGGAGAAAAGATCTATACCATCAACCGCAAGGCCCGCTTCACTCCTGCAAAGGAGGCGGCAGCCCTGTTTGAACTTCCAGCCCCCAGTGGCCGCAACCTGGCCCCTGAAGCCGCGGAAATCCTTGCCGCTACCCGTCAGACAGACCGCGCCACGCTGGATTCCTGCTGGCTCACCATCCCTGTCACCTACCGCGCCTACACCGTGGATGTAATCAACGACGGTGTGGAGAGCGGCCCCGGAGCAGCATTCTACTCACTTGGAGAGAAGTCAAACGCTCCCAAACGCGACTTTTTCGGCTACCGCTGGAATGAGCCCATAACAACTGATATGATCTCATTCCACTACGGTCCCCTTGAGGAATTCGGCGGATGGTACAGCAACATGCATCCGGAATATCTGGATGAGGATGGTAACTGGGTGCCCATCGAGGCAACAGTAACACCCGCCCTTCCCTACTCTGACGAAGTTTTCTTCCAGCCGCACAACGCAGAGTTCGTGTTCACCTTCCCCAAGGTCACAACAACGGCAATTCGCATTATAGGAGACGACGCAGTCCTTATCCACTGGCACAAGTACACCAAGGCTGTATCGGCCTTCATTTCCATAACAGAATTAAAGGTTTATGAGGCGAAGTAGCATCATAGCACTCCTCACGCTGGTTCTTGCCGCCTGCGCCACTCCAAAGGCTCCGGAGTCAGTCACCCTTTCCAAGGATGCCCTGATGGACAAGATCAAGGGCGGATGGGCAGGTCAGACCATAGGCGTTGTGTATGGCGCCCCCACGGAGTTCAAATTCTGCGGGACCATTATCCCGGAAGAGATTCCCATAGGCTGGGGTGAAGGCTACGTTAAGCACTGGTGGGACCGCAAGCCCGGCCTCTTTGACGACGTCTATAATGACCTCACCTTTGCCGAGGCCTTTGAGCAGTTGGGTCTGGATGCCACATCGGAAGCCCTCGCGCTCCGCTTTGCATACGCTCCCTATCACCTTGCCCACGCCAACCAGGCAGGACGCTATAACGTGCGTCAGGGTATAATGCCGCCGGAATCCGGCAACTGGCTCAACAACCCCCACGCCGACGACCTTGACTTCCAGATTGAGGCCGATTTCGTGGGCCTGATGGCTCCCGGCATGCTTCCGGAAGCCCTGGACATCGCAAACCGCGTGGGCCACATCATGAACAGCGGTGACGGCTTCTACGGCGGAGCCTATGTCGCCGGCCTGTACAGCGCCGCTTTCGTGGAATCAGACCCAGCCAGGATTGTGAACATGGCTCTTGAGGCCATCCCTCAGGAAAGCACATTCTGGCAGTGCATCAACGACGTACGCGCCTGGCACAAAAAGTATCCCTCCGACTGGAAGGCTACATGGTTTGAGCTTCTCAAGAAATGGGGGGCCGATACTGGCTGCCCCAAGGGAGTGGGCCTTAGTTTTGACATAGACGCCAAGCTCAACAGCGCATACGTCACCATCGGCCTTCTGTACGGCGGCGGAGACTTTGGAAAGTCTATGGAGATTGCCACCCGTTGCGGCCAGGATTCAGACTGCAACCCTGCCACCGTGGGCGGTGTCCTTGGCGTTGTGTGCGGCCTTGAGAATATGCCCGCCTTCTGGAAGGATCCCGTGATGGAAATCTGGGACCTGGACTTTGAAGGCACGGACGTGTCCCTTGCAAAGGGCAGCCAATACTCCTTCAACCACGCCCTTCAGCTCATTGCCAAGAACGGCGGAAAGGTGAGTGAGGCCGATGTGATAATCCCTGTTGCAAAGCCGGAAGTACTTCCCCTGGAGCAGAACTTTGTAAACACCTATCCCCTGATGAGGGACCAGAAAGACGCGTGGCTCAAGGACGTCTATGAGTTTGATTTCTGGGGCAACGGCTTTGTGATCTGGGGCAACCTGGTATGCCTCAGGGGCATCACGGAAGACTATGCGCAGAGAGTTGCCAAAAAGCACGTGGGCTCAGAGGTGTTTGCAATGGCCGAGGAAGGAGACCCTTATGTGGCAGAAATTGAAGTGTGGATAGACGGAGCCCTGGACCAGGTTTCCATCCTCCCGATGAAGGGCACATCCCGCAAGCTTGAACCAGCATGGAAATACTGTATGGAAGAAGGCCGCCACAATGTGAAGCTCATCTGGCGCAACCCCAAACCGGACACCTACCTCATAAGGATCAACGCCATAGAATACTACAGCGAAAAACAGAATGAAGATACGTATTACCATAATTAGTGCAATCCTGCTCCTCACGGCTTGCACGGCAAAGGTGCCGTACGGGGAAACCGTAAGCCTGGACAATGCCACCCTGATGGACAAGATCAAGGGCGGCTGGTACGGCCAAACCATTGGCTGCACCTACGGCGGGCCCACGGAGTTCAAGTACAAGGGTGGCATCATAATGGAAGAAATCCCTATTCCCTGGTACGACGACTACATCTACGACACCTACATAGAGGATCCCGGCCTGTACGATGACGTGTATATGGACCTCACCTTCATGGAAACCATGCTCAAGGAGGGCCTGGATGCGCCCGTGGATTCATACGCAAATGCTTTTGCAAATGCCGATTACAAGCTCTGGCACGCAAACCAGGCGGCCCGCTACAACATCCTCAACGGACGAGGCGCCCCCGAAAGCGGGCATTGGAAGCATAATCCGCATGCCGATGACATAGACTTCCAGATTGAGGCCGATTTCATAGGGATGCTCTATCCCGGTCAGGCAAACAAAGCCTCTGAACTCAGCGACAGGATCGGCCACATCATGAACTACGGAGACGGCTGGTACGGAGGCGTTTACATTGGCGCCATGTACTGCCTTGCTTATGTCTGCAACGATATCCCCACAATTGTGACGGAGGCCCTCAAGACCATCCCGGAAGGAACAAAGTTCCACAGCACCATTGCCGATTGCATCAAGTTCTGGAAGAAGTATCCCAAGGACTGGAAGCAGTGCTGGTTTGAGGTTACAAACCGCCACGCCAATGATGTAGGCTGCCCTGAAGGCGTCTGGAATGGCTTCAACATTGACGCCACAATCAACTCCGCGTTCGTTGTTATCGGCCTTCTTTACGGAGAGGGAGATTTCCTGAAGACCATGGATATAAGCACCCGCTGCGGCAATGACTCCGACTGCAACCCGGCATCTGCCGCCGGTATCCTTGGCGTGATGTACGGCTACGACGCCATCCCCGATTACTGGAAAAAGGGCGCGGAAAAGATAAAGGACATTCCCTTCCCTTATACTTCCCTCAGCCTTGACCAGGTTTGTCAGGAAAACTACAATCTCATCCTCCAGTGCAACGAATCAGGGGATAACGGCATCTTATTTAATGTTGAGAAACCACAGCCCGTCCGCTACGAGCAGTGCTTTGAAGGGATAAAGCCCGTGGAAAAGAGAGTGCTTAAGAAGGCATTCACATCATCGGCCAGTTTTTCCTTCAACGGCAACAGCATCGTAGTGCAAGGCAGCGTCCGGAAAACCGGCCACGCAGACGACAGTTATATTGCCTCTGTCACGGCCATTCTGGACGGCACTGAACTGGAAACCTTTACCATGCCGGTTGATTATATCAAACGGAAGTACGAAGTCTTCAGCGCCTACTGTTTTGGCAGCGGGCAGCATACGCTTACCCTCCGCCTCAACAATCCTCATCCGGATTATGAACTTTATGCTTCTGAAATGGTTGTATATGATGCTGAGTAACAATCTTATCATACTACTTGCCACCATTATGATGGCGGCCTCCTGCAATGCACCCCAACAGCAGCCGCAGAAGGAAAAAGAGAAAGAGCCGGATGTTACCCCTGAAACTCCGGTAGTGACAGATACCAGATATGTCAAAGACTTGTTGCTGAGAAGTGAAATACTTGGAGAACGAGTCCTGTATTCCGTTTTTCTTCCGGCCGATTATGACAAGGACACTGAAACCCGTTACAGCGTAGTGTATATGCTTCACGGCCTTGGAGACAACAACAACTCCTGGAACGGAAGCTATCTCCACGCCAACTCGGAAATCAAATCGCTGGAATCAGCAGGTCTGAGTAAGATGATCTATGTATATCCTCAGGGCTTTTCCAGTTACTACTGCAATTTCTACGACGGGTCATACAACTATATGGATATGTTCGTCAATGAACTTATCCCGCTTATTGACAAGAATTACAGGACTATTCCGGACAAGCAGCACCGTTCCGTCACCGGATACTCGATGGGCGGTTTCGGCACCATTGCCCTGGCCGAAAAGCACCCGGAAGTCTTCGAGTGCAGCGCTCCCCTGTCAATGTCCGTACGCACGGACTGGCAGTATATGGAAGAGTCCCAGAGCGGCTGGGAGAACCAGTGGGGCATCATATTCGGCGGTGTAGGACAAAGGGGAGAAGGCCGAATCACTGAATATTACAAACAGCACTGTCCCATCCATTATTTCAATGCCCAGAACAAGGAGCAGCTTTCTACCGTTCACTGGTATCTGATCTGCGGAGATGATGAAAAGAATCTCCTTTACGCGAATGATGAACTACACTGCGTGATGCGTGACAATGGTTATGATCACGAGTACCGCGTGGTGGACGGCGGTCACTCCTCTTCAGTATGGAATCCCGCCCTTCACGAGGTTCTCCCGATGTTCGACTACTATATGAACGGGAATAACATCTGGAGTCCAAATAATAACTCCGATAATAATCCCGATGTTAATATAGACAAGAATGAGGACGGTGTATTTACATCACCAAAATACATTGCAAAAGGTACAGGGACAGCGCTTTTAATTGTTCATAAGAATGAACTCACGCCTTCTGTCCTGGATGGTATTATGTCTTCGGCCATATATGATCCAAGATTTGAGAACGGTTACGTGATGCTTCCCTGCGACGTGTCCCAAAAGTCACTCACACAATGGATGGAGTATTGGGATGCCAAGTACCCTAACAACAAAAAGCTGGTTCTCGGTTATGGAGAAGGCGCCGCCGAGGCTCTAGTCCTTCCTTCCGCCACCTTCAAACGCAGCTACTACATCAACCCTGCCGTTGGAGAGACGTTCAATGTGGTAAAAGATCAGGATATCTACTTCTGTGGTACAGAAGATGACTCCAACTATATGGGAATGAACGCTCTTTACAATGCCTGTAAAAGCAAAGGGGCAAAGTTTGAATATAGGATCATCCAGGCTTCTGACGATCCCGCATACAATATCGTGTCTAGTTTTAATTCCATTAAATCATATTTTTATTATTAACCCTTTAATTATTAAACCATTATGAAAAAAGTATTATTTGCACTGATGGCAGTTCTGGCACTGACAACAATTTCTTGCCAGAAGAAAAACAACGCTGTCGACGACGAAGGCGAGAAGGGCATTGCCAAACCCACCTACCGTGTAAAGAGCTACACTCACGGCAAAGATTTCTATGCTTACACATGGAATGCCGATGGCACCGTATCCAAAGTAGATCTTGGATATGATGGTGAAGTGTACAGCACCTATGCTTTCAAATGGGAAGGCAACACCGTTTCTGTAGTTGATGAAAAGGCCGACAACAAGCCTATCGCTACCATTACCGTCAATGACAAGAAACTTGCTACCAAGATTGAGCAGGCTGGAAAGACTGAACTCAGTGAGAAGACCAAGATTGAATGCACCTACGATGCCAATAACTTCCTCCTCACTGCAAAAGTAGAGGACAAGATCAACACCGTTCAGGTTATTGACGAAGAAGGCAACATCGAATGGTGGGGCCGCGTCGGCATTGAGGAGCAGGTATCAGAACAGACCACCGCAAAGGGCTGGCGCAAGAAGATGCACACCTATTACAGCCAGCCTAACGCCGCCGGTATCCACGGTGAGTGGGACGAGGACGTAAAGGTAAAGCGTTGGTTCTATGAGACCGGTCTGGTTGGCCGCGCATCCGTATCCGTAATGCGCACCGCCTGGTGGTATGGTGTTGTGAGCGATGACAAGACCGAGGTCAAGCAGGAATATGCTGCAAAGCTTGCTTACTATCCCCTGGATGTTGACGCAAATGGTTGCGTAAAGGTTGAGCTCAAGCTCTATGACACCAAGGAGAAGTATGAGGCCGATCCTTCCACTATGGGTGAGGATGACAAATACGAGTTTGTTTGCGAGAAGATTCAGTAAGATCTCACACTTCCATTTCACAGCCTCCCATCGCCGGGAGGCTGTTTTTTTTGCTAAGGTGAGGGGAAAATGCTATATTTGCGTGATAATGCAAAAAGATTGTATGGAAAGCTTGAAAAGAACCAAAATCAAGGCTCTGCTTGCAATGGAGCCGGGCGTGGAAGTGCTTGCCAAAGGATGGGTACGCACTAAGAGAGGAAACAAACAGGTGAAGTTCATCGCCCTCAACGACGGTTCCACCATCAATAACATCCAGATTGTAGCAAACACGGAGCTCTTTGACGAGGAACTGATTAAGCGCATCACCACCGGAGCATCCCTTTCCGTAAAGGGAGATCTTGTAGAATCCGTGGGAAGCGGCCAGCACGTAGAAATCCAGGCAAAGGAAATTGAAGTGCTTGGAGAATGCGACCCCATGCGCTTCCCCCTCCAGAAGAAGGACACCACCCTTGAGTTCCTCCGTAGCGTTGCGCATATGCGCCTCAGGACCAACACCTTCGGGGCAGTCCTCCGCATCCGCAACGCCATGGCCTTCGCCATCCACAAGTTCTTCAACGAGAAGGGCTTCGTGTATCTCCACACCCCGCTCATCACAGAATCCGATGCCGAAGGCGCAGGAGACATGTTCCAGGTAACAACCATGGACCTTAAGAACATCCCCCTGGACAAGAAGGGCGATGTAGACTTCTCCAAGGACTTCTTTGGGAAGAAGACATCCCTAACCGTTTCCGGTCAGCTGGAAGGTGAGCTTGGGGCCACCGCTGTTGGTGAAATCTACACCTTCGGCCCCACTTTCCGCGCAGAGAATTCCAACACTCCCCGTCACCTTGCGGAATTCTGGATGATCGAGCCTGAAATGGCCTTCTACGACATCAATGACAACATGGCCCTGGCCGAAGAATTTGTGAAATACCTTGTACAGTACGCCCTTGACAACTGCATGGACGACCTCAAGTTCCTGAACCAGAAATACGATGAAGGCCTCATAGAGCGCATGCAGGGCGTCCTTGGCATCCCCTTCCAGAAGGTCACCTACACGGAGGCCGTGGAAATCCTTGAAAAGGCCATTGCAGACGGCGTCAAGTTTGAGTATCCCGTCCACTGGGGCACGGACTTCCAGAGTGAACATGAGCGTTATCTGGTAGAAAAACACTTCCAGAAGCCCGTCATCCTCATAGACTTCCCCAAGGACATCAAGGCCTTCTACATGAAGCAGAACCCGGACGGCCGCACCGTTCGCGGAATGGATGTCCTCTTCCCCAAGATTGGAGAAATCATCGGCGGCTCTGAAAGGGAGGCCGATCTCCAGAAACTGGAAACCCGCATCGACGAACTTGGAATGTCCCGCAAGAACCTGGAGTGGTACATCGACACCCGCCGCTACGGCTCAGTCCCCCACTCCGGATTCGGCCTTGGTTTCGAGAGGCTCCTCCTCTTTGTAACCGGCATGGCCAACATCCGTGACGTCATCCCCTTCCCCAGAACTCCTAAAAACGCAGAATTCTAGCATATGTTAGTCATCGGTATCGCCGGAGGCTCCGGCTCAGGAAAGACAACCGTTGTCCGCGCAATCACGGAACAACTTCAGGGACGCGTAGTAGTCATCCCCCAGGATTCCTATTACAAGGACTCCAGTCACGTGCCGCCGGAGGAACGCAAGAACATCAACTTCGACCATCCGGACGCAATTGACTGGAAACTGATGTGCCAGCAAATCCGTGAGCTCAAGGCAGGAAAGACCATAGAGCAGCCGGTGTACTCCTACATCACCTGCTCCCGTTCCACAACGGAAACCATCACCGTGGAGCCCGCAGAGGTAATTATTATTGAAGGAATCCTCATCTTCACCTGCAAGGAGCTCCGTGACCAGATGAACATCAAGATCTTTGTAGACGCCGATGACGACGACAGGGTCCTCAGAATCATGGTCCGCGACATAGCAGAGCGCGGCCGCACCATAGAAACGGCCATAGAGCACTACTGCGACACAGTGAAGCCCATGCACCTCCAGTTCATTGAGCCCTCCAAGCGTTATGCCGATGTTATAGTGCCTCAGGGCGGCCACAACAAAGTGGCCATTGACATAATCTCAAATACCATTGAGAAGGCCCTCCACCAAAGGAAACGCCGCACCAAGAAATGAAACTGACTCCGGACCAGAAAGCAGGTATTTACATCACCGTGAGCATCCATCTCGCGGTGATTATCGTATTGCTTCTGGTGCGGATAGGAATGGAGGTCCAGAAGGAGAACAGCTTTGTCCTGGATTTCACAAAGCAGGAGGAACTGGAGGAACTTCAGAAGAAGGAGGAACTCCTGAAGAGCGCCGCTGAGCAGCTTGAGGAGATGATAGCCGCTGCCGGAGTACCGGTACGCAACGTTACGGTTGAAAGGAGTGCCCTCAAGGATGACAGAGGCACTGATGCCGATGAACTTTACAAGGAAGCGGAGCGCCTGGCCCAGGAATTGAAGGATGGGCAGGAGCGTCCTCAGGAAGTTGAGGAGATAGCCGTAGAGCCCATAAAGAAGGATGATCCAAAGAAGCAGGAGGAGGTAAGGCCTTACAGCGGCCCATCCGTGCTTTCATGGAGCCTTGACGGCCGCAAGGCCACCCGCCTTCCCATACCGGCATACCGCTGTTACGGTGCCGGAGAGGTTACGGTCATAATCACCGTCAACAACCAGGGAGACGTGGTAAACGCCAAGGTGGATGAGAAGATATCGGCCACGGATAACTGCATACGCACGTTTGCCGTACGCGCCGCCAGACTCTCCAAGTTCAACGCTTCACCGGAGGCCCCCGCCCGCCAGATGGGCACAATTACATACGAATTATCGGATTTCCAGGACAAGGTCACAAAGGTGGTTATCCCGGAAGATGTCTTCCTCCAGAGCGCCCTCAGGCAGGAGGTGGTGAGCCTCTGGAGTGCATCGGCCTTTGAATTCTGCACCCAGGAGGAGTTTGAGGCCCTGAAAGGCTCCAAGGACTACTATTTCCTTACCATCCGGGCTTTCAAGTTCAAGGGCGAGAAAGAGCCGGGACTCCTGTTCCTCAGCCTCCTGAAGGGTGAGAATCATGAGGTTATTTCCCTTCCCCTTGCTCCCGCCGACGACAGCTCCGGCCGTGAGCTTGTTTACCTTGGGGCCCTTGTAAAGGCCATCCAGGACTACACCCTTGCGGCAATGGAGAGCGAGAAAACGGCCTATGCCCCGGACAAATGGTTCAACGCCAATTACGCCAAATGGGGCCGCATGATGACAATCTACATGGCCCGGGAAGACGTGTCCCTTTCCGTCAAGGACCAGGACCTTTTGAAATTCATGGACATGGATTTCATCCTCTGTGATGCCTCAAAGGCCGATGAAGTCTTTGTGGAAGCACCTGTGAACACACTTGTAAGCTACTCCATCGCGCCGGTGGATCCATCGGCCGCATCATATAGCTATCAGCTTCTTTTCAAGGCCGACACCCTTGAACTCTTCTATATTTCACGTCACAGGATCAGGCCCCGCAGTATGGCCGGATTCCTTCTATCTGACATCAAATGGCTGGCGGAGAAAAGATAAGGTGCGGCACGGCGCCTTCCGGTGTTAAATATGCCCTAAGAAGGTCTTCCGGCCAGGTTTCCTGGTGCGCCCTCTCCATAGGCGCCGGCACGCGCGACGAAGCCGGTTTTCCCGCCGGAATAGCCCATTTTACTGAGCACAACATATTCAGGGGCACGTCCCGTAAGAGCGCCAAGGTGATAAGTTCATACCTCGACCGCCTTGGCGGGGAGCTGAACGCCTTTACCACCAAGGAGGAGATAGTGCTTCACGCAACCGTCCTGAGGGAGGATCTCCCCAAGGCTATCGGCCTTCTTTTTGAACTTGCCACGGACTCCGTTTTCCCGGAGGATGAGATTGAGACAGAGCGCGGCGTTGTGCTTGACGAGATTATCTCCTACAAGGACAACCCCGCAGAGGACGTCTATGACAAGTTCGAGTCTATGCTCTTTGAAGGCCACCCGCTGTCAACGCCAATTCTCGGGACATCGGCCTCTGTCAAAAAGATAAAGCCGGATATGCTCCGCCGCTTTGTCCGGGAGAAGTTCATTCCCTCCCGCATGGCCCTTTCCGTTGTGGCCGATATAGACCTTCAGAAGCTTGAAAGGGTTGTTTTAAGACAGACAGGGAAGACCTTTTCCTCCGCGTTGCTTCGCAACCCTGTCCGGGCAAATGCTCCGGAAAAGGTCTCCCCTGTCTGTTTTGGCAAGGTCCTTGACAAGCACAACCATGAGGTTAATGCCGTGATTGGAGGTCTGGCGCCGTCGCTGTATGAGATGCCGGACAGGCTCATCGCGGCAATGCTCTGTAATATCCTTGGCGGGCCGGCGTCAAATTCGCTTTTGAACGCCGAGCTCCGTGAAAGACGCGGATGGGTGTACGGGATTGAGTGCAATTATACCCAGTATGCCGACACTGGGGTGGTTGCCATATCCTTTGGCTGTGACAAACCAAATCTTGACAACTGCATGAAAGCCATTGATAAGATTCTTGCCGGGCTTCGGGACAAACCGCTCACGGACGCACGCCTCAAAGCTTACCGGAAACAGCTTTTGGGGCAGCTTGCTATAAGCTCCGAAGCCGGCGAGGCCCAGTGCCTGTCACTTGGAAAGAGTATGCTTGCATGGGGTGAAGTCATGACATCGGCCAGGACCCGCAGCATAATTGACGCCATAACCGCAGAGCAGCTCCAGGCCATGGCTATAAGGCTGTTCTCTCCGGACAACCTATCTTCCTTAATATATCTTTAACCCTTCCGGACCGCTGGTAACCTAAAAATGCCCCTTTTCCGGTAACGGGCTGCCCTTTGGGCCGCTGGTAACCTAAAAGAGGCTGTTTTACGGTAATTAGCTGCCCTATCGGACAAAAAAAGGGTGACCAAAACGGTCACCCTAAAGATTCAGAACGGAAGGTCTTCTTCCGGGCTGTCCCCCGGCATGTCGTCCAGGGTTGGAGCCGGGGCCTCATCAAACGCCGGGGCCGGAGCCGGAGCGGCGTGAACCTGAGGTGCAGCGGGTGCTGCCGTTGGCTGGCCGGCCGGAGCAATGCGCCAGATCTGGAGGTCATTGTACCAGCGGCCGTTGTATTCGCGGCTTCTGATGTTGAAGGAGATCCGGATACGGTCTCCAATCTGGTACTTGTCCAGTTCTGCCACCTTGTCCTGGCCAAATGCAGTGAAACATGCCTGTGCGGTGAAGTTGCCGTCAGGGTATTCCAGGATGAACTCCTGTTTTGCCCAGGCGCCGCGGGCCGATGTTCCCTGCTGCGAAGCCAGTTTGTGCCTCAGCGTTCCTTCCAGTTCTAGTGCCATACTATTTCTCTTTCTCTACGTAAGGGTGAACCTCAAGGAGGTCTACGTCAAAGATAAGGGTGGAGTTGGGGCCGATGTTACGGGGACCACGCTCACCGTAAGCAAGGTTTGCAGGAATCACGAGGGTGATCTTGCCACCTTCACCAACAAGCTTCATACCCTCTGTCCAGCCACGGATAACGCGGTTGAGAGAGAACTCGATGCCTTCGTTGGCGTCAAACTCCTTACCGTCAATGAGGGTGCCGCGATAGTTAACCTTCACGGTGTCACGGTCAGAAACAGCCTTGACCTCTGAGCCGCTGTCCTGGATGAGGTAAACGATACCGGAAGCGGTGGAGTCTGCGCTGTTCTTCACATAGAAATCCTTGCGGAAAGCATCACCTTTTTCCTTGTTCAGGGCGCCTTCGTAAGCGGTGCGCTTGCGGAGGAACTCGTTGAGGACCATGTTCATGGTTGAAGGATCAATCTTGAACTGCTTTACGAATACGGAGTCCATGGGCTCACCTTCTTTGGCCTTCAGAGCGTCATTCATACCCTTTTTCACCTGGGCCATATTGAGCTCACCGAAGCCGTTCTGGGTCATGACAAGACCGAAGTTAACGCCAAGGAGGTAAGAAGCGGTGTCGATCTGGCCCTTGTTAGGGAGAAGGTCGCGAACTTCCTTTGAGCCCTCCACCTTGGGAGAACCGCAGGCCATCAGCATAGCGGCTGCGCCGGCGATGGCAAGAATCTTAGAAATCTTCATTTTATCAATTGTTTTTAAGTTAAAATTCAAAAATTGTGAGCTTTCATGCGCTCAACCTGCAAATATACAAAACTTTTGGAACAATTCATAGATTATTACGACGAGTGGTAAAAATAGGCGCTGAACTGCAAAAATATTTGTTTTTTACATTTTTTGTGACTAATTTTATGCAACCACATTGACAAGGCAAATGCCAATAGATCCCAATATCCTTCACTCAAAGCTGAAGACTTTCTTCGGTTGGGATGCCTTCAAGGGTGATCAGCTTGATATCATCACCCATCTGATTGAAGGCGGGAACGCTTTTGTGCTCATGCCCACCGGCGGCGGCAAGTCCCTTTGCTACCAGATGCCTGCCCTGGTGATGGAAGGCACCGCAATTGTCATATCCCCGCTTATTGCCCTGATGAAGAATCAGGTAGATGCCATCCGCGGATTTGAATCCTCTGAGGAAGGCATTGCGCATTTCCTTAATTCTTCCCTTAGCCGGGTAGAGATAGCCCAGGTTCAGGAAGACCTCCTGAGGGGCGTTACAAAGCTCCTTTACGTTGCTCCGGAATCCCTTACAAAGGAAGAGAATATTGCCCTTCTCAAAAGTATCAAGATATCCTTCTACGCAGTGGATGAAGCCCACTGCATATCAGAATGGGGCCATGATTTCCGTCCGGAATACCGCAAGATCCGCTCCATCATAGACATAATCCAGCCGGCCCCGGTTATTGCCCTTACCGCAACGGCAACGCCCAAGGTCCAGTCCGATATCCTCAAGAACCTCCGCATCCAGGACGCCACCATTTTCAAGAGCTCCTTCAATCGGCCCAACCTATATTATGAGGTAAGGGACAAGGTGGAACCTGAAAAGGACATAATCCGTTTTATCCGCCAGAATCCCGGCAAGAGCGGCATCATCTACTGCCTCAGCCGCAAGAAGGTGGAGGAACTGGCCCAGCTCCTTGCCATAAACGGCATCAGGGCTCTCCCGTACCATGCCGGTCTGGACGCAAAGACAAGGGCCGATAACCAGGATAAGTTCCTGATGGAGGAGATAGACGTCATTGTTGCCACCATCGCCTTTGGCATGGGCATAGACAAGCAGAACGTCCGCTTTGTCATCCACTATGACATCCCCAAGAGCATAGAGGGCTATTATCAGGAAACCGGCCGCGCCGGCCGAGACGGCCAGGAAGGCACCTGCATCACATATTACAGCTACAAGGACATCCAGAAACTGGAGAAGTTCATGCAGGGAAAGCCTGTAGCAGAGCAGGAGATCGGCAAGCAGCTCCTGAAAGAGACTGTTGCCTATGCCGAGTCCAGCCAGTGCCGCCGTAAACTCCTCCTGAACTATTTTGGAGAGGATTACACTCAGGATAACTGCGGCGCCTGTGACAACTGCCTGCATCCCAAGGTGCGCTTTGACGGCCATGAGGAGATGTGCCTTGTCATTGAACTCATAGAGTCCCTCAAGGAGCATTTCAAACTGGAACACCTTACCGGCATCCTTGCCGGGGAGGCCAGTGCACTCATAAAGTCTTATCAGCATGACCAGCTTCCCCTGTTTGGCGCCGGCAAGGACCATGACCAGCGCTTCTGGGCTGCTGTAATCCATCAGGGCCTCATACTCCATTTCCTTGAAAAGGACATTGAGAACTACGGCCTCATTTCAGTGACAGACGCCGGACTTGAGTTCTATATGCATCCAAAGGAACTCATGCTGGTTGAGGACCGCACATTCTCCGAAGGTGAGGACGACGATGAAGAAGACGCCGCGGCAGTCCGCGGTGGTGGCGGCGGGGACCAGACCCTCCTTGCCATGCTCAAGGACCTCCGCAAGGACGTTGCCCGCAAGATGAGGGTCCAGCCATGGGTGGTGTTCAGTGACCCTTCCCTGGAGGATATGACCATAGTCTATCCGCTTACCCTCAAGGAACTCTCGGAAAAGTGCCAGGGCGTGGGAGAGGGCAAGGCCCGGAAGTTCGGCCAGCCGTTCATAGACCTCATAGGCAAGTATGTAGAGGAGAATGAGATTGAAAGACCAGACGATTTTGTGGTCAAGAGCGTGGCGTCCAAATCCGGCAACAAGGTTTATATAATCCAGTCCATTGACCGTAAACTCCCTCTGGAAGACATAGCCCGTGCCAAGGACCTTGACATGGACCAGCTCCTCACTGAAATGGAGGCTATTGTGAGCACCGGCACAAGGCTCAATCTTGGATATTATATTTCAGAAAACCTTGATCCTGATGTGGTTCAGGAGCTCTACGACTGGTTCAAGAATGACGCTGCATCGGATTCTCTGGCCGATGCCCGCGCGGAATTATCGGCCGATTACGAGGATATCGAAATTCGCCTGGTAAGGCTGAAATTCCTCTGCGAAGTAGCTAATTAGTGCCCGCCGTGGGCAGCTAATTACCGTAAAACAGCCTCTTTTAGGTTACCAGCGGCCCAAAGGGCAGCCCGTTACCGGGAAAGGGGCGTTTTTAGGTTACCAGCGGCCCAGCAACTGGAGTGGGCGGCTGTTTTGATCACACATTAAGCGGCAAACATATGACAATATGTCATCGGCATGGATTCTCGCAGGATTTTTGTATCTTTGTGGGCTATGATGAATATTGGATATAACAATAGGTGGCTGAGGCTTGCAAAGGACATAATCTTTGTAGCCCTGGCGATCTGGATACTTACAAGGCACAGCATATTTGCATTCATTATTGGAGCGCTTGGAGCGTTCTGGTATGGGCGTGACGCCTATTTCCAGGCAAAGGCCCTGTGGCAGGAGAAGCATTACAAGGCTCCTGAGGCCCCTAAGGACGGACCCACCACCCAGGCCCCCGCAGATGATGGCAAGGTAACCATCACCAACCTGTCAGATGCCAAAGAAGTGGATTATACAAAGGAATGATTCCTAAGGAAACGGTAGACCTCATCCTTGACACCGCCCGGGTAGAGGAGGTTATAGGGGATTTCGTGACGCTTAAGCGCCGCGGGTCCAGCTATGTGGCCTGCTGTCCGTTCCACAATGAGAAAACCCCGTCATTCCACGTAACCCCGTCAAGGGGTATCTACAAGTGCTTCGGCTGCGGCAAGGCAGGAAGCGCCGTGGGTTTCCTTATGGATTATGACCATCTCACGTACCCTGAAGCCCTCCGCTATCTTGCAAAGAAATACAATATTGAGGTAAAGGAAGAGGAAGAGACCGCAGAACAGATTGCTGCCCGCCAGCGCCATGAGAGCCTGATGGCGGTATCTGAATTTGCCCGTCAGTTCTTCCAAGACCAACTCAAGACCGGAGAAGGCCGCGCTGTTGGTTACCGCTATTACCGTGAGCGCGGAATAGAGGACGCCACCATTGAAAAGTGGAGCCTTGGCTGGGCTCCGTCCGGTAAGGCCACCTTTGTGGAGGCCGCCCGTGCAGCCGGTTACAAGGACGAATTCCTTGTGGCAGCAGGTCTTGCCATCCAGCAGGAAGACGGCACCCTCATTGACAAGTTCCGTGAGAGGGTGATGTTCCCCATCCACTCCGTGAGCGGGCGCGTGATTGCCTACAGCGGCCGTACCCTCAAGAGTGACAACCCCGCAAAATACGTAAACTCCCCGGAAACGGAGATTTACATAAAGAGCAAAAACCTCCTTGGAATCTATCTTGCAAAGAGCGAGATAGCAAAGCAGGACCGCTGCATCCTTGTAGAAGGCAACGTGGACGTTGTGATGATGCACCAGATGGGCATCACCAACGTAGTGGCTTCCTGCGGCACTTCCCTCACGGAAGAGCAGATCCGCCTCATCAAGCGCTTCACGGAGAACATCACCATCATGTACGACGGTGATAAGGCTGGCCTCCACGCAGCGCTGAGGGCTATCGGCCTTATCCTCAAGGAAGGCATGAACCCCAAGGTTGTGTTCCTCCCGGACGGCGATGACCCTGATTCATTCTCCCGTAAGCACACGCTGGAGGAGATCCAGGAATTCATTGAGTCCCATGAGCAGGACGGCATTGCTTTCAAGACAGACCTTCTGCTTTCAGAAGCCGGCGACGACCCCCTCAAGAAGGCCAACCTAATAAACGAGATAGCAGATACCGTGGCCGATATCCCTGATGCCATCAAGCGCCAGGTATACGTGGACACCGTTGCCCGCCGCTTTGGCATTGAGGCCGATATAATCCAGGACCGCGTGCGGAAAACCCGGGAGAACGCCCGGAAGGAGATGTCCGGTCGGGCCGGGCATGACGGCAGAGGACAGGCCGACGGTCAGGGTCGTGAGGAACACGTCATGACCGACACCGATCGGCCATCTCAAGCCGCAGCGCCAAGAATCGGCAATATAACAGAGCCATCCGAGCGTGAACTTTTGGGATTCATCCTCAGGCACGGATGCTCGGAACTCAAGTTTGAAACAGACTCGGAGTTCTATAACCCTGACGGTTCCCAGACAGTGGCGGAATTCATAGACTCCGCCCTCACCGGAGACAGCGCCGCGTTCTCTAACCCTGCCTTTCAGGCAGCCTACAACGCATATTTCGCCCTCTACGACGAAGGCCTGGACCAGGACAGCATAGTGCGTTCCCTCCTAAACGGTGAAGACCGCACGGTTGCCGGCGTGGTGGCAGACCTTGCCGAGGAAAAGTATGAACTCACCGTCCATAACTTCTCCGACGCCCTCACCACTACGGATTCCTGGCTGGTAACCTATGTGCCCCGCGCCATCCTTGCTTACCACGACAAACGCCTGCAGGCAAAGCAGGCCGATATAAACCGCCGCCTGGCACAGGCAACCCCGGAAGAGGCAAACCAGCTTCTCAGTGAACTGAGCAGCGTAAACGCCCTCAAGAAGACTATCAACATAAAACTAGGAAGAATAAAGAAATGAGCAGTTACAAAAGAACCCTGGTGACCTGCGCACTCCCCTATGCCAACGGTCCCGTACATATCGGCCATCTTGCCGGTGCCTACATCCCCGGAGACATCTATGTGCGTTATCTCCGAATGCGCGGGGAAGACGTGGTGTTTGTGTGCGGCTCAGATGAACACGGCGTGCCCATCACCATCAAGGCCAAGGACCAGGGCGTAACTCCCCAGGACATTGTGGACAAGTACCACAAGATAATGAAGGACGCCTTCACGGGCCTCGGAATCAATTTTGACATCTATTCCCGCACATCATCGGAGGTTCACGCAAAGAACGCCTCCGAGTTCTTCCGTAAGCTTTATGACCAGGCCGATTTCATCACTCAGGAAAGTGAGCAGCTCTATGACGAGCAGGCCCACATGTTCCTCACGGACCGTCTCATAGAGGGTACCTGCCCCAAATGCGGCAATCCCCACGCCTATGGTGACCAGTGCGAGAAATGCGGCAGCACCCTTTCCCCGGAAGAACTTCTGGACCCTAAATCCAAGTTAAGCGGTTCAACTCCCGTGAAGAAGAAGACCAAGCACTGGTATCTGCCCCTTGACAAGTATGAACCCTGGCTCCGTGACTGGATCCTGGAGCAGCACAAGGAGTGGAAAACCAACGTTTACGGCCAGTGCAAGAGCTGGCTGGACGGCGGCCTCCAGCCCCGTGCCGTCACCCGTGACCTTGACTGGGGCGTTCCCGTTCCGGTAGATGGCGCAGAGGGAAAGGTCCTCTATGTGTGGTTCGACGCCCCCATCGGCTATATTTCAAACACCCAGGAACTCCTGCCTCAGAGCTGGGAGAAGTGGTGGAAAGACCCTGAGACGCGTCTGGTGCATTTTATCGGCAAGGATAATATTGTTTTCCACTGCATCGTGTTCCCTTCAATGCTGAAGGCCGAAGGTACTTATATCCTTCCGGACAATGTCCCTTCCAATGAGTTCCTTAACCTTGAAGGTGACAAGATTTCCACTTCCCGCAACTGGGCTGTTTGGGTTAATGAATATGAGGAGCAGTTCCCGGGCTGCGAGGACGTCATGCGTTATGTCCTCACCGCCAATGCCCCCGAAACCAAGGACAACGACTTCACCTGGAAGGACTTCCAGAGCCGCAACAACTCTGAACTCCTTGCCGTCTTTGGAAACTTCGTGAACCGCGCCGTGGTGCTCACCCATAAGTACTTTGGCGGCGCAGTACCTCAGAACAAGAAACCGGAAGCAATTGATGCAGAGACTCTTGAGGCCCTTAAGCCCTGCCGTGAAGCCCTTGAGAAGTACATTGAGACCTTCCACTTCAGGGAGGCCCTGAAGGAGGCTATGAACATGGCGCGTATAGGCAACAAATACATCTCCGACATGGAGCCCTGGAAGGTTGCAAAGGAAGACATGGACCGCTGCGCCTCCATCCTTTACACCTGCCTTCAGATTTGTGCCGATCTTGCCATTGCCTTTGAGCCGTTCACCCCCTTCAGCGCCCAGAAGCTTCGCGACATTCTCCGCGTTGGCGTAAACGCCGGATGGGACTACCGCGCCGGCGAAGGCACTCCTACCGTCAATTTCTACAAGGCCGATGAAGGCAAGGCCGTGCACACGGTCCACGCCAACGGCAGTGGTGTGCAAATCGCCTCCGCTGTCGCTCCGGCCCCTCCCATCGCAAGCGATGGGCCCCTCCCTCTTACGGGGCCGAGGGTGGCCACGGATTTGCACACCACTGCCGCTGGCTCAATCATCCTGTCATGGGACATGCTGGGTAACGCAGAACTGCTGCCGGCCGGGCACCAGATTGGAGAGGCGGTGCTGCTGTTCCGTAAGATTGAGGATGCAGAGGTAGAGGCCCAGATTGCAAGGCTGGAGGCCATCAAGAAGGCCCGTGAGGAGGCCGAGGCCGCAAAGGCCGCTGCAGAAGCCGCAAAGAAGATTGAGCCTCAAAAGCCTGAGGTTACCTTTGAGCAGTTTGGCGCAATGGATATCCGCACGGCAACGGTTCTTGCCGCAGAACGCGTTCCCAAGACGGATAAACTCCTCAAACTCACAATTGACACGGGCATTGACCAGCGCACAATTGTGTCCGGCATTGCAGAGTACTATTCACCGGAAGACATGGTGGGTAAGCAGATCTGCATCCTTGCAAACCTCGCTCCCCGCGTGATCCGCGGCATAGAGTCAAAGGGTATGATCCTTATGGCAAAGCAGGGTGACGGCAAGATGCGCTTCATCACCCCTGAGGAAGCCGTTGTGAACGGCGCCCAGATAGGTTAAACGTTCATCCACTGGATAGTGTTGTCCCGGCGCCACCAGGTAAGCTGGCGCTTGGCGTAGTGGCGGGTGTTCACCTGGATGCGGCGGACGGCTTCTTCACGGTCTGTGACGCCATCAAAGTAGTCGAACATTTCCTTATAGCCAACAGTCTGGAGGGCGGGAAGGTCACGGTATGGAAGCATACGGCGGGCCTCGGCCTCAAGGCCTCGGCGCATCATCTGGAGAACCCGCTGGTTGATGCGGTCATAAAGCTCTTCCCTGGGCCTTTCAAGGCCGATTTTAACAATTTCGAAGTCCCTTTCCTTGAAGCTTCTGGTCTTGAAGGAAGAGAACGGCTGACCTGTGTACATACTCACCTCCAGGGCCCTTATGACACGCTGACCGTTTGAAAGGTCCAGTTCCTCATAGGAGACGGGGTCCAGTTCCTTGAGCTGCGCTGCAAGGGACTCCACGCCGTCCTCACGGAGGCACTCCATAAGGTGCTGGCGCAGCTGCAGCGGGACCTCCGGAAAATCGTCAAGGCCGTAGCAGAAGGCATCTATGTACATCATTGAACCGCCGCACATCACAAGGGTTTCGTGGCCCTGATCAAACAGCTTGTTCACAAGGGCCAGGGCATCGGCCTCATAAATTCCGGCGGTATAGTTGCGCGTGATGGGAATGCAGCGGGTGAAGTAGTGCTTCACGGTGGCCATGTCCCTACGCGAGGGGGCCGCCGTGCCGATGCACAGTTCCTTATATATTTGCCGGGAATCGCAGTTTATGACGGGTGAGCCTACCTCCAGGGCACGTTTGATGGCGTAGGCACTTTTACCCACGCCGGTGGGGCCCAGTATTATCTCAACCCTGTGCGGCACTACTCCTCACCCTCGTCAAAGATTTCCTTGCCGTCTTCGTCGTCGTCCTCATCATCCTCTTCCTCCTCATCATCAAAGTCATCATCGTCGTCTTCCGGTTCTTCCCCGGGGAGATAACGCTGACGCTCAGGGAGGTCCTCGTAGGCCACGTAGCCGTTTTCAAACTCTATGGGATTGGGACCTTTGGATTCCTTGAGGACAAGGCCCGTGACGCGCTCACCTTCCGCTTCACCCTCTACGGTGAGGATGACGCTCTTCTTGTTGGTGACGTCATAGAAGTACACCATGCTGTCCGTGCCGGCCTTGACGGTGTCTTCAAGCGTTATGCGGTCTACGGTGCCGCTGCCAAGGTCAAAGAGGCCGTAGCGGGCAACTACGCCACCCGTCACGTCCAGGGCCTTGAACATTATTATCTGATCCTGGGCGAACTCCAGGTCACTGCGAAGCTGCTTATGGATGTCGTACAGCGTTGTGGCGCCGTTGACATGATATAGGCGATAAAAGCCTTTAATACCCGCAAGGGTAACGCGAATCTTAAAAACCATACAGTTAAACCGTCATCAAAAAAAACAACCTCATCACGTAAACGCGCAAGCCCACCCTGCGACTGTTTACGTTACCCCCTCCCGAAACCCCTCCCCTCGGGGGAGGGACTTATATACAAAGGTAATTCTTTTTCCTTGTTTAATTGCAATTTTTATCGAAATATATTATTTTCGTTGTTGTGGAAATTCAGGATTCATATAAGTCCATAGCCGCGCCGTCGGAGGGCCTTTTCAAGGACAACGGGTCCCGCTTCATCGCGCTTGCGTATCCCGTGGAAACGGAGGAAGAGGTGAAGGAGATCGTGGCATCCCTGCGCAAAGAGTACCACGACGCCCGGCATCACTGCTACGCATACCGTATCGGCCTTAAAGGAGATGTTTGGAGGGCTTCAGATGACGGAGAGCCTTCCGGAAGCGCCGGCAGGCCCATCCTGGGGCAGATAGATTCCCTGGAGCTGAGCGACGTCCTGGTGGTGGTGGTGCGCTATTTCGGCGGCATCAAACTGGGTATCCCCGGGCTCATCCGCGCCTACAAGACTTCTACGGCCGATGCCCTCTCGGCCGCCACCGTGGTTCCAAAGATTGCGGGACGGAACTACAGGATTTCCTTCGATTACATGAGCATGAACGCCGTAATGAAGGTGCTCAAGGACATGGACCTTCCCCAGAGCGGTCAGGACTTTGGAGAGAAGTGCTCACTTGTCACGCGCGTACGCCTTGCCCAGGATGAGAGTTTTAAGGAAAGACTTTTTGGGATTGCAGAATTGAAAGAAATATAGGTTTTCACAATAATAATCCGTAACTTTGAAAACCATAATTAATACAGAATATAACCTAAATAATATGTCCAAGAAAGTTCATGTTTTCAATGCTGGCCCCTGCCTTCTTCCGCAGGTTGCCATTGACAATGCAATTGAGGCCCTGAAGGATTTTAGCGGTACCGGAATCAGCCTCATATCAATCTCTCACCGCACCAAGGAGTGGGATGCCGTAATGGATGAAACCCGCGCCCTCTGGAAGGAGCTCCTCAATATCCCGGATACCCATGAGGTAGTTTTCCTTGGCGGTGGCGCCTCCCTGCAGTTCCTCTATGTGGCAATGAACTACCTTGAGAAGAAGGCCGCATACCTGGACACCGGCGTATGGGCTCACAAGGCCCTTGTAGAGGCCCAGGGCATAGGAGACGCCTATGCAATAGCCTGCTCCAAGGACAAGAACTACACCTATATCCCCAAGGGATTTGATGTCCCCGCAGACCTTGATTATCTGCACATCACCACCAACAACACAATCTACGGTACGGAGATAAAAGAGGACCTTGACGTCCCCTGTCCCCTTATTGCCGATATGTCATCGGACATCATGTCCCGTCCTGTGGATGTCAGTAAGTATGACCTCATCTACGGCGGCGCCCAGAAGAACGTGGGTCCTGCAGGCGTCATATTCGCAATTATCAGGAAGGATTCCCTTGGCCGCGTAACCCGCCACATCCCCACGATGCTGGATTACCGCACCCACATTGACAAGCTCTCAATGTTCAACACTCCTCCCGTTTTCAACATCTTCGTGATGAAGGAAACCCTCAAGTGGATCAAGTCCATGGGCGGCGTGGAGGCCATCCAGAAGATCAATCAGAAGAAGGCCGATCTTCTATATAATGAGATTGACCGCAACAGCCTGTTCGTTGGCACTGCAGCTAAGGAGGACCGTTCCCTCATGAACGTATGCTTTGTGCCTTCAGAAGGCCACGAGGACATCTTCGATCCCTTCTTTGCCTTTGCCAAGGAACGCGGCATGGTGGGCATCAAGGGCCACCGCAGCGTAGGCGGTTTCCGCGCCTCCCTGTACAACGCCTGCACCGTGGAAGACGTCCAGGCACTTGTAGACTGCATGCAGGAATTTGAAAAACTTCATAAATAATGAAAGTATTATTAGCAACCCAGAAGCCCTTTGCAGCGGCAGCTGTAAAAGGCATTGAAGATATCCTCAAGGCCGCAGGCCATGAGGTTGTAAAACTTGAAAAGTATCCGGAGCAGAAGGATCTTGTGGCTGCAGTCGCAGACGCCGAGGCCCTCATCATCCGCTCCGACAAAGTGACCGCAGAGGTACTTGACGCCGCTCCCAAACTGAAGATCGTGGTGCGCGCAGGAGCCGGATTTGACAACGTGGACCTTGAGGCAGCAACCGCCCACGGCGTGGTTGTGATGAACACCCCCGGCCAGAACTCAAATGCCGTGGCAGAACTTGCACTTGGCCTTATGATCTTCATGGCCCGCACCCACTTTACTCCCGCAACTGGCTCAGAGCTCCAGGGCAAGCGCCTTGGTGTCCAGGCCTACGGAAACGTGGGCCGTCTGGTGGGCCAGAAGGCAAAGGCCCTGGGGATGGAAATATCGGCCCTGGACCCCTTCCTTACGGATGAGCAGATTATCTCCGGCGGCGCCCAGCCCGTCCATTCCGTGGAAGAGCTTTATGCATCGGCCGATTACCTTTCAATCCATATCCCGGCCCTTCCTTCCACCATTAAGAGCATCGGCTATGACCTTATAATGCGTATGCCAAAGGGCGCTACCCTTGTGAACACAGCACGTAAGGAAGTCATCGATGAAGACGGCCTGTTCCAGGCACTTTCAGAGCGCGAAGACCTCAAATATGTCACGGACGTTATGCCGGACAACTACGACCGCCTCACCAAGAACTTCGGATACCGCGTCTTTGCAACTCCCAAGAAGATGGGTGCCCAGACCGCCGAGGCAAACGTGAACGCCGGCCTTGCCGCCGCCCGCCAGATTGTGGACTTCTTCGCAACCGGCAACCGTAAATTCCAAGTAAACAAGTAATATGGTACGTGTAAAACCCTTTGCGGCAATACGCCCGCCCAAGAACCTGGTCACTGAAGTAGCGGCTCCGCCCTACGATGTCCTTAACTCTGAGGAAGCACTGGCTATGGCCGGAGAAAAGAGCCTCCTGCATATCACAAAGCCGGAAATAGACTTCAATCCCATTGCCGGTGAGCACGAGCAACGCACCTACGACAAAGCCGTGGAGAATTTCAAGGCCTGGAAAGAGCGCGGCTGGCTGGTCCGTGAGGACAAGGAGAAATACTATGTGTATGCCCAGACCATGGGAAAACGTACCCAGTACGGTCTTGTCCTCTGCGCCCACACGGATGACTACGCCCAGGGCATCATCAAGAAGCATGAACTCACCCGCAAGGACAAGGAAGACGACCGAATGGTCCATGTCCGTATCCAGAACGCCAATATCGAGCCCGTGTTCTTTGCCTACAAGGACAACGATGAACTCAACAAGATTGTGGCCAATGCCGCAGCCGGAAAGCCGGAATACAAGTTTGTGGACGAGAACAAGTTCACCCACACCTTCTGGGTAATTTCGGACGACGCAGTAATCAAGCGTATCACTGAAATCTTCACAAATGACATAGACGCCTTCTATGTGGCCGATGGTCACCACCGTACCGCCGCTGCCGCACGCGTAGGCGCAGAAAAGAAAGCTCAGAATCCTCACCACACGGGAAATGAGGAGTACAACTACTTCATGGCAGTGTGCTTCCCTCAAAGTCACCTCGCAATCATTGATTATAACCGTGTGGTGAAGGACCTGAACGGCCTTTCGGAGGAAGAGTTCCTGAAGGCACTGGAGGAGGATTTCGATGTAGCCGTCGCCACCAAGCCCCGCTGCGGGCGTCCGGCAAAGCCGTATGCCCCTATCGGCCTTCATAATTTCTCAATGTATCTTGGAGACAAGTGGTACAGCCTTACGGCAAAGCCCGGAAGGTACAATGACGAAGATCCTATCGGCGTTCTTGACGTCACTATCCTAAGTAACCTTGTCCTTGACAAGATCCTTGGAATCAAGGACCTCCGCACAGACAAGAGGATAGACTTTGTTGGCGGTATCCGCGGCCTTGGAGAGCTTTCCCGCCGCGTAGACTCCGGAGAAATGAAGGTGGCCTTTGCGCTGTATCCCGTTTCAATGGACCAGCTCATAAATATTGCCGATACCGGCAACATCATGCCTCCCAAGACCACCTGGTTCGAGCCCAAGCTCCGCAGCGGCCTGGCAATCCACTCGCTGGACTAAGCATCGCGTTGAATGGAATCTACTGAGTATCAGTAATTTAGCAGAAAACCCCTATGTAAATATGCATAGGGGTTTTTGCTTATCTTACTAATTATCAGCTATTTACATTCTACGCTAATCAGACCCCACAGGACCACGCCCACGGAGACGGAGACGTTGAGGGAGTGTTTGGTGCCCTGCTGGGGAATTTCAAGGGAAAAGTCGCAGGCATCCACAACGGACTGCTGCACGCCTTCAACCTCATTACCAAAGACAAGGGCGTACTTGGCGCCGGGGGCACGGTGGAAGGCATCCAGTTTGACGGAATTCACAGTCTGTTCCACGGCAATGACGGTGTAGCCATCGGCCTGAAGGCGGTGGACCAGGTCCACGGCATCATCCACGTGCTCCGACGGCACAACTACCTCTGCGCCAAGGGCCACTTTCCTTAGTTCTGCCGATGGCGGCACGGGGCATATCCCGCAAAGATAGACCTTATCCACGCCGAAGGCATCCGACGTGCGGAAGGCGCTGCCCACATTATGGGCGCTGCGGACGTTGTCCAGCACCAGCACAATGCCGCTGGAGGGCCTTACAGTACGGTATTCACTGGCCGATATCCGGCCCAGTTCCCTGTTTAGAAGTTTTCTGTCTTTCACGGGAGCAAAGTTAAAGTTTTTCCCAATAATTATGACTATATTTGTAGACCAATAACAAAAACCACATGAAAAAAGACATACAACTATTTGAGTTGATCAAGAAGGAGCAGGAGCGTCAGGCCGCAGGGCTTGAACTCATTGCGTCTGAAAACTATGTAACCGACGAAGTCCTTTCTGCAATGGGCTCCGTATGCACCAATAAATACGCAGAAGGCTATCCCGGCAAACGCTATTACGGCGGCTGCGAGGTAGTGGACAAGATTGAGCAGCTTGCAATTGACCGCGTGAAGGCCCTCTACGACGCAGAATACGCCAATGTCCAGCCCCATTCCGGTGCGCAGGCAAACATGGCCGTAACCATGGCCATCCTGAAACCCGGAGACACCTTCATGGGCCTGGATCTCTCAATGGGCGGTCATCTCACACACGGCAGCCCCGTAAACGCCAGCGGCATCCTCTACCATCCCGTAGCTTATGGCCTGAACCCGGAAACCGGCCGCGTAGACTACGACGAAATGGAGCGTAAAGCCCTTGAGTGTAAACCCAAGCTCATAATCGGCGGAGCATCGGCCTATTCCCGCGAATGGGACTACGAGCGCATGAGAAAGATTGCCGACAAAGTGGGCGCCATCCTCTGGATTGACATGGCCCACACCGCCGGCCTCATTGCCGCAGGTCTCCTCAAGAACCCCGTAAAATACGCCCACATAGTTACTTCCACCACCCATAAGACCCTCCGCGGTCCCCGCGGCGGCATCATCCTCATGGGCAAGGACTTTGAGAATCCCTGGGGCCTCACAACTCCAAAGGGAGAGGTAAAAATGATGAGCGCCATCCTCAACTCCGCCGTCTTCCCCGGCATCCAGGGAGGTCCGCTGGAGCATGTCATCGCCGCCAAGGCAGTGGCCTTCTGGGAGGCCGCCCAGCCGGAATATGTGGAGTACCAGAAGCAGGTAATTGCCAACGCCGCAGCCATGTGCCGGGAGTTTATCGGCAAAGGTTACAAGATCATCTCCGGCGGCACCGACAACCACCTCATGCTCATTGACTTAAGGGGAAAATTCCCCAACCTCACCGGCCGCGTGGCTGAAAAGGAACTTGTAAGGGCCGATATTACCGTGAACAAGAACATGGTGCCCTTCGACACCCGCAGCGCCTTTGCAACCAGCGGCCTCCGCGTAGGCACCCCTGCAGTCACCTCCCGTGGCTTTGAGGAAAAGGATATGAAGACCATCGTGGACCTCATAGACACCGTTCTCCAGAGCGCTTCGGACCACTTTGACGCCATCACCGCCAAGGAGCCCACTGAGCAGCAGACCGCAGAGCGTATAGCCCACAAGATGGTCCTTGACGAGGTCCGCCGCAAGGTGAACATGATGACCGCCGGCCGTCCACTGAACAGATACTAGACTAGATGAAATTAAAATACCTGCTGATATCCACGCTGGCTGTTGCCATCAGCGCCTGTGCGCCATCGCCCAAAACTGAAGACAATAAGCCCGAAGAAAGTGAAACGCCTGCGGAAGATCCAGGCGAAGACCCCGGTGAGAAGCCAGGCGAAGACCCCGGTGACACACCTGGTGATGATCCCGGTGATACACCCGGAGAGGACCCTTCCGTAATCCGTTATGTCAAAGTCACAGAAGCCCTTGACGACTGGGCCGGAGAGTATGTCATCACCGCAGAGACATCTGAAGGCATCTTCGTGATGGGAGAATGGGGAGACGACTCCTACGGCACCTCATACGCAGTCCCTGTAGGCGGCCCGGAAAACAAGAAGGATTTCAGGGCCGATCTCTCAGAGGACGGCACTTTCCCGGCAGAAATCATGGACCCCTACAAGGTCACCCTGCTCCATCAAGACAGTTTCTACACCATCTTTTTCAGCGGATTCGGGTACCTTGGCGTGGAGGAAAACGCCAACCAGCTATGGAAAAGCAGCACCGCAACCGGTGACGCCTACCTCTGGGACCCCGATTTTGACGATGGAGAAATGTGCCTCTGGAATGTTGGACAGTATAGCCGATGCATAGAATACAACGCTTCCCGTCCTCGTTTTGCATCATATGAGTACAGCCAGGAATCAATCACTCTGTACAGGAGGAGCGAATCCAGCGGAACTGTAATCGGCCCGGGAGAGGAAGAAGAGAAGGAATTGAGCGTTGAGATAACCACCGGAGAGGCTTCCCCCAGGACCGCCCACATGGCAACGCTCAACGGGTCCTTCCTCAACGCCAACGCCTCCATCCGTGAAGCAGGCTTTGAATGGGGCACCACGGAAGACCTTGGAAACACCCTCCAGGCATCCTACGTGGCCGCTTCCTTCAAGGAGAACCTCATGGACCTCACGCCCAGCACAGTTTACTGGTACAGGGCATACGTGGTGCTCCAGGACGGAGACAACATCAAGTACTTCTACGGAAGCACCCGCAGCTTTGAAACCCTGGCACCCGAGGCTCCCCCGTCAGGCGTACCCCAGTGGACGGAGCTTCCGGTAATGCATCTGGACCGTGACAGGGATTACCTTGTAAATGCCCATGACAGGACCCAGTACTACTCATGGCATTACACAGACATTGACGGCCCCGGTGGCGGCAAAGCCCGCAACTATACGGCCTGCTACAGCGCAACGTATCACTGCCCGCTGTGGATTGCCGCGCCAAGGCACAGCATGTATGCCCAGAAGAACGTAGACAGGACAGATGCCTACAAGCAGGATCCCAAGATGCCCTCGGACATCCAGTACAAGTCCAAATCCACCGGTGGCGGATGCAACAAGGGGCACATGCTGGGATCGGCCGAGCGCCTTGCCTCAAGGCTTACCAATGAGCAGGTCTTCTATTATTCCAACATAGCCCCTCAGCTGAGCAGCGGCTTCAACACCGGCGGCGGCGGTTGGAATACCGTGGAAGACTGGGTAGACGACCAAGTTTGCCAGGACACCCTCTTCGAGGTTATCGGCACATACTTCGAAAAATATGAAAGCAAGGGCTGGGGATATACCGTAGAACCTGCTACAATAAGTTTTGGCGGAAGGGATGACGTGGTGCGTCCCACCATGTTCTACTATGTACTTCTGCGCACAAAGGACGGAAACACCGGAAAGGTGATCTCAAGCTGCACGGCAGATGAACTTCAGTGCGTAGCAGTGGTGCGTCCCCATACCAACGACCTTAAATCGGCCATAGACAAGCTTAAAGGCTCCGGAAAGTACTCTACCGGCAAGCGTTATGTTTACGAGGAAGACCTCATGAGCGTGAGTGAACTGGAACAGCTCACCGGCCTCACTTTCTTCCCCAACGTTCCTAATGCGCCCAAGGCCGCCTATGACCCTTCAGACTGGAATGTAACCGCCTCTAACAAGTAACCATATGAAAGGTCTCATGAAAAAGTTCCCTGTTATCCTGGCCGTATGGATTGCCGCCGCCTCCTGCACCCAGGCGCAGCAGCCCCAGAACCAGGAAGCCGTGAAAGTGGTCACCTGGAAAGCCTCCGAGATTACAAACACATCGGCCATTCTTTCTGGCCGATATTCCGGAGTCACAACAGAAGTCCGAGACCACGGTTTTTACTGGGGAACTTCTGAGTCCTCCATGACAGAACAGCTTGGCCTTAACAGCAGTTCTGACCAGACCGCCGATTTCTCTGCCACCATTTCCAGTCTTGAGCCCGGAAAGACGTATTTCTTCAAGGCGTATGTAACTGTGATGGACAGTGCCAGCGGCAATTATGTGGATATTGAAGGCGGCGTGCAGTCATTCACCACAACCGGAGGGGAAGAGGAGCTCCCTCAGGACAATCCCCAGCCAGTTTCCGGCCTCCAGTACCTTGGCGGCTATGAGATTCCGGCAATAAGCCTTAAGAGCACAGATGCCTGCAGCGGCTCCGGACCGGAACGCAGCGGCGGCACAAAATGGTACAACTATGAGACCACCAACAGCAACCAGATGGTGGTTACCCATACCTACAAGTATAACGGAAAGATATACCGCAACTGGACTGCCCTCATAGACAAGGAAAAGAAGGCCCCGCTGTGGGACGCCTTCGTGATGCACAGCAGCGCTTACCCTGACAACGGTGCCGGCCGATCAAACAGCTGGAAAGAAGATCCCGGCATACCTTCATCCTGGCAGAGCTGCTTCTCCAGCAGCGGTTACAGCCGTGGCCATCTGGTAGCCTCCAATTACCGCCAGACCTGCGACGATGCCAACAACCAGACTTTCTACTACACCAACCAGGCTCTCCAATATCAGACCCAGTTCAATGACGGTGTATGGAACAGCCTGGAAAATGCCGTGGTGAAGAACGCTCCCTCCGGAAGTGACACCCTGTACGTGGTTGTGGGACTGCTCTATGAAGATGGCAAAACCATTAGTGGCGTCCCCTGCCCCAGCCACTTTTATAAACTCCTTATGAAGTGCAGTTTCAACACTTCCGGGGATATGACTGCCGCAAAGGGATGTGCATATATCTTCACCAACGAGAGCCACAAGGGAATGAGTTATTCCCAGGGCATCACTACAATAGACGCCATTGAAGAGCGTTCCGGCTTTGATTTCTACGTAAACGTCCCCAAAGAGTTACAGGACGCCGCCGAGAGCAGCTCAAAATCCATCTGGTAGCCTAATACAGGACTTTGTTCAGGAATAGGGCGTTTCCGGGGACGGATTCGCCGGCATCTCCGCGCGTGCCGCTCTCAATGAGTTCCGCAATCCATTCGGGCCGATGTTTCCCCCGGCCCACCTCTATCAGTGACCCAACCGTAGCACGTACCATGTTCCGCAGGAACCTGTCTGCCGCAATGCGGAAGTACCAGTAGGAGAGCTCAGAGGCAGGAGGCACAGGTGCGGGGGCTTGTGCACCCCCGCACAAGGGTAGGGGGAGGGGCCCGCTGCCGCAGGCAGTGGGAGGGGCCGGAGTGGAGCGAAGCGGAACGGAGTCCCCCGCACCTGTGCCTCCTGCCTCTGAACACATTACCTGGAGATGTGACGGGGTGTAGGGCTTCCAGAAGGCGTCGAAGACGGTGCAGATGGAGGTTTTGTTGTCTGTGCCGGTTTTTTCAAAGCAGGAGAAGTCGTGGGTGCCAAGAAGGTACTTGCAGGCCTCATTCATTGCATCAAAATCCAGGGCGGGATAACCGCACTGCCAGCTCCAGGGGGCCACGAAAGGGTCTTTTTGCCTGTGAATGAAGTAGGTATATTCACGGCGGCGGGCGCCAAAGCGGGCATGGAAATCATCGGGCACCGGAATGACCTCATGAACCACTACTGAACGGGGCAGAATGGCATTTAATTTGTAGATAAAATCTGATGTCTCAAATGGCAGGGGACCGCCAAAATCAAAGTGGGCAATGTAGCCCACGGCATTCACGGCGGTGTCTGTGCGGCCGGCGCCGGTAACGGCAACGGGGCCGCCCAGAAGGCGGGAAAGAGCCCCTTCAAGGGCTGCCTGCACAGACGGAGCGGAGGGCTGGATCTGCCAGCCGCAGAAATCGGCCCCATTATATGAGAGACAGATTGAATAACGCATATGCAAATTTAACATTTTATATGGAAAGCGTAAACATTCGTGAGCTTAACGAAAGAATTCAGAAAGAGAGCGAGTTTGTAGATATGCTCAATCTGGAGATGGGAAAGGTGATTGTGGGTCAGAAACATCTTGTGGAGAATCTTCTTATCGGCCTACTGAGCGGTGGCCACATCCTCCTGGAAGGCGTCCCCGGCCTTGCCAAAACCCTTGCAATCAACACTTTGTCCCAAGCGGTAGACGCCAAATTCAACCGCATCCAGTTCACCCCTGACCTTCTGCCCGCAGACGTTATCGGCACCCTCATCTATTCCCAGAAGAATGAGAGCTTTGAGGTTCACAAGGGCCCGGTCTTCGCCAATTTTGTACTGGCCGATGAAATAAACCGTTCCCCGGCAAAGGTCCAGAGCGCCCTTCTGGAAGCCATGCAGGAGCACCAGGTCACAATTGGAGAGCAAACCTTCAAGCTCCCGGAGCCGTTCCTTGTGATGGCCACCCAGAACCCCATCGAGCAGGAAGGCACCTATCCCCTCCCGGAGGCCCAGGTAGACCGTTTCATGCTGAAGGTTGTGGTCTCCTACCCCCAGAAGGAGGAAGAGCGCCTCATCATCCGCATGAACAACACCGGAGAGTTCCCCAAGGCAAACCCCGTGGTAAAGCCGGAAGACATAATCCGTGCACGTAACGTTGTCCGTGACGTGTATATGGATGAGAAGATTGAGCGCTACATTGTGGACATTGTGTACGCCACCCGTACCCCCGGAGCATATGGTCTCAAGGACCTTGAGGGCCTCATTTCCTACGGTGCATCACCCCGTGCTTCCATCTCACTTGCCGCCGCATCAAAGGCCTATGCCTTCATCAAGAGGCGCGGCTATGTGATTCCGGAAGACGTCCGTGCTGTGTGCAATGAGGTGCTCAGGCACCGCATTGGCCTTACTTATGAGGCCGAGGCAGAAAATGTTACCCCGGAGCAGATCATTGAAAAGGTTCTTAACGCGGTTATCGTTCCTTAATGACACCTGAAGAACTCATAAAGAAGGTCCGCAAGATTGAGATCCGGACAAAGGCTCTCAGCCACCAGATCTTTGCCGGAGAGTACCACTCTGCCTTCAAGGGGCGTGGTATGGCCTTCAGCGAGGTTAGGGAGTACAGCTACGGAGACGACGTCCGCTCCATGGACTGGAACGTGACGGCGCGTATGAGCGCGCCCTACGTGAAAGTGTTTGAGGAGGAGCGTGAACTCACCGTGGTACTGATGGTGGACGTGTCCCGGAGCGGCCTTTTTGGAACGGCGGTAAAGACAAAGCGTGAGCAGATTGCGGAAATTGCCGCAACCCTTGCCTTCAGCGCCATCCTCAACAACGACAAAGTGGGCTGCATCCTGTTCAGTGACAGGGTGGAGAAATTCATCCCGCCGGCAAAGGGCCGCACGCATTTCCTCAGGATCATACGTGAAATCCTGGAATATGAGCCCCAGCACAACGGCACAGACATAGGGGAAGCGCTCCGCTACCTTACCGGCGCCATCAAGAAAAAGTGCACCGCCTTCATCCTCAGTGATATGCTGGATGTGAAGGCCGATGCTACTCCCCGCTACGAGGACGCACTCAAAGTAGCCGTAAACCGCCACGATATCTCCGTCATAAGGGTCACGGACCCCCGCGAGAAGGTGCTCCCCAACGTTGGCCTTGTGCATGCCAAGGACGCGGAATCCGGCGCCTCGCGCTGGATCAACACCGGCTCCAGGGCCACCCGTGAAGCATATTCCAAGTGGTTCAGCACTGCTACACTGGGGGCCGATAAACTCTTCATCCGCTACAAGGTAGGGCACGTGGACATAAGCACGGACCAGGACTTTGTAAAAGGACTCATTACACTGTTTCAAGGAAAATGAAGTTTATTCTCCTCATATTAAGTTTGCTTGTTCCTTTTGCCGCAGGGGCCCAGGAAGCCTTTGTGGAGCAGGTTCAGAAGAGGGATTCCATCCTCATCGCAGACCAGATCCGCTACGGCGTGGTTCTGGAGAACGTGACTGAAGGCACTCCCCTTGCCCTTCCGCAGTTCAAGATGGAAGATGAGGAAAACTCCCCTCTTGTGATTGTAAAGGAATGGCAGCTGGATTCAACAAGGGTTTCAAAGAAAAAGGAAACACCCGCCAGATATGACATAAAGGCATATCTAACCCTTGCGTCCTTTATGGGCGGCACCGTTGAACTTCCTGACATCCCCGTTCTTCTGGACCAGGACACCCTTGTGTTCAAGGCCGCGGAACCTCTTGAAATCAAGGAGCTTCCCGTGGATATGGAATCCTTCCAGCCCAATGACATAAAGCCCCAGATAAAGTTCCCTTATACTTTCAAGGAAGTCTTTCCATGGGTTGCCGGAGGTCTCCTTATTGCAGGAGCCATAGCCGCGCTCGTGTACTGGCTTGTAAAGCGCCGCAAAAAGATTGAGGAAGAGGCGCTTAACGCAGAGCCCGCCCACATAAGGGCCCTCCGTAAACTGGACTCTTTCCGCGGAGACAAATTCTGGAAACCGGAGCATCAGAAGGCATTCTATTCCGGCGTAACGGACACCCTCAGGGAATATATGGCCGCCCGCTATGGTGTGGACGCCATGGAATCCACCACCGCCGAGATTTTTGAGGACCTCAAGAAAACAGATCTCTCAAAAGAGCTTTATATTGACCTCAAAGACCTATTTGAGCGGTCAGACTTTGTGAAATTTGCCAAATTCACGGCAACCGACGAGGAAAATGCCCAGGTGCTTCCCCTTGCCGTGAGGTTTGTGACAACAACGTATGAGCAGGAGATTGCCGATCAGGCAAGCAATGACGGAAAAACCGTCAATGAGAATAAATAATGTTTTTTGAGTATCCATATCTTCTGTGGCTGCTGGCCATTCCGGTGCTGCTGCTGGGACGGTACCTTTATGTTGAGCTGAAGGACCGGGAGCCCCATATGAGGGTCTCCAGCCTCAGTCAGTGGACCGCCGGAGGAAGGAGTGTGCTGGAATGGATAAGGCACATCCCATTTGTCCTTCAGGAAGCGGCGCTTGTGCTGCTTGTTGTAGCCATTGCCCGTCCACGCTCATCCACCCAGGTGGAAAAGGTGGACACAGAGGGCATTGACATAGTGTTTGCAATGGACGTCTCAACGTCCATGCTGGCCAGGGATTTCACCCCGGACCGCCTCAGCGCAGCCAAGGACATTGCAATAGAATTCATATCCCAGAGGCCCACGGACCGTATGGGAATAGTGGTATTTGCCGGAGAGAGTTACACCCAGTGCCCGCTTACAACGGACAGGGCCACCCTCATAAACCTCATGAAGGAGGTCCAGACAGACCTAATTGAGGACGGCACCGCCATAGGAAACGGCCTTGCTACCGCCGTGGCCCGAATGAAGGATTCAGACGCCAAGAGCCGCGTCATCATCCTCCTCACGGACGGCGTTAACAACATGGGAGAGATAGACCCTTCAATGGCATCGGAGATTGCCAAGACCTATGGCATAAGGGTTTACACCATTGGTGTTGGCGCAAACGGCACCGCCCCCTACCCCGTCCAGACACCGTGGGGCGTAGAACTTAGAAACATCCCCGTGGAAATTGACGAGCCTCTTCTCCAAAGCATCGCAGACGGCACCGGAGGCAAGTATTTCCGCGCCACGGATAACACCAAGCTGGCAGAGATCTATGCGGAAATCGGCCAGATGGAAAAGACCAGGACCACGGTGGATTCATTCCCCGTTTACAAGGATCTGTATCATGGTTACGCATTGGCAGCCCTCATCTGCCTTCTGGCCGGGCTACTCATTGCCATAGTTTTAAGGAGGCTGCCGTAATGTTACTATTTGCCAATTACAAGTTTCTGTACCTTCTCATCCTTATCCCGCTCATCCTGGTGGGATATGGAATCTTCCGGCACCTCAGGGGACGGAGGGTGAAAGCCCTTGGAGATGAGGCTCTTGTGAAGGAACTCATGCCATCGGCCTCACGCGCTAAAGGCTGGATAAGGATATCCTTCTTCTGCCTTGGCCTCATGTTCCTCATTATCGGCCTTGCAAGGCCACAGACGGGTGCCAGGCTGGCCGAGAAAAAGACTAAGGGCGCTGAGATACTGGTTGCCCTGGACGTTTCCAATTCCATGCTTGCGCAGGATTATTCCCCCAATAGGCTGGAAAGGGCAAAACTTGCCATAGCGCGCCTTACGGACAAACTCCAGCAGGACCGCATCGGCCTTGTAATCTTTGCCGGAACGTCTTTTGTACAGCTGCCCGTCACCACGGACTATATCAGCGCCAAGATGTTCCTCGGGTCCATAGATACGGGGTCCATTCCCGTCCAGGGAACGGCCATTGGAGATGCTATACACCTGTGTATCAAGAGTTTCAGCGCGCAGAGCGAAAAAAGCCGCGTGATTGTGGTCATTTCGGACGGTGAGAACCACGAGGATGACCCCATTGCCGCGGCAAAGGAAGCGGCCGATCTTGGAATAAAGGTCTATACAATTGGCGTTGGCTCCGCCGAGGGCCAGCCCATTCCTACGGCCGATGGCCTGATGAAGGACAGGGACGGAAACATAGTTGTAACAAAGCTGGATGAGGAGACTCTCCGCAAGGTAGCATCGGCCGGAGGCGGCGCGTACATTCACGCCGGGACAGAGGAATTCGGCCTCAATCCCATCATTGACGACATCCGCCGCATGGAGGACGAGGAATTTGGAAGCGTGGTGTTTGAGGAGTACGACGAGCAGTATATGTACTTCCTTGGTCTTGCGCTTCTGTGCTTTGTGATCCAGATGGTTACAGGGTCACGTAAACCCCGCCGCAAACTGTTTGAGGTATGAGAAAGTCAGTACTTATAATATTGCTCACGCTGGCGTCTGTAAGCGCCTGGGGTCAGAAAGCAGACCTCAGGAAGGGCAACCGTGAGTTCCGTAAAGGAGAATATGGGGAGGCCGATATAAGCTACCGCAAGGGCCTTCTCAAAGACACTTCCTCCGTTGCGGCCAAATACAACCTGGCAAACAACCTTTACCGCCAGGAAAGCTTTGACGAGGCCGCCAAGATGCTGGATGGCATAGAGAATCCCGATGCCGCCGCATGCTTCAACCGTGGAGACGTTGCAATAGCAAAGGAGGACTGGAAAACGGCAGTAGACTCCTTCAAGGAGTGCCTCCTGCAGGATCCCGGAGACCTTAAGGCCAAGGAGAATTACATCTATGCCCGTAACAAACTGATGGAGCAGCAGCAACAGGAGCAGCAGCAGAGCCAGGATCAGAATCAGGATAATCAGGACCAGCAGGACCAGGACCAAAATCAGGATCAGCAGCAGAATCAGCAGGATCAGAATAAAGACCAGGACCAGCAGCAGCAACAGGAGCAGCAGGAATTATCGGCCCAGCAGGCCCAGCAGCTGCTCCAGGCCATACAGGAAAAGGAAAAGCAGACTCAGGAGAAGGTAGATGAGAAAAAGGCCGCAGCCCTGAAGTCAAGGCAGAAAGAAAAGAATTGGTAGGATGAAAAGGATTGTAAGCATCATAGCCGCTGCCCTCGTGGCCATTGCCGCGTGGGCGCAGCCGTCAATACGCGTGGAAGTTCACAATATAGTTGAGCTTCAGGAAAGGTTCAATGTGGGTTTCGTGGTGGAGGGAGAGAACTCCCCCAGTGACTTCCAATGGGAAGCCGGAGACGATTTCACCGTGGTGTGGGGCCCCCAGAAGGGCTCTTCCACAAGCATCCAGATCATTAACGGCAAAACCACCCGCACATCCCAGACCACCTACACCTACATCCTTCAGGCGCGTAAGACCGGAACCTTCACGCTGCCTCCGGCAACTGCCCGCATAAAGGGCTCCCAGATCCAGTCAAAGGCCGTCCAGATTCAGGTTGTGGGCAGCGGAAGCGGCTCCCAGCAGGGTTCATCCCAGCAGACGCCCGGTCAGGCCGCGCGTGACGACACCCAGCAGGTCTCACGCGGAGATTCCGACATATTCATGAGACTGTCCCTCAGCCGCAATTCAGTGGTTGTGGGAGAGCCCGTCACGGCCACCCTAAAAATCTACCACAGGGCCAACCTCGCAGGCTTTGAAAACGCAAAGTTCCCTTCCTTCAAGGGCTTCTGGAGCCAGGAAGTGGAGGCACCTTCAAACATAGAGTTCCAGCGTGAACAAGTGGACGGCGTGATGTACAACAGCGCGGTTCTTCGCCGCTGGATAATCATCCCCCAGAAGTCCGGAGATCAGCCCATAGAGCCCGCAGAGGTGGTGTGCCTGGTGAATGTCCGCCGTCCCCGCAGCTCCGGCTCCCCGTTTGACGATTTCTTTGGGACAGGCTACGTCACCACCCGCCAGAGGGTTACTACTCCGGCGCGGTCGCTGCATGTATCGGCCCTACCGGCCGGTGCTCCGGCAAGCTTTTCAGGCGGCGTGGGTCAGTTCAAGGTCAGCGCCCGCGTGAGCAAGGATTCCCTCAAGACCCACGATGCAGCATCGCTCATTGTGACCGTAACCGGAAAGGGTAACATTGCCCTTGTGGAGGCCCCCAAGATTGCCTTCCCGCCGGATTTTGAGGTGTATGACGTCAAGACAAGCGTAAACACGGATAAGAGCGGAACTTCCGGCTCCAAGACCTTCGAATACCCGTTCATCCCAAGAAGTCCCGGAGACTTCACCATGGGCCCCGTGCAGTTCTCTTACTACGATGTCAACGCCAGGAGGTATGAGACCGTCTCATCGGCTGCGCTGCCCATTTCCGTAGCCCGTTCCGCAACTTCCGTGGCACCGGAAAGCACCGGAGGAAATACTCTGGTAGTGGACCGCAAGGGTGTCAAGAACCTTGGTGAGGACATCCGTTTCATTCGCACAAAGACGGATTTATCGGCCGATAACGGCTTCCTGGTATACTCAAAGGCCTGGTGGGGAATCCTTGTGTTCCTGCTTCTTGCCGGCTGCGGCTTCTGGCTTGGCTTCCGTAAGGTTGCCGCCCGAAGGGCAGACATTGTGGGTTCCCGTAACCGCAAGGCCACCAAGCAGGCGATGAAGCGCCTTGCCCAGGCCCACGACTTCCTTGGGAAGGACCTCTACACGGCCTTCTACGAGGAACTTCACCGCTCCCTCCTTGGCTTTGTTGGCGACAAACTTGCTATGGATATGGCCGATCAAAACAAGGAGAACATAGCGGAAGCTCTTGTTTCCGGCGGTGTGGCCCAGAGCGTGGCCGATGACTTTACCGGCCTTCTTGCCGCCTGCGAGGAAGCCCGCTACTCCCCCAGCGCCGGCCACGATGCAATGAATAAACATTATGAGCAGGCCGTCTCCCTTATCACGGCCATAGATTCTTCCATGAAGAAAAGACCTTCTTCGGGGGCAGGCGCCGCCGTTGTTGCCCTCCTGCTTCTGATTCCGTTCGGTGCCAAGGCAGCTGAATCCTACCCCGATTCCCTCTGGCACTCCGGCATAGAAGCATATACTGCAGGAGACTATGCAAAGGCCCTTCAGGACTTTGAAGATGTCCGCGCCACCGGCCTTATGTCCAAGGAACTGTACTACAACCTTGGAAACGCCCATTTCAAGAGCGGGGAAATTGCCCCGGCTATCCTGTGGTACGAAAGGGCCCTGAGGCTTGACCCTTCTGATGCCGATGTAAGGTATAATCTGGATTATGCCCGCGCCCTCACCCAGGACCGCATAGATGAGGTTCCGGAGATTTTCTTTGAGCAGTGGGGCCGATCCATATGCTACCTTCTGCCGTCTAATGCCTGGGCTGTGATAGGCCTTATGAGCTTTGCGCTAATGGTTGCATGCGTGCTGCTTTTCCTCCTTGGAAGCACTCAGGGAAGGCGTAAACTTGGCTTCTTTTTGGGTATTGCGTTCCTTCTTGTAGCGCTTCTTGGCTGGGATTTTGCCCAGTGGCAGCGCACCGAGGCCCTCCGCCAGGACCAGGCCATTGTGATGCGGCCCGTGACCTCCGTCAAGAGTTCCCCCGCCGCAGAAGGCGCAAAAGACCTTTTCATCCTCCACGAAGGCACCCGTGTCCGCATCCTGGACAACGTTGGCGGCTTCTCCAATGTGGAACTCGCCGACGGCCGCCAGGGCTGGCTCCCCTCATCAGATGTAGAAGTTATATAGTTTCTCAGGCGTGATCGCTAAGTCGCCTATTATCAATGCTTTATACAAATTACTCCCATCAAATTTGACGGGAGTAATTTGTATAATTAGCGTATAATCAAGCGTTTAAGTTTAACGGTCCTTTATGGAAGTCTTGATAAGACGGCCGATTCCCCAGCAAAGAGCGGCAACCGCCATACCGTTGATGGAGGCGAATCCCCAGTGGACGAGGTTGGCCACTACGGCGCCGCACACAACACCTGCTATTGCGCTCCAGTCCACCTGCTTTTCCGGGACTTCCTTTCCGCGATTTGCAAAGTAGTGGAGGATAAGGATGATGCCCACCGGCGGCAGGGTGCAGTTGAGGACGTTGAGCCAGCCGCAGAAGTTCCAGTAAAGCCATACGGCGGCAACAGTGCCGATGATACCGGAGATGATGACCATGGTCTTCTTGCTGAGGCCGAAGATGTTGGAAAGGCCAAGGCCTGCGGTGTAAAGCGCATTGTCATTAGTGGTCCAGATGTTGAGGCCAAGGACCAGCACGGCAAGGTAGAAGAGGTTGAGGTTGAGCATCACCTCAAAGATGTCATTTCCGCCCACGTATATGCTTGAGACAGCGCCAAAGAGGAACATGAGGCTGTTTCCAAGGAAGAATGCGATCACGGTGATTATGAGTCCCACCTTTCCGCTCTTTGCAAAGCGGGTGAAGTTTGGTGTTGCCGTGCCTCCGGACACGAAGCTACCCACAACCAGTCCGGCTCCGGCTATGATTCCAAGGTCCTTGGAGCCCTTTGCAAACTGCTCCACAAGGCCGGCGTCTCCGTGCCGGATAGCCAGTATCATTGCCACGGTACCAAGGATTGCCACGGCGGGAACTGCTATGTAGCTCACAATGGTAAGACTCTTAATGCCGAAGTATGCACTTGCGGTCATAAGGATGCCTGCAACCCCCACAAGCACATATCCCTGCCAGGGCATGCTGTCGGGGGTGACCTCAAGGCCCATGAGCTCCTTAGCCACAGGAATGGCAAACATCGCAAGGCCCACGCCGAACCACCCGGTCTGGGTAAAGCTTATCATGGCGCTTGGAAGCCAGCTGCCCTTTGTTCCAAAGCTCCTTCTGGAGAGCATATCCAGCGAGAGGCCGCTCTCTGCGCCAATCCAGCCCAGGGCGCCGGTGTAGGCCGCAAGGATAAGACCGCCAAGGAGGAGGGCCCAGATGAAGTCCCACCAGTCAAGGCCGGCGGCCAGCTGCTGTCCCACCCACATGCTGGCGCTGAAGAAGGTAAAGCCCAGCATTACCATAAACATACTCAGGTTGCTCTTGCGTCCCTGTTTGTCCACCGGCTTGTTAGTGTAGTCGATGTCTGCTCCTTTGTTCTTATTCATATTGCTGTAGTATTGTGTTGATTGCATTTATGCGCTGCCCGGCAATTGTCTCAAGTGACAGGGCGGCGGCGTTCTCAAGGAGGGCCTTTTCATCGGCCCAAAGCTGCTCCAGAGTGCTGTCTTTGAGGTCCTTGAAGTGGTTCAGCTCAAGCCAGGCCTTGAAGCTTAAGGGGCTGTCGTAGCCCAGTTTTTCCCCAACGAGGGCCGATGGATCGATAATATCGGCCCTGCCCCAGACGCCTTCCCAGTATTCCAGGGCCTCCCTGAAGTGGACAGGGATCTCATAGCGGCGCGCTCCGCCGTCATAGATTATGCACTTTTCAAGGATGGAGTAGGGGTGATCAAGGACGAACCTTCTGAACTCAGGTGAAACGGCTCCACCCTTCCAGCCAAAGTCAATGTCAGGGACGTTTATGCCGGTAGCTCCAGGGCTGGTATACACCGTGAAGATGCCCTCGTAGAAGAAGCATTCAAAGCCCTCGAACTCCGGGAAAATCTTCCGGATCTCCTCCCTTTTGGCTTCCATGAGCTCTATGGCCCGGGTGCCTCCGATTGTGAAGAAGACAATCTTCCGGATACTTCCGCCACGCCGCCTGAAACGGTCTACAACCTGGTCCAGACATAGCCTTAGGGTGTCTCCGGTGGCAATTATGTCTCCAATCACAAGAGTGCAGTCCTTCTTTACGCGGAGTTTCTCATATTTGATTTCAAGGCCGGTGATGATATGGTCTTCAATGATCCTTTCGCAGGAAAGGAAATGGATGTCCCTCACCCTTATGCCGCAGCGGTAGCAGGCCTCTTCTATGGGATAGTTGAGGCCGCCGCGAAGGATAGTGAGTATATCAACGTCGCCGCCCTGGCCTTGTGGAAACAGATGGCGGAGGGCGGCGACGGTGGCGGGAAGCATTGACAGGTAGGAATCATAGCCGACAACTTCAGGGAAGGCCATCAGCCTTCGGGTCCCGTCATTGCTTAGAACGAAATACCGGTTTGAAAGCTGCCTTGAGTGCAGCTGATATATACTTGTATCATCCAGCAAGCCTGCATAGCGGAGGCTCGCGTCCTGTAAGTATTTGGACATAAAAAATCCCGATTAAGAGCTAACCGGGATACAAATGTATGCAAAAAAAAAGAAACTAACAAGAAGATTCTGAGCACAATTGCGCATTCCGTGCGGGGTTATGGTTTTTGACAAATAGCATTATTGGAACAAAGCAGTTTTTTTAGTATCTTTGCAGGTTAATAAAAGAATATATAACAAAGTACTAAGATATGCTATTCCATCTTCTTCAAGCAGACACCCTGGAGGCCCTTGCAGATGCCATCAATCAGGCAGCAGATGCTCCTGTGGCCGCAGAGCCCCAGCAGATGTCAGAGAGCCTTTTCTCAATGTTCACAATGGGCGGTCCCCTCATGTGGGTCCTCCTTGCCCTCTCAATCCTTGCCATCTATCTTATAGGCCGTAAATGGTGGGTCATCAAGAACGCATCCAAGATTGATCCCCACTTCATGAAGGACATCAGGGATTATATCACAGACGGCAAAACCAAGAGCGCCGTTACCCTCTGCCGTAAATACGACAACCCCGTGGCCCGCATGATCGAGACCGGCATCAACCGTATGGGCAGGCCCATGGCCGATATCCAGAGCGCCATAGAAAACATCGGCAACGTAGAGGTCGCACGCCTTGAGAAGGGCCTTCCCCTCCTTGCAACAATAGCCGGCGGCGCCCCTATGATTGGTTTCCTTGGCACCGTGATGGGTATGGTCCAGGCCTTCTTCAATATGTCCAAGGCCGGAAACAACATTGACATCACCCTCCTCAGCGGCGGTATCTACACTGCTATGCTCACCACCGTGGGCGGCCTCATCGTGGGTATCATCGCTTACTTCGGCTACAACTGGCTCACCGGAAAGGTGGGAGACCTTGTGTACCAGATGGAAAGCTCCACCATGGAGTTCATAGACATCGTGATAAACGAACCCTCAGCATCTGAGAAGTAATGGCACTGAAGAGAAACACAAAGGTAGACGCGCAGTTCTCGGTATCCAGTATGACTGATATCGTGTTTCTGCTTCTTATCTTCTTCCTTGTGACCTCTACGCTCATTAACCCCAACGCCCTGAAGCTTCTCCTCCCTAAATCAACCGGGCAGGTGAACGCAAAGGCAACGGTGAGCGTGAGCATCAAGGACTGGGGAGACCAGACCTACACCTACCACATCAACGGAGACCAGGAGCCCACCCAGTTCCAGGATGTGGAGGATGAGCTTATCGGCCTTCTTTCCGCAGAGGAAGACCCTACCTTCTCCATCTACAGTGACCAGACAGTCCCTGTGGGAGAGGTGGTCCAGGTAATGAATATAGCAAAGAGGAACCACTATAAGGTAATCCTGGCAACGCAACCGGAATAGCACTATGCAGCCATACCAGCGCACACAGAAAAAGAGCGAGAAAAACGCCAACGTGACCGGCATCCTGGTTACGCTGGGCGTTCATGCCGCCGCGCTGGTGCTTTGCCTTACAAGCGGCCTCACATACCTTGATCCCCCGCCGCCGGAGCGCACCTCCCTTGTGATAGAGTTCGAGGAAGAGGAAGAGATGGTAAAGCCCGTCCAGACACGCGTTGGCAGGCAGCCCCAGGCAGAGGAAGTGGACCTTCAAAAGGAAGTGGAACTGGTCCAGAAAGCGGAATCACCCCACGTGAATCCCGTTCCAAACGTAACGCCGGCCACAAAGCCGGATCCCGTTGGAGACGTGGAGGTTCCCACTCCCAAGCAGGAGGAAGAGCCCAAGCTAGACCCCAGGGCCGCGTTCCCCGGAATGAGCAGGAAGGACAACAGCGCCACTGCGCCCCACAGCGCCTCTGAGGCATCGGAAGGCTTCAAGGCCGGGCAGCCTGACGGCAACACCAAGGAAGGTAAAGTGGAAGGATCGGCCAACGCCCACCTCCAGGGCCGCTCCGTGGTAGGATCACTGCCCAAGCCCTCCTACGGCATCCAGGCCGAAGGAATTGTGGTTGTCCAGATCAAGGTTAACCAGTACGGAGAGGTAACGGAAGCCATCCCCGGCGCGGAAGGCACCACCGTAACAAACAAGGAGCTTTGGAACGCGGCCCGTAACGCCGCAATGAAGGCTCACTTTAACATGAAAGCTGATGCTCCGGCCCTCCAGACCGGCACCATCACATATATTTTCAAACTTAAGTAACGACGTGAGTCGTAAAGTAGTGTATTATGGAAGACAATAAAAGAGGCAAGAGGCCTCGCATTTCAAAAGCAGATTATTCTACAAGCCGCAGTTTCTCCGACGGAGACCGTCCCGCAAGAAGAAACGGTGCACCCCAGCAGGGTGAGCGCCGTGGTGCAGGACGCAATGAGCGTACTCCTTACGGAGAGCGCCGTGAAGGCGGCCGCCCCGAAAGAAGCTCATACGGTGAGCGCAGAAGCGGCGGATCTTCATCGGCCCGTAGCGGCTATTCAAAACCCGGAAGTTCCCGCAGCGGATCCGGATATGGCAATCCCTTCAAGAAGAGGGACGGCGCCAAGGAAGGCATGGACGCCATGCTTCGCCGTAAGCCCCAGGTGAACGGCCATTACAGTGACAACGACACCGCCCCCACCGAAATAAAGGAAGTGGTGCGCCTCAACAAATTCATCGCCAATTCCGGCGTCTGCTCCCGCAGGGAGGCCGATACAATGATCCAGAGCGGTGTTGTAACCGTGAACGGAGAGGTTGTGACGGAACTTGGCACCAAGGTGAACATCCTCACTGACGACGTCCGCTTCAACGGACAGCGCCTCAAGGGTGAAGAGAAGGTCTATATCGTGATGAACAAGCCCAAGGGCTATGTCACCACCGCCAGCGACCCTCACGCAGAGAAAACAGTGATGGATCTCCTCAAGGGCTGCCCCACCAGGGTATTCCCCGTTGGCCGTCTGGACAAGAACACCACCGGCGTCCTCATGTTCACCAACGACGGAGAGATGGCCGAACAACTCACCCACCCCTCCTACAACAAGAAAAAGATCTACCAGGTGGTCCTGGACTCCCCCCTCAAGGAAGAGGACAAGGAGAAGCTCCTGGAAGGCGTAGAGCTCAGTGACGGCGTAACAAAGGCCGATGAACTTGAGTACATCGACGCCCACGACCACCGCCAGCTTGGCATTGAGATCCACTCCGGAAAGAACAGGATCGTGCGCCGCATGTTCGAGGCCCTGGGCTACGAAGTCCGCGCCCTTGACCGCGTGTACTTTGCCGGCCTCACCAAGAAAGGCCTCAAGAAGAGCGACTGGCGTTACCTCACCGAGGGCGAGGTGAACATCCTCAAAATGGGAGCATACGTATAATGGCACACAGGGCAGGATTCGTAAATATCATCGGCAATCCCAACGTGGGCAAATCCACGCTGATGAACGCCCTTGTGGGTGAGAAGCTCTCAATTGTGACGGCAAAGGCCCAGACCACCCGTTACCGCATCATGGGTATCGTCTCCGGAGAAGACTTCCAGATTGTGTACTCCGACACCCCCGGCATCCTCAAGCCCAACTACAGGCTTCAGGAAAACATGCTCTCGTTTGTCGACACCGCAATAGGGGATGCCGATATTATCCTCTACGTGACGGACACCGTCGAGAAGGCCGATAAAAACGACGCATACATTGAGAAGCTCTCCAAGGTGGACTGCCCCGTTGTGGTTGTGCTCAATAAGATTGATCTCTCCACCCAGGAAAAGGTGGTGGAGCTCATGCAGTGGTGGAAGGAAAGGCTTCCCAAGGCAGAGGTCATTCCGGCATCGGCCCAGGAGAAATTCAATCTTGAGAGCATCATGGAGGCCGTTTCATCAAGGCTTCCGGAAGCCCCGGCCTGGTTTGACAAGGACCAGTTCACGGACAAGAACCTCCGCTTCTTTGCATCGGAGATCATCCGTGAGAAGATCTTCCTCAACTACTCGGAAGAGATTCCGTATAGCTGCCAGGTGGAGATAGAGTCCTTCCACGAAGGCGAGGAACGTTATGAGATAAGCGCCGTAATCTATGTTATGAGGGAGTCCCAGAAGGGCATCATCATCGGCAAAAAAGGCGCCATGCTCAAGAAAGTGGGCACCGAGGCCCGCATAGACATGGAGGACTTCTTCCAGAAGAAGGTCTTCCTCTCTACATTTGTAAAAGTGGACCCTGACTGGAGGGAGGACCGCAAGGAACTCCGCCGGTTTGGATATGAATTTTAAGGCTTAACCTATGGCAGACGATTGGGACGACATCAAAAACGCACCTGAAGACGAAGACGAGGAACTTGGAGAAGACGCTGCCGCGTCCGGGAAATTTGATAAACTCCTGGGCGGAGACAGCCGCAAGTACAAGCTCTCCGGAATGTTCAAGGAGTGGTATCTGGACTACGCTTCATATACCATCCTGGACAGGGCCGTGCCGCACATCGTAGACGGCTTCAAGCCCGTTCAGAGGCGTGTTCTGCACACTATGGCCACAATGGACGACGGCCGCTACACAAAGGTTGCCAACATTGTGGGCCAGGCCATGCAGTACCATCCCCACGGAGACGCCTCCATCCTTGGCGCCCTTGTGACGCTGGGTCAGAAGGGTCTCCTCATAGACTGCCAGGGTAACTGGGGTAACATCCTTACCGGAGACTCCAATGCTGCGCCCCGTTACATTGAGGCCCGCCTCTCAAAGTTTGCGAAGGAAGTTGTCTTTGATCCCAAGGTAACCCCCTGGATGACTTCCTACGACGGCCGTAACCAGGAGCCAACTGAACTCCCAGTGCGCTTCCCGCTGCTGCTTGCACAAGGCACTGAAGGCATTGCAGCCGGTCTCAGTTCCAAGATCCTGCCCCACAATTTCAACGAGCTCATAGACGCCTCCATCGCCATCCTGAAGGGTGAGCCTTATGAGATTCTCCCGGACTTCCCTACCGGCGGCATCGCAGACTGCTCAAAGTACAACAAGGGCAAGCGCGGAGGTATGGTAAAGGTTCGCGCCCGCATCAACAAAGTGGACAAGAGCACCATCACCATAACTGAAATCCCCTACGGAAAAACCTCCCAGGGCATCATAGACAGCATTATCAAGGCCAAGGAGAAGAAGAAGATCAACATCAAGAAGATTGACGATATGACCACCGACAAAGTGGAGATTATCATCCATCTTCCGGCCGATGTCTCCCCCGACAAGACCATTGACGCTCTCTATGCCTTTACGGAGTGTGAGACCAAAATCTCTCCCAACGCCTGCGTCATCCGTGAGAACAAGCCCGTGTTCCTTACCGTGGATGAGATCCTGGAGTATGACACTTATCATACAAGGGACATCCTTAAGGCGGAACTTGAGGTGAAACTTGGAGAACTGGAGAACGACTGGCATTACAGTTCCCTGGAGCGCATCTTCTTTGAAAACCGTATCTACAAGGTTCTGGAGCAGAACCAGAAGACCTGGGAAGAGCAGCTGCAGGACATCCTGTCCCAGATGCTCCAGTACCAGGACCTCCTGCACAGGCCCATCGTGATGGAGGACATCCTGAAACTGGTTGAAAAGCCGGTGCGCAAGATCTCCAAGTTTGACACCAAGGCCCTGGATGAGAAGATTTACGCTATCGAGGACCAGATGAGGGAGGTCAAGGACCACCTTGAGCATATCACGGAATTCACCATAGACTGGTTCAGGAATCTCAAGAAGAAGTACGGCGCCGCATGGCCCCGCCTTACTGAAATCTCATCCCTTGAGAACATCACCGTCACCAAGGTTGTCTCCAACAACGCCAAACTCTATGCAAACCTGGAGGAGGGATTTGTTGGTATCGGCCTCAAGAGAGACGAGGGTGAATATGTGTGCGAATGCTCCGATCTTTCAGAGATCATAGTTATCGGCCGGGATGGTAAATTCCGCGTCACAAAGGTGCAGGACAAGGCTTTCTTTGGAAAGGACCTCCTTTATGCCGGCGTTTTCAACCGCGGTGACGAACGCACCATCTACAACGTGATTTACCGTGACGGCAAGGGCCCAGCACACTATGCCAAGCGCTTTGCCATCACCTCCGTAACCCGTGACAAGGATTACGACATTACAACCGGCGAGCCTGAGTCCAAGATCCTCTGGTTCACCGTGAACCATAATGGTGAGGCAGAGACCGTAAAGATCAATCTCCGTCCCAAGAAGGGCCTCAAGAAAACTCAGCTGGAATGGGATTTCTCTGCCCTTGCAATCAAGGGACGCGCTTCCCGCGGTAACCTGGTAACCAAGAACGCCATTGCACGTATCCAGCTCAAGTCCAAGGGTATCACCACCCTGGAGGGCAAGGATATATGGTATGACCCCGATATCCAGCGCCTCAACGAGGACGGCCGCGGAGACCACCTTGGAAAGTTCTCCGGCGAAGACCGCGTACTGGCAATCTTTGCCGATGGTTCCTACTACACCACAACATATGATTTGGTGAACAAGTACCAGGGAGACGTGATCCGCATTGAGAAGCTGGACACCTCCAAGGTATACACCGTGGTGTACTGGGACAATGCCGCCAAGGCATATTACGTGAAGCGCTTCAGCTTTACGGAAAGCAACAACTCCCCCGTGCTGTTCATCTCTGACGCCCGCGGGTCAAAACTGGTGGACATCTCCTCAGATGACTATCCTCAACTGGTTCTCACCTTCGGTGGCAAATACGCCCACAGGGAGCCTGAGACCGTGGACGTTGCAGAATTCATTGCCAAGAAGGGCATCACGGCAAAGGGCAAGAAGTGCTCACCGTATGACCTCAAGGCTGTGGAGTTTGGGGAGCCGCTGGAAAAGGATGAGCCGGAAGCCCCAGGAGAAGCCATCGCAGAGCCTTTTGACGGGGATGATGATATGGCCGATGATGCCGTGGACCAGGTCCAGCCCAAGGCCCCCGTTGACCCCGATGCTCCGGCCGCATACGCCGCCCCGGCCTCTGAGCCCTCCGAAGACGTTCATGACGCCCCGGAAGACGCCTCAGACTCCGGTGCCGTTGACTTTGACGACTGGGAACCCACACTCTTCTAGCCAAGGACACCACTTTACCATCAAAAGGGCAGCTTGCAACCGCAAAGCCGCCCTTTTTCGGTAACCAGCTGCCCTTTGGGCCGCGCGTAACCTAAAATCGGCCCTTTCCCGGTAATCAGCGGCCCTTATTGCAAATGATAAACTTATTGCCGACATTTGTGTCATGAAAGTTATCTGGCTGGATACAATTGACTCCACAAATTCGGAGGCGCTGAGGCGCTTGCCTGAGCTTGAGAGCGGTACCGTGCTGGCGGCGCGTGAGCAAACCGCCGGCAGGGGGCAACGTGGAAATACCTGGTTCACGGAGCCCGGCAAGAACCTCACGTTCAGCATAGTCCTGAAATTCGGGGAGGGCGGTCTTCCGCCCCTCCGGGCCACAGACGCATTCTGGCTCAATTACGTCATTTCCGTTGCCGTGGCGGATTTCCTTCAAAGCCACGCCATTTGGTGCAAGGTGAAATGGCCCAATGATGTTTATGTGGGGAAGAACAAGATATGCGGAATCCTCATTGAGAATGCGCTCACAGGGAATGGTCTTGCCGCATCTGTCATTGGCATCGGCCTTAATATTAATCAGCGGGAGTTTCCCCAGCTGGCAAATGCCACATCCCTGTGGAGCCTGACCGGCGAGGAACACCCGCTGGAGGAATGCCTTGAAAAAGTACTTACCCTTATTGAGGGATGGCTCCCGTATCTTCAGGACAAGGACAAACGTCAGTCCCTCTTTTCACACTATTCCCGCCGCCTTTTCAATCTGGACGTGAATGCACGTTACCATGATTATATTGAGGAACGTGAGTATACGGGCATAATAAAAGGCGTCTCGGAAGACGGACGCCTTATGATCTGGGATCTGGAAACTCCGGAAAAACCTATCCGCTACTACCGCTTCAAGGAAGTGGGATATATTATATGAGTTCGTCCCTCTCCCGGATATCCTTCAGCCGTAGCTGCACCGTGGAAGAGCCGCGGTAGAAATTCTCTACAATTGAATAGCAGATATCAATGGGGTTACCGGCCTTGATGTGGTCATAGAACTGGGCCATATTGAAGCCGATAGCCGCAATTTGCCTGTAGGGCTGACTCTCCTGCATGAGGTCCAGCTTAAGGTGCACGCCGCCGGCTCCCACCTTGCGGCCATTACCGGCATCATATACGTCTTCCGTAAGGAACACTGGATTGCTGTTGCCGGGGCCGAATGGCTGGAACTGCTTTAGGATGCGGGTGAACTTGGGGGTGATCTGTGAGAAGTTGAGGCTGGTGTCAATTTCCACCACGGGGGTTAGTTCCTCACGGGTGATGTTCCCAGCCACAAACTTGTTCATACGGCGGCAGAACTCCTCCAGGTTTTCTTCCTTCATTGTAAGGCCGGCCGCATATACGTGGCCGCCGAAGTTTTCAAGTAGATCGGCACAGCTTTCAATGGAGGAATATAGGTCAAAGCCCTGCACGCTGCGGGCGCTGCCGGTTACAAAGCCGTTGCTCTTGGTGAGAACCACCGTGGGCTTGTAATAGGCCTCCACGAGACGTGAGGCCACAATTCCAACCACACCTTTGTTCCAGGTGGGATTGTAGACGATGGTTACGTTCTCCGTTTCAAGTGCCGTTCCGTTCTGCACCATCATAAGTGCTTCCTGGGTGATTTCACGGTCTATGGACTTGCGCTCATTGTTGTTGTCGTTGATCTGCTCCCCGATGCGGAAGGCCGTTCTGTCGTCAGTGGCGGTGAGAAGTTCTACGGCAAGGCGGCCGCTTTCCATCCTGCCTGCAGCATTGATACGCGGGCCGATCTTGAACACAATGTCGTCAATTGAGATATGCCCGGGTTCCAGCTGGGCAAGATTTATCATTGCCAGAAGGCCCTTGCGGGGATTCTCATTGAGGCGTTTGAGGCCGAAGTGTGCCAGGATGCGGTTCTCTCCGGTCATGGATACAAGGTCTGATGCGATGGACACCACCTGAAGGTCCAGCAGCGGTTCCAGGATTGCAGGATCCAGATTGTATTTCTGAACGTATCCCTGGGCCAGCTTGAAGCCAACCCCGCAGCCGCAAAGGTCGTCGAAGGGATAATTGCAGTCTTCCCGCTTGGGGTCCAGGATAGCTACGGCACCGGGAAGTTCGTTCTCCGGGAGGTGGTGGTCGCAGATGATTACATCAATGTCTTTGGCCCTGGCGTATTCCACCTTTTCAATGGCCTTGATGCCGCAGTCCAGCGTAATCACAAGGTCCACACCATTGTCTCCGGCCCAGTCAAGGGCCTTGTATGAAAGGCCGTAGCCTTCATCATAACGGTCCGGGATATAGAAATCAACCTTGGATGTGAACTGCTTCACAAATGAGTACAGCTGCGCTACGGCGGTGGTGCCGTCAACGTCATAGTCTCCGTAGACAAGGATGTGCTCCTGGCCCACAATTGCCTGATGGAGCCTTTCCACGGCCTTGTCCATGTCCTTCATGAGGAAGGGGTCATGGAGCTCTTCCAGGCTGGGGCGGAAGAAGCTGCGGGCTTGCTCGAAGGTTTCCACGCCCCTTTGGACAAGCAGCTCTGCCAGAACCCGGTCAATGCCAAGTTCTGCCGCCAGACGGGCCGATTTTTCGGGATCGGCCGCCGGTTTCAGTGTCCACTGTTTGTCTGATAAGGCCATAGTCTTACAAAGATAACGAATCCGCTTTATAATTGCAAGGGACCGGCCGCAAATAACTTATGCTATTCCATCATACGCTCTTACAGACTCTCCGGGCAGCTTGCAACCGCAAAGTTGCCCTTTTTCGGTAACCAGCTGCCCTTTGGGCCGCGCGTAACCTAAAATCGGCCCTTTTCCGGTAATCGGCTGCCCCTCCCATAATCCTTTGAACGTAAGAACTGATTGATAAGATGAATGGAAACGCCAAGACTCTCCGCTATGGATTGGGCTTTTATATTGAATTGCTTTGAAAGTTTCACGGCAAGGCGTGCCATCTCATCTTTATTCAATTTTGAAAGAGACTTTCCCTCAAAGTCCATCAGGAGTACTTGTGATACAATATCTGTCAGTTCACTGCTGCCGTATTCATTCTCTTCTCCGCATTTCCGCGCAATTGCTACAAAGGATTCGTAATCCTTGACAAGCTTGGTCATATAGTCCTTAGGCCCGGTAAACAGCTGCCTCACCAGCCGGGTATTGACAAATGACTTTGGGAGTAAACCCAGTACGGGGTGAATTTCCCAATGTGCCGGCAGTTCAATCCTACAGCCGGTCAGTGCCTCCAATTCTTTAGATCCGAACTCGGAAACACGTTTTCCGTGAAGCAAATCGGCAAACAAGGAGTAATGCAGATAACCACTTCCCCAAGGATATCCGCCAGGGACTGCAAATTCTTTTTCATAATGGTTTCTGTCCAGGTAAATAATAAGTTCCTTCATCTGCGCTTTGTCTTCAATAGGGATAAGTTTGAAGCCGTAGTCTTCAGGCAAGGGCTTGTAATGATCGGCGACAAGCCTTAGATTCAGTTTACGCTTCAGATACAGGAATGCTTCAACGGCATCATTCCCGGTGCCGCTCAGTATAATATGAATGTGGTTTGGCATCAGAGTGAAATCATAGATAACTATTGAGTATCTCAAGGTTATCAGACCTATCAACATCATTCCGTAAGCAAACTGTGCAATACTATTGAAGATACAGCCATCCTTCCACCCGTCTGTAACTAGGTGGTAATATCCTTTTCCCATCTTGCGGTACTCCTCCCGCTGTTTCCTATAGTTTCTCATATCACAAAGTTGAGAAAAGTTATCGGTTTCAAACGTTGTGAAACGAATGAAACGGATAAAAGGCATTCCGGTAGTGTGTGAGCCATATCTTTTATATGGATTTTTGCCCACTTTTGCACGAAAATCCGCTTTTTTGTGTATTTTTGCTATATGCTGATTGCTCTAGAAGGCTTCATGGGAAGCGGAAAAACCACTGTGGGGCGCATTCTTTCGGATGCGCTGGGGTGCCCGTTCATAGATCTGGATGAGGTCATTGCCCGTAAAGCCGGCCGCTCCATCCCGGCAATTTTTGAGGCCGATGGAGAAGCCGCCTTCCGCCGCCTTGAAAAGAAGGCATTGGAAGAAGCCATCTCAAAATATGGTGAGTCTACAGCCGTATTGGCTTTAGGCGGCGGTACGGTAACGGTGCCCGGCGCCGTGAAGCTGTTGCAGGAAAAGACGCTGTGCATATACCTTAAAGCATCTTTGGAGACACTCCAGGCACGGCTTGAAGGCCAAATGGCCGGCCGCCCGCTTGCCAGGGAGGGCCTTGAGGAGCGTCTCGCCGCCCGTGAGCCACTTTATGAAGCCGCCGCCCACGTAACAATTGATACGGATGCTCTGTCCCCGGACCAGATTGCCGATGAAATAATCATTGACTGCCTATGAAACTGCTAAAAATCATCATAGCCACCGCTCTGCTGGCCATCCCGCTGAGCCTTGGCGCACAGACCAAAGCGGAAACATCGCTTTACGGAAAAACCGTCAGGAAGTTCTCCATCAAGGCTGCCGATAAATTCCTTAAGAAGTACCCTAATTCCGTCTATGCCCCCAAGGTCCTGCATCTTAAGGACTCAGTAATGATGGCGGAATACATGGCGGCCAACGTGAGCACCATGTCCCCGGATGCCGCAATGGCGGTTGCCGGTAACGCAGTTGATGCAATCGGTTGGAAGAAGGATGGCGTGGATCACGTCCTGGCCCTTGATCCGGACCTTACCCTCCGCGTCCTCTCCCCGGACGGTACGCTTGAAGATACCCGCGTGATACCTGTGTACACCATGTCATCGGCCACACCGCCCCTTGTCACCCCCATGGAAATCATTTCCCCGTTTGGAGGCAAGCGGAAGTACATCCACTTTGCATACCGAGGCGGCACGGACGAATACGTTGAGGCGCTCTACCTCCCGGAGGAAGACCTTGTGCATCAGGCGCTCTTTTATGGGAAAGGGGACGGTACCCGCATAGAGGGCCAGAGCCCGGAAATGATAGAAGGGGTAAATATATCGGCAGAGGTAGCGTGGCTGGTAGCCCGCCTCCGTGAAAATCCCAACCTCATCCAAATCTCCAAGGCCGATATCCTCACCGACGATTCCATCCAGTGGTGGCTTCAAAAGAATCCCAACGCACGGACATCGGCCGCAAAATTGGTGTTTGGAAAACTGGACCCGGAATCATCCATTGTTCAGGCCTGCAAGAAAGCCCGCAAGGAAAAGGGCTCAGGGCGGTCTGCTGCCATATTTGACATCCGTGACTACACCGTAATCTGCACAGTTTCCGGCGGTGAATACACCCTGGTCTGGTGTGAGCCCGTGTGCCGCAACCGCAAAACGGACGCATATATCCGTTCAATCTACTTTGACAATGATGGCACCACCCTCAACCTCTTCTATTACAAGGGCAAAACCACGTTCAAAAAGAAGATATCACTCCCTTCACGCACTATCCGGCACTTGAAATAGACGGCACGGGCAGCTGGATACCGGAAAAGGGCCGATTTTAGGTTACGCGCGGCCCAAAGGGCAGCTGGTTACCGAAAAAGGGCAGCTTTGCGGTTGCAAGCTGCCCTTTTTGTTGATTTATGATGCAAACGCACTACAGCGCGGCCATGTTGCGAGGATTGTGGATGTCCTTGCCCTCCACGGTGTAGAGGTAATCCAACAGGCCGGCGTAATGCTCCTCAACCTTGCCGCGGACTATCTTCATGGTTGAATTCATCATCTTGTTGGCAATGGTGAATTCTTCATCGCAGACACCGATTGCGGAAGGAAGCCAGCGCTCAGGGAACATGCCCTCATGCTTGCCACCCTTCTTGTAGGAATCTACATCTGTCTGGATGAGATCCAGCATGAAGCGCTTGCCTTCCTCCGTGGCAGGATCAAGACCGTGCTTTGTGGCTGCTTCTGACAGAGCGGCCTTGTCCGGGACCACAAGGGCCACGCAGAAGGGCTTCTGGTCATTGTGAAGGACGCAGGCGTTTACCCATTTGGAGGTTTCCGTGAGGTTGTCCTCGAAGCCTTCCGGGGAGTACTTTTCACCGTCAGATGATATGAGGAGGCTCTTGAAGCGGCCAACAACATAGAGGAATTCAGGATCCTCAGGGCAGATATAACCCATATCTCCGGTGTGGAGCCAGCCGTCTATGATTGTATCGGCGGTAGCTTTGGGATTCTTCCAGTAACCGGCCATCACGTTTTCACCGCGGATGACAATTTCTCCACGGGTGCCGTGAGGGACTTCCTTGCCTTCTGCATCCAGAATCACGCAGTCCATGGGACGTACAATGCGGCCGGAGGAGCCGAAGCGGGCGTGGCCGGCTGAGTTTGCGCAGATGATAGGGGTTGCCTCAGTAAGGCCGTAGCCCTGGAACATGGGCATACCCACGGCGCAGAAGAAGCGCTGGAGCTCAATGTCAAGGAGCGCGCCGCCGCCAACGAAGAACAGCATGCGGCCGCCGAAGCTTTCACGCACCTGCTTGAACAGGATTTTGTCAAAGAGCTTCACAAGGGGCCAGCGGAGGCAGCTGAGGCCGGTGCCGCGGTTGTAATACTCCTTGTTATAAGCAATGGCATTACGTACTGCAAAATTGAAGAGTTTCTCCACAAACGGGCCTTTCTTCTTGATGCCGCTCTCAATGTTTTTCTTGAAGTTACGGGCCAGGGCGGGCACGGAAAGCATCACGTGAGGACGCACCTCAGATATGGCCACAGGCACGTTACGCAGCGTTGCAAGGGCATTTTTGCCGATAGGGACAAAGCCGATGGAACCGCCGTAGGACATCATGGTGTACATACCCGCCACATGGGCGAAGCAGTGGTCCAGGGGCAGGATGATGAGCATGGTGGCACCTTCGTGGATGCTGATGACGGAACGTCCCTGCTCCACGTTTGCGGTGTAGTTGCGGTGCGTAAGGAGGATACCCTTAGGGTCTGCGGTGGTACCGGAAGTATATGAGATATTGGCGTAGTCGTCGGGGCCGATTGACTTGTAGCGGGCCTCGAATTCTGCCCTGTGGGCCTTCAGGAACTCGTCTCCCATCTTCTGGATCTCAGAGATACGGATTTCCTTGGGCTCAAGTTTGTCATAGTCAAATGCAGTATCGTCAAACACGATCACCTTCTCCACACCGGGGCACTCCGGGAGGACGGCACGGATACGGGGAAGATGGTTTCCGGACACCAAGATCCATTTGGACTCCGAGTGATTGATACGGAAAACAAGGTCCTTGCCCTCTCCAAGGTTTACGGAAAGCGGAACGTCCGTGGCACCTGCATACATTGCGCCCAATTCTGCGAGGATCCACATGGCGCGGCTCTCTGACAGCAGTGCAATGCGGTCTCCTTTCTTGAGGCCCAGGGACATAAGGCCTGCGCCTATGTGGTATGCCTCTGTACGGGTCTCTTCCTGGGTGAGCTCCTTCCACGCACCGTCTACCTTTTCACGGAGATAAGTATGGTTTGGATATTTGTGGGAATAATGCTCTACAAAGTCAATGATAGTTATTCTTTCTGCCATAGCTTAGGTTATTATTTATCTGAGGGGAACAGGCCGTAAAGCTCTGCGTCAATCTTGTCTGTAATATATTGGAAGTCCTCAGGATTGCTCTCAAACTTGATATTGTCTACGTCCACGATGAGAAGGCGGGACTTGTAGTCCTTGATCCAGTCCTCATAACGCTGGTTAAGGCCCGTGATGTAGTCTATGCGGATGGAGCGCTCATACTCACGTCCTCTCTTCTGGATCTGGGCAATGAGGTTGGGGATGCTGGAACGGAGGTAAATCATAAGGTCCGGAGGGTTCACCAGTGACATCATGAGGTCGAACAAATCTGAATAGTTCTCAAAGTCACGGGTGCTCATGAGGCCCATGGCATGGAGGTTGGGCGCAAAGATACGGGCATCCTCATAGATGGTACGGTCCTGGATGATAACCTCCTTGTGCTTGGAGATTTCCACAACGTCCTGGAAACGCTTGTTCAGGAAGTATACCTGGAGATTGAAGGACCAGCGCTCCATATCTTCGTAGAAATCGGCCAGATAAGGGTTGAAGTCTACCGATTCAAACTTGGGCGTCCAGCCGTAATGTGCGGCCAGCATCTTTGTAAGGGTGGTTTTACCACTGCCGATATTTCCGGCGATAGCGATATGCATATTGTGCGTTTTTAAAATAATCCGTAAAGTTCTGCGTCTATGCGGTCCGTGATCTGGGCAAAATCTTCAGGCCGATTGAGGAAATCCATGTTATCGGCCTCTATTATGATGAGCCTGCCCTTGTACTCCGATATCCATTTCTCATACCTCTGGTTAAGGCCGGCAAGGTATTCGATGGAGATTGATTGCTCGTAGTCCCTTCCCCTCTTCTGGATCTGGGACACCAGGTGCTCTATGCTGGAGCGGAGGTAGATCATGAGGTCCGGCTCATGGACCACTTCCATCATGACGTTGTATGTGTCCATATACGTGTTGTAGTCACGCTCCGAGAGGTTTCCCTGCGCGTAATTGTTGGCAACAAATATATGGACGCCCTCAAAGAGGGTGCGGTCCTGGATGATCACATCCTTGGACTTGCGTATTTCCATCACGTCATGGAGACGCTGCTGGAGGAAATACATTTCCAGGGCAAAGGACCAGCGCTTTATGTCCTTGTAGTAGTCTTCAAGATAGGGATTGTAGGTTACTGACTCGAATTTTGGCGTCCAGCCGTAATGGTGGGCCAAAAGTGTTGTAAGCGTGGTTTTGCCTGCGCCGATATTACCTGCTATACCTATATGCATGGGACTGTCGTTACATTATTACAAAGATGCAAAATCTTTCGTAAATTTGCAATTGAAAATTAGAGGCCGATGCTACACACAAGAATATTTACCTTCAATCCCCTGGAGACCAACTGCATTGTCCTGTGGCAGGACGGGGAGAAAGGATGCGTCATAGTGGATCCAGGAATGTCCTCCCCGGAGGGCTGCGGGGAGCTCACGGTTTTTTTAAAGGCGGAGGGGATTACCCCTCAGGCAATACTCCTTACCCATGGCCATTTTGACCACGTGTGGGGCGTGGAGAAGCTTTGCGCCGCCTTCCCGGGCCTCAAAGTCTATGAGCACCCGGAAGACAAGGATATCATGGAAAGGATGACTTCCGGAAGGTTTGCCGAGGGCTTCAACTTCCTCCACCACGACTTCCCCACCCTTGATGTGGCAGGCGGAGACATCCTCACAATTGCAGGCATCACCTTCAATGTGATCCACACCCCCGGACACAGCCCGGGAAGCGTTTGCTACTACATAAAGGAGGATAACCTCCTCCTTTGCGGAGACACCCTTTTTGCGGGGAGTATCGGCCGCACGGACCTTGCAGGCGGGGATTACGATGTCCTTATGGATTCCCTCCTCCACAAGGTGATGGTCCTTCCCGGAGAGACTGATGCCATCCCGGGGCACGGGCAGCCCACAACAATAGGCCGGGAAGGAATGACAAATCCCTTCCTGGAGCCTTTCAACGACCCTCTACCTGAAGAAAGTTAAATGAGGCCTTCCGGAATGGTGAGGGTAATGACCTTCCCTTCCGGATCCATGGAAACTACAAGCTCCTCATGAAGCGGCAGAAGCACCTCTCCATGGGGAGTTTCTACGTATATACAGAGATTGCCGGGGATGTCCTCGTAGCCGGAAACGGTGCCTACAGGGGTGCCATCGGCCTTTTTTACTGTCCAGCCGGTGAAATCTTCTTCCTCTTCCTCCTCAAAATAATCGGCATAGACGGAGGCGCCGGCAAGTTCATCGGCGTCCTTCAGATCATGGACGCCCGTGATGTGAACTATTGCGCGGTTATTGCCGCGGCGCGTAAACGATTCAAAATAAAAGGGAACCGGCAATCCATCGAATTCGATGAATACCGGTTCCTGAAGGTCAATATCCTCCGGGGAGACGTCAAGGAAACTGAGAAGCAGCCCTCCGTCTGTCCCGTTGGATTTCAGAACCTGAGCAATTTTGAGCATTAAGCCTCTGCTGCGGGTTCCTCTGCGGGTGCGGCCTCTGCGGGTTCCTCTGCAGCCTTTTCAGCGGCAGCGGCCTCAGCGGCGGCCTTCTTTTCGGCGATAGCCTTTGCACGGGCCTCGTTCACCTGAGCCTCAGCGGCCTTTGCAGCCTTTGCAGCAGCAATTGCCTCATTCTTGAGACCGGTCTTCTTGGCAGCGACCTTCTCATCCTTCTGGGCCTTCCAGGCAGCGAATTTTTCGTCGGCCTGAGCCTGGGTGAGAGCACCCTTTGCAACACCCTCTGCAAGGTGCTTGCGAAGGAGGACACCCTCATAGGAGAGGATACGGCGGGTAACCAGTGTGGGCTGGGCACCTACCTTGAGCCAAGCAAGGGCCTTGTCACCATCAAGGACGATGGTAGCGGGGTTGGTGTTGGGGTTGTATGAGCCAAGGAGCTCAATGAACTTACCGTCGCGCGGTGCGCGGGAATCTGCCACTACAATGTGGAAGAATGCGAAATTCTTCTTACCGTGGCGCTGGAGTCTGATCTTAACAGCCATTGTGAATCTGTTCTTTAATAATTAATAATGCGTATTTCCCCCAACTCGTGAGGGACCGCAAAGGTAAGAATAATTTTTGGGCTTTGAAAATATTTTTGGGCCGATGAAACGTTTTCATCAAACTTTGCATCTTAATACCGTATGAAAAAGTTATTGATATTTATCTCTGCCGCCATTCTCACCGCCGGCAGTTTCGGCGCAAAAGCCCAGGGAAGGACTGACGTCAACCTCTATATGGGCTTTATGAACGCCACTTATACATCCCTTGACCAGGCCAGGGGGAGCATCCACAAGGACCTCTATTCCATATATGAGCCCCATTACACGGTTACTTCCGGCCCGTCCTTCACCCTGGATGCAAACCGTCGCCTGCTTCCCTGGCTGGGAGTGGGCATCCAGGGCAACTACTCATCTATGAAGGGCACCAAGAAGTACAATATCGGCAATATCCCCAAGCGGGAATTCAGCCAGACTATGCTGGCTTTCCTACCGCAGGTGAAGTTCTTCATCCCCAGTCCCAGGCACTTCCGCCTTTACGCAAAGGCTGCCGCCGGCATCAACCTCAACATAGGGGAAACCATAGTGGGGATGCCCATAGACTTTGCATGGGACATCGTTCCCATCGGCTTTGAATGGGGAGGCCAGATTGTTTACGGCACTGCAGAGGTAAGCCTTGGAAACGTAATCACGGGTGTAAGGATTGGTATTGGATTCAGATTCTAGGAGGAAAGGAGCATGAAAAAGATTGCAATTATTGCCGCAGCACTTGTCTGCCTTGCAGGATGCACAAAGTCATACAGCCCCAACGGATATGAGATTGTGGGCGGAGGGAATTACTACGCCAACCAGCCCACCAAAGAGTATATGATGGCCATTGTGGACGATATGGTCACCGATGTCCTGGATGAACTTGAAACCGCGTTCAAGGTGGAAGAGCTTGGAAACTCCACAAGCATCCGCTTTGATATAAGCCAGGGATCAATCCTCAATCAGGACGTAATATGGAAGGTGACAGCCCAGGAAAGGGCACTTAAGGGCATGACCATAAAAAACATAGGCTCAGACACATGGGAAATGGCTTTTGAGGGGCCTTATACCCTTCTTGGAGACACCTATCCCGTGAACTTCATAATGAAGGCAAAGCGCGGTTCCCTCATCACCGGAAACCACTATAACTGGGGCATAACCCTAAGCGGCAACCGCACGGAAAGGGAAGGCTACTCCTGCACTTATGCCACAAACAACACAGTTCTTTACATGTGCACCCAGAACAACACCGTGGGCTGGAACCATCTTGAGGGGTCCTACACGCTTACTGTAATCCTCAACCAGCAGCCCATAGACCTTTGGGCGATGATCTTCAAAGGTAACCTTTCCAACACGGAATTTACCCGCGGAATATAATTTTTTCAAAAAAATTGTTGGGAATTCAAAAAAAGAACTTATCTTTGCAGTCCCAAATACATTGCGGATGTGGTGAAATGGTAGACACGCCACTTTGAGGGGGTGGTGGGCATTAGCCCGTGTAAGTTCGACTCTTATCATCCGCACGGAAAAAAGACCAGCTGAAAAGCCGGTCTTATTTTTATTTATTCACAAGCTGGTCAAACTTTGTGAGCCTATTTGTGATGTAGTCCTTCACGCGCTTCACCTCCCCGGAGTAAGACCCTTCGATACGGGGATTCTGGTGCACCCACTCGTTCATTATGGGCCAGCGTTTGAAATTGAGCTGCTGTGACTCCTCCAGGAGCGCGGCTGTCTGGTCTACATAGTCGTTGAGAGTGGAGAGGGAGCCCTTGCTCTGACTCCAGACTGTCTTCAGGCGCTGGCGGGCGGCAGAGTCTTCCTTCACAATGCGGGTTACCATACTCCTTACAGCATCCGAGGGGACGGAGCCCTTGGTGCAGTAGATGTAGTCGTTGATGTTATTGATGGGATAGGTGCGGCCGTCGTTCTCAAACGCAAGGTCATAGTCCCAGCATGGGCCGGTAAAGAGCACCCCGCTCCCGGCGTCCTTGTACATATATGTGCTCCAGTAGGTGTCCGTGTTGCCGCAGAACTCTCCCACGATGAAGTTCTTCAGGAAACTGTCCACGTCCAGATACTTCCTGTAGCCGTTAATGGCATCCTTGAAATTGGATCCGAAAAGGGCCGATTCCATCTGACCGAAGTAGTTCTGGATGAAGGTCCTCTGGGCCGATGTAATCTTATCGGCATCCGGATAATGGACAGTGACGGGGATTCCTCTGGAAGAGTTGAAATTCACATCCTCCGTATAGTTGTACGCGTCAATCTCTATAAGGTATCCGCCCTTTGCGGGGACTCTCTGACCATCCACCTCAACCTGGTCGCATAGCTGGTAGCAGCCCTCGTACTCTCCGTTAAGGATAACGTCTACGGGGGTGCAGAAGGGGGTATAGGCCATCCCGACCCTCCGGCTCACCTCAAAGGCCAGGATGTTACGCATGAGGGTTTTGTCACCGTAGTTGTTGATGAGGGTCCAGGTGCGGTCTTTGGCGGGGGCGCCAAGGGGGCTCTGTTTATCGGCAAACTTTATCTTGTACGGCTTCTTGGGAAAGTCCCAACTGGCGTTTCCACGGCCTCTGATCTCTGTCTCTGCGGCAGAGAGAAGGCTTTTTCCGGCATCAGAGACTATGTACGCGTTGGATTTTATGTACACTTCCTTGGAGGTGATATCCCTGGCTCCGGCGGTGTTGATTACAATGGTGGGAAGGTTCGTGAGCTGGTACAGCTGCGAGTCATCGCCATGACCCTCCCAACCGTAGAATTCAAGTTCTGAAAGGTTGCAGCGGGCATTGTTGGGGCCGACATACCTCACGTACCTCACGCCGCGGGAGAAGTTGATGTCGATATAGGACATCTGGCGGGCTATGCCCTTCTGCTTTATGATTGCGAGTGGAAGGGCGTCGGAGAAATCGGGCTGGTTGGCACCTTCAATGAGGGCAAGTTCCACGCGGCTCTCCTGGGAGATGCGGGGAGAGTAGCCAACCTTTGTGATGACATGCTTTGTGCCAAGATCCAGGCCCACCCAGGTGCGGCTGCGGTCGTAGGAAGCAAAGAATGTGTCAAAATTGCCGTCAAAGACGTTATCGCGGGTATTGACGGTGGTGCTTGACTGCCCGGTGTCGTAGTTTACGCTTGAGCTGGTGCCGATAACCGTACCTGTAAGTTTACTCACTTCTCCAGGAACTTCCGGCTCTTCCGGCTGCTCCGGGGTTTCAGGAGTTTCCGGGGTGTCAGGATTGTCGGGTTTATCCGGTTTTGTCTCCTCCTTCGCGGGCTCTTCCGGCCTGGGCGGAATGATGCTCTCCGGCTGGCAGCACCAGAGGAGAAGAGCAGTCAATATGAGCCACAGTTTTTTCACGGCACAAAGATAGTGATTATATCAATATGTCCTCCACCTTCAGTTTGGGAACAAAATGGGCGCCGCCCTTGCGGTAATAGTCAAGGGAGTCACCGGGCTTTGCGTCCGTGATGAAAATGCTCTCTGACGGCTTTCCAAGGCCGATAACAGCAATTGGCTGGAGCGGAAGGGCCAGTGCCTCCCGGAGGTCATCGGCCCGGAAATTCAGGATAAAGATGCCCCCGAAGCCGGCCTCTACCGCCTTCAGGAGGATGCTCTGGGCGGCAATTCCAAGGTCTATGTCCACAACCTTGCCCTCAGGCACTGTTGAGCACACCACTATATAGGCCGATGGCTCCTCCCCCGGATGCGGCAGATGCTCCTCCGGGAGCGCCGCGCCAAGTTTCACAAGGGGGTGGACCTTTGCGGCATCCTGACCGCACACAAGGCGGTAGCGGAGCGGCTGGGCGTTCATCCCGGAACCCACCCAGCGGGTCACCTCCAGGAGTCTCAGGAGGTCCTCCTTCGTTATCGGCCTTGAAGCATCATACCCGCGGTAACTGCGGTTCTTCTTGAGGAGAGAATCCAGCGAAGGGTGCGGCCTCACCGCCTTGGGCCTTCCTTCACGTATCTCCTGTTCCCTTTTCTCTAAGTAATTGTCTGCCATAGGGTACAAAGATACAAAAAATCCTCGTCACGGCCTCCCCCTGCGGGTGATGTGACTTTTTTTGGCACACCACCCGCAAAAATCGGCCTTTTTTGCGGGAGATGAGACTTTTTTTGTCACATCACCGGCAGGGGGAAGCTTTACAGCAAAGCGGCGGTGCGGGCGGCAAGGCGGGCATTGTTGAGGACAAGCTGGATGTTGGAATCCAGGGAGTCGCCGCCGGTGATGTCCTTTATGCGGGCAAGAAGGAACGGAGTGGTGTCCTTGCCTTTGATCCCTTTTTCATTGCATTCCGCAATGGCCTGGTCTATGGCGGCATTGATGCGGTCCGGATCCATCGAGTACTCTTCCGGGATGGGGTTTGTGACCAGCATTCCGCCGCGGAGTCCCATTTCCAGTTTGGCGCGGAAGGCTGCGGCAAGTTCCTCAGGCGTATCTATCCTGTAATCCACCTTGAAGCCGCTCCTGCGGGTATAGAACGCGGGGAGTTCATCCGTTCCATAGCCAATTACGGGGACGCCCTTGGTTTCCAGATACTCCAGGGTGAGACCAAGGTCCAGGATGCTCTTGGCTCCGGCGCAGATCACCATAACGGGAGTCATTGCCAGTTCTTCAAGATCGGCCGATATGTCCATAGTGGTCTCTGCGCCCCTGTGCACGCCCCCGATTCCGCCGGTGGCGAAGACCTTTATCCCGGCAAGATGGGCGATTACCATAGTGGTGGTGACGGTGGTGGCGCCATCCTCTCCCCTTGCCACAAGGACGGGGAGGTCCCGGCGGGAGGCCTTGGTAACGGCACGGCCTTTCTTTCCAAGATACTCTATTTCAGCAGGGGTAAGCCCTGCCTTGAGACGACCGCCGATGACCGCGATTGTGGCAGGGACGGCACCGTTCTCACGTATGGTCTTCTCCACCATCAAGGCAGTCTCAACGTTCTGGGGATAGGGCATTCCGTGGGATATGATGGTTGATTCCAGCGCCACTACGGGCTTCCCAGCGGCAAGGGCCTCGGCTACTTCCGGGGACAGGTCCAGGTACTTGTTCATATTTTGATGTTCTTTATTTCATTACTCACGGCATCCGGGCTCTCTACGGCGCAGCGGGCGCATTCAAGGCCCCACCTGGCCGATTCCTCCACGGACGCCCCGGGTCCGGCGTGCACAATTCCGGCAAGGAGGGCGTCCCCGCCTCCGGTGACGTTCCTGACTATGCAGGGAAGGGCCGGGAACTCATACAGCCGCCCGTTCTCCTCAACCCTCAGGCCCTCGGCGCCGGCACTCACATATCGGCGCCGTATATCGGCCCCGGGAAGGGAGCCAAGCACCTGACTCTCTAGGGCATTGCTCTTTAGGGCGAAGAAAGCCTTCTTGCGTGAGAGTTCCACGGCATCGGCTATGCGCGGAGCCTTGGCCACAGAGACCGCATCAATGAAAAGGGGCCCGTTGCAGTTATCGATGAGCCAGCCAAGGGCCGATGGAGCGGTGATGTCCACATTGGCGCCGCCGATAACACAGATACGCATAAAAAGTAGTTAGCCGCTTTTTGGCGGCTAACAAATATACAAAAAAATCCGGATGTTTGTTCGAAGTGCGGGTGACGGGACTAAAAAGTGCCTGTTACCCGCAGTTTGTATCAAAACAATGACTATCTTTGAGTCACTAAAACAAATAACTATGCCACAGAATTGCCTCTATTGCCAGAACAAGGCTGCGCTGGATGCGCTGATGATAAAGATCGCAGACCTTGAAGTATCAACTCTTTATCTTTTCAAGGAACAGACCCACCCGGGACGCTGCGTCGTTGCCTTCAAGGACCACGTGGGACAGCAGTTCGAGATCCCAGAGGACGAGTACATCCGTTTCATGCTGGATGTCCGGAAAACCGCCAAGGCCATAGACAAGGCCTTCCATCCCGCCAAGATTAATTTCGGGGCATACTCCGACACCCTCAAGCACGCACACTGGCATATCGTTCCCAAGTACGAGGGCGGCCCCGAGTGGGGCGGCACCTTCGAGATGAACCCCAAGAAGACTTACCTCACTGAAGAGGAATACGCCTCCATCATTGAGAAGATAAAGGCCCAGCTGTAAGCATCCCATGAAACGCGACTACTTTGAAGACGCGGACGTGGCAGTAACCGTCTGCGCAAAGGATGGCACCATCCTGGATATGAACGCCAAGTCAAAGAAGACCTTCCTCAAGCCCGGGATGCCGGAAATCATCGGGAACAATGTCCTGGACTGCCACCCGGAACCTGCCAGGAGCCTCCTTGCCGATATGCTGGAGAACCCCAGGACCAATGTCTACACCGTGGAGAAGGAAGGCGTGAAGAAACTCATCTTCCAGACCCCCTGGTATGACGAGGGCGAGTACGCCGGCTTCATGGAACTCTCCATGGTCCTTCCAGAAGTGATTCCTAACAGGGTCAGGAAGCCCAAGCCATAAACCGTTTTGCGGTGGAGGGTTATATCCTGACCGTCCGAAACTTAAACGACACCACCCCCAGCCACAACTATGTCTGAGGCCTAGTTGCTGAAGAAAAAGTACAGCGCGGCCCAGGCCAGGGGGATGCCTTTGGCGTGGCCGATGGTGTGGTAGGAGGCGTCCATCACCGTGCCGTCTTCCCTGATATGGCCGATGGTCCGGTAGGAGGAATCCATCACCGTCCCGTCAGTGCGGATGTGCCCGACTGTGCTGTAGGAGGCATTCTTGACCGTTCCGTCGCTGTAAAGGTGGCCGATGGTGCGGTAGGAAGCATCCATCACCGTTCCGTCGCTGCGGATATGGCCTACAGTATGGTAGGATGCATCCTGAATGGTTCCGTCCTTGCTGATATGGGCCACGGTGTGGTAACTGGCATTAGTTATCTGCTGGGCGTAGAGGCTTCCTCCAATAAGGAGGGAAAGCAGTATGATGAGCAAACGTTTCATAGGGTTATAGGCCATTATTTCCGGAATCGGAGAGAAGGTCACAGATAAGGTTGATGCTGGATAGGACGGGATACAGCGTTTTGTCATTGAAGCAGTCCCTGAGGGACACCCACGGGGCCGATGTATCGTCAATTGAGTCATAGAAAACCACCCCTGGGACATACTCGGAAAGGAGGTTCCGGAGGGACTCTGTCTTTTTCTGGCACTGCAGTTCAAACTGCCTGTCAAACCCGGCCTGGGCCTCTTCCTGGCACCTCTGCGCATATAGTTCCGGGATGGCGCTGTAGATATCGGCCGTATTGATAGAGACAGAGGGCGTTTTTCCTTTGTCGTTATTCAGCACCCAGCAGTGGGACACGGAGTCCGTATCCGGCTCCAGCTTGATGGGATCCAGCACCGTGATATTTGCCCCATAGAGCGCAATCTTGTCTCCGTCACGCGCAATGCGTATGCTGTCAAGTTTTATCCCTATGCTCCTCTTGTCCCGGTGCCGGCCTATGTAAAGGACGGTCTTATCCTTGGAGTGGAACAGCCAGTCCTTCCATTTGTCCAGGGTAATTCCAAGCTTTGCCATAAAACCGTCCGGGTCCTTGGGCTTGAACCTGGGATCCTCAAGGAGATCGGCAAGGGGCGTCTCCTTCACTATATAGTTGTCAAACGAAGGCCGGCCGATGATGTACTCGCTTACGCGTTCCATCTCCATGGGGGCGCTGGCAATCTGTCCCCAGGTGCTGAGGCAGCTGGACAGCTCCCGGGTCTTGTTCTCCAGGGCCGATACCTTCTCCCGCAGTTCCTCCTCCTCTTTCTTACGCTGGTATATCTCCTCCTCCTTCTTTTTCAGGGCGGCCTGCATGATGTGGTTCATGGGCTGGAACGCTAAGAACATCAGGATCACCGTGATGACGTTGGAGAGTATGAGGGCCAGCGGCGCGAGAATCTTTGGGACAAAGATAAACACGCCTATGTTGACTGCGATAAGGATGGCGCAGGCGGCAACTATCAGGTTGCTTTTCAGGAACGGTTTCATTCCGCCTCTTTCTTCCCGAAGACCTTCTCCTTTATCTCTTCAAACCCTTCCTTGAGTGCATCGGAGGCTTTTTCGGCAGCCTTGGTGACTCTTTGGTTCCACTCCTCCTGCTTTGCTTTCTTTTCCTCAGGGGAGAGGTCCTTGTACTCACGCAGTTTGTCGGTCACCTTTCCGGCGCCCTCGATGATTGCATCGGCCGCGGCGTTCACGGCTTCACCCGCTTTGTCGGCGGCGTCCTTAACCTGCTCCTGGAAGGATGCATTCTTGTTTTCTTCGCTCATGGTTTCTGTCGTTCTGTTTTTCGATAGCAAATATACCCAAATCCAGGGACTTATCCAATTGAGGGCCGATAGCGTTTTGGTCCGAAACTTGTTTTTCTTGCTCCCGGAATTAATTAATGTAGTGTATTATGAAAAAGATCTTACTCATTGCAGCGGCCCTTGGAATAGTCATTGGCGCAGCAGCCCAGACGGGCGACAAGAAATGCAACTGCGAAAAGAAGGAGAAGCTCTCTCCGGAGCAGATGGTCCAGAAAAGAGTGGACAGGATGGCTTCAGAACTTCAGCTCTCAGACACTCAGGTAGAGCAGTTGAACAAACTCTTCCTTGACGACATGGCATATCGCCATGAAAACTTCAAGCGCCCGGAAGGTCCCAAACCTGAATTCAAAGGCGAAGACCACAAGGAGAGGGAGTTCACCGAAGAGGACAAGGCCAAGTTTGAAAAGATGAAGGAGTACTCCCTCCAGCAGGAGGAAAAACTCAAGGAAATCCTTGGCGATGACCTCTACGCCAAGTGGCGCGAGTCCCATCCCAAGGACCATCCCAAGGGCCATGGGCACCACCATCACGGTCACCGGGGCTAGAACAAACTCTAGCCCTCCAGGGTCTTTGCAATCTTTTCAATATTGAGGCTTCGGGCCGATGCATCTATGATGTCCTTGTAGATGCCGCCCTTCTTGTACACATCATCCGGGTGACCGGACTGCTCCACGCGGCCTTTCTGGAGGGCGTAGACCATCTCGCTGTCTATGATCTGGGAGATGCTGTGTGAGATGATAATCACGGTGCGGTCCTTCTTGATGGCCTCTATGCTGTTTTTGATCTGCTCAGTGGCAATGGCGTCCAGGGATGCCGTGGGCTCATCGAGGAAAATGATGGGAGGGTTCTTGAGGAACATACGCGCTATGGCTATCCTCTGCTGCTGACCGCCGGAAAGGTCCGACGCCTTCCCCTGGAACTGCTTGGGAAGGGCCATGATCTGGTCATAGATGTATGATTTCTTTGCGGCTTCCACCACCTCTTCAAAAGTGGCGTCAGGCTTGCCGTAGCGGATGTTTTCCTCAATGGTGCCGTCAAAGATATGGTTTTTCTGGAGCACAAGGCCGATATTTTCCCTGAGGTACTGCGTATCCCATTCCCGAAGGTCCACCCCGTCAAGGGTGATGGTCCCAACCTGGGGCTCGAAGAACTTGTCAAGAAGATTCACGATGGTGCTCTTTCCAGCCCCGGAGAGGCCCACGAGGGCGGTTATCTTTCCGGGCTCGATGACCATATCCACCCCGAAGAGCGCCTGCGTTCCGTTGGGGTAGGTGAAGTCCACGCCCTTGAGTTCGAATCGGCCTTTAACAACATCAGGGCAGTATTTTCCGCTGGGCTCAACCTCTTTCTCAGAGTTAAGGATGTCGAAGAAGCCTTCGGCGTAGATGAGGGCGTCGTTTACGTCGTCAAATATCCTCTGGAGCTGGGTGATTGGCGCCACCACGTTGGAGAAGAGCATCACGTGGTACATTATCTTACCAATGGTCATCCCGGGGTAATCTATGAGCACCAGATACGCCGTGAGGATGATTACAAGGACGGTCCCCACCTGCCTTACAAAGCTCTTGAGACCGTTGAAATAGAACGCCACGCGGCGGGTTTTCATCTGGTTGGCCGTAACCTGGTTCTGGATGTCCAGCTGCTTCTGGCCCTCAATCTTCTCACGGTTGAAGGACTTTATGACGTTAATGGAATCAATGATGTTCTTTATGCCCTGGCTCTTGGTTTCAAGATGGGAGCGCATTTCCCGGCGCCATCCCTTGAGCCTTTTTGCCTGCCTCACCGTTATCCAGAAATACACCGGGACGATGCCCAGGGCAACAAGCCCAACGTATACGTTTGCCGCAAACATGAGGATAAGCGCAAGGGCGGCGCTGGTGAACAGTGGCAGAAGGTCTATGAAGAAGTTCTGGACCGTGCGGGAGAGGCTGCTCACGCCCTGGTCTATACGGGCTTGGATCTTGCCGGTGGCGTTCTCATCGGCACTGAAAAAAGCCATCCTGAAGGTAAGTACCTTCTCAATCACCGCCTGCGACAGGTCCCTGGACACGAAGATGCGCATACGCTCGCCGTAGTAGTTCTGCGCAAAGGTGATAAGGGCCGATAAAACCTCCTTTCCCAGCAGCACCACCGATATTATTGTAAGGATCCTTGCCGCCTGGCTCCAGGAGAAATCCGTGCCGATAAGGGCGTTAATTGCATCCACGGTGCGGTCCAGCACTATGGCGTTAACCTGCTGCATCATTGACCCCACCAGGGTAAGGATGAGGGTTATGAGCACCAGCAGGCGGTATGGCCTCACAAACGGCCTTATGTTCCGGAAAAGCTGCAGAAGGTTCATAGACACAAATTTAACACTTTTTTGTATTTTCGTGCAAGGATTCCAATATGTGTGCGTTAATAGAGTGAAAGATGGAAACTGCAGAGGAACAACTGCTTTTGGAGAAAATACGCAAAAGAGACGGCGCCGCCATGAGACGGCTCTTTGACGGTTGCGCACCTGTTCTGATGGGCCTGGTCAGTCGGTATATCCCCGATAAAGACGACGCTCAAGATGTCCTGCAAACCAGTTTCATATCGATATTTGACAATATTGACCGCTTCGTGTATCAAGGTCCGGGAAGTCTCCAGGCTTGGATGAGCAGAATTACCACAAACGCCTGCATATCGTGGCTTCGGAAAAGGAAACGGTTGAAGTTTGCGCCTCTGTCAGATGACCTGATAGACGAATCATCTTTGGAAGAGCCGGAGTATGATGCTTTATCTCAAGACGTAATATTTGAGGCCATTCGCTCCCTGCCGGATGGTTATAGAACGGTATTGAACCTCTATGTCTTTGAAGATCTCAGTCATAAAGAAATAGCAGCATTATTGGGCATAACAGAGGGGACTTCCGCCTCTCAACTGCATCGAGCCAAGGCAATGTTGAGTAAGAAACTTAAAATGAACGCACAATGAAAGAGAATTGGGCAAAAAACTTGAAGCAGAAGATGGCCGGTTTTCAGCAGCCGGTGGACGATTCGCTTTGGGCGGGCATTGCGGGGGTTTCTGTAAAAACGGGCATTCGCTGGTGGCCGTGGGTACTTACAGCACTTGCTTCTGCAGCCGTTATCACAATTGTGCTTCTTTTGCAGCCGGAACCCGCCATTGAGCCCATCATCGTCAGTCCGGGGGAAATGGTTGCTGCCGTGGAAGAACAGCCCGCCGTGGAAGAAGAGCCCATAACTGAAACTCCCCATAAAGATAATACGCCCACATCATTTAGCAATCGGCCTGTCCGCCTGGCACAGAATATTTCTCAGCTTCCCCGTATTGAAACTGAAGAGTCTTTACCTCCAAAGAAGGGAGATGAAAATGAAGAGACAGATGGTGACGGGCTCACAATACCAGATTCTGCTGTCCAATCTGAGACAGTCTTTATTGACGAGTCCACAAATGTGGACGATCCGGTAGAAGACGAGTGGGCAAAGATTATAGATGAAGAATCTGTTCCACAGCGGAACCGAGTGAAGATTTCCACATCGTTTTACGCACAAACTTCCCCCCTGGGGAATCGGTATTCTGCCGGTTCTGCTCAACCCCTGGATGATAAGTCCGAGCTCCCATCAGGTACTACAAATCCAGATTATTCTGGAGACGAAACTAGTCCGCCCGCTGAAGAGCCGGAAGATGATGATCAAGAAGAAACAAAGGCATTGGGGCCCATAACTAAAGCCGCCCAGACACAGCCGGCCACTACGGAATCACCCGGATGGACTCATAGTTTCCCTCTGCAAATCGGAGCCAGGGTGTCTTTTTCCTGGAGTGAACGTTGGAGTATGGATACGGGACTGACATTTATTCATTTCAATTCCTGGAATGCCAATACGCAGCAGAGGATGGAGTTTTTAGGTATTCCTCTTTATGTGAATTACAAGATAGGAAGCGCCAGGAACTTTTCCTTCTATGCGTCTGCCGGCGGTCAAGCGCTCAAATGCTTCGCAGGCAATGCCCCTGATAAACCCTGGCTGTTTTCCTGCGGGCTGGGGGTAGGTGCGGAATACACATTCTCTCCACTTATCAGCATATATGCCGAACCCGGAGCCGACTGGTATTTCCACACGGGAGAAAGCCGCCATTATTATACCGACAATCCGTTTGCATTCTCGCTTTCTCTGGGATTTCGTTTACATTTTTAACAGTTTTTGCTAACTTCGTAGGCAAGGATTGCCATATCCCTGCGTTATAAGGATGAACACCTATACGTTTCTAAAGATGAAAAAGACCATTATTTGTATAGCCATCGGCCTTCTGGCCCTTGTTTCCTGCCAGAAGCAGGTAAAAGTCACTGACCCAATAACCATCCAGTCCCCAACTCCCACGGAGCAGATCACCAAGGTATCGCTCACAGAAACGGAGAAGGGCTATATGAAGGCCGGCAACGCCATGGCATTCCGCTTCCTTGATAAGATGTATGAGGGA